>CAIUPP010000056.1 GCA_903901045.1 uncultured Planctomycetota bacterium
ATCCGGCGCCGATGCCCAGGACGCCGCGTGGCGTCGGGCCGTGGAATCCTGGTTACACCACAACGGTGTCATCACCGTCTCGATGGACGGACAAGTGTTACCCCTTTTTCCGTAAAATTGGTCTCATTATCTCATGGTGTGTACAGTGATGTTACGGTCTATGGCTATCGCGAATATGTCGTCTTCACAAGTGATACTAATTTGATCCACAAGAACAGGAAGATTACAGCTGATGATGTCACGCAGCAAGCGACTGGGAAAGACATTTGGGCCATCGGAGTGCCGGAAAAGCCGGACGGAACAAATGACTACAACGCCTACGTGCCGGATATGCAGAAGTTTTGATGTTTGAGAAGCTACGCATAGCTGGCGCGCAGATGTTCTGGAGGCATGGATGACAACCATAAGGTATTGGCTCGGGGCAGCAATTGCTGTCGGGACGGTCCTCGTCCTCTGTGGGTGCTCCGCACTATCTATGTCGGGTGGCCAGACAATCGAGGGGCGCGATGGCGATTTTTCCACAGAGGAATGGGCAAATGCATTCACCTACGATGGGACATTGGATACTGGCCAGACCGTCGCGTTAACAAGAAGTGCTATGATTTTCAGCAAGGATGGCCGTTACTTAGCAGCCGCGAAGATGAACTGCTGTGATAGATGCGCGATACTGGTCTGGGATGTGAGAAAGCAGATATTAATTTCTACGCTTACGTTTGACGAAGACGAGACGCCGAAGTCTCTGGCCTTTAGCCCCGACACAAGAACGCTGTTGCTTGCCAGCACAAGTAGTAGGGTCGGACCAAGCAACGTAGCGGTCGTGCGTCTATGGGACGTTGGGCGCAATCTGTGCGTCAGGGAGTTGGATGACCCGAATAGGACCTGGGTGTCAACGCCAGTATTCAGCACAGATGGGAAGGCCCTTGCAATAATAGGTGGTTCGGAAGATACCTGCTCTGTTCAATTCGTAGACTTGGCGTCGGGTTGCGTGATTCATGAGATTGAGGGTGGCTACGACGATCAGATCGCTTTCGGCACCAACGGAAAGACGATTGCGAGTGGAGTTGGACTTGCCAGTGGCCCAGGAATCGCCATCCGCCGCATGTCGCAACGGCTCGCAGTGGAGAATACGCTCGCGATTGACTGCCGGGATTGCCGCATAGTTGGCCTGTTCTTTGACGGGCAAGGCCGGTTGTGCGCCGGCCTGTCAGACACCAAGGGATCGCACAATGGAGTCATGGTGTGGGGCGCTTCCCACAAGCCACGTCCGATGTTCTACCCATATTCTGGTGGAGCGGCGGCCTCGTCTGCGACGATATCTTCTTTGCCTTACGAGGAGTTGCGGGGAACTTCCTTCTGTCCGGCAAGGTCCGCAGTTATGATGTGGGGTGCCAAGGCCTTTGAGGTATGGCGTCTCGATGCTGGTTCTCCGAAGAGACTTGTGGCAATGAGAGTTGAAGGCGATGACAGTATCGGGGTTGCAGAAATAAGCCCCGATGGCTCAACAATCGCAGCTCTTTCGGTGTGGAGCGGGAAGATACACCTGTGGCAGAACTCTCGGATGTACCGACTGTCTGGCGGGTACCAAAATGTAAGCGAGCGTCTGGATTGTACGTGCGGCCCCGATTTTACGACATTCTCTCGCGTCGGGCGTCGATGGCTGCGCCCGGAGGACTGAGCCGAGGATTCCCGGTCGTGTTCTTCGGCTGTGTCGCGACGCAGTGGTGCGATGTTAAGATAGTGCTGCTGGTAATGGCGATGCCGGATACGTCCGGGTTTTCAGAACGTCACGCTGCGTCGCGATAGTTCGACTTGATGATCCCTCCAAATAGTTGGCTGCATCGAACGGTTCCCACGGTCTGCGGGGCGAAGTGCATGTTGCCGCCACACGTGTTACAGCGCAGCCACCGCCATCGTCGTGCTCATGTCTGCGACTGGAGTTCAGCCCTCGCCACTGACAGATGCAATGGTATTCCGGGGACACAAACCCATTTATGCTTGACAACTGTCCCTCCGGGTATTCCGGGTATTCCGGGGACACAAACCCATTTATGCTTGACAACTGTCCCTCCCGAAAATCTCATCTGACACCAAGAGCAGTCGAAGTGGATGGTCCGCGGCGAAACGGCGACCACGAAACGCGTTCAACGCGGCGTCTTGCAGTGCCCCATTGCATTGGAAAACGTCTCAGCGGACTGTGTGGGCAGAGTGCGGGCGGATAAATAGGGACAGTCACCTATTTCCTCCTTGCGCAATCTCTATAAATAGGTGACTGTCCCCAATTATCCCAGGCGACGCAGCGTCCGTTCCATTATGCGGTGCCGCGAGGGAAAGTCAAGCGCGGGAAGAGAATGCAGAACGAACGGCGGGTCACGCGGAGATGCGGAGGCGCGGAGGTAGGAGGAGGAGAGCGCAGATTGCAGAATGACGGAGGGCGCAGCATGCTGCGCCCCTACGAGAACGAGAAAGGGGGCAGAATTAAATAATGAGGGTTTGGGGCAGGAATGACAAGGGGGTTCGCGATTTCGTGGTGTACGAACCCTGATAGGTGTGGAAGGACTGTTTTCGAATGTAGAACGCAGAGTGCAGAGCACTGAGTTTGGAGTGAACGGCGGCTCACGTGGCGGCGCGGGACAAAAGGTGGGGGGCTTGTCGCCCATTTCCTGACATAGATGGAGGGACGTACAACGGCGAGTGCCCTTCGACCCATTCGGCGGGCTCGACAAGCTCACCGCAAGCAGGCTCACGGCAAGCTGGCTCAGGGTCCGGCACACGGCGCGGGACAGAATGTGGAATGAACAAGGGTAAGGGCTGAGAAGATAACGTCCCTCAGGCCGCGGCGGCGTTGAGGGCGATTACATATGACGCAAACGCACCTGGACAGCACGGCATGAAGAGCGTGCTGAGGACAGCCCGCTCCACCATGGTTTATTGGAGGGAATGGCGCAGGGCAGTTGTCTGTTCTTAGTCGTGCCCGGCGCACCGTCGTACCGTCTTGCCAGACGCCCCCGACGCATGGGCGCACACCGTCGCACCCGACGCACCCAAATATCGTGTCCTACGGGACACGGAACAGGCAACTGCCGGCGTAAGCGCCGGAAGCGCGGGGGGACACTCTGCCCGTCATGTACGGGGGAGCATTTCCCAACGTCCTGTCACGGTCCGAGCGTTGAGAGCGGGGGGCATTCCACGGAAAAGTGGGTCAGGCATCTTTTCGAACGCGAAAAGCAGCCAGACCCCTTTTCCTGCGCGGACCTCTTTCCTGCGCGAACCCCTTTCATGCGCAGGCTCCTTTTCCTCCAGGCGTTGATTGGCAGGGTTGAGGAGGGCAAGGCATCCTCCTTCGCTAAAGCTTCGGAGGGCAGGCCACCTTGCCCCTACGGGCCGATACGGGGACGCCGGTCCCGCCGCCCTGCGCGTTCAGCGATAGTATCCCGTGCCCACAACCCACCCGAACGGCTCGAACAGAAGCACATAGGACCTCTTCGGCTGCGGCGCGGTCTCCCCCTTCTTCGGGAACCAGTACTCGACATATCCGCCGCCGGCTTTCCCCTTGGCCAGGAAGTCCTTCACGTAGCATGTGCCCTTAAGGTCCTTGTCCTCCAGCCGATTTCTCCCCTCCACCTCCTTCTGGCCGTACAGAACAACGTTCACGCCCTCCGTCGTGTCGGCCCAGAAGTACCCATCGGCGCCGTACCTGAGTTCCCGCAGGAGGTCGGCCCCGAGCGTCTTTGCCTGATCGAGGCTCATCGCCCCCTGGCGGCGTTTCGCATCGATCTCCCGGAGCATGCTGACCGCCGTCTCCACCTCGCTCTTGATGAGCAGGTCGCGGGCGGAATCTGAGCTTGCCGATTCCACGGCGGCAGTCGCCGGAGCAGTCGGCTGCTCCGTGACGCGCGACTTCTCGCAACCCGCGGCGACCAGCGCCAGCCCCAGCATCGCGCACACCATCCGCAGAATATGTCCTCTCATCGTTCCCTCCCCATTCCGGGCCGCCGCCCGTTGCCGAAATTGCCGACTGCGTCATCCCAATTCTCTTGCGCCTGTCTTATAGCACATTCCCCCCTCTGCATCTATGACCGCGTGACTCTTCCCCCAAGAGTTTGGAGGGGATATTCCGATATCGGCTATTCGGAAATATATAGCCTTCCCCTTTTGAATAGGATAAACTACATCAACGGTTCCGCTGCGGCGATGTGGGGCGGCTTCTTCCACGCGCGCCAGTTTTCGGAGGCGTGGCAATGTACGACATCCGGCATTTCTCTTTGAAGGATATGGCGCAATGCTCGAGTGCGCTACGTTCCATCGGTGCAGATGCGGCCACGATGGAGGAAGTCGCACAGCGAATCGTGCAGTATCTGTATGACCATCTTCTGGATGGGGCAACAGGAGAGAAGTCTCTCGTTCTGGCGCGTGTGTTCAAGACGCACCCGTATGAGGAACTCGACGAATCTCGGCGTGCGCTTGCCCTGAAGATGCTGGGTGGCGTCAGCGCGCCTCCCGAAATGAAATGTCTGACGTTGCTGGCAACCGTTGGTGTGAAGGCTGAGTGGAATTCGCGGCGGCAGTCTACAGGACACCAGACCATCCCCCTTCCGAGTGAACAGTTCGTTGATAGATTTCCTATGATTCGGCAACTCATCCAGCAACTCGGGGTTGAAGTGAACACCCTGCTTCTTCCGGATGCGGCCGTTCTCGCGGATATGGCTCAAACGACGTACAACGTCTTCTACGTGCCAAATGCCGTCGGGAACCAATATGTCCCCGCGCAAGAGGAGTTTGTCATTCCGTATGGAGTTCGATCCGTGATCGGCTTTGGCGGCGTCTTGCCCTCGGGTAACCTCTTCGCCGTAATCATGTTTTCCCGAACGGACATCCCCAAAGAAGCCGCCGACATGTTCAAGACACTGGCGCTGAGCGTGAAACTGGCCCTTCTGCCATTTGTTGGCAAGGCTGTTTTTGCCTGAGCGAACGGGAAACGGAAGCAAGACGGAGGCACGCACGGATGGAAGAGAGCGATTCGGGCGGCCCGGTGCGCATGCTACAGGCTCAGGTGGCGGCGCTGAATGACTTGTTGGCCGTGCAGGAACAGGTCGTCTGTGAAGAATCTGCGAGACTGGAACAAGTCCTGCGTGAGCGCGACGAACAGATCCAAGTACGCGCGCGGGCAGAGAAAACGCTGCGGGAGAATGAGGCGAAGTTCCGCGCTATTTTCGACCAGACGTTCGAATTCATCGGCCTCATGACACCCGATGGGACGCTCATCGACGCCAACCCTTCCGCGTTGAAACTTGCGGGAGTTGAGGCGGCCAAGGTGCTCGGCAAGCCTTTCTGGGATACGCCTTGGTGGGCACATAGCCCGGAAATGCAGGACAAGCTTCGCGCCGCCGTTGGAGAAGCCGCACAGGGGCGATTCATGCGCTTCGAGGCGACCCACCCCGAGCCGGATGGGAGCGTTCATTACATCGATTTCTCCCTCAAGCCCGTCAGGGATGAAAACGGCCATGTTGTTCTCCTTATCCCGGAGGGCCGAGACATCACTGAGAGCAAGAAGGCGCAGGAAAGACTGAGGGAGAGCGAGAATCGATACCACGAATTCTTCGCCATGTCCCGAGACTGTGTCTTCATCACCAACAAGAGCGGGAATTGGATTGCCTCGAACGACGCCGCACTGGAGATGTTCGGGTATGATAGCCTGGAGGAGTTGTATCAAGTTCCCATTTCCTCTCGTTATGTGCACCCGAAAGAACGTTCCGCATTGCTGTCCATGATTGAGAAACAAGGCCATGTCAAGGAACATCCGGCCCAGTTAAGGCGAAAGGATGGGACGATCATTGATGCGCTCATTACTTCAGGGTTCCGGTTGAATGAGGACGGTTCCGGGAGAGAGTATTACGGAACAATCCGCGACATCACTGCCCGCAAGCGGGCAGAGGAGAACGTGCGACGCTATGCCGCCCAGTTGGAACAAGCCAACGAGGAGGTCAAACAGTTCGCCTACATCGTGTCGCACGATCTGCGGGCGCCTCTGGTCAACCTGAAAGGCTTCGCGGGCGAGTTGCGCTCCTCTTTGAACACCCTCACGCCTGTCCTCGAAGCCGCGCTGTCTCACTTGGCCGAGGAGCGGGCGAAGGAGGGCGTAAAGGCGGCGCGGGAGGAAATGTCGGAGGCCCTGGGCTTTATCGATTCCTCCGCCACGCAGATGGACCATCTTGTGAACGCGCTCTTGACCCTCTCGCGCTTGGGACGCCGGGAGTTGCGCCTGGAGGCCCTGAACGTGGAGGAGCTTGTCCTTGCGGCGCTGAATGGCCTGGCCCATCAGATAGACAGCGCCACAGCGCATGTGTGCCTTGGGGCGCTGCCCGATGTCGTGGCCGACCGGACCTCCATGGAGCAGATCATGGGCAACATTCTGGGCAATGCCGTGAAATACCTTGAGCCCGGACGACCGGGCCGGATCGAGATTTTCGGCGAGCGCGGTGAAACGGCGACCACCTTTATTGTGCGAGACAACGGACGGGGCATTGCCCAGGAAGATATGTTCAAGGTTTTCGCTCCCTTCCGACGCGCGGGCAAGCAGAACGTTCCGGGGGAGGGCATGGGCATGGCCTATGTGCAAGCCCTAGTCCGCCGGCACGGCGGGCAGATTCACTGCGAATCCGAGTTAGGCGTGGGCACTACGTTCACGTTCTCCCTTCCACATCACCTTGACAAAGGAGGCGGCCATGGCTGTGGCGCAACTGACTGAGAAGCAGGAAGTCGTTATTCTCCTGGCCGAGGACGATCTGGGGCACGCGCGTTTGATCGAGAAGAATCTGCGCCGGGCGAACATCACCAACAAGATCGTAGTTGTCCACGATGGCCAGGCAGTCGTTGATTACCTTTTCGCAAGCCAGGAGGGGGAAGAACATCGCCCGCTGCCCCTGCTCGTGCTTCTGGATCTTAACATGCCGGTGCTCGACGGCTATCAGGTGCTCCAGCGCATGAAGGCGGACGAACGCACCAAGCGCATCCCGGTAGTCATCCTGACCACAACCGATGATCCGCGCGAAGTGGGCAGGTGCTATGACCTGGGCTGCAACGTGTACATCACCAAGCCGGTGGACTACGCGCAGTTCTCCGAAGCGGTTCGGCAATTGGGCCTCTTCCTCTCCGTTGTGACCATCCCACATAACAGGTAGCCATCATGCCGACAGGAGCGCTTCGCATCCTTCTGATGGAAGACGACCCCGGCTTGGCCCGGCTCTGCCAAAAGGCTCTGGAAAGGGCGGGCCACGTCGTGGATCATGCCGCCGACGGAGAACAGGGCCTGGCGATGTGCGAGACGGGGACCTACGACTTGCTGGCCGTTGATCAGAACATGCCGGTCTACAATGGGATCGAAGTCATTCGCCGCCTTGCCTCGCGGGGGCCGTTGCCCCCCATTGTCATGATCACGGGCTCCGGCAACGAGCAAATCGCCGTCGAAGCCATGAAACTGGGCGCCTACGATTACCTGGTCAAGGATGTGGATGGCGGCTATCTCGCACTGCTGCCCACTGTGATCGAGCGCGCGCTGCGCCGACGGAGTGAAGACGAGCGCATGCGTCTTGCCTCCGCCGTTCTCGAAAACACGTCCGAAGCCATCCTTGTGACCGACGTTCAGGGAACGATCACCGCAGCCAACCCGGCCTTCACCGCCACCACCGGCTACGCGGCCGACGAAGTGATCGGCAAGAACCCGCGCTTGTTGCAGTCCGGCCGGCACGATGCGGAGTTCTACAAAAAGATGTGGGCTGCTTTGACTGAAACGGGCGCGTGGCAGGGAGAAATCTGGGACCGGCGCAAGAATGGGGAGCCGTATCCGGCGATGTTCGCCATCAGCGCCGTCAAAGATCCGTCAGGCCAGCCCATCAACTACGTGGCCATGTTCGTGGACATCACCGCCCACAAACGGGCGGAGGATCGTTTCCGTTACCTGGCCACGCATGACCCGTTAACGGGCCTTCCCAACCGAGATCTGTTTCAGGACCGACTGACTCAGGCGCTGGCCCTGGCGGCGCGCGAGCGGCGGACGCTCGTCGTGATGCTCTTGGACTTGGACGGTTTCAAGCCCGTCAACGACTCTCTTGGGCACATGGCGGGCGACCTCGTGCTCAAAGGCGTTGCCGAACGCCTGACGGAGTGCATGCGCGATTGCGACACGGTCGCGCGGCTGGGCGGGGACGAATTCACAATCCTTCTGCCCGAGGTTGCCAACCTGGACGGGGTCGCCCTATGTGCGCAGAGGGCGCTGGACGCTGTGTCAGAGCCGTTTGCGTTCAAGGGCCATGAGTGCCGGGTCACGGCAAGCATAGGTATCGCTCTCTACCCGTCGGACGGGAAGAGCCACGAGTCCCTTGTGGCAAACGCCGACGCCGCAATGTATTGCGCGAAGAAGAAGAAGAACAGCTACGCTTTCTTCTCTCTGCCCCGGCCGAGTTCCGCCTGACGAACATAGGCCGATCTCCCACGCCTGTCTTATAACACATTCCCCCCTCTGCATCTACGACCGCGCGACGCAGTTTGCTTGATATTCCGGAGGGGCATTGCGGCACGGGAGGGGGTGCCGGAAACGGCTGTTCATGCCGCCCGGGGGCGTTTTCTCCAAGTTGCGGCGCCGCCTTCATTTAATGGGGGGATGCCGCCCCGGTTTTCTTGTTGACATTCTTTCGGCAGGTGTGCTAGATTCCATTGGTAAAATTGTCGGCTTGGAACAGGTTGCTCAGTGAGTTTCGCATCGCATGACGACGTGCCGGAAGCTGAGCGCCCCGCTGCGAATTCTGACGGGACAGACCGCCTCCGGCAAGGGGGCCGTCGCCGTTGAATTGGCGCGAACCACCGGAGCGGAACTCATCTCGGTGGACTCGATCAAAGTGTACCGCGGGCTGGATGTCGGCGCGGCCAAACCGCCGCGCGCTGTCCGTGATGCCGTGCCCCTTCATCTGGTGGACGTGGTGGAATCCGGTGAGTCTTACAGCCTTGCCAACTATCTTGCCGCCGCCCGGTCGGCTGTGGAAGAGATCACCGCGCGCGGGCGGCCGGCGCTCTTCGTCGGCGGAACTCCTCTTTACCTGCGCGGACTCCTGTACGGAATTTTCGAAGGCCCGGCGGCCGACTGGACGCTGCGCGAGCAACTGACCCGCGAGGCCGAGCGCCGCGGCGCGGCGGCCCTGCACGAGGAACTGCGCCGGCTCGACCCGGTGACCGCTGAACGGTTGCATCCTAACGACCTAACGCGTATCATTCGTGCACTGGAAGTGGTGCGTGGAACGGGCCGGCCGATCTCCGAGCATCAGCGTCAGTACCCGGCTGCGGCCCCCGCCGTGGAATATCGCATGGTGGCGTTGCGGCGCAGCGAAGAGGACCTCAAGCGCCGCATCCGCCTGCGGACGCACCGCATGTTCGAAGCCGGCATCGTGGACGAGGTGCGCCGCGCCCTCGCCGCCGGCGGCATGTCGCGCTCCGCACAGAAGGCGATCGGCTATCGCGAGGTGCTCGCGCATCTGCGCGGAGAGATGCCCCTGGAGCAGGCGATCGAAAGCGTCGAACGCAACACCTGGCGGCTGGCGCGAAAGCAGCGCGGCTGGTTGAAAAGTTTTCCGAACGTGCAGTGGCTGGAACTGGCTCCCGAGGAGCCGGTCGAAGTGACGGCTCCCAAGGTGCGCGACCTGTTGTTCGGGTCGGCGCCTCACGACAACTGACGGCGGTTCGCGGTTCTGGAGTTGGCGCGTATGCTGAATTTCGGAGCGGTCTGGGGCCTGGACGTCGGCGACTCCGCGCTTAAAGCGGTCAAGCTCAAGCGCGTGGGGAAGCAGATCGTCCTGCTCGACTACCAGATCATCCGCTACGGTGAGCTGGCCGGCGAAGCGGGCGCGCGCCGCGAAAACCGGCTGCCCGAGGCGATTGCCGCCTTGCAGGCCGCCGGGCTCGGGCGCGACCGGTGCTTCGTCTCCATCGCCCCCCAGGCCGTCTTCAGCCGCTTCATCAGCCTTCCTCCCGTCGACAAGCGCCGCATCCCGGAAATCGTCCTCTACGAAGCCCGCCAGCAGATCCCCTTCAGCTTGAACGAAGTGGTCTGGGCGTACGAATCCGTGCGCAAGGACTTCGTCCCCGGCGAAGAAATCGAAATCGGCCTCTTCGCCGTCAAGCGCGAAGTGGTGGACGCCTACCTGGCGGAAATGGCCGCGCTCCGCCGCCGCCTCTACGGCATCCAGGTTGCCCCTCTCGCGCTCTACAACTTCATCCGCCACGAGGTGAAGATCGAGCAGCCCGTGGTCGTCGTCGACGTCGGCGCGCAGAGCACGGACCTGCTCATCATTGACGGCAACAAGTTCTGGCTGCGCAACCTGCCCATCGCCGGCAACAGCTTCACCACCACCCTGGAAAAGCGCCTCAACATCCCCCGCGCCGAGGCGGAAAAACTCAAGCTCGACATCGCCGACAACCGCCAGCGCCGGAAGATTCTGGAAGTTCTCCGTCCCGCCATGCGCGACCTGGTCGCCGAGATTCAGCGCTCCGTCGGCTACTACAAGTCCCTCAGCCAGGCGGTGAAATTCGACGAGGTGCTGGTCACCGGCGACGGCTTCCGCCTCTTCGGGCTCGACAAGTTCCTCGCCGAGCAGCTTCAATACAAAATCACCCCCTTGAACCAGCTCAACAACATCGTTTACCAGGGGCCGCAGGAGCGCTTGAGCGACCTGAGCAAGAACCTCACCGGCCTGGGCGTGGCGATCGGCCTCGCGCTTCAGGGGCTCGGACAGGGCCGCGCCAGCGTGAACCTCCTGCCCGACGACTTCGTCATCCAGCGCGAGCTTCACGCCAAACGCTACAGCGCAGTCGTCGCCGCCGCGCTGGTCTGGGCCACGGTCTTCTGCTTCTATAGTAAGGAGAAGGCGACCCTCGCGGACATGGCAGGGCGCACCGGCAAAGGGGACCGCACCCTCGGCGAAGCGGACGCCAAGAAGAAATCATACGACCAGAGCATCGCCGGCGATGACCCCCGTATCAAGACCTTTGAGACCTTCGGGCGATACCGCCAATACGGCGAGCAGGTCGTCAAGGGCATCTCTGCTGTCATCCCGCAGGATATTCGCATCGATGCCGGCTTCACCTTTAGCGGCTCGGCGGGCGGCGTGGCCGAAAGCGCGAGCGGGGGCGGCAGACCCGGAGGCGCGGCGCCGGGGGGGCCGGGCGGCGGCTCGCACGGTGGCGGGGGCGGCGCCCCTGCGCCCACGGGTGCGTCTGCCTCCGAGGAAGCGGACAAGCTGGCCAAAGCCAGTCTCGTGCTGACGTTCCAGGCCAGTTGCGACGTCTCCCTGCTCGACAGCGAGCTCAAAGACGTCCTGCCCAAGTATCTCCATCTGGCGACCGTCTACTGGCAGAAAGTGCCCATCGTGAGCGGCGTGGTCGTCGGCGCCGTGCAGTACCGCACCGTCACCGTCACCAATCCGAACGGTCCCGGCACGGTGCAGAAGACCGAACTGTTCGCCCCCGTCTCCGTTGCGTTGCTCACCGCCGAGGAGACGGAAGCGAAGCTCGCTGAAATGATTAAGGAAGCGGCGGAGAAGGCTCAGGCCGACGCGGAGAAGAAGGTTGCCGATCAGGCGGCCCAGGCAGCGGCGGCGACTGAAGGACAGACGCCGACCACCACGGTGCCGAAGAAGAAATAGGACGTTGTGCTGATGCCAATAGTCAAGCAATTTTTGATCTACATCATCGCCGGAGTCGTGGCGGTCCTGGCGGTCGCGTTCCACTTCAGCGTGGTGCGCGGCATCTCCGCGCAGTACGAGTCCGAGCTCAAAAAACTCCAGGACACCCGGGACAAACTCAAGAAATACGCCGACCGCCCCGGCGATATCCCGAACGATGCCTCGATCGAAGCCGCGAAGAAGCGCTCCAGCTTGATGACCGAGCAGATCGACCAGAGCGTGCTCTACTTGGCCCGCCAACCGCGCCGCGCCCAGATGCGCCGTTTCCTCGAAGGCGAAAAACTCGGAACTGGCAAGGAGATCAAAGAAAACGTCATCTGGCGGCAAGTGTACGGGGAACAGGTCGCGCTGCTGCAGCGCCAGCTCGCGCAGGCCGGCTTCACCGCCTTCTCCGTCCAGCCCTCCAGCGCCTGGGGCTCGGGCGTCCCGGACGACGCGCAGGTGACCGCCGCCATGGAAGTGTACTGGCGGCAGAAGGACATGGCCGACTTCCTGACCGAGCAGGCGGAGAAAGACCTGGCCGAATACATGGCCTCCACCTCCGAGGCCGGCGCTTTCCCCTCCAAGCCCGCCGATCTGGCCATCAGCCGCAACTACGCTCGCCTCAACGAGCTTCTGCGCGATGAGGACAAAGCGGCGCTGACCAAAACCTTCCAGGCCATCATCTTCAATCCGAAAGACCAGGACCTCGCCATCATCTTCGACGAGAACCTCCCCACATTCCCCTGGTCGCAGGTCCTCGCGATCACGCTGGACGACACGCAGCGCCGTTACCTGGACAACCTCGTTCCCGCCGACAAGGAAGACGTGGCCGACCATCAGCGCTTCAAAGACTTCATTATGGAAATGCGCCTGGTCCGCTATCGCAGCGACGTCATCGGCCTGCTGGACAGCCGTCCGGGCTTCGACGACGTGGCCTCCATGCTCCGCAAGGGCACCGACGAGGAGCGCGCGCGCCTGGTGGACGACATGGGGCACTGGAACACCACCAAGCTCGCCCAGGCGATTGAAGGAATCGTCTGCCTGCGAAATGAAAAAGATTACCAGCTTGTGCGCGTCAACCACAGCCCGCAAATCGCCGAGCTCTCCTCCCTGACGATGGACACCAGCGGCATGGCCGCCGGGACGATGTCCGGCGAAGGCGGCCCGGGCGCTTCACCCTCTCCGGGCGGCACGCCGGGGAAGCCGCCGGCCGGCGGCGGGCGCGCCGAATCTGGCGCGGGCGCCGCTCAAACCAACGACCTGTACAAGACCTTCTCGTTCTCCATGCGCGTCAAGGTCGAGTTCGAGCATATCCCCGTCTTCATCCGCCGCCTCCTGAGCAATAGCTGGCGCTATCGCGTCAAGATCCTCACCATCACCCCCACCACCGGCGGCACGCGCGGTGGGGAGGGAATGGGCGGGGGGATGGGTATGGAGGATCGGGGCGTCGTCATGCCGCCGCCGAACGGGGGCGCAGCACCGGCCCCGGCGCCGAGCTTCGGCCTCGGCTTCGCGCCCGCCGCCGTAACGCAGGCCCCGCCGCCGCCCAGGCCGATTTCCGGAACGGAAACCATCGAACCGGTGGAAGTGAAGAACTACGTCTGGCTGGACCTCTCGGGCGAGGCGTACCAGTTCAGCCCCGCCCGGGAGAAGCTTGAGGCCGAAGCTGCCAAGGCCGCCAAAACCGCCGGAGCGGGAGGGACCGCTCCATGAAGATCAAAATCGTCGCGGTCAAGTATTTCGACTGGGTCATGCTCGGCGCCTTGGGTCTGCTGCTGATCTTCTCGCTGTTCAAGAACTTCGTCGTTCAGGACCGCACGTTGGATGAGCTCAGCAGCGAGATCGACCGCTACGACCGGACGGTCAAAGAAGCCATGCGGAGCACCGAAGTCCATGTGAAGGCGCCCACCGACTTCCTCGGGGACCTGCGCAGACGCTTCGATCACTTGCTCGTCATCAGCCCCTATCGGCGCAACCCCTTCGTCCTCCCCGTCGATGTCGAAATGGGCATGGTGCAGATTCCCAAGGGGACCAAGAAAGAGATCCTCGTCAAAGACGCCCGGATCACCGACCTGCTCACCCCCTCGCCGCTGGTGCACGTCGTCTTGAACTACAAGCCGGACGATGGGAACACCGTGGTGGAGATCACCGGCGTCGAGAAAGGCAACGTCCTGCTCCGGCTGCGTGCCGATACGGAGCAGACTTACCGTGTCCAGGTCAACGTGCTGAAGATTGACGTTGCGCCTGAACCTTTCCCGCCGCGCGATGTCGCTTTCGCCGCGCGCGGGCCCATCGTCAAGGGAAGCGTCCGCCGTGCGCGCCCGCTCGTCCTGATTGCCTTCTACCCGGATAATCCGCCTCTGTCCGACGTCGATCACGGGCAGACCACCGGCGCATGGATCGAGCGAAAACTCGCCGACGCCCCGGATGTCGAGTATGTCCGCGTGAACCAGAAACCGCTGCGCCTGATCAAGAAGCGCGAAGAGGCCACGGATATGTGGCGGCGGTTCCAGCCGGAAGAGGCGGCCGCCACTCCTGCCGCCGGCGCGCCGGCCGCTCCGGCGGCCGGGCCGGTCGTCCCCGAAGTGGCCCCCGAAGTCATCACCCCGACGACGGGGCGCACCGGCGCGGTCCAGGCCGCCCCGCTGATTGTCCCGGGCTGCTTCGCGTTCCTGGACGACTCCGTGGATGAGGGAGAAAGCTACCTCTATCGGATCACCACTATTAATGAAGTGGAGAGCCTTGCGCCGGCCAGTTGCAAGCCGCCGTTCGTTTCCGCCAGCGCGATCAATGTCCCTGCGCTCGTCCAGATCAGCGTCGTCTCGATCGGCCAGGACGGAAGCGCCGTGCTCAACCTCACCGCACCCTCGCCGGACGGCGGCGCGCCAGCCACTCAGCGCTTCACCGTCAAGCCCGGCATGGCCATTGGCGCCAAGGTCCGAACGCGTATCACCTCCGGCACGGCCGCGCCGACCCCCGGGGGGGTTGCAATACCGGCAGCCGGAATGGTAAAAGATATCGATTTCAGCACAGGTTGCATCCTGGTGGCCGCGCTGCCGGCCTACAAGGAAATTGATTGTCGTCCCAAGCTTCGTGGCACGAAGGTCCAGTATCAGGTGCGGTTGAGCAACGGGGCCCAGATACTTTATCTGACTCCGGGCGGCGTGTTGCGCTGGAAAGGCAAAGAACAGGCGGCGGCGTCTCCGACCCCGGGTGCGATGCCCGGCATGGGAGCGCCCGGCGCACCGGAGCGTCCGTGACGCGCCGTGCAGGCGCGGCCTGAGTCGTTGCCTTGGTGATACGTGTCCGTCTCCCCGGTGGAGATGGGATAAAAGGAGACTGCATTGAGCCGAGCCAGCAATCCCCGCACCCGGTCCTGGGTGTTCGCCCAGATCCTCGCCTGCGCCGCTGCTTCCTTCTTTGCAGCCGCCTCCGTGGCGCAGACCCCCTCCGACGCCGACCATCGCGCCGCCGAGCAGAAAGCCCTTCAGCTCCAGGCCGCGAAAGATGCCGAAGCGCGCGCTGCCGCCGACCGCGCCGCTTACGAGCAGCAGGTCATCGCTCTCGAGAAACAGCGTCACGACGCCGCCATCGCTGCCGTCGCGGCGGAGAAAGCCAGGCAGGACAAACTCGCCGCCGATAAGGTCGCCGCCGCTGCGGCGGAGAAGGCAAAACAGGACAAGCTCGCAGCCGATAAGGCCGCCGCCGCGAAAGCCGAACAGGCGCGCCTCGCCGCCGAAAAAGTCAACCAGGACAAACTGGCCGCTGACAAAGCCGCGGCCGAAAAGGCGCGGCAGGACAAACTCGCCGCCGACAAGATAGCCGCCGCGAAAGCGGAGCAGAATCGCCTCGCCGCCGAGAAGATCAAACAGGACAAACTGGTCGCCGAACAGGCCGCCCTCGCGGCGCAGGCCGCGAAAGAAGCGCAGGCGCGCGCCGATGCCGACCGCGCCGCCTACGAGCAGCAGGTCATCGCCCGCGAGAAACAGCGCCACGCCGCCGCTGCTGCGGCGGAGAAGGCAAAGCAGGATAAGCTCGCAGCCGACAAGGCCGCCGCGGCGAAAGCGGAACAGGATCGCCTCGCCGCCGAGAAGGCGAAGCAGGAGAAGTTGGCCGCTGAAAAGCCCGTGCCCCCGAAGACGGAGCAGGATCGCCTTGCTGCGGAAAAGGCGAAGCAGGATCGTCTCGCCGCCGAAAAAGCCGCCGTCGCCGCCCAGACCGCGAAAGAAGCGCAGGCGCGCGCCGCCGCCGATCGCGCCGCCTACGAGCAGCAGGTCATCGCCCGCGAGAAGCAGCGCCACGATGCCGCTGTCGCCGCCGCGAAGGCCAAGCAGGACAAACTCGCCGCCGACAAAGCCGCCGCTGCTGCGGCGGAGAAGGCCAAGCAGGACAAGCTCGCCGCCGACAAGGCCGCCGCCACTGCGGCGGAGAAGGCCAAGCAGGACAAACTCGCAGCCGATAAATTCGCCGCCGCGAAAGCGCAGCAGGACAAACTCGCCGCCGATAAGGCCGCTGCCGCTGCGGCGGAGAAGGCAAAGCAGGACAAGCTCACAGCCGATAAGGCCGCCGCCGCTGCGGCGGAAAAGGCAAAGCAGGACAAACTCACAGCCGACAAGGCCGCCGCGGCGAAAGCGGAACAGGATCGCCTCGCCGCTGAGAAGGTGAAGACGGACCGGCTCGCCGTCGAGAAGGCCGCCGTTGCCGCGCAGGCCGAGAAAGAGGCGGCTGCGCGCGCCGCCGTCGAGCGCGCCGGTTACGAGCAGCAGGTCATCGCCCGCGAGAAGCAGCGTCATGCCGCCTCCGTCGCCGCCGCCCTGGCCGCCGCCGCTGCCGAGAAGGCGCATCAGGATAAGGTTGCCGCCGACAAGGCCGCCGCCGCTGCGGCGGAGAAGGCAAGGCAAGACAAGCTCGCAGCCGACAAGGCCGCTGCCGCGAAAGCCGAACAGGACCGCCTCGCCGCCGAGAAGGCCAGGCAGGACAAACTCGCCGCCGACAAAGCCGCCGCCGACAAAGCCGAGCAGGAGCGCCTCGCGGCTGAGAAAGCCAAACAGGATAAGCTCGCCGCCGACAAGGCCGCCGCCGAGAAGGTGAAGCAGGACAAACTCGCCGCCGATAAAGCCGCCGCCGACAAGGCCGAGCAGGAGCGCCTCGCGGCTGAGAAAGCCAAACAGGATAAGCTCGCCGCCGACAAGGCCGCTGCGGAGAAAGTGAAGCAGGATAAACTCGCTGCCGATAAAGCCGCCGCCGACAAGGCCGAGCAGGAGCGCCTCGCGGCTGAGAAAGTCAAACAGGATAAGCTCGCCGCCGAAATGGCCGCCGCGGAGAAAGTGAAGCAGGACAAACTCGCCGCCGAGAAGGCCGCCGCCGACAAGGCGGAACAGGAGCGTCTGGCGGCTGAGAAGGTTAAACAGGAGAAGCTCGCCGCCGAGAAGGCCGCCGCCGATAAGTTGGAAGCGGAGCGGCAGGCCAAGTTGAAGGCGGAGAATGACGCGCGCGCCGCCGCCGCGGCCAAGGTCGAGTCGGAACGCCAGGCCAAACTCAAGGCGGAAGCGGAAGCGCTCGAAAAGAAGGCTGAGTTGGAAAGAGTCGCCGCGCAGAAGGCCGCTGAGGCCACGAAGAAGGCGGCGGAGTACGACTTCGGAATATAATCGCATCGTCAGCCGGCGTCGGCTGACCGTGGGCGCTCCCGTCATGGGGACGCCGAAACGTTGTTCTCGAGTTCGTAATATCGGACGCTCCCTCCCTGCGGGAGCAGCCCGCGTGACAGAGAAGTGGAGGTCACCCGTCGTGCATAGCGACATCCGAAGCACCGCCGTCGTGGCGTGGTCCCTTGCGCTGTTTCTCCTGACGGTTCCAGCGCTCATGGCCGCGTCAGAGCCGCCCCCGGCGCCTGCCGCTCCCGCGGCCGCGCCCGCCGCGAGCCCCGTCGTCCCGGCGGCCGCGCCGACCGTCGAAAGCTTTGCCGCGGCCTACGACCGGGCCAACAAGCTGTTCGATGACGGCGCAGGCGCTCGCGCCCGCGCGCTGCTCACCGACCTGCTGAAACGGGAAACTCCCAAGCCCACCGAAGCCGAAACACGCAAAGCCCGCGCCCTCCTGGACAAGATCGAAATGGTGCTCGTGGACCGTTACCAGTCCGAGGAAGCCGCCCGCAAGCGCTTCGAAGCGCAGACCGCCAAGCGTACCGCGTCCGAAGCCGACGAGAAGAAAGACCAGGCCGATCGCCTCGCCCAGGCCGACCGCCTCGTCAAGGAAGCCGAAGCCTCCAAGCAGCCGAGGAAGTACCTTGAGGCCGCCCGCATCCGTTCACGCGTCGCCGCTGAGCGCGCCGTCGCCGCCTATGAGCGCGCCATGGACCTCTTCGAGCAGGGAGACTACGACAAGGCCGCCTCCGTCTTCGGCCGCCTTCAGGACTGGGTCAAGCTCCAGAAGGGGATGGACGTGCAGGAAGACCTGCGCCCCTCCATCGGCTCGTCGCGCGAAGCGGGGATTCAGCAGTACATCGCCCGCATCGCCGATGGCAAACTCAACCGCGGCGTCGGTTCCACCGTCCTGGCCGCCCGCACCGCAGCCGCCCAGGCGGAAGCCGAGCGGCAGGCCAAGTACCGCACCGGAGTCCAGAACTTCGATCAGGCCGTCGCCGCCTTCGACCGTGGCCAGCTCGACAAAGCCAATGAATTGTTGCAGGCCGTGCAAGCCGGTGGCGTCTCCATCGGCGCCGCCAAAGACGCGCAGGTCGTCGCTTACCTCAAGAAGATCACCGACCGCAAACAGGAAATCGAGACCCGCCGCCTGCAGGCCGTCTCGCAGATGACCAATGCCCAGGGGCTCCTCCAGAAGGATGAATGGCGCGCCGCGCGCGAACTGCTCCTCAAGACCCAGCGCGACCAGGAGCTGCTCAACCCGGACCAGCGCAAGCAGCTTGCCGAGCTTCTCAAGCAGGCCGCCGCGAAGGAAGACGCCGACACCGCCGCGCACGGCGCCGATCAGGCGACCGTCGACGCCGCGACGCAATACGCCAAGGAAGCGGCCCGGATTCAGAAGATACTGGAGCAGCAGGAAGAATCCGTCGCCAAGATGAACCTGGACATGGCCAAGACGGAATTCAGCGCCATGAACCTCGATGCCGCCCTCACGGACGTCAACGAGTCGCTCAAGCATGGCAAACTGCAGGAAGCCGTCGAACTGCGCAGCCAGATCCTCGCGCTTCAGGGCAAGGGGGACGAGATGGCCACCCCCTATGTCAAGAACATCTCTGAGGAAATCCAGCGCCGCCTGACCACCGTCAAATCCGAAATGGACCTCGCCATTCAGCGCGGGCGCAACGCCCTGGATGACGACCGCTACGACGATGCCGTCAAACAGTTCACCCTCGCCACCGAAGCGATCGACTACCTCCGGCCCTACTATGACGTCAGCGGCGCCGAAACCCAGGTGCAGGCCATGCTCAAGCGCGCCCAGGACGGCAAGGCAGAAGCCGAGCGGAAACTCAACCAGCAGAAGATATGGGACGCCACGAAGATGGCCGAGGAAGAGGACCGGCTGAACCGCGCCCGCCGCGAAGAGCAGAAAATCGCCCTCTTCAACGAAGCCAACTCCCAGTACGCCCAGGGCAAGTACCAGGCCGCCATCGCCATCGCCGAGCAGATCCAGGCCATGGACCCGGAGTTCATCCCCGTGCTGGACCTGCTGGACAACGCCCGCGAGAAGCTGCGCCATCAGACCTGGCGCGCCCTCAACGCCGCCGACCAGCGCGCCAAGGCGGACGAGCGCATCAAATGGCGTGAGAAGCTCGTCTTCCCCGCCGCCGTCTATCAGTACCCCGCCAAGGAAATTTGGGACCAGATCAACGCGCGCGGCGGCGTGGTGCTCCCCTCCGGCAAGGCCGCCAAGACCCCCAAGGAACTGCGGCTGGAAGCGCTGCTCAAGACGGAAATCCCCGCCATCGCGCTCCCGGGCGTCCCGCTGACGGAAGCGGTCGAAATCCTCAAGGCGCAATTGCCTCCAGGCGTCAACATCGTGGTTGACCCGACCGCGACGGCCAATCAGGAAGTGCTGATCCAGTTGGAACTCAAGGAGGTCAGCCTCAACACCGTCCTGAAGACCATGTTGCGTCCGAAAGGACTGGATTTCATCATCGCCGGCGATTCAATTAATATCAGCACCTTCGAAGGTTGCCGCACCCTGGAAGCGCGCCCCGAGAACCTGGACCTGCGCTCGTACGACGTGCAGGACCTTCTGGTCGTCCTCAATACCAGCGGCGGAAGCGGCGGCAGCAGCAGCGGCGGCACCACCTCCAGCAACACCAGCAGTTCTTCCGGCAGCACAAACAGCAGCAGCGGCACCACGAACAGCAGCACCTCAGGGAGCGGCGGGTTGTCCGATGGCAGCCAGGACTTGCTCGGAATGATCGTCATGTTCACCGGCCAGGAGAACTGGGACACCGTCACGATCCTCGGCGGCTCGAACAACAATAACAGCAACGGCTCGAACAACAGCGGGTCCGGCAGCACGGGCGGCGGCGGGTTGCTGGGCGGAGGAGGCCAGAACCTTCTCGGTGGCGGCGCGGCGGGTGGCGGCGCAGGCGGCGGCGCGGCCCCGGCGAATGGTGGCGGCGGAATCGGCCGAATCATGTTCCTTCGCAACGGCTACCTCATGGTCAACCACGTGGACCGCATCCACAAGAAAATCGAAGAGATTCTCGCCCTGCTCCGCGCGCAAACCACCATTCTTGTCCAGGTGGAGGCGCGCCTGATCACCTACAACGACCGATTCTACAAGGATGTCGGCATCAGTTGGACGAATCTGCCCCATTCAACCACCGGCACGCTTGGCTCTGACCCCGGTCCGCACATCCCCGGAGCGACCTGGAGCTTCAGCAACTGGAATCCGGCCTCGTTCACGGCCGACCCGGTGGGCGCCACGCCGTTCAGCATCTCGGCGGCGTTCCTGAACCGTGACCACACGCAGATGGTCATCAGCATGGCGGAAGCCAGCAGCAACGCCACCACCGTCTCCGCCCCGCACGTCACGGTCATCAACGGCGCGCAGCAGACGCTTGAGCTGACGACTCAGGGAAGCTACGTCTCCTCCTACTCGGTGCAGGGCAGCATCGCTATCCCCGTCATCACGCAGTACGACGCCTCCATCGTATCGTTGAGCGTCACGCCGGTCGTCTCGGCGGACCGGCGGTACGTGACGATGCAGGTCTCTCCGCAGATCAGCAACTCCGTGCTGGGCGACCCCGTGCCGGTTGAAATTCCCATCGCCAGCAGCGGCGCCGGCGGAAACGCCGCCACATCGACGGCGTTCATCTTCACCCCGCTGACGACCGACCAGAGCATCGACAGCACCGTGCGCGTGCCCGACCGCGGCACCGTCGTGCTGGGCGGGTTGTCGGCGGCGTCGGAGAGCACCGGCACCACGGGCATTCCCATCCTGTCGCACATTCCGATCCTCAAGCGCCTCATCGAGCGCAGCACGGTAGGCCACGACCGGTCGCACCTGTTGTTCCTCGTAACGCCGACCATTCTGCTGCCGGACGAAGTCGAGCCATAATGTTCGTTTCTGGGGAGGGAGCTTGAAATGAATGCACAGAAGAGCGTATGGGCGATTGCGTTGCTTGCGGCGGCCGTCGGCGTCCTGGCGACGCTGCTCGTGGTCCGGCAGGGCGGCCTCGGCGCGCCCACAGCTTACGGGCAGGTGAGCGAGGGCGTTAGCGCGAGCTATGTCGTCGGCATCCTCGGGGAGAAGAACAACAACCAGTTGCCTCTCTTCATGGTGGACGCCAAGGCCCAGACGATCATGATCTACGAATTCGACCTGTCCCAGCGGCAACTCTACCTGCGCGTTGCGCGTTCATTCACCGCCGACCGCGACCTGATCGATGCCGGGTTCTTCAAGGGGAACCAGAACCAGGGACCGTCCGTCAAGGATGTTCAGGGAGTGCTGCGCAGCAAGTAACGCCTGGAGCGGAGCGCTTGGGCCGGTCTCCCGGAAGGGGGGCCGGCCCGATGCTTTTAACGGACCCGCCGCCGGCAGGGGCATGACAGTAATTGGAGGGTGAACGGGGAAGCCGTTCATTCGCCGGCGGGGGAGGGCGCGGCGTTGGGCAGATCCTTCAGCAGCGCCCGTCCTTCTTCGACCTTCCCGGAGCGAATCAGGCAGTTCGCCAGCCGCGCGCGCGTCGTGGTGGAACCCGGCTCCTGCTGGAGCGCCAGGCGAAGGTAGGGAATCGCCTCTTCGTGCCTCCCCAGCGCCATCAGGTCAGCCGCCACGTTCCCGAGCATCACCGGGTGGCCCGGCGAAAGCTCCAGCGCGCGCAGATGCTCCGGCAGCGCCTTCTCGTACCGTTCCGTCCGGTAGTACATATTCCCGAGCGCGTTATGCACCGCCTCCGCGTAGGGGCACTCGATCACCGCGTGGTCCAGAAGCGCCTCGGCCTTGTCGCGCGCGCCGGTGAAGGAAAGCGCAGTGGCCAGGTTCACCAGCACCTCGGGGATCATCGCCTGCTGAATCACCCGCTCGAAGTACTCGGCGGCCTCCGCGTATCTGTGCTGCCTTAACCTCAACAAGCCCAATGAGTTAAGCGCGACCATGTTGTCCGACTCGCGAGCCAGGGCCGTGTGGTACTCGGACTCCGCCTCGCCCCTCCTCCCGAGTTGCTCCAGCACCTGCCCCAGTGCGGCGCAGGGCAGAGCGCTCGTGGGTTGGATCTGCGCGGCGTGCTGAAGCGCCTTCCGAGCCTCTTCCAGATTGCCCCGCTCCTTGCAATCGTTCGCATAATTCAACCAGGAGGGCAGGCTGCGTGGATTCGTCTGCAGCGTGCTCACGCTCAGCGCGCGCTCATTGCGCCATTCCAATGTCCTCCCCACGCTCTGCACCGCGTACGCCGCGAACAGCAGCGCGAACGCAACGGCAATGAACCGGCGCCGCCCCAGCGACCCGCTCTCCCACGCCACGCTCACCCATATCCCGATCGGCACGAACAGGCCCACCAGCGGGAGGTACATGTAGCGATCATTTACGATTCCCGGGATCGGCAGCAGGTTGCACGTCGGCAGCAGCATGATGAAGTACCAGGCGAACCCCGCCACGACCAGCGGTTGGCGGCGGCGCACCGCCACCAGGACGGCGGCCAGCGCAAGCAGGTAGGCCAGCGCGACGATCACCTCCGGCGCCAGGAGTGACACGGATGGGACGATATCGTAATGGACGGACAGTCCCACGGGCAGCAGGATCAGCTTGAACTCGCGGATCAGGTCGGGCGCCATCGTCAGAAGCGCCGTATGGAAACTTCCTCCGGGGTACCGCACCGTCGCTTCGCTCGGGTTATGCATGAGGCCGAACCGGACGCCCAGATAGAGAACGGCCACCAGCCCGAACCCGCCGTAGGAGGCAAACAGACTGCGGATCGTGTACTTCTTCCGCCCCAGGAACCACTCGACCGCGAAGAGCGCCGCGGGGAGCGTGCCCGCCGACTCCTTGGCCAGCAGCGCCAGCGCGTAGCATAGCGTCGCCGCCGGAATCGCCGCGCGCGAGCGCCAGAGCAGGAACGCGTACGACGCCAGCAGCACGAACAGCGTCGCCTGGAGGTCCTCGCGGTACCCCACCGCGTTGACCACCTCCGCCTGCACGGGGTGGATCGCAAAGAGCATCGCCGCGATGAACGCCGCCTTGGCGTTCCACAGGCGCAGCACCAGCAGGTAGAGGAGCAGACAATTGATCGCGTGCAGAAGCAAGTTGTGCAGATGCATGCCGAAACGCCAGAGGAGCAGGTTCCCCTTGGCGAAGCGTTCGTACCGGTCCGCCGTCCAACTCGACGTGTCCGCCGGCAGCGGCCGCGTCCAGAGCATATGGTCCAGCGCGTACGAGACGGTCACCATCGGGCGGTACGTCGTTTCGGCCGACATGCGGAAGTATTTGCGGTTGAATAAGTTGTGTACGACCTGGTTTGCCTGGTAGTAGTTGTTGTCCCGCAGCGCCCACAGGTCATCATGTGTGTAATCGTTGCGCAGGGAGGGCAGGAACACCGCGATGGCCGTCGCGACGACGAGCGCCGCAGCCCAGCGCGCCGATCTGGAGACCCGGCGGTCGTTCCCGTAGTATGGCAGTGAATCCTGTTCGGTCACGTATCATCCTCCAACAGGCATGCCGCTGAATCGTGCATGGCGCTGTTGAAGCCAGGGATGAACATCCGCATCCGCTCTCAAAGACAGGCCGGCATCGCTCAAGCCGACGCTATTCTACCTTCCCCGCCCGCCTGCGCAAACCTGAGTCGGGAAATCGGCCGGTGCAGGTGTGGGCTCAGCCCGTGCAGAGGAATGGAAGCGCGGCCCTTCGCCCGCGCCGCGGCGGGCGCGCGCGCGGCGCGGCGACTCAGCCGCGCGCCGGCTCAGGGCGTCCAGGGGGCGGCTGTTGCGGAAGAGGACTCGCGTATCTGGAGGAACAACTCCACGATCTCCGGGTCCAGCCGCGCGCCGGCCATCGCGCGAAGTCGCTCGGCGGCAACCCCGTCATTGAGCGCCGGCTCCTGGGTCGTGAGCGCGTCGTAGGCGTTGGCCACGGCCAGAATGCGCGCCCCGATGGGAATTTCCTTCCCCTTCAGCGCGTCGGGGCCGCCGGAGCCGTCGAAATGCTCATGGTGATGCCGCACGTAGATCTCTTCCAGCCCCAGCAGGCGCATCTCCCGGAGCAGATCGGAAGCGTCGAGCGCGTGCCGGTGCGGCAGCGCTTCCGCATCCGCGTTCGGGTTCGGCATGACGGCCTTGCAGACGTCATGCAGCGCCGCCGCGTTGCGCACCGCCTCGATCTCCTCCGGACGCAGACCCGCCGCGCGGGCAATCGCCGTGGAATAGACCAGCACCTGCTCGCAATGCCGTTTCAGGTCAGGCACGTGCGCGCTAAGCCCTTCGACCAGGCTCCTCAGCGATTCCATGTACTGCGTCTTTGCCGGAGCGATGATCCGGCGGGCGCTGTCGAAAATCTCCTCCATGCTCGAACCGATCTCCAGTTTGGGCGCGGCCGCTTCGGCCGGCGCGGCCCCCTCCCAGGTGCAGACCATGTTGCGCCCCCGGCGCTTGGCCTGGAGCAGCGCCTCGTCCGCGCGGCGGCAAAGATCCGCCTCATCCTTCATGTCGGGGGTGAGCGCCGCGACCCCCGCGCTGATCGTCAGGCGCAGCGGGCCGTGCCGCGTGAGAATATCGGTTGAGCCGGTGGACTCCCAGATGTGTTCCGCGCAATGCAGCGTCCCGGCCAGATCGGTGTTCGGGAGCAGCACGGCGAACTCCTCGCCGCCGTAGCGCGCCAGAATGTCCACCGCCCGCGTCGCGTTCGTAATAATTTCCGCCAGCGACTTGAGCACCTCGTCGCCGGTCAGGTGTCCGTAGGTGTCATTCACGGACTTGAAAAAGTCCACATCGATCATGATGCAGCCGAGAAGAAAACCGTATCGGCGAGCGCGCGCGAACTCGTATTGCAGCCGGTCGTGGAAGAAGCGGTGGTTGTAAAGCCCTGTCAGGTTGTCTGTTACGGAAAGGCGCTGCAGGCGGTCGAGCAGTTCGCGCCGCTCGGTCACATCGCGGGCGATCCCGATCAGGCAATGCCGAAAGCCCGCCTTCTCCTTGAGCACGGAGACGGACATGTGGACGGGGAAGCTCGCGCCGTCGCGGCGGCGTCCATCCAACTCCCCCTGCCAGTGGGGAGTGAGCGCCTTGGACTTGAGCATCGCCGACGGGTCGAACTCCTTCGCCGCGCCGGGGAAAAGCAGCGTCACCGGCTGGCCGATCACCTGCTCCGGGGTGTAGCCGAACATCGGTTCGAGCGCCTGGTTGGCCGTGAGGATGGCGCCGTCGTCGCGCAGGGTGATGATGGCGTCGGAAGCGTTCTCGACGATCTGCTGCAGCAGCAGCGCGCGCTCTTCCAGCTCATGCCGCCTCAGCACCTGCTGGAGCACCACCCCGAGGCCCGCGAGGTTCTCCTCGGTCTTCACGATGTAATCGAACGCCCCCAGCTTGAGCGCCTCGGCGGCGACGCGCTCATCCCCGCGCCCGGACATCAGCACCACCGGCACGCTGGTCCCCTGCGCGAGAATCCAGCGCAGGAACTCCACCCCCGTCATTCCCGGCAGATAATAGTCCGTAATCACCGCCGCGTACGTGTGGTGGCGGAGCAGTTCCTTCGCATCCTCCGGCGAGCAGGTGTGGTGCACCTGGTAATGCTGCCGCAAGGCGTGCTTGACGATCAGCGCGTCGGTCGGGCTGTCCTCGACCAGCAGCACTCGTTGTTGTGCGGGCATGCGTCCCTCCCTGTCTCAGCCGGGCCCCTTTTCGTCCGCGGCGGAGACTGTCTGGTTAACCTCCGGCTCCAAGCGCCCGACCGGCTGGCGCGGCAGGGTGAAGAAGAACGTGGAGCCTTTCCCCGGCTCCGATTCCACCCAGATGCGCCCGCCGTGATTCTCCACGATCCGCTTGCAAATGGTCAACCCGAGGCCCGTTCCCTCCGTGCCGGGGTCGAGGCGTTGGAATATCTCGAACACCCGCGGGAAATCCTGGGCGGCGATCCCCACGCCGTTGTCCTTCACCCAGAACAGATGCCCCTCCTCGGTCGCGCGGCTGCCCACTTCGACCTGCGGCGTACGATCCCCGCTGAACTTGAGCGCGTTGGACAGAAGATTCTGGAGCAATTCGGCCATGCGCACCCGGTCGCAGACCACGCGCGGCAGGTCCGGCTGCGCCGTGATGACGGCGGACTTGGCTGCGATCGTGAATTCCAGAGAGGTCAGCACCTCCTTGAGAAGATCGCCGAACGCCACTTCCTCGGGGGGGTAGCGGCGGCGGCCGATCCGGGACAGGCGCAGCAGGTCGTCCACCAACTGGCGCATCCGCGCGCCGGAGGCCCGGATGGAGCGCAGGTACTCCTTCCCCTGCTCGTCGAGCTTCGGCTCATATTCCTCCAGGAACATGCGCGAAACCCCTTCCACGCCGCGCAGCGGCTCCTTCAAGTCATGGGAGACGATGTGCGTGAACTCATCCAGCTCGTGGTTGAGGAGGATCAGGCGCTGGTTGAAACGCCGCGTCGCCGCCAACTCCGCCTCCAGCTTTGCGTTGGTTTGCGTGAGCAGCGTCCGCTGGCTCGCATGAAGCAGGTAGATTCCCGCCGGGACCGTCAGCAGCAGCACCCCGAGCGCCAGGATCACCAACCGCGACAGCCAGAGCCGCGCCTCCCCGACCGACGGCTCCTCGACGTGAACCGCCCAGAAGTCCCCCCCGACCGCGAACGGCTCGCGTTGTTGCAGCAACCCCGTCTTGACCATCGCCGGATCGGTCAACAGCGCCCCGCTCGAATCTTCGAGGTATGTGAACGGGTGCGTCAGGGGCTGGCCCTGCGCTGCGGGCGCAACGTTGCTTTGGAGGACAAAACTGCCCACCACAACGCGCCCGCTTCCATCCGTGGCCGCGTCCGCCACCAGGAAGAAGTACCCCGCTGTGTCAGGTTGCTGGAAACAGCGGCTCACCTGAGTTGCGCGCGTATCCACCGCGCGCCGCGCCAGCGGGCGCAACAATTCGGCGGGGAGGGGCTGTCCCCGGCCGGCAGGGGGCCACTGGCTGCTCGGCTGGAGTTGCTTGTCCAGAAGCAACAGCCATTGCATGCCGCTGATATTCTCATTGACGACGGCCGCATCCTTCTGAAAGGCCTGCTGGGCCTTGCCGTCGGCCAACCCGTTCAGTTCCTCCCGGACGGCTCGGATTGCGCTCACGCGCGTTGCAAAATACTCCGCGCACAACTCCGCGTGTCCCCGCGCCATCGCCCCCAGCAACTGCGTGTCATGCGCCTTGTGTTCGCGCACAATATCGCGGTCGAGTGCATACAGGCACACGGCCATCACGGCGATCAGCGATATGTAGATCGTTCGAATCTTCATTTCAATCCGGAATGCAAAGCCGACGCCTCTGCCGCCCTCGGACATGAGCCATGGTAACTCGGCAATAATATATCACTTGCGGCGCAGAAATGACATGACCGGACGGGATATTTTGTCCCATTATAGAACAGCGCGGCGGAATCGCGCGCGACGTGAAGAAGAGCGCAGTACCGTTCTATGTGGCACAGCCGCCCTCGGCTGTGCCGAATCGCGCATGATGCGCGCCTGTAGCTCAGCCGCCCCGTCTGTGGCGCCACGCAAACCCTCTCACGTCCGCGGTTCGGCTTCGTCATAACCGCCCGGTTCTGGTATATTTGGCGGCATGGGAGAAGAGAAGAATCAACGTTTCCGCCCGCGCGAACGGGTGAAGCTCCAGCGCGACTTCGACCGCCTCTTCAAGGAGGGGCGGGCGCTGCGCTACTCGGAGTTCACCATGCGCCTCCTCCCGGGGGAGACTGCGCGTGCGCGGCTGGGGCTTTCCGTCGGCAAGCGGGTCGGCAATTCCGTCCGCCGCAACCGGATCAAGCGGCTGCTGCGCGAGGCGTTTCGCCGGAACAAGGGATTGTTGACCTGCCCATGCGACCTGGTGATCGTCCCGAGCGTCCGCTGGCAGGATCTTCGGCTCTCGGCGGTCGAGCCCACGATGCAACGCGCCTTGCAGGAGGTCTCGCGGCTGCTGGCCGCAGCCCCCGCGGCCCCGACGCCGGACGGCGAGTCAAAGCCATGCGACCCAACCTGATCAGCCGCGCCCTCATCGGCCTCGTGCATCTCTACCAGCGGACGATCTCCCCCCTCATCGGCCCGCGCTGCCGATTCTATCCCTCCTGCTCCGCCTACATGATCGAGGCGATCCAGAAGAAGGGGGTCATCGTGGGAGTCGGCAAGGGGGTGTGGCGGATACTGCGGTGCCAGCCGTTCAGTGCGGGAGGATACGATCCGGTGGAACGAGAAGAAGAACGGAAGAATTGCGAATAGCGAATTGGCAATGCGCCCGCGACGGAGCCGGTTGGCAATTTGCTATTCGCTATTAGTCCGTTCGGTCCCGATCTGCTGCGCGGTGATTCCTTCAAACCGCGCCTCTCCTCCTCGCACGGCCACCCCGAACCCTCCGGACTGCCGTCCCTCGGAGCGGCCGCTCAGCACCCACTCCTCGTCGACATACACGTCCGCGAACCGGCCTTCGACCCATATGGCCACCTGGTGCTCGCGCGCGGGATCGAGCTTTCGGCGCGCGCGCGCCTCGATCCGCCCGTTCACCCCGCGGCGCAGCGTCACCGCGCCGCTGTCGAATTCCAGCCAGAGCGTCATATTCTCATGCCCCGTCATCGACGTGCGGAAGAGCAGCCCCGCCCCCGTCGCCCCGCGGCTGCGGATGCGCGCCGCGTAGCGGAACTCCCCGCCCATCCTGGGCAGCACCCGCACCAGCGGCTCACCGCTGGCCAGCGTTGCCTCCGTCTGGAACAGCGCGCGCCCCAGCAGCTTCAGCAACCCCTCGTAGAAGCGCACGAAGGGCCGGCCGTCCGGGTGAAAATCGAGAGAGCCGGGGCGGGAGAGCTCCATCCGCATCGGCGCTTCGTGCGACGGGCGCAGAAAGAACGCAAGCCGGCGTTCGCGCAGCATCACCGTCTGCACTGCGCAGCGAACGTCTGCCGCCAGCACATCCGGCTCCGTGCGCTCGAAGGGGCCCTCCGACCCCTGCCCCAGCGCGAAGCGCACCGCGCGGTGGCCCCCCTCCTCCGGCGTGCTGTAGAAAAGGACCGTCCGCCCCGCCTCGGCGAAGAGGTGAGGCGAGTGCAGGCGGGCGAAGCTGTTCGGTGCGTAGATCGGCGGCTCCATCTCCCAGGAACGCAAGTCCGCCGAGCGCGCCGTCCCGATGCAGCCCAGCCGCTCCGGGTGCCTGCCCGAGCGCCGCCGCGCGCAGAAAAATGCGCGCCAACCTGTCGCCGCGCGCTCAGGCACTACCGTCATCTCCGGCTCCGCCAACGGCTCATACCAGGGCGCATCGCCGGGCAGGGGGGGCGGATAGGCCGCTTCGGGGGCGCTTCCCTCCTGCGCTCGCCACGTTACGCCGTCGGCGGAAACCTCGCAACGTGACCCGTTCTCCGTATGGCGATGGAGGACAATCCCCTGTCCTTCCGCCGTCAGCGCAATCCGCTCCGCCGCATTTTGCGTTCGCTCGCTCATATCCCGATTTTCGTCCTATTTCGCCCGACTGTCAAACCGGCGTTGCGCTCTCCCCCGTGGTTGTTGGACTTCCTGCAACGCCCCGGTCGGTCCTGCGGACGCGGCTTGACTTATCCCCCTCCCGGGCGGCTACCATATGTCAGTGGGAAACTCGCGCAGCGGGCTCAGAACAAGGAGAAGGGCCATGGCGGGCATGACGTCGCGGGAACGCGTGCGATGCGCAATCGAGCGCCGGCAGCCGGACCGCGTCCCCGTGCACGACGCCCCCTGGGGCGCCACGATAAAGCGCTGGCGAAATGAGGGACTGCCCGCCGGCAAGGAGCCGGGGGAGGTCTTTGACTACGATATCCGCGCGACCGGCGGCGATCTCTCGCCGCGCCTGCCCATGAAGGTCCTTAAGGAAGACGCCGAGTACATCACCGAAACGACGGCGTGGGGCGGCATTCGCCGCAACCATAAGGACTTCTCGACGACCCCCGAGATCATCGACACGCCGGTGAAGTGCAAGGATGACTGGCCCAAACTCAAGAAATTGCTCGAACCCGACTTCACGCGTTTCGACTGGGTCAATTGCCTCTCCAACTACCGCAAATGGCGCGACGAAGGGCGCTACATCGTCTTCAGCAATGCCAGCGGCTACGACTGCATGCAGATATTCATCCGCAGCGAGCAACTCCTGGAGTTCATGGCCACCGATCCGGAATGGGTGCGCGATATCTGCAACACCCTGGCGCGTCTGATCAACGAGAGCGTCAAGCTGATGTGGAGCAAGGGATTTGAGTTTGACGCCCTCTGGACCTACAACGACATGGGGTATCGCAATGCGTCGCTCTTCTCGCCCGCGATGTACCGCGACATCATCCAACCCGGCGACAAACTCATGTGGGACACGGCGCACAGCCTCGGCGCGCAGACGATCATGCACTCCTGCGGCCGCGTGAGCGCGTTAATCCCGGACCTCATCGACGCCGGCCTGGACTGTCTCCAGCCGCTCGAAGTCAAGGCCGGCATGGACCCCATCGCGATCAAGAAACAACATGGCGACCGGCTGGCCATCTTCGGCGGCATCGACACCCGTTGCATCGAGCATCCCGACCCGGCCGTGACCGAGAACGAAATCAAGGCCAAGCTCACCGCCCTCAAGCCCGGCGGCGGGTATCTCTTCCACAGCGACCACAGCGTCCCCGTGGATGTCAGCTACGCGCGTTATTGCCAGGTGATGGAGTGGGTCAGGAAGTACGGACAATACTAGGACCGATTTTGCTCTGTTGAAATCATCCTGTTTCGTTCGTCAGGCCGCGAAGCGGCCGTCGGACTTTAGCCCACGGCGAGCGAAGCGAGTCGCGGGGCAAGTCGCACCCAACCATCGAGCCCCCGAAGGGGGCGACGGAGCCTCCCGCCAAGGTTCCGTCGCCCCCTTCGGGGGCTCTTAACGCCCGAAAG
>CAIUPP010000057.1 GCA_903901045.1 uncultured Planctomycetota bacterium
AATGGGGGGGGGCAATTTGCCCCCCCCCCCCCCCCTCACCGGGTGCGAGGGCAAGGCGGCGCCTTGCCCCTACAGACAGGGCGCGCCGGCGGTCAGCCCACCAAGCTTCGCGCATCGAGCCCCGCCGGCGGCTCCACGCCGCAGAGGGCCAGCAGCGTGGGCATGACGTCGCCGATCCAGGGCTTTGCCCCCTTGATCTCGCGCCCGCGCAGGAAGAGCGTTGCATCGTGGTAGGTGTGCATGCCGTTGATGGGGCTGTGGGTGAACATCTCCTTGGAGCCCAGCGCCGCCTTCAGGTCGTAGCCGTCCGTGGGGTGGACCATGATGTCGGGGGCGCGCTCGGCGTGGGGGCCGGTGAAGGCTTCTTCGCGCCGCAGGATAGTCTCGCAAATCGGCTTGCCGTTCTCCGGGTCCTTCCACTCCTTGAGCTTCGCGATGATCTGCTCGCGCAGCGGAGCGACCTGTTCCGGCGCGACCTGCCCGCCGTCCCAGCGCTCGCCGGAAAGAATGTGGATGCGCCCCGGCACCAGCGCGAAGGCGCGGCTCTTGCCGCACAGCGATGCGAACCCGCGCGCCGCGCCGCCGTCTTGGTACGCCAGGAAGCCCTGCTCTTCCAGCCAGCGGTTGAGCTGCACTTCCTTCTGCGTGCGGCAGAATCCGTGGTCGGAGAGGATCATGAACTCCGTGCGATCATCCAGTCGCGCGGCGATCTTGCCGATCAAGTCGTCCACGCGCCGGTAGAAGTCGAGGAAGAATTTTCCGTTCTCCGATTCCGGCTCCTCCAGGAAGCGCCACATGAAGTGGTTGATCCGGTCGGTCTCCATGACGTGCGTGACGAACAGGTCCCATTTCTCGGAGTCCCAGAGCTCCATGATCGTTCGCTCGCGCCCGGCCATGCAGGCCAGCAGGTCCGGCTTGAGGAACTCCAGCGACTCGCGCGCCTTCACCGGGTCCACGTCCAGCTTGTATCCCCACGAGCGCAGGCGCGGCAGGAAGCTATCGGGGTAGACCGCCTTCTCCAGCGCGGGGGCGAGGAAGCAGCCCGCCAGCAGGCCGTTGACCGGCTTGGGGGGGTAGGTGAGCGGCACGCCGAGGGTGATGACGCGCTTCTCGGCGTGCGAGAGGATCTGCCAGAGCGTCTCGGCGCGCAGGTCGGAGGCGTTGGGGAAGCGCAGTTCCATGTCGCGGCTGAGTTCGGCGAACCCGAATACGCCGAATCCGCCGGGATTGCGCCCGGTCTGGAAGCAGGACCATGCGACGTTGCTTACGGTGGGATAGCAGGAGTTCATTCGGGTGAGGGACTGCGCCCCCAGCAGCGCCTTGAGTTTGGGCATGCGTCCGGCGCTCAGGAATTGCTCCAGCATGGAGCAGGGGACGCCGTCGATCCCCAGGACGAAGGTGCGTTTCTTCGACTTGCCGAAGGGCCAGAGGCTCATGTGTGCTCCTTGCGATTTCTGGCAAGAGACGGAGACGGATGATTTGCGAATTCTGATTACTGATTGGCGATTTGCGATTTGGAGTGCGCCGCCCTTGGCGGCGCTTTGGCTTGCCGCCCGACATGAGACAGGATATCGAACGCGCAAGCCACTGGTCGCTCTCCGTGCGGAGCCAAAGCGGCGTCAAGGCCGCCGCAGTCTATAGCGCTCGCGGGTGGCGTCAATCCGTCAGTTCTGTGACCAGCGCGCCGCCGACCACGTCCATCCCGCGCGCCAGCACGATGCGCCCGAGCTCCGGCACCCGGCGGCAGTCCTCCAGCACGATGGGTGTCTGCGCCTCGAACGTGATGCGGGCGACTTCGGTTTCGGCGAGCTCTTTCGCCTTCGGCTCAAGCACGGTGAGCGACGATGTGTCCATGCGCTGGTCGATGGCGGCCACCTTGCAGGGCACCTCCTGCGTGGCGGAGCGGACGACGAGCGTCTCGCCGAGCAGGCAAGGCTTGGGGGTCATCCAGAAGACGTTCGCGCGGAAGCGCTTGACCACCGGCGCGGGGGCCGATGGCGGGCAGGCGACTTCGCCGCGATCCAGCTTCAGCGGGGGGGTGAGCACAATGCCGACGCACTCCTGCGGACCGGCCTCCTTCGGCTCGGCCAGGAAGACGCGGATTTCCTTCACGCGCGCGCGCTGCTTGCTGGGGAGGAAGATCAGTTCCTGCCCCTGCTTCAGCAGGCCGGATTCGACGCGCCCGACGATCACCGCGTCGCCGTTCATCTGGTAAATGTCCTGCACCGGAAGGCGCAGTTGCTCCGGGCTCACCACATCCAGGCAGGCGAAGCCGTCCAGCGCTTCGAGCATCGTGGGGCCGGTGTACCAGGGCATATTCGCCGAGCGCTTGCCGATGTTGTCCCCCTTGCGCGCCGAGCCGGGGATGAACTGCATGGCCGTTATGCCGATCGTCTTCAGGAAGCGGCCCAGTTCCACGCTCAGCGCGTCAAAGCGCGCGCGGTCGAACCCCGTCTTGTCCATCTTGTTCACCAGCACCACCACCTGCCCGATTCCAAGCAGGGAGATGAAGTAGGCGTGGCGCTGGGTCTGCTCGCGGATGCCCTCTTCGGCGTCGAGCACCAGGATGGCCGCCTCCGCCTGCGAAGCGCCGGTGACCATGTTCTTCATCAGTTCCTTGTGGCCGGGGGCGTCGATGATGACGTAGTCCCGCTTGGGGGTCTTGAAGAACGCCTGCGCGGTGTCGATGGTCATCTCGTTCTTGCGCTCTTCTTCGAGGTGGTCCATGACGTAGGCGAACTCCACGTCGTGCCCCAGGTCGCGGGAGACGCGGCGAATCTCCTCCATCTTGTCCGGAGGGAGCGACTCGCTGTCGAACAGCAGCCGGCCGATGAGGGTGCTCTTGCCGTGGTCCACGTGGCCGACGATGACGAGATGCAGGGTTTCTCTTTGGAGCATGGTCTTCATCCAAATAGAGGCTATAACGTTCCGCTTAATTAGATTGACACGCCTGCCGGCGTCCCAGCGGGACGCTGTGATAATAGGCCGGCACTTCAGTGCCGGTATTACGCCAGTCCACCTCTTTTCGCGTCCCATCGGGACGCGGTGAAGTCGTTTTTCTCGAAGAGCACTTCCGTACTTTCACCACCGGCCTCATCGCGTCCCTACGGGACGCGTAAGAGAAGGTGGCGATTCACCCCGTAACAGGGGCTGAAGCCCCTGCCTATTATCACATCGTCCCTGCGGGACGACGAACCCAGGACACGGAAAGGTCAAAGTCATCTTGCGGCGGCGCCCAAGAGACGTCAAGCTTATTCTAACGACCGCTTCTTAAGGCCAATGACCGCACCTGTCAGGGGCAGCGCCACTCCGTTCCGTGTCACATGTAACCCAACGCGCGGAGTTTCTGCATGGTGTAGGCGCTTTCCTTGTCCTGGGCGCGCCCGGCGCGTTCGGCGGTGTGCGTCGTGTGAAGCTCGTGAATCATCTCATCCAGCGTGCTGGCCGTCGAGGGGACGGGGGAACAGCAGGTCTCGCAGCCGATGCTGCGCAGGCGCATGCCGTTCTTCGCGAAATAGAGGTGCGTGATGGGGATATTCTCGCGGCGGACGTACTCCCAGATGTCCACCTCGCGCCAGTGGAGCAGGGGGTGGACGCGCAGGTGCGAGCGGTCCTCCGCCTCGGACTTGAACTGGTCCCACAACTCGGTCGGCTGGTTCTGGTAGTTCCACTGGAATTGCTCATCGCGCGGGGAGAAGTAGCGCTCTTTGGCGCGGATGCCGTGCTCGTCGCGGCGGATGCCCAGCAGCAGCGCCTCGAATTTGTACTGCGCGATCGCCATCCGCAGCGCGTCGGTCTTTAGCGCGTTGCAGCAGGCCAGCTTCTCGCCCACCTTCGGCCCCATGCCGTCGGCTAGCGCCTTCTCGTTGCGCGCGATGCGAAGGTCCAATCCCCATTTCTTGGCGTACTCGTCGCGGAACTCGTAGATGGCCTTGAACTTATAGCTGGTGTCGATGTGCAGGACGGGGAAGGGGATTTTGCCGAAGAACGCTTTGCGCACCATCCAAAGCAGCGTGGTCGAGTCCTTTCCGATGGACCAGAGCATCGCCAGTTTGGGGTAATGGCGGTACGCTTCGCGGATGATGTAAATGCTGCGGCTTTCGAGTCGCGACAGATTGTCCATGGTTCTCTCCAGAGCTGAGGCGGCGGCCCCACCGACCGAAAGTATACGATACCAAATTGGCGGAGAATTTCCAACCACGACTGCCTGAGTCATGCCCCGGGTGGGGCCGGTGGGGACACAATGACTTTCCAAAGGAAAGTTTTGTGTCCCCACCTCGACCGCGGGAAGAACGACACGACGTCACGATGGTTTCAACAGGGCAATCTGGAGTCATCCGACCTCACTTGCCCCCGCCGCCCCCGTCGGGTAGAGTCTAGCGGAACCTTGTGGAGAGCCTGGATGGCCAAGCCGAACATTCTTTTCCTGGTCGTGGACTGTTTCCGCGCGGACTACGCCTATAAGCCCGGGCTGGCCCGGACGCCGAACCTCGACCGCCTCGTGAAGGAGGGATTCTCCTTCACCAGCGCCGTGTCGCACGCCACTACCACCACTCCCTCCTTCGCCAACCTGCTCACGGGGCGGTACGCGTTCGAGCATGGCGTGCGGGCTCACTCCGGCATGAAACTCAACCCCGAGGTGCGCACCCTCCCTGAGTTCCTGCGCGAAGGGGGCTACGCCACGCGCGCTGAAGTCACCGGTCCGCTCGGCCCGGAAATCGGTCTCACCCGCGGCTTCGACACGTACCACCACCGCGACCGGCGCCAGTCCGAGAACACCGCCTGGGGCGCGGACCTGCTGGGGAGCTTCCGCGCGATGCCCGCCCCCTGGTTTACGCTGCTGCACCTGTGGGGATTGCACCGGAACCGGCAGGTGTTGCCGCAGTGCCGCAACGCGGAGTGCGGCGACACCACCTATGGCCGCGCCCTGTCCAGCATTGACCTCTTCCTCGGGCGGTTGCTCGACGCGTTGCCGGCAAACACGCTCGTCGCGCTCACCGGGGACCACGGCGAGGAGATCAGCTATGGCGCGTGGGACGAGGCGGTCAAGAAGTTCCGGCGCAAGTGGTTCAAGTTCCTTCATAAGCGCCACCTCACGCGCCGCCACGTCTCGCACGGTCTGCGCGGCTGCTCCGACGGGCACGGCAACGGCATCTACGACGTGCTCGTGCGCGTCCCGCTCACCTTCCACGGCGCGGGTATCCCCGCCGGACGCTCCGAAACGCAGGTGCGGCACATCGACATCCTGCCCACGCTGCTGGAAGCCGCCGGCGTTCCAAGGCCGAAGGAGATCACCGGGGAGAGTCTGCTGGGGATGATCCATGGAGAGGCGGGGCGCCACCGCGACGCCTACCTGGAGGCCTCCGGCGTTGTGATGCTCAACCCCCGCGAATGGCTCGCGGGACTCCGCGTCGAGAACCGCTACAAGTACATCCGCGCCCTGAGCAATCCCGGCTTCGCCCCCGAGTTATACGATCTGCAGGCCGACCCGGGAGAACGGCGCAACCTGGTTGCATCGCTCCCGGAGGTGGCCGCCGACCTGAACGCGCGCATCGACGCGCTCAATCCCACGCGCCAGACCGGCGCCGCCATGAGCGATCGGGAGCAAGCCGCCGTCGTTTCGCGCCTCAAGGCGCTGGGGTATCACGAGTGATTGGGCGATAGGGGGGCTGTCGCGCACCTCTTCAACAAGCCGGGGCAAGGCGCGCGGTCACGGCTCGATGAGGATGGCATCCACCGGACAACCCTTCACCGCCTCCCGGCAGGACTGCTCTTGATCGGGCGGGACGGGGCTGACTCGCACCTTCGCTAGGCCGTCTTGAACGATGAAAAGAGCCGGGCAGAGGTCTTCGCAGACGCCGCACCCGGCGCATAGATCGGGATCTACTCGCACTTTCACGCTCAGCCTCCCTTCGTATTCGACCAGCCGTTTCAGGGCATGCAACGCGGCGCGGGCCATCCGCCGGTACTAAGACTTGGCGAGCAAGCCCACTTTGCGCCACGACGCACTCAGCCTGGCTTGCCAACCCTGGCGTGACAACCCGCGCCTTTAGCGCGATGCGTCCGAACCGGTTCTCAGAATTTGCTCCCTGCGCAGGCGCTGACGGGGATATTCTCGTCGACGCCGCCCGGAATCCGCTCCCATTCCCCGGCGGCTTCGTCGCCGTGGAGTTGGTCGCGCTCGGCGCTCTGCTGACAGGAGACGCACAGCGTCGCGTTCGGCAGCAGTTGGAGGCGCGCGTCGGGAATCTGGTGGCCGCACCATTCGCATACGCCATAGGTCCCGTCGCTGATCCGGCGCAGGGCGTCTTCAATCCGGTTCATTTCGCCGCGGCGCATCTCGGCGATGCGCATCTCGATCTCCGTGCTCGATGCTTCGACCGCCTGGTCTGCTGCATCCGCCGGCACATCCAGGGGCGCGTCGACGACTTCCTGCTGCTCGACGCGGTGGAGAAGGTCCCCATGCCGCATCAGCAGCTTCCCTTTCAACGCCGCGATCCGCCGCCCCCGCACGCGCCTGCTCTGCTTCATTGCCGCCATGTTGCACCCGCCTTCCCAGTTTGACCCGATGATCGCCGCGATGAATTCCCATCCCGGCACCCTGCGCACCTCGTCGGTCCCGGCATGGCAACCGACCCCCGGCAGCTCCGGCCCTGCGTCAGCTTCGACCGCAACAGCGAACCAGCCCCGCACCCCGCCGGCTCGTCGTTCCGGCCTCCCCGTTCCTCTCGTCCTGCGGTTACTTCAGCTTCATCGTCTCAGCCGCGCCGTTCCTGCAAAGGACCACTTTGTCTTCCCGGGCGAGCCAGCCGACCGCGCGCTGCAGCATGTCGCGCGAGCAGTTCACTTCGCGCATCACCTTGCTTGTGGGCACCTCGCCGTGCGAGTTCAAATAGCTCCACAGGATGCCGGCTGTCTCGCCGATCTGAGTCACTGAGCATACCTTTTCGACCTCCGTCGCCGTTCCCCCCATCGTCTTCATCACTATTCTCCCCCAAAAAGGCCGGTCTGCGAACGATTTCTCTCATTGACAGGCTCTATTGATACCACCGGCCGCCGGGGGGGACAATCGGGCAGGTTGCGCGAAAGATGGTCAGGGAAAAAGCTGCGTGAGGCTAGGGAATTTCCCTATGCCGGGCGGTCTGCGAAAGAGGGGGGATGACTGTGCGGCCCGGGTGCGGACGCTGCGAGCGACTGCGCCGCCGAGGCCGGAAATTTACGCCTTCTCGCTGCGGACCCATTGGATGGCGTACTGGAGAAGGTCCGTCGCGTTGGAAAGGTGCAGCTTGCGCTTGATGTTCTCCCGGTGCGCATCCACCGTCTTGACGCTCCGGTGGAGATGCCCGGCGATATCCTTGGTGCCGAGCCCCTGCCCCAGCAGGCGGAAGATTTCCAACTCCCGGTCGCTCAGACGGTCCACCGGCGAAGCTCCGCGCGCCGGGTCGCCCGTGGCGACTTTGGTCAGGATCGACTGCGCCATGTTCGCGGAAAGATAGATGTCGCCGGCAAGCACTTTGCGGATGGCCGGGATGATGTTTTCGCCGGCCTGGTCCTTCATCAGGTACCCCTTGGCCCCTGCGCGCAGCGCGCGCTCGCAGTAGATCGACTCGTCATGCATGGAGAGGATCAGCACCGGCAGCTTCGGGTAGCGGACCTTGATGTCCTTGGTGAGTTCCAGCCCGCTCCCCTCCTTGATGGAGAGGTCCAGGATGGCGATATCGGGAGTCATCTCGGCGCAGGCCTTGAGCGCTTCGTGGCCGCTGGCCGCTTCGGCGCAGACCGTCATATCCGCTTCCTGCTGGATAAGCTTGGTCAATCCCGCGCGGACGATCGGGTGGTCATCCACCAGCAACACCCCGATCTTCCGGGGCTTCGCCGATGTCTTACCGGATGCTTCCTTGCGGGTCATATGTCTCCTCCAGTTGTCGCACCCTTGCATGAAAGGCATCATGCAAGAACCCTCATTCCAAGCACCCTGCGATTCTACACTCCCCGTGTCGAAGATTCCAGCGACTTCTTGGAAGAAGAAACAGGATTCATTTCGGACACTTATGGGGCAAATCAAGAGCAATGGTTGCCTTACCGCCACACAACTGGCTTTGGGCCCGGCAGATGCGACTTACGAAAGCAATTCATCGTAGATGGCGCTGACGGCCCGCGCGGTAGTTCTCCATTCGTACAAGGCGGCGCGGACCCGGCCCGCTGTGACCAGGCGCGCCCGGAGCGGGGCTTCGGTCAACACCGCTCGCAATCCTCGGGCGATCTCCTCCACGCGCAAGGGGTCCACATATTCCGCTGCGTCGCCGCATACCTCCTCGATGGCTCCGCCGCGCGCCGCGACCACCGGCAGACCGTGCAACATCGCCTCCACGGGCGGGAAGCCGAACCCCTCGTACACGGAGACGTAGGCCAGCGCCTCGGCGTGCTCGTAGAGCCAGTTCAACTCCGCGTCGCTGCGATACCCGGCCAGAATGACGCGGTCGCGCAGCCCTGCGCGTTGCGCGCGCTCGACGATCTCCCGGTAAATCCATCCCCTCCGCCCGGCGATCACCAGCCGGTGCGGCAGCCCGGCGGCATGAAGCTGCTCCAGCGCCTCGAACAGCCGCGGAAGGTTCTTGCGCGGCTCGAGCGTTCCTACGGCCAGGATGAACGGTCCCTCCGGCGCGGCAGCGGGGCGCACCGCTGTCTCCGGCTGGCGGCGCACTCCGGGATAAATGACACGCAGACGCTCCGGCGGCACGGCCAGCCGCGTCTGCACGTCGGCGGCGGTGGCCCGGCTATCGCAGAGAATGCGCGCGGCGCGGCGCGCGGCACGCCGCGCGCTGTGTTGCTTCCAGAGGCGCTGAGCCGTCGTAAAGGCCTGCGGGTGCGAATAATAGGCCAGATCGTGGCAGGTAACCACCACCGGCCAGGGTTGGATTTGGGGAACGGCCATATCGGGGTAGTGCGCCAGTGCGAAGCGGCGCGCCCGCAGCGGAAGTGATATCTGCTCGGTGAGGATGCGCCCGCTCGACCTCCCCCGGTCGGCGCAACGGATCAGGCGCGACTCCGGCAGCCCCAGCGCCTCCGCGGCGCAGTTCTGGATGGCGACCACCACATCCTCGCGCAGCGCCGCCAGCGCGCGCGCCAGTTCAAGGCTGTAGCGGCTGATCCCCGCCCCGTCCGGGCGCGCCTGAAGCGCGTTGAAGAGAATGCCGTTGGCGGATTTGTCCCGCAAGGATGTCATCCCCCCTCCGCTGCTCCCTGGATGAGAATGTGCCACTTCGGGCGCTTCCAACTCGATCGGAAAACATCCAGGCCGGCCTCCACGGCGCGCCCCTCCTTCTCGTATCCGTCCAGGAAGAGGAGCAGGTCGAACTGCTGCGCCGGCGTGCCGCATTGCGCGTCGAACTGCCGCGCGATCTCATTGGCCGCTGTGGTCGGCCGGCCCAACACCTGCACCACCGGCAGCTTCAGCCCGCGATATCCTTCCGAGGGGTCGAAGGACTTGACCACCAACTCGGAGCAGACGATGGCGGAATCGGTCTGGAAATCGAAATTGAAATCGTACGGCAATCCGGCGTAGCCGAAAGCGCGCAGAATCGCGCGCGCCTTCTCCACCTTGCTCAGGCGCGGGCGCAGAAGCGCAATCGCGTCCGTGGCGGCGGAGTGCTCCAGCGACGTGAAGACCACCCCCTCGCTCATCGCTTCGAGCACGCGAGGCGAATGGCCCAGCGCATCCGCTGTCCCCGAGTCGAGATACGCCTTCGGCGCGTGCGAGCGCAGCAGCGCCTCGAAATCCCCATCCAGCCGCCCCTGCGCGCGCACCCAGTCGGCGACCGCCGCGTCGGCGAAGTACTTTGCGCGCTCATCCGCCGTGCCGATATAGATCGCCGCGTGCGGCCAATAGCCGGGGAGGCCGACGTTCGACAGGAACCACTCGCGCCGTTCCAGCATCACGTCGGCCGGTTCGAGCCGGCCGATCATCGCGGCGATTTGCTCCTGCGAGACCAGCGAAGAGCCGTTGCGCCGCACGCGCGTATCTCCCATCCACTCCGCCACCCCGGTCTGCAATGGGAACCATGCGGCGAACGCCCCCGCCTGCAGGATCTTGACCCCGTTGGCGAGAGTCAGGAAGGTGCGCTTGAAGCCGGCCCTCTGGAGGACGTCGCTGTCCTCCTGAATCTCCGCGCGCAATTGTGGCTGGCGCGTGCCGCGCACGAACTGCGCCACCGTCCAGAGCGCGCCCGCCTCCGTCTCGCACGCGACGTTCAGAAAGCGGAACTTCACCCGGGCGTACTGCTTCGCCGGAAGCCCCGCGTCGGGCGTCGGCTCATTGAGCACCACCTCCAGCGTCGGGTCGATCTCGGCAAGCGCGATAAAATCGGTCGCCCCGCGCATCTGCGCCAGGAAAGCGGCATACGTGATGAGGAAGGCATCCTCGCGCTCGGCGGGGTTCTTGAGCTTCCAGTAATCGCGATAGTAATGGCCGACGGAGTCCAGCGCGAAGAGGTAATCCAGGTGCGACTGCCAGAGGCTGCTCAGGTCGCGGCGCGCCTGGGCCGTCAGGACGTGGCGCTCCGCGGGCTTCTCCATCGGGAACAGGTCGGGCCGCGCCTCGGCCGCGGCGATGGTCGCCAGCAGCCCCGCGCGGTATCGCGCCACCGCTTGCAGGTCGTCCTGCATCCGCGCGGCGCGCTCCGACGGCTCCAGCGCCGCCAGCGCAATCGGTTTGCCCGGTTGCCCCGGCTCGGCCGCGCCAAGCAGCCCCGCGGCGAAGGCCAGGATGAGTGACGCGGCGGCGAATGTCTGCATTCAGGGACTCCCCGGGACCGTTGGAAAGTGAAAAGCACGCACGCCCGAAGCCTAGCACGCACAAAGGGATGTGTCAAGAAGCGGAGGGGGGAGGGACGAAGGATGAAGGAAACGGCGCCGCGCCACACTCCCGCACAAAACGAAACGGGCGGCGGGAGATTCAACTCTCCCGCCGCCCGCGCACTGAATGACCTAGCGAAGACTCGTCCAGTCCTTCGCGAGGTTTCACCTCCGAAGCTTGACCGTCTTACATATCCTCGTCGTACCCGCCGCCGGCCGGCATCGCGGGAGCCTTCTTCTCCGGAATCTCGGAGATGATGGCGTCGGTCGTCAGCAGCAGCGTGGAGACGCTGGCGGCGTTCTGTAGCGCCAGGCGGACCACTTTCTTCGGGTCGATAATCCCTTCCTCGACCATGTCCACAAACCGGTCAGCCGCGGCATCGTAGCCGTAGTTGCCCTGGCCGGAGCGGACCTTGTCGACGACCACCGAGCCATCCTTGCCGGCGTTGATGGCGATCTGCTTCATCGGCCATGTGCAGGCGCGTTTGACGATCTCGACGCCGATCGCCTCATCGCCGGAGAGCTTGAGATTGGTCAGCTTGTCGGCCGCGCGCAGCAGCGCCGTGCCGCCGCCGGGGAGAATCCCTTCCTCGACCGCCGCGCGGGTGGCGTGGAGGGCGTCCTCGACGCGCGCCTTGCGCTCCTTCATCTCGCTCTCGGTCGCCGCGCCCACCTTCACTTTGGCCACGCCGCCGGCCAGCTTGGCCAGGCGCTCTTCGAGCTTCTCGCGGTCGTAGTCGCTCGTGGTCGAGCTGATCTCGTTGCGGATCTGCTCGATGCGTCCCTGAATCGCCTTGGCGGCGCCGGCGCCTTCGATCAACGTCGTGTTGTCTTTGTCACTCACCACGCGCTTGGCGCGGCCCAGATCTTCCAGCTTGATGCTTTCGAGGTTGATCCCCAGGTCCTCGAAAATCGCCCGCCCGCCGGTGAGCGTGGCGATATCGTCCAGCATCGCCTTGCGGCGGTCGCCGTAGCCGGGGGCCTTGACCGCGGCGCACTTGAGCGTGCCGCGCAGCTTGTTGACCACCAGCGTGGCCAGAGCTTCTCCTTCGATATCCTCGGCGATGATCAGCACCGGCTTGCCCGCCTGCGCGACCTTTTCGAGCAGCGGCACGAGGTCCTTGATGGCGCTGATCTTCTTCTCATGGATGAGGATGTAGGCGTCTTCGAGCTCGCACTCCATCTTCTCCGGGCTCGTGACGAAGTAGGGGCTGGCGTAGCCGCGGTCGAACTGCATTCCCTCGACCCATTCCACTTCGGTCTTGACTCCCTTGCCCTCTTCGACGGTGATGACGCCATCCTTGCCCACCTTCTCCATCGCCTCGGCGATCATGCCGCCGATTTCCTTGTCGTTGTTGCTGGCGACGGTGGCGACCTGCTGGATCTCCTTGCGCGACTTGACGGAAATCTTCATCTTGTCCAGGTCGGCGACGATCTTCTCGACCGCCTTGTCGATCCCGCGCTTCAGCGCCATCGCGTTCGATCCGGCGACGACGTTCTTGATCCCTTCCTTGAAGATCGCTTCGGCCAGGACGGTGGCGGTGGTGGTGCCGTCGCCCGCGGTGTCGCTGGTCTTGGAAGCGACCTCGCGCACCAGGCGCGCGCCGAGGTTCTCTTCCTTGTCCTTCAGGTCGATTTCCTTGGCGACGGTGACGCCGTCCTTGGTGACCAGCGGGGAGCCGTAGCTCTTCTGGATGATCACGTTGCGGCCGCGGGGGCCGAGGGTCATCTTCACGGCGGCGGCGAGCTGCTCGACGCCCTTCTTGATCTTCTCTCGCGCGACCTGGTCGTAGGCGATGTTCTTTGCCGCCATCGGTGAGTCCTCCTCAAACTTGCCTGAAATTGGGTTCGTTTCGCAATCGTGCGCAAACCTATTTCTCCATTGCGCACTCAGCCGTGTCGAAAACAGTAAGCAAAGAGGATGCCATTGGGCGCGCGTTTATAACGTCTTATATGACCATTAGTTATAGCCTGATTTGCCAGGCAATGGCGCTGTCATTTTGACAGTGCAGGCGGGAAGGCTGTCATTTTGGCGGGACGGCGGGGGGTAGGGGAATGACGAATGACGAAGCGCGAATGACGAATCAAACGCCCAAACTCCAATTTCGCGGGTTCAGCCTCTTCTCCGTTTGATTCGTCATTCGTCCTTAGGGCTTCGTCATTCCCATTGCGCCGCGCCTGATGCTCCGCTATCCTGAACGCAGCCTGCAACCCGTTTGAGTAAGGGAGAACGTTATGACGATGTCCGAACTCGTGAAAAAGAACCGGTCGTTCCGCCGCTTCCATGAGAACCAACCCGTCAGCATGGAGACGCTGCGCAAGCTGGTGGACCTCGCGCGGCTGAGCCCCACGGGGAGCAATAAACAGCCGCTGAAGTTCATGCTGTCGAACACGCCGGAGCGCAATACGAAGATCTTCCCGAGTCTTGCCTGGGCGGGGTACCTGAAGGAATGGGGCGGCCCGGCGGAGGGGGAGCGCCCCGCGGCGTACATCATCATCCTCGGGGACAAAGAGATCAGCGCGAGCTTCGGGGTGGACCATGGCATCGTGGCGCAAAGCATCATGCTCGGCGCGGCGGAGGCGGGGCTGGGGGGATGCATGATCGGGTCGGTCACGCGGCCGAAGCTGGCGGCTGAGTTGGGCATCGCGGACCGATATGAAATTCTGCTGGTCCTTGCGCTTGGGAAACCGAAGGAAACCGTGGTCGTCGAGCCGGTCGGCGCGGGGGGGGATGTCAAGTACTACCGCGATGGCAAAGGCATCCACCACGTCCCGAAGCGGTCGCTGGATGAGTTGATTGTAACGGTGTGAACCGCCAAGACGCCAAGAACGCCAAGAACGGCAGGACAAAGTAACGGTGAAGGCTCTGGAACAGGATAACGAGGATAACAGGGATATGAGTTATGAGTAAGGATGCAAGAAGAGGCCATCGGGGTCGTTTCTGTTAATCTTCCCCGCCGTCGTTCTTGGCGTCCTTGGCGTCTTGGCGGTTAAGTCCCCCGTTGCCGTACGTTCAACACCAGCGGCAGGACGATTCCCAGGAAGAGCACGCCGACGATCCCCAGCCCGACCCACAGCCCCGCCGAGGAGCGCATCACCGCGCGCAGGCTGCACTCTCCGGTCAGCGGCAGGACGTAAACGTAGTCGTTGAAGGAGCCGTGCAGCAGCGCGGTCTGGTCTCCCGCCTCCAGCGCGACCGGCGACCCCCAGAGCGTTTCCCCCTTCGCGATGGTGTCCCAGATCGGCTGGCCGGTGTAGTAGGAGGTGATGACGCGCCCGTCGCGCGCGTCGAGGGCGTAGACGTGGTTGTCCAGCGAGGCGACGGCCACCGCGGGGACCGCGCCGACGTGGAAGAAGCTGGGGGCGGAGTAGACCTCGCCGCCCAGGTGCCGCTTCCAGAGCAGCTCGCCGTCGGCGCAGCGGAAGGCGTAGACGTTGTAGTCGTGCGAGCCGGCGAAGACCACGGAGGCCCCATCCACCTCGCCGACGCAGGCGGAGTTGTCGATCCAGTTCCCCGCCATCCGCTTCCAGCGCTCCTTGCCGGTGAGCGCGTCGAGCGCGATGAGGTTGCCGAACTTCGAGCCGAGGAAGAGCAGCGGCGCGTCTCCCTCCGGCTCCACCACCGGCGAGCCGAACACCTCGTGCGGCATCTGATAGGTCCAAAGCGGCGTCGGACCGGCGGGGGTCACGTCGAACGCATGGAGCAATCCCTTGCGCGCGGCGACGAAGAGAAGGAAGCGGTCGCCGATCATGCGTCCCACGGGCGAACTGACCGGCCCCTGGCTCACTTCGCGCCGCCACAACTCGCGCCCCGTCTCCATATCCAGCGCGAAGAGCAGGCCGGTCTGCCGCTCGCGCGCCAGCGCTTTGTCGAAGACGAAGCAGGTGATGTACAGCGTACCGCCGCGCAGCAGCGGGGCGGAGAGGATGGCGTCACCCATCGTGTTGGTCGGTGCAACGAGTTCATGCGTCCAGAGTCGCGCGCCGGTTGCGGCGTCGTGCGCGTAGACCGTGCGGTCGGCTGAACCCCAGAAGAGCACCGAGCGTCCGCCGACCTGCCCGATGGCGGGCGCTTCCTGAATCTCGCCATTGGTGATCTTGAACCACCGTTGCTGCTTGTCCAGCAGGTCCAGCGCGTGGAGCGTCTGATCATATCCGCCGACGAACGCCATCGGCCTCCCATCGACGACGGCGACGGCGGGCGAGGCCCAGACCGCGAGGCCGAGCTTGTAACGCCTCCCTCCCTTGCTGGAGAACTGCCATTCCCGTATCTCGCCCGGGGCCGCCTGATCCCACGCGCAGACCGCGCGCCCATCGGCGCCGCCGCGGACGGAAGTCCATTGCGTGTCCGCCGCGTGGGCTATGGCGCAGCAGGAGAGAAACGCCCAGAGCAGGAGAAGTAGGGGCGCAGCATGCTGCGCCCTGGCGCGGGACGCACCCCAAA
>CAIUPP010000058.1 GCA_903901045.1 uncultured Planctomycetota bacterium
CATGACGAATAAGGCGCTGTTGGAGCAGGTGGTGCTGGATCCTGAGGGATTGGTGCCGGTGTATGTGCAGTTGAAGGAGGGGCTTCAGCGGCAGATTGAGAGTCGTGGGTTGTTGCCGGGTCATCAGTTGCCGACGGTGCAGGAGATATCGCAGCGGTACGGGTTGAGCACTTCGACGGTGATGCGTGCGTTGAACGATCTGGCGGCGGAGGGGACGATAGTGACGCGGCGTGGTGCGCGCAGTTGCGTGGCGGCGCGTCGCGCGCCCAGCACGGAGATCGTGCTGCATTTTGCTCCGGCCAGTTACGGGGCGCGTCAGATGTCGTTTTTTCAGCAGTTGATGGATGGGTTGCAGGAAGGATACCAGGATCCCTCGCGGCGGTTCTGGATGACGTTTTCGAGCACGAACCGTGTGAGTCCGCAGGAGATGGAGCGGGTGTGCGCGGCGCGTCATACCGACGGGATAGTGGCGTACCGTCCGCAGCCGGAGGCGATGGAGTGCCTGCGCAGCCTGTCGTTGGAGATCCCGACATGCACGCTGTTCGATCCGGCGCTGGGGGGTCCGGTGGATCAGGTGATGCCGTCGCCGACGGAGGCGCTGAGCGGGTGGGTGCAGAAGCGTCTGAAGGTGGGCCAGCGGGCGTTTTCATACGTGGGGACGCAGGAGTTTCTGTCGGATTCGCGCAGGGCGGAGACGCCATACCAGATGATCTACCAGGGGCTCAAGGGGGTGCTGTCGGAGGCGGGAGTGCCGCTGATGGAGCACATTGTGCCGACCGAGACGTTCCAGGCGGAGCGAAGCCGGTATGTGCAGGAGTGGCTGCCGGAGGGGTCGGCGGTGGTGCTGTGGCAGCCGTTCGCGCTGAGCGCGCCGGAGATACGGGAGCGGAATCTGGATGCGCTGTCGTACACGGAGTGCCGCCAGACGATGGAGGCGGTGAACGAGGAGGTGGCGGTGCTGTACATGGGGTTGGAATGCCTTGGGAAGGCGGCGGCGCAGTTGCTGCAGTCGCGGGGGAAGCAGGGGATCCGCAGCGCCGGGCGCCTCGTGCAGGTGCCTCCGGCGGTGGTGGAGGCGCATCACGGAAAGGAGGGAAGCGGCTCATCGGGAGAAACGGCGCGTTGAGCAGACAGAGCGAGCCACTTTTTTATGAAGGAACAGTCATGAGCCAGGTCTACAGGATGATGTCGCGGCTGCGCAGTGCGTTCACGCTGATCGAGCTGCTAGTGGTGATTGCCATTATAGCGATATTAGCGGGGATGCTTTTGCCTGCGCTGGCGGCGGCGCGCGAGAAGGCGCGGCGGACGGCGTGCATGAACAACCTGAACCAGATGGGGAAGGGGTTTGAGATGTACACGGGGGACTACGCCGACTACTATCCGGGGTTCCCCTCCTGGAGCGTGAACTGGCACACGGCGACGTACCGGGAGACTAACGTGCCGGCGGGTTCGTACGGGATGGTGCGTGTGGTGCCGCAGAGGACCAACGCGCCGCACTACGAGAACTACGGGGACAGCTACCAGCACTCCAGCGGCGCGGCCAATGCGCTGCTGCAGTCCTCGCTGGCGTCGGGTTTCTATGGCGAGGGAGGGGGATGCGACTGGCTGCTGGACGGGACGTGGGTGACCGGGACGCATATGCCATTGGCGGGGGATGTGAACACCGCGCCGGTGAACATGGGGTTGCTGATCACGACGCAGACGGTGCCGGATGAGAAGGTATTCTATTGTCCCTCGGCGTCGGCCTTCCGCCGGATCAAGATCAACATGGGATTGAGCAATTACACCTGGAGCAACGACGTTTTGGAGGACTGGAAAGCGGCGCGCAAGACGACGACGAAATCGGACGCCGGGTACGTGCTGACGCACGCGAAATGGCCGCAGCAATGGCAGCGGTGGGCGCCGATGGACGTGCACGGCGCGACGGTGAACAGCCAGTACGGCTATCGCAACGCGGCGATCGCGGCCGGACCGGCGACGGACTTCAGCAGCGCGGAAGGCAACTACCTGAGCGATCCCACGCCGGTGGCGATGCCGTATACGCGGGGTCGGGTGCTGTCCAGCCGCGGCTGCCCGGCGTTCAAGACGGTGAAGCTGCTGGCGGGACGCGCGCTGGTGTGCGACGACTTCTGGAAGGGGGACAGCTCCGGCGCGACGGCCACGACGGCGCTGTTTGGCTCGACCCCGCTGCTCCCGGGGATGGGGGCCTCTGCGCACCGGGACGGGTACAACGTCCTGTACGGCGACGGCAGCGCTTCGTTCTACGGCGACCCGCAGCAGACCATCACCTGGTGGAACCTGACGGCCGCCTCCGGAGTCATGGCCAACCTGAGCTACACCGGGCATTGGATCCAGAACGGCGGCACCCCCTCCACCGACGGGCGCCTCAACACCCCCACCGTCTGGCACCTCTTTGACACCGCCAAAGGCCTCGATGCCGGCGCTCCGATGTGAGAGGA
>CAIUPP010000059.1 GCA_903901045.1 uncultured Planctomycetota bacterium
CACCCCCTGCGGGGGTTCGCTGGATGATTTCAACAGAGCACTACGCAAACAAAACGGCCTCCGGACTTTCGTCTGGAGGCCGTTTTGTCTGCGAAACCAGGAACGCGGGCTAAAGCCCGCGCTACATGACATCCTATGCCCCTTCGGCCAGCACTTCCACAAGCGCCTCTTCGAGGATCTTGCATCCGTCGAGCGCCTGCTCCTTGTTGGTGATCAGCGGCGGGCATATCTTGATCGTGCATGCGCCGACCGGAGCGAACATGAGCAGCCCCTTCTCGATGCAGCGCTCGACCACGCGGAAGGCCAGGTCGAAGTCCGCCTTCTTGTGGCCGTTGGTCATGTGAAGGCCGAAGACCAGCCCTTTCCCCTGCACCGAACCGATGCGGCTGGGGAAGCGCTTCTGGAGCTTCAGGAACTCCTTCTCCATCACCGCGCCGACCTTGGCCGCGTTGAGCCAGAGCTTTTCTTTCATCACGATGTCGATGTTGGCCAGCGTGGCGGCCGCGGGAATCGGGCTGCCGGTGTGCGTGCTGGTCATCGAGCCCGGCGGGTAGAGGTCCATCAGGTCCTTGCGGCCCAGGATGGCGCTGATCGGCAGGCTGCTGGAAATCCCCTTGCCAAAGCAGGCCAGGTCGGGGACGATCCCGTAGTGCTCGAAGCCGAACAGCTTGCCGGTGCGGCCGAAGCCCGCCTGGACTTCGTCGCAGGTCAGCACGATCTTGTGCTTCGCGCACCACTTCGACAGCTTCTGCATGTACGCCTTCGGGGCGAAGCTCGCGCCGTGGCCCTGGTAGGTCTCCAGGATGACCCCCGCGATATTGGCCGGCGAGCGGCCCTGCTTCTTGAGGCTCTTCAGGAAGGAATCGAAGGAGGTGTCCTCGTTCCAGAAGCCGTCCGGGAAGGGGACCTGGAAAATATCCTTGTCCAGATTCACGATCCAGTCTTTCCCGGCCGCGGACCCGCCGATCTGCTGCGAGCCCATCGTGCGTCCATGGAAGGCGCGCTCGAAGGAGACGATGCCGATCTTCTTCCGCCCACCCACCTTGATGCCGTGCGTGCGCATGAGCTTGATGGCGCACTCGGTCGTCTCAGCGCCGGTGGTCAGAAGGAACGCCTTGGCGAACTTCTTCGGAGAGATCTCCACTAGGCGATGCACCAGCTTGGCGCGTTCGGCGCTGGGGAAGCAGTAGTTGTGGAGGAGCTTCTTCTTCGCCTGGGCGCAGATGGCGTCGATGATCTCCTTGCGGCCATGGCCGGCGCCGGTCACCAGCACGCCGCTGCTCCAGTCCAGCCACATATTGCCTGCGTTGTCATAGACCTGGACGCCCTCGGCGTGATCCCAGAGGATCGGCGGCTGGCCGGTCATGCTGATCGGCTCGTAGTCGCGCAGTTCCTTGAGGACGGGAATCGTCGACGGGGCGGGAATCTTGGTCACGATGCGGCGATATTTCGTGCGCACTTTGGGGACGGCGCGCGGCGTCATGGAAAAGCTTCGACCAGCCACTGAGTGTCTCCCTCTTGCAAATAAGCCACAGGAGTTGCCAAAGTCAACCGGTGCGTCGCCGAAACGGCGAAATCGTTCGGTTATTCTATCTATTCGGCGCACTATGGTCAACCCAACCTTGGTGGTGCTGATGCGGAGTGGCGCTGCCAGGAACGGTTGGGATGACTCGTCCAGTTATGCTGACGCGCTGCGGCGCAGCGGGCCGGCGACGGACGTAAACCGTCCGCTGAACCGGCTGTTGGCCGGCCGTTCTTTGCCGCTCTGTCCGAAGTCCTCGAAGACGCGAACGCGATGGTCAGGCCAGGTCGAAGCGATCAAGGTTCATGACTTTGCTCCACGCCGCTATGAAGTCGTGAATGAACTTCTCCTGGGAGTCCTCGCATGCGTAGACTTCGGCCAGGGCGCGGAGTTGGGAGTTCGAGCCGATGATCAGATCGACGCGCGTGCCGGTCCATTTGAGTTCACCCGACGCGCGGTCGCGCCCTTCAAACAGGTCTCCGTCCGCCGATACCGCCTTCCACGTCGTGGCCATGTCGAGCAGGTTCACGAAGAAATCGTTGGTCAGCGCTTCCGGCCGCTTGGTGAAGACGCCGTGCTGGGTCTGGCCGGCGTTGGTCTGCAGGACGCGCATGCCACCCACGAGCACCGTCATTTCGGGTGCGGTCAGGGTCAGCAATTGCGCCTTGTCCACCAGCAACTCCTCCGCCGATACGGCATAGCGGGCCTTCTGGTAGTTGCGGAAGCCGTCCGCGATGGGTTCGAGCACGGCAAAGGAGGCCACATCGGTCTGTTCCTGCGAGGCGTCCATGCGTCCCGGCGTGAAAGGAACCGTCAGCTTGTGACCGGCATTCTTCGCAGCCTGCTCGACACCCGCGCAACCGGCCAGAACGATCAGGTCGGCCAGTGAAACCTTCTTGCCGCCGGACTGCGCGCTGTTGAACGCGCTCCGGATGCCCTCCAAGGTCTTGAGCACCTTGGCCAGCCGGGCGGGCTGGTTGACTTCCCAGTCCTTCTGCGGGGCCAGACGAATGCGGGCGCCGTTGGCGCCGCCGCGCTTGTCGGAGCCGCGGAAGGTGGACGCCGACGCCCAGGCGGTGGAGACCATCTCCGACACAGACAAGCCGGAACCCAGTATCTTGCCCTTGAGGGAGGCCACGTCCTGCGCATCGATCAGCTTGTGATTGACGGCGGGGATTGGGTCCTGCCAGATGAGCTCTTCGGCCGGGACCTCCGGGCCGAGATAGCGTGCGCGAGGGCCCATGTCGCGGTGCGTCAGCTTGAACCACGCCCGGGCGAACGCGTCTGCGAGTTGATCCGGATTCTCCATGAAGCGCCGTGAAATCTTCTCATAGACCGGGTCGAGCCGCAGAGCGAGGTCCGTGGTCAGCATGGATGGCGCGTGACGCTTGGACGGGTCGTGCGCATCCGGCACAACGCCGGCGCCTGCGCCGCCCTTCGGCTTCCACTGCTGCGCGCCGGCGGGGCTCTTTGTCAGCTCCCATTCGTAGGCGAACAGGATGCGGAAGAAGTGGTTGCTCCACTTCGTTGGCGTGTTGGTCCAGGTGACTTCCAGACCGCTGGAGATCGTATCTCCGCCTTTGCCCGTGCCAAAGCGGCTCTTCCAGCCCAGACCCTGCTCCTCGATGCCGGCCGCTTCCGGCTCCGGCCCAACATGCTTCGCATCACCGGCTCCGTGGGTCTTGCCGAAGGTGTGGCCGCCCGCGATGAGGGCCACCGTCTCCTCGTCGTTCATCGCCATGCGAGCGAAGACCTCGCGGATATCCTTGGCCGCCGCGAGCGGGTCCGGGTTGCCGTTTGGTCCCTCCGGGTTGACGTAAATCAGTCCCATCTGCACGGCGGCGAGCGGATTTTCGAGATCCCGGTCGCCGGTGTAGCGCTTATCACCCAGCCACTTGTCCTCGGAGCCCCAGTAGACATCCTTTTCCGGTTCCCAGATGTCCTCACGCCC
>CAIUPP010000060.1 GCA_903901045.1 uncultured Planctomycetota bacterium
CATCGTACTCATCGCGTGCTCCTTCCATGCATTCCCACGACCACCATGGCCGCGCATGAGCACATTATGCCGCGTTATGTGGAGCGGAAAGGGCTTGACCGGTAGGAATACGGACGAAATCAGGCTCCACTCCACATAACTCCTGCCTCAACATAAGGCTCGGAGCTTGAGCTCTTCGACACTCCATCCATCGGGATTCTGCCCGATCCGAAAGAAGGACGCAAGAAGATGGAGCAGATGTCGTTCGACGAGGTTCTCAAGACGATCCAGGACTGGATTCCAAAGGCACTGGTCAAAGCGTACGCGGACGTAAAGCCTGGCAAGAAGAACCTGGACCAATTCCTGACCAACTACCTTCGGCAGAAGCGGGCGGCGGTTTTCGAGATCCTGAACGAATGCTCAAAGCCGCCGTTCGCCTGGCCGCGCAGCCCCTACGAGTACCGGGCGTTCTCACTGTGCGAAGCGGAGAAAGGGAATGCCGTGATGTTCGTGGATATTCATACATAGGAGGGTGTCAGTCAAAGAAAGGAGTCGTGATGGGTCAAAAAGCCGAAGAGAACAATGCCGATCGAGCCAGTCGGGCGGAACGGGTCATTCGACACTACTCCCGCACACCCGGTTACAGCGGAGAGGTGGATCACGATGCCGACATTACGGACCTGTTGACCGACCTCCGGCATTTCTGCACTGGCGCAGAGTTGGACTTCGAAGAGATGGTCCGGCGGTCAAAGCTTCATTACGAGGCCGAGAGAAAGGAGGAAGCCAGCAAAGGAAGGAGAGCAAAACCGGCCAAAGAGCCTGTATGCCCAAGTTGCGGCAGTCGCTTGGAATGCGACCCGGATCAGGACGGCGCCTGTGACTGGCGTTGCCCTAACTGTGGCTGGCGTCAACATGTGCCGGCGCCAGGAACTCAGGCCAAGAAGGACAGAAAGGAGGAATCGTGCCGAACAAGAAGAGATCGTCGGAGATGACGGCAGAGGACGCATTGAGTGCCCTCGCCGGCTGGCATCATTCGTTTGTCTCCGAGGAATCAGCGAACCGGGTAGCTCGGGCGCTGGGCGTCCAGAAGCCGGTTCCGTGTCACCGTGGCTACAGCAACCAGGATGGCGATCCGAAAGGACTTTCGATGAAGTCGGGGCAAGAAGGGAGCCGTGGCATCGCCGGGTGGAGTCTGGCGCAGTGGATCTGCACCCGGCTGGGCGTTGCGTACGAAAGCAAGATGGGCCGAGGATTTCAGACGCAGTCGTGCGTCGAGGCATTGAGCAAACAGTTCAACATAGTAAAGGAGCAGCAAAATGGCCGGATTGACACTGGGCGAGAAGGATCATTGGAAAGAGCGAATCGCAAAGCGGATTGACCAGCGGATTGAGACGGTCCTGGCGAAGGCGGACCCGACGCTTCTCCAGCGTGTGGAGAAAGACGCGCAGGCGCGGGCGTACAAGAGCCTCGGCATTGACGGACAGCAGCGCGAGTTGGACGCGATCAAGAAGCAGAAGGAGGAACTCGAACAGCGGGAGCGCCGACTCCTGGCTGAACAGAAAGCCATCGTCAACGGCACATCGGTCGAGCGGGAGTTGGAGGACAGCGCCTATTACGACCGAAACAGCGTCGAAAACGCCGTGGACGCCAGAGCCAAGGCATTGGAGTCCGAGATTCTGGCTGAATCGGAGATCGGCCGCCAGGTGCTCTCGCTTCGCGAAGAGAAGGACAACCTTCTCGACACCGTCTGGCTGGCCACGTCGAGCAGTCAGATCAAGGAACTCTGGGAGCAGGTCAACACGCTCCTTGAAATCAAGCCGACGGCTCTCGAGGAAAAGGCGCTGAAGATCGCTCCCGTCCAGGACGAATGATCATTCCAGAGACAAGTAAGGAGAGGAGGTCACGATGGTCGCACTCCTGACTCAACCCAGGTCGCAACCTGCGGAAATCAAGCTCTTGCCGCAGGAGCATGAAGGAGAATGCCGGTTCGACGGACAGTTCGTGGCTACGAGCAATGCTCTTCGGCAGTTCGGACAGGCCATCGTTCTGGCGGCGCTGCTCGTGCTTCGCATGAGACTGCGCGAGGGCGCTTCGCTCGACTATCTTCAGGTCTTCGAGATCAACGGAGCGCGCCTGTGGATCATTGACGACGGCGATGTGGTTACAGCACTAAGGCCAGAGGATTACTGAGATCCACTCCAGTTCAGAGAACGAAAGGAAGGTGATTGCGTGAAGCGATGACGTAAGTCAGATGTGAGACGTCCAGGTTTCTTGGTTAGCCTCGCGTTCGCCCGATGGCGGATTCGAGGCTTTTTCATTCTGGAATGGAAGGAGCAGTACAATGCGCGTTGAAATCTTCAGACTCACCGGCGAGCCGATCAGCGTGGACGTGCGCGAGAACGGGACCGTAAAGGATGTCTTCTCCCACCCGGACTCCGGCAAGGTGCTGGGCCGTGACGGAAGCCTCATGGAGGCGGCTGAAGAGATGTACGGCAGCATCGCCCAGTTGGGCACCCTGCGCGTGAACGGCGCCTCGGCGACGTTGGACACCCCTGTCCGCGCCGGCGCGACCATCCTCATCATCCCCAAGGTGGAGGGCGGCGCTCAGTAATGTATCCGTAGTCGTTCAGGTTCGAGGGACCGGTGGGATCGCACATTCTGCCGGTCCCTCATTTTTGGGGGAGGAGCAGGAGATCAGGCGTACTCAACCACGGAAACGGGGCGCTTGGAGGCCAGATTCCGTTTCAGGAGCTTCAATCGCTCGATTTCGTGGAGTGTTTCGGCCGTAAGGTAGCTTTCGCCGCAGTGCGGACAACTGACCACCGGGACGTCCTCGATTACGAGCAGGCTTTCGCCTTTGCCGTAGCTTCGAGTCACCCGACGCGTCCTTGCGCCGTCCTTGCCGCAGATATCACACTTCATGTTTCACCTCGTGTTCCTCAGTCCAAGTATACCGTAATGATAACCAACTTTCCGGTTACGCTCAACTTGGCTGCGACGACGATCTTGCTTCCGGCAAGGCTCTCCCCCCGCAGCAGGTACTTCAATTCGCCGGTATCTCGGTCCCTTTGTCGTTCGACGATCTGGCCGGTGAGTACGCCTGATTCCACGTCAAGGACCGTCAGGTCGTCATCCTCCATCTCCTCTGCCGCATGTACGGTCATGACGTACTCGCGCCGGTGAATCTTCTCGCGCATTCGCTCCAGCACCCGGTTGAACACAGCTTTCTCCGAAAGACCCGTCCCCGGCGGCACGCCGCACGCGCCTCAGCCTCTTCTCAGTGTAACCATTCCGATGAAACAGTCAAGCGCCACGCGAACGGTGTGCGGAGCCTCAGCGACGTTCTGTCAGATTGGCCGACTTCCCTCGTGGTTTTCGAAAAGGAGGTAATCCTCATGAAACTGCCTGCACTTACCATTGAGACATGGCCGCAACTGGCCCTGCCGCGACAGGATATCCAGTCGGCCCTGCAGTATCTGGCGCACAAGACTCAGAAGCCCGTGACATTCCGCTGGTACACCGAGGAAGAAGGCTACTCCGACCAGTCCGTGAGCGTACGGGTCTTCGTCAATGACGACGTGACGGCAACCTACAACCCGCAGCGTGTGGTCCTCAATGGCCAAACCTGCCCGATTTCGTCGAACCAGCGCGGCATGGCCTCGGCGCTCGTTCAGAACAACTGGAAGAAGATTCCTGACGAGGCAGGCCAGCTCATCGGCTGCGTGGATCACAACCGGATCATTCTGCCCCTCGAAATAACCGCCGTGGACAACGACGCGGCGAAGGCGGTGCTGGCGTACGTCTTGGAGAAGGCGCTGGACCTGCTGGACTATGAAGTGACGGGCATTCTCAAGGAGAAGGAGGAGGAATTTTGCCGGCACTTCATCTCCACGTTCCACACCAGCGCCACGACGCGTCTGGAACTGCGCAAGGAGGAGCTTGCAGAGAAGCAGCGTGGGGCCGACGAGGCTTATTACAGAATCGTGGACTTCGAACGGGAACGGAACGTTCTGGACGAGGAAATCTCGCTTCTCACCGAGTTGGCGGGGCGGGAGAACACTCCGCTGGCACGCTCGCAGGCAAAGGCGCTAATGCAGATTCAAAGCGCCGGAACGTATTCTCGCGTCACAATGGATGCCGAGGGCACGCTCCTGGCGACGACTTCGGCCGTCACCATCGAGCACGACAGCTGGGAGTTCGAGGTGGGACGATACGAAATCCAGATTCCCAGCAACGGCGATGTACGGATCAAGGCACTGGATAGTCATCCCAATGCCGGCCATCCTCATCCGCACGTTGCACACGACGGAAGACCCTGTCTGGGCAACATCTCGGCGGATTTGGCCAAGCTCGTCGGGAAGATGCGCTATGCGGAGGCGCTGCAACTGCTCCATAGCTTCCTCTCCTCGTACAACCCGGAGAACCCGTACGAGAAGATCGGCCATTTTGACCCCAGCGGACAGTACGAAGACGAGGAAGAGGACCCGTGCGAAGACTGCGACGAGAAATGCACGCCTTACTGCATCTTTTCGTGCGAGCACAACAACGATATGTATTCCTGCCAGGATTGTTGCGAGTACCGTAGCGCGTACTGCTACGAGGAGTGCGAGCATAACTCGGATCACGAGAGGTTCCATCCGTGCGAGGACTGCGAGTCCAAGGGCGAGGAGCACTGTTACCTGAAGTGCCGATACAACAAAGAATGGCAGCTCCAGAACCCCTGCGACGACTGCGAGGAAGAGCCGTGTCTGAATCAGGGCTGCGACTACTTTGAAAAGGGAAAGGAACTCGGACATGTTCAAGTCAATGCAGAAGCCTGAAGAAGCGCCGAAGAAGGTCGCGGAGAAGCCGGTGGAGTCGAAGCTTGACGAGAAACCGCGCTGGCCGCTGGGCGTGCCCCTCAGCAAGTCCGACAAGCTCAGTTGCTTTCTCCCGGATGGGTTGAAGGTGGTCCTGACGCAGGAAGCATTCGAGCAGTTGTTCGGGTACGCCTACGCGACGCGCAGCGAGATCAGTTGCCTGGGCATCGTGCGGCGGGAAGGGAACAGCTTCATCATCGAGCGGTTCCATCTTGTCAAACAGGAAGGCGGCAGCGCTCACACTGAGATGGAGCCTTCAGCCATTGCCGAGATGGTAGAGCAACTCCTGGGGCAGGGCAAAGCAGAAGAAGCCCGATCCATCAAGTGCTGGGCGCACAGCCATCCGGGCATGGGGGTGTTCTGGTCGAAGACCGACGACAACACCTGCATCTTGCTGGCATCGGACTACCTGGTAAGTCTGGTGGTCAGCGACGACTACGCCATCCGCTGCCGAATCGACACCCGCCAGCCGATCCCGTTCACCGTGGACCAGGTGCCGGTCTTCTGCGAAGTCCGTACAGACCAGGCAAAGCTGGAGCAGTACGCCAAGGAAGTGGCCGAGAAGGTGACGGTGTCTTTCGGCCCCCCAGCCAACTCTGCTGAAGCCGGCCGCCGTCCCAGCCTCTTCGATGATGACGAGTCTCTCTGGTCGGACTACTTCCGGCAGACCCACGGGTTTCTCGAGGACGACGAGACAGTTGAGTTGGAACCTGTCCGCGATGAGCCCCCGATACCTTTCTGAGGAGCAACACCATGCCGCAAGACAGCAACCGTTTCCTCCGGCAATTGGACATCCTGCCGCCGGAGAAGCTTGCCTTTCCCATCACCGTCATCGGCGCCGGCGCCATCGGCTCCGCTGCGGTCATCACCCTGGCCAAGATGGGCTGCTCGGACATCACGGTCTGGGATGATGACACCATCGAGGAGCATAATGTCAGCAATCAGATGTGCCTGGTCAAAGAGATCGGTTCACCGAAAACCTCGGCCCTGATGATGCTGACTCAGTTACTGTCCGGGATCGCCATCAAAACGAGGGCCGAACGCTATCGTGGTCAAGCCCTCTCTGGAGTAGTCATCGTCGCCACGGACAACATGGAGGCTCGGCAGGAGGTCTGGAAGCGAGCAAAGATGAACCGGAAAATCCCGCTCCTTATCGATGCCCGGATGGGAGCGGAATTTGCCCGCATCTATAGCATCCACCCCGTGGACCCGGACGAGGCGGACTTCTACGAACAGAACCTCTATGCCGGAGAAGAAGCCGAACGGTTGCCGTGCTCAGCACGGGCGATCATCTACTGTCCAACCGTCATCGGCGGCCTGATCGCACTCGTCGTGAAGTCACACGTCATAGGAAAGGTTGTTCCCAAAGAGATTCTGTTTGATCTGCCGAGTCTCAAACTGGTTTGCCCCGGCACGAATGCCCAAGTCATCACATCACACTGATACCGGCACTCGCCTTTCTTCTCTATGGCGCACTCCCCGAGCAGCGGCCGGTGTCCCCGGCCGCTGCTGCACTCAAACTATACCCCTTTCCTGTTACTTCTCACCGTCTTCACGATCACTTTCTGCATCATTCTGTCGTTGGGCGATGAGGCCGAAGAGGTGTAATCAATCGCCTTTGTTGCGCACCATGGACACAATGGAACCCACCGCACGATTTCTCTATACTATCTCGCGCAGAGCAAGACTGGCGATACGCCGTCTCGACGGACCGATTCCAGCGGAGACACGCGATGCTGCGATTTGCCGCGCGACCGGACAAGGCGTTCAGGGAGATTGTGACGGAATGCCTGGCAATCGCCCTGGACATTCTGGTGAACGAGGATCAGAGCGACGACGAGGCCATGAGCTGTTTCGATCAGCGTCTGGCAGCCATGTTTACCCGCGCCGAACTGGCCCGTGCGGTGAAACGGCTCTCGGAAGCTCACGAGGCGAAAGTCCTCTACATGCCCACCGAGTACCATTGGCTCATTCTCGCCGACCTCCTGGAAACCGGCATCGAGTTGCACAATCAAGCAGCGGACGCGTTCGGGCCAAGAAGGGTGGGGAGCGTCCTCTTGGGGGAAATCGACTTCGACGTGGTGGCCGACATCTACTTTTGGGACACGGATTTCCTCATCGACGCCAAGGCGTTCAACACGATGGATGCCGAGGCCAAGAGGCAGATGGAGTTCAGCGAAGGCGTCTTCGGCGCGGTGAACCGGTTGAAGCCGCACCCGGCAGACCTGGAGATGGCGCTCTGGCCTACCGACGGTTGGCAGTCGGAGAAAGGGCTATACCGGAAAGGCCGCAGCTACCCCCAGCGCCAGCAGTCATAGATGGGTGTTGTCCTCGACCTTGCCCCGTTGGTTGAACGACAATAGCCGGGACAGCGGTGCCGGCGATATAGGCCGCCGCATATAGGTAGTTCGACCCGGCATTCTCCGCACATTGTTGAGAGCTGGGGCGCGATCTCAAAGCGGCGGTCGGTGTCCCCGGCCGCTGCCATTCTCCAACAGGAATATCTACTTGCTCTTTCTTGCCAGTCGAATCTTTTTGATCTTGCCTTCTACAACCGTTTCAAAACCCTGCTTTGATCAATGCATGGCAATTCCCACAGAACCAACAATCAGAACTATCGTTCCACAACTGTTTCGAAAAGATTATAGAAAGACTAAACGTTGAGAGTCTTTGTGGCACAGCAGGGGGGTGGAAGCGAAAGTGGCGCCAAGTTCCCTGGCGACCTGTTCAAGACCAATCGCTTCGGTGGCGTAGTGGCCCAGTTCAATCCAGTCCATGCCTGATTCGCGATAATACTCAAGGGCATACTCGTCCACTTCGCCGCCGATGATGACTTCTGCGCCATGCTGTCGCAGAAGTTCCATGTATTGCAGGTTTGCCGAGAGGCTGACGCCGCCCCATCCGAGGCCCACCCGGCGTACCGTTCGCCGCCCGTCCCCCGCGCTCAGGCGGATGGCGGGGAGTTTCATTTTTTCCTTCACTTGTCGCGCCAGTTGCTCGAAGGGGGTCGGTTCGAGGTCATAGACCAGCGTAAACTCATAACCTTTATGCCCTTCATGCACCGACGGAGGCGGAAAGCCCAGGTGCGCCCCCACCGCGCGCGGGATGCAGAATGCATCCAGGGTCCTGTGATACCTGGCCACGGCAATGCCATGGTTGTCATAGAATGCTGCGGTCTGTTTGTTGGCCAGCCAGTCCGCAGGAGGCGGACAACCCGGGTCGCGGGAGGGGGTTTCAAAGAAAGGCGTTTCGTGGGTGACGATCAGGTTCAAGTTATGCCGCAGGGCGGCTTCGCGCGCTCCCGCGTTGGCGAACCAGCACAGCAATATTCCCGTCAGTGGAGTTGACGGTGATCCACGGTACAGGCCGTCCTCAGGATAGGAGTCCCTGGCGAGGCTGGACAACCAGCGCAGGACGTCGCCTATAGTCGTTTGCGCCTTCGACCCCCTCGTTTGGGAGGAGGCTTCGACTGTGCGGGAAGCTCCGCGCGGCTTTTCGGGACAGCCAACTGGGGCCAATGGACCTGTCCGGCTAACTCGATGGTGGGCTACCATTTCGGTTCTCTCATCGGTACGGAAATGGTTTCGGGTCGAGCCAGTCGGCCAGTTCTTTGCGAATGGCTTGAGCAAACCAGAAGTTGCCGTAGGGATTATAGTGGCCGAAGACCTGCGCGCCGGCGCGGCCCACATGCAGGCGGTTCAGGAACGCATCCAGCGACATTCGCCAGTTCTCGTATTCCTCCGACAGTTTGGGGAGGGTGTCCACGTATGTGAACCGGTTCTGCTTAAGGAAGGGGACAATCTCCGCGTCGAACCGTTCCCCCCTTTGGATATAGCCCCGCACGGTGGGGACGTCGTAGCTCAACAGCACCATGAGCCTGCGGTGGTTCTTCTCGCACCAGGAGCGGAGTTTCGTGCAGATGAACATGGAGGAACGCACACCGTAGGCGTAGTGGAGGCGGCGCGCATCGGCCGCGCGCGTCTTGCGGTTGCGCAGGTTGACCTTCAGACCGAAGGCTTCGGCCAGTTGTTCCAAGAACTCCACCGGCGCTTCGCCTCCCTCGCGCAGGGTGTATAGGGCGGCCACATGGTCGTCCTTGAAGGCGTTGTAGTAATTATCCTTTCCCACGAGCCAGCGCAGTTCTTCGGCGTTGCGGCACAGGCCGGGCAGTTCGACGAAGTCCCCCTTGGTGAGGTCATAGCGCACATGCGCCCATGGGAAACCATGCACGGGGTAGCTGTCCTTCTTCCCGCGCGGGATATCCCGGATCATCCAACCCACGCGGATCCACCGTGCCGCGTCAATGTTACGCATGTGGTCGTCGTCCCAGATATTCAAGACAAGGTAGGGGGCGGCCAGGTTCTTGATTGCCTCGGTGCGCATGGCGCGGCGGTAGGCCTGATAGACCCCGTAACCACCCACCCCGAAGTTGCGGATCGGCTCGTTGAAATGCGCCGCGAGTATCTCCTGCCACGTTTCGCCGCTGGCCACCTGCGCACATTGGGTGTAGCTGTCGCCGTAGGTATTGATCCGGCAGGGGCGGCCGGCGAAGTTGACCATCTTGCGGTGCCCGCCGTGCGGTTCATAGACGTAGGAATTGAGCGTGCCGTCCATGCCGTCGCGGAAAATGTAATCGCGTAAGAGGTAACCCAGCACCGGGTCGAATTCGATGAATGCCGGGTGCTTCTTGTCCAGAATGCGGTCAATCTCCGGCTTCGTGTACGCGGCGACGTGAAGAAGGTGCTTGACGTCACGCAAACGGTCATTCTTACCCATACGCCATTCTCCATGAAAGGGTCTTGTTCAGGAGGAAACCGTGGACATCCTCCGTACGCGTTCGAGCCAGGAACGCGCCTCCTCCGGCGCCGCGCCGGAGAGGACGAAAATGAAACGCGTCTCTTGTGGCGCATGGGACAAGAGGCGCTGGATATCCTCCTCTGTAATCCACGCGAGCACATGGATCGGCGCATCTTTTCCGGCGAAGTGATCCAGAATGGTCTGGTACCCGCGTTGTCCGGCGACGCGGTTGAAAGCATAGAAACCGGGGATGCGCTTGAAGGACTCGAACTGGTGCTCTGCTTCCGCGCAGCAATGCATGCCCAAGCCGCAAAAAGTTTCCGCCAGATCAACTAACTCCGGCAGGCAGAACTCTTCGAATAAGGGCGTGCCGAAACTCCCACACTCGTCATTGGAGACCCACGGCCCCATCTCCGGCGGCGCCCAAACGGTGGGACAATGGCATGGACTGCATTGAGGAAACTCCTTGCGAAACTCCCGCAGGAAGGTCTTCAATAGATGGGTGCATTTGTGCACCAGTCGTTTGACGGCGGCCTTGCCTTCGGGGTCCATCATTGCGCAAAGAAAGTCTTCCTTGTTCCAGATCAAAGCGGCCGTGTCAAATCCGCTCTGCATGTCCGGGGGGGACAGGCACACGTTGGGTCCCAGGCGGTGTTGGACAGCGTGAGCCAGTTCGAATACTCGGTAGAGCGTAGGGGACTTCCAGATATCCGGCGCCGGAAGTTGGTCTGCTTCCTGTGCGGTGTGAACACGCGGCAGCGCGCAGGGGCTGCTGCCTTCCATGCATTTGGCCTCGCAGCCGAAAGCGCTGGCGAAGAGATGCGTTCCGGTCTCCAGCCGGGCACACGGGACGCTATGGTCGCCGAGGTGGGCGACGGAGCGAACCTGCCGTTCATAGTTCTCCACCACCCAGGGTACCCATGTGTCGACCGGCTTGGCCGACAGCGTGTAGTCGTAATCGGGGTGTTCTGATATCTGAACCAGCGGCGGCACACAGCAGAAAGCATGGCCCTGGAAGGGACCTTTGCTGTAGAGGTTGCGAAGGAACGCTTCATTACGATCTATCAGGGGAACGACATTTGACATGTCCGAGTTGGCCTCCTCTTTGGTATTGGCGGGATTCTTCTTCGGGGACTACTTCTTCAGCAAGTGATTTCGCAGTTCAATAACGCTCTTTCCAATTGGGATAGCATGAACGTGGCGCGCACCCGCCCAATCAATCAGTGCATAATAGCGGTGGAAACCGGGATCTCCCGGTACATGCGGAGGCGGTGCGGTTTCGAGAACTAGGCGATCACCGTCAACCTCGGATCCCAACACGGTGGCAAACGTGCGGCAGAGGCGTGGTTCCTCCGCGGCCCCATATTGCCAGCACAATTCGTAGTCGCTGGCTCGGTTGGGCATGAAGACCGTCAAATCGTTGGCATATAGCCATGGTTTCCCATCCAGCCGCATACGAGCCGGAGCGGCCCGCAGCCTCACCCGCGGAGCGAAGAGGAATGGCGTGGTGGTGGCCACGCGCACGCGCGCCGTGTACCACCCATCGCGCTCCCGAATGTCAGAGATTAGAACGGTATGCTGAGAACCCCAGCCCCAGGTAATCTCGCCGCCAATGAGGCTGTCCCGGGAAATGGTGGCCTCTTCGCCGGGGTAATGGAGGACTTTCAGGTAGTCGCGGTTAGGATGCCTTATGGACTCCGTTACGCCGCGGTAATGCCACCATCCCCGCTCCCGAACCCGGCAAGCGACGTCAGCGGCGGGCTTAAGAGCAATTACTGCCGAGACGGCAATGGGGTACGACGACGCGACATGGACCAGCGCTTCGGAACCTTCGAGATTGTATATTCGGGGCTCAAACAGACCTAAGAGATCTGCCAGTTGCTTCGCGCTCTGCCCTTGTAGGTGCCCGGAGGCTAGGAGCAATTCCACCGTGACTTTGTGAGACTCTCCGATCGCTGTATGAAAACTAATTCCGGGCCGTAATTTAAGGTCTTCAATCTCGGCCCCCTCAACAGAGACGCGCAGCAGGACTTCAGGCAGCAGCCCGTCTTTATCGTGCAACGCAAACTGAACCTCCGAGGCGTTCTGCGCCAACACGACGAATTCGTAATGCTCGTCCGGGCAGATGTAGTTTGCGACTCGCCTGGGCTTTGCAGCGGGCGCGAGGGCTTGCCGCGTCACCTCCAAACGCAACCCGGGCAGGTCACTGAGCAGGCGAAGATGGCGCGTCTCCCGACGCTCCCCTTCATGTTCACGTACGTTGAGCACTTGCGCCACTTCGGCTAGTGCGCCTCCCGGCTCGAGTACTTGGTATATTTCGTCGCACGCTCCCACTTCGTTGGTCATGGCTGGAGCTGCGAAGAATGGCGCGAAGATTTGAACGAGGTTGCCATTGCCGTAGAACTTCGCCGAGCGGGAGAGGTCCAAGTTCAGGACATTGAAATCCTTCCCCGGGAAGAACAGCATCTCCAATTCCTGGTTTCGGACGAAGCGTGTGTCGTCAGGCCAGGCGTGGCGAGGCAAAAGGCGGGTCAGTTCCTGAGGCGGTTGTTTCTTGAGCATACGCTTCAGGTCAATCGTGCCGCCTCGCCCGGTGTCCTTGAGCGTTCCAGTCAGGCAGGATCTGATCGGGTCCTGGGAAACCGCGTATACAGCGCGCTTTGTCTCGGGAGGACATACGCCATCGTCCACCGCCTCCCAGCAGAGTGCGGATGCCACGGTGTCTGATTCGTCCCGCCAACGTCGCTGCGCGAAAGCGAGAATCTGCGAGTATATCCAGTCCGGAGCAGCGGAGCGAGCGGGAATACCTTTGTGCGCATACTCGTCGCGAACGCAGCTATCCTCGCAAGGCCGCCGACTTTCTGCGCAGCCTTGGAGGTAATAGAAAGCGATCTCCTTGTTCCGGCGGTAGAAGTCCCTTGGATACGGCGCAGCGGGAAACAGCCAATCGTAGCCGGTGTGGTGCGCATCGGACCCCACCCAGTGCGCCACGTAATTCGCGAACCCGGCGGAGTAACCATTGTTTTTGAGTTCCATTGCCGTGCCCGTGATGCCGCCGGATACCATCTGCATCACTCCGGGGTTGCACTGCCAAGCCTCGTCGGTCTCCCGAGGGGCGTCGTGGGGGAACATTTCGTAAATCGCCCCATCAACTGCGCCGGGGAGTTGCTCCACCCCGCCGACGCAACCGAACATTTCATTGACCGTCCGGTAGAAGAGCAGAATCTGCTCGGAGGTCATGGCATCCAGAATTGCGCAATCGTCCAAAGAGAAAAGGAACAATTCCGCAAGCATGCCGTTCTTGTGCGCTAGGGCAAAGAGGCACCGCAGGTCGCTGACCGTCCAGCGCGTATCTGTGGCCCTGCCGATCCCGGGCAGAGGCTTGCCATTTTCTCGAACATCCAGAAAATGTCCACCCGCAACGGCCGGGTTTACTTCGATCAGGTTCGCTCCCCACTTCCGCGCCTTGCGGACGGCCTGCTCCGCAATCTCCTCCCAAGACGCTTCCAGTCCCTGTGGGTTATCGAAGTTGATGTACGCCATCCAACCCCATGCGTCCAGCATCGGAAGGCCGGGATTTCTGCGCGAGAAGGTGTCTGGGGCCCGTCGAGTGTCCCTGAGGAGTTCAAGACCTAGAACTTCCACGCCGTCCCCTGCGTAGAACAACGGTCCGCAGCGGTCGCCGTTGCTGTTACGCAACTCCATTTCTACCTTCCGCTCCTCGTTCACGACGAATGAGGTCTCAAGCACCCATTCAGCCCTCTCGGCCAGTCGCCTTTCGTACAGGGCAGCGAGTTGATACCTGTCTTTGACTCCTTGCGTGAACGCAAGCTTCTCGTTCGTCACGCCGTCACGTCGGGATCCCGGCCAGTTGTCATCGCTGTCCCCGGCGAAGGGGACGCCCAAGGCATCTACCGGGTGACCATTAAGGTGGACCGTGAGCAGTTGATTATGCACTGCTTCACGAATGCGGATTCTTAAGCGATAGGCTCCCCGCTCCAACTGTCCGTTAAGGAAGAGGGCAGCAGGACCAGGGCTCGGGGAATGATCGCCACGAAGCCTAATAGGATAGCTGGCTTCGATTTTTCCCTCGTTCAGGCTGAGTTGTATCGATTTTGGGATGCCGTTCATTTCTGACTAACACTCAAAGGTGAAGGCTTCTTGCCAACGAGAATGCAGAAAATTGTTAGAATTGCCCTTGACAAATGAGATGCTACCATTTATTATCAGTAACGTCAAGTAATGTAAGGAGGCGTCCGAGTGCAACAATGCCTTTCGAAGCTTCGGATAAACCCCAGCGGAGCTTCAGCCACGCATACTCAGATACGAGAGTTCCTCGAAGACAATATCCGCGATGGATGTCTGAGTCCTGGCAATCGTCTCCCTTCCACCGCCGAACTCGCCGAAATGTGGCGCGTAAGCCCCGTGTCAGTCCAGAAGGCCATGACGGAGTTGAAGGCGCACGGGTTCATCGAGCGCCGAATGCCCTACGGTACGTTTGTCCGCAGTGTGGAGCGGGATACGACGATTGCCATCCTCGCAGGCAATCGGCTCATAAATGAAACGGCGTATTACCAGCGGATGCTCGTGGCATGCCTGTTCGAGGAACTTGCCGGCCGTTCCTGGAAGTCCATCTTGTACGACGGCTTCGATGTGGGCAATAGTTCAGAGGAAGTTCAGACCCTTTCGCGAAATCGGTTCATCGCCGATGCGAAGAGGCACCTCTTTTCTGGCTTGGTGATGATCGGCATGGGGTCGCCCGACTTCGAAGACATGGCTCCGCAAACGGGCCTACCGACGGTGCGCATCAGCACCGTGCTGAAATTCTCGGATGTGACTTATGATGGCTATCAGTTCGGTTGGGACGTTATGGAATGGGCCAGCCGTAACGGGTTCCGCCGGGTGGCCTGCATGGGCATGAATGAAGACCAGCGCGGGGTGGGGGTGCAGGCAGGAGCGGCGCGGTTCAACCTTTTGGTGTCACATACCGACATGGGTGGAGTAGTCCTGGACAAAGTCGTCTACGATCAAACAATGGCGATGATTGATGACTGGGCCCGTCGTAATGAGTATCCCGAGGCGCTGGTAGTGCGCGATGACGTGGCCATGCGCAGCGTGGCGCTGGCGTTGGCGCACCGGCAAGTCCAGGTGCCTCAGCAGTTGAAAGTCCTGACGTTGGCCACCAAGGGAACGCAAATCCATTACGGCATTCCTGTTACGAGATATCAATTCTCTCCACAAGAGGAAGCCAGCGTGGCCATGTCCATCCTGTGGAAGAGGATTTTGCACGAAGCCCCCCCGCAAGTGCCGGTTCTGTTGCGGGGAAAGATCATTGAGGATCAGTTCAGTGGAGGAGGACCCGGACAGACAACGTCGGTCGGCGCGCTCGTGTGACAGCTCCTAACAGGTGGTTTTTTGTGGATGAAGGGAGTCTATTATGAAGCACTCGCTATGGACACGGTTGTCTGGCGCATTTACGTTGATCGAACTCCTCGTGGTAATCGCCATTATCGCCATTTTGGCCGGGCTGCTTTTGCCGGCGCTGGCGGCGGCACGCGAAAAGGCGCGCCGTACGACCTGCATCAACAACCTGAGCCAATTCTCCAAGGCGCTGGAAAGCTATTGCAGCGACTATTCCAGCTATTTCCCTTCCTCGCACCAGTATGGCGGCCAATGGATGGACGACAGCACCGCGGGGGCGGAAAAGATGCTGGTCTGTGGAGCGTATTCGGCGCGCACCCCCAGCAGCGGGACACAGACGATCAACACCATTGACCCTGAGAATTACCAGACCGTGGGCTACCCGACGTATATCGCCAGGGCACAGCCGATTCAATACCTCCGGTGCATCTTCGCAGGCAAGCTTCCGGGCACCAAAGGCTATGATTCCGTCGCCCGCCCGGCCGGCCAACTCAACCTGGGTCCCGTGGGCCTGGGCATGCTCCTGACGGCTGGATACCTCGGCGATGCAAAGACCTTCTACTGCGCTTCCCATAATGTTTCTTCCTCCTTGGATGAGCAGAAGATTACGCTGATCGGAAACAGCCGCGCCGACTACCGCTGGACGTATGCGTGCAGCCAGGGACAATGGAAGACGGCCGGCGGATTTGACGCCGCCACAGCGATGACGGGCAACTGGGGCGCCGCCGTGACACCGTGGGAGTACCAGCCCTGGGGCCACTATGCGTTCGGCGGACGCGCGGTTTTCAGCTCCTATGCGTACCGCAACATGCCGGTGCTGACGTTGTACAGCGGCACCCAGGACCTGTCGGGCATGCTGGGCGTCACGTTGCGGGGCGGAAAGATGCGCGTCGCGTATGCTAAGCCGTTCGTCGAGCAATCTCTGAATGCGCCCGCCTTTAAGACGCAGAAACTGCTTGCCGGGCGCGCTATTGTATCTGATATGTTCGGAAAGGCTACTTGGAATGATTCCAGTTGCAGCCCTATCAACAATCCAGGCGAAGGACTTCTGCACCACCGAGATGGCTATAACGTGCTCTATGGCGATTGGAGCGCCAAATGGTACGGCGATCCGCAGCAGAGACTCATTTACTGGCCCAACAATGCTACGGAGTGTTACAGGAACGATACGTATTCGAGTGTGACGACGGACTGGGGACATTGGGGCAGCCCATCGTACTATGATCAAATCTCAGTGTACGCGACTCAATATGCTAGTGCGCAACATGTCGAGGGCAGTACGGGCGTGTGGCATATGTTTGACGTGAACGCGGGCACGGATGCCGATTCGCAGCCGTAAGTCTCAGGCATCGCCGACAGCGTAGTGAGTTCCTGATAACGCCCCGCCAGGTCGCGAGGCTTGGCGGGGCGTTTTGTTCATCGCCGTGTCGCTAACCCACTGTTTGATCCGTGTTTCCCAATTCAAGTCCTTGTGGACTCATCTGGTCGTGCGCCACTATTGACTCCAATCAGGAGGCCGCCTGATGAAGACGCGAATATTGACGGGCTTGAGGACTCTTGGTGCTGTGATCGCGCTGTTGGCGCTTGCCACAGTAGCGCAGGCCGCCAACGGAACGTGGAATGTTGACGCCAACGGAAACTGGGGCACGACAGGCAACTGGGCCAGCAGCGTCATTGCTAATGGGTCCGGGTACACGGCAAACTTCACGAACAATATCACCGCCGACCGAACGGTCAATCTCGACAGCAACCGGACGATAGGCAGCATGATATTCAGTGACAATGGGACGAACGGCAGCGCCTGGATCCTGAGTTCGTCGGGTAATTCCACGCTCACGATGAGCGGGGGGAGTCCGACCATCGCGGTACGGACGCCGGCCACGATCTCCCTGAAACTTGCGAACTCATCTGGCAGCAATATCGTGCTGACTGACGGCGGTTATGGCCAGGAGTTGACTCTGTCCGGCAGCAACGCCTTTGCCGGCAGCGTGACTCTTCAATCGGGCGTGGTGAACATCACGGGCGATAACCACGGCTCAGCGGGGAGCTTCTATGCCGTTCCTAACGGCGCCGGCGTGCAGTCGACGTTGAAGCTGCAAAGGTCAGATGCATATTGCCTGCCGACCGGCGTGTTCAAGTTGGACGGACGCACTTCCGGCAGCCTTCTGCGGCTGTACGACAACGACAACGCGACCGTGAAGACGTATCCAAACAATCTGCAGTTGGGCGGCGATATCTACTGCTATTTCAGGAACCTCAAGTTCAACGGTACAGTGTCATTGCTGGGGAACACCACCCTGCGCGGATGTACGGACGCCGGGTCCTGCCTGACGCTGCCGGGCGTCATCAGCGGCAGTGGATACAAACTGGACGTTCAGTCGCCCGGCTCCTCCGGCACGGTGGACCTGCATCTCTCCGGAAACAATACTTTTAGCGGCGGCACATCGCTCATGCGCTCCAGCCTGTATCTCGGGTCCAATACGGCGCTGGGCACGGGAACTCTCACCATAAACCAGCATCCCGTCTATCCATTCAGCCCCTGCCTTTACTCGGAAAACGGCGCGCGTTCGCTCTCCAACGCCATGACCCTCAATTGCAGCGTGAAAGTGGACGGCTCGTCCAACCTGACCTTCACCGGTCAGGGTACGATGACCGACAATGTCACCGTGACCGTAGCCGGCGGCAGCTATCTGTGCCTGGCCGGCGGGATGAACGATCCGAACGGTAAGACGCTGACAAAGGAGGATGCCGGCGAACTGGGCGCCAAAGGAACATTCAATTGCGATATTTCCGTCAATCACGGGTCGCTCCAGAGCGCCGGGACGCTCAGCGTTGCCGGGAGCGACATTGGCACGTTGACGGTCAACGGAAATGTCAACTTCGCTGATGACAATGATGGTCAAGGGACCTTCTCGGTTGATCTCAACGGGACCAGTGCAGGGACCACCTACGACCAGATGGTCGTCAATGGCACCGTCACCCTTGGCAACGGGTCGTACTATCCCCACTTGAACGCTGTCCTGAAGACCACGTCGCTGGGCCTTAACGATACTCTCACCATTATTCAAAATGACGGCACCGATCCGATCGTGGGCCGTTTTGATGCCGAAGAAGGCTCGTTGGTGCAACTCAACGTCCAGTGCGGCGGGGGAGTGCAATATGCGACGGCGAAGATCAGCTACGTCGGGGGCACAGGCAACGACGTAACGCTCACCCATTTCAGAACGTCCACCACCCAAAGCTATTTGCCGCGCCGGTGGGAGTACCAATTGGACCTGAAGAATTGGCTCGCCACGCTGGTGACGTCGGACTTCAACGTGATGCTCTCCAATATGACCTACAACGACAACTACTTCGCCAATAACGATATGGTGCATGCCGAATGGCTGCTCTTTGACAGTTACGGGGAACAGGTGCCTAACCACCGTCTGCTGCGCACACCCTCTTCGGCATTTGCTCTCAGCAGCATTGACCCCCTCGACGGCACAATCTATATGCCGAACTGGGATAACATCGAGCGGCCCGCCGCGACCGACCCTCGCGCCAATATATGGTGGGCCGGTTGGAACTACAGCGGCAATCCACACAAGGCCTCCGCCAACGCGACGGCGATCAAGAAACGCGCGCTGGTACAGGTGGCGGTGGACATGATGGAACAGGATGAAGATCACTTCAATAATGTTTACAACAGGCGTTCGGACTACCTGGGTGATCAGTTGTGCGGTTGGGCGTACACCTACAAGAAAGGCAAGGACGTTCTTGATGCCGGCACAAAGGCAGCGTTTGAGGCCGGGCTGAAGAGAATGTTCACGAAGATTGAAACCTGGGGAATCGAAGGCTTTTATGCCGACATGGACGCCCGCGCGTTGCTCGGGATGTGGTACACCGCCGAGGCGCTCAATGACAATGATTTACGGACCCGGTACGCCAGTTTCCGTGACAATGAGTTCATTGCCGGTGAATGGAACTCCGCCGGTTACCTGACGCATGGTGAGGCATTTGACGCGGGCTACCAGGGCATTAGTTTCTACTACCTCACATGGCTCGCGCTGGAGTCCAACGACACGACGATTAAGAACCTCGTCGCAGCCAGCAGCAAGTTGAAGGCCTATCTGACCTTGCCGGAAAACGACGGCGCCTGGTTCTTCGGTCCGAGTCATTTTAACACGGCGACGGACGCCTGCTCGGCGAACGATGAGTGGTACACCTATCGTCGCGACGTCGGCACCGGGATGATTACCGACGAGGCGAAGTACCTGGTCTGGACGGGACGGGCGCGAGTGGCGGCGTACTTACATGGCGATCTGCTCTCTGTCGCAGACATGAAGACGGAAATCAACACGAATACAGGGAAACTGAACAGTTACACCGGCGGTACAAATGACTACGCTTTCACACAGGCCTACAACGGCACGCATACGCCTTGGCACTCTGTGTACTGGGGCACTTGTTGGATGCCCTTCGCGGGAGATGACTTCTACCCCACGGGCTACTACGATTCCCTCGTGGCCCTGAAGAACTCCGATTCGCCCCTCACGAAGGTGCCAGCCGCGCGAAGTGCCGACTACGTGGAGAACTTCAACAACGTGTTCCTCTGCGCCAAGCTTGGACCTTACAGCGTGATTGTTCATACCGGGAATCTGTCGAATTGGAACGACCTCGGTCTCTCCGGTTTCAGCGGTGGAAGCCTGAGCGCTTTCTGGACGCAGGCGGCCGGTCCAGCGATTCTCGGCAGGGCGGCCGGGTACCAGAATCCGAATAACGACACTTGGAGCGACTGGAACAAGTGGCCCGTCCATGCCCTGAGCGGCGTGGCCTCCGGGAACAAGCCATTCTCCTCGTCGCGGCAGAAGAACCCGACTTCAAGCTATACGACCAGTTCTTCCAGCGCGACCGTACAGGTCGGTGGCGCCTTGGCGGATACTTATGCATCTCCCAACAACGCCCTTGTCGGGAATGTCACCTACAGCCGCACATTTGGATTCACGTCGTCCGGTCTGACCGTGACCTCCTCCATCACGAGAGACCCCAATCAGACCAATACGGTGACCGAACTGTGGGAGATGATCCCCGTATTTCTGGGAAACACCACAGGAGGCCCGACGGTCTCGATTTCGTTCTGGACCGGGTCGCAATGGGTTGCGGCTGGGACATCGGAGACGGCGGGAGTCACCTGCGTGAAGGTCCAACGCGGGAGCGGGGCCATCTATATCCACTTCGCCTCCGCACAATCCATCAAGCTATCTCCGAGCGTGTGGTCAGCGGACTTCGTGTTGGCGGTCAGCGAGCGGAATCTCATGATCAACCTCCTCCCGGGCGGCACTGGTCCGTTGCCGTCCGTAAGTGTGCAGTACTCGATAGACAACATTTCTCCGGACGGAGGCGATGGAACATGGGGTGTGGACGCCGGCGGAAACTGGAGTACGGCAAGCAACTGGGTCAGCAACGTCATTGCCGATGGGGCCGGCCACACCGCGAACTTCACATGGAACATCACGGCTGACCGGACGGTAAACCTCGACACCAACCGGACGATTGGCAGCATGAACTTCACCGACAATGGGGGCAACGGCAGCGCCTGGACTCTCGGATCGTCGGGCAATTACACGCTCACGATGAGCGGGGGGACTCCGACAATCAGCGTGCGGACGCCGGCCACGATCTCCCTGAAGCTTGCCAACGCATTTGGCGACAATATCGTGACGACCGACGGTGGCTACGGTCAGGAACTGACCCTGTCGGGCAACAACGCATTTGCCGGCAGCGTGACACTCAAGTCCGGTGTGCTGAATCTAACGGGTGATAACAGCAGCTCGATGGGAAGTATTCTCGCAGTCCCCTACGCCTCTGGCGTGCAGGCGGCTCTAAAGTTAAAGAGTGCGAATTGCCTGCCTACCGGTATATTCACGGTGGACGGACGCATCTCCGGCAGCCTCGCGCGGCTGTACGATGACGACAATGCCACAAAGAAGACGTATGCCAACGAGCTGCATTTGGGCGGCCCGATCAGCTGCTACTTCAGGAACCTCCAGTTTAACGGCAAGGTGTCATTGATGGGGGATACGACGCTGAGCGGCTACACCGATGTCGGGTCTTGCTTGACTCTGCCGGGCAATATCAGCGGCAGCGCATACAAGCTTGACGTTCAGTCGCCGAATTCCTCCGGCACGTTGGACCTGCATCTTTCCGGAGACAACGCCTTCAGTGGTGGCACATCGCTTATGCGCTCCAGCCTGTATTTCGGGTCCGATACGGCGTTGGGGACGGGAACTCTTACCATAAACCAGCACCCGTACTACCCTTGGAGCCCGCACCTATATTCGGAAAACGGCACGCGTTCGCTCTCCAACGCCATTACCTTCAATTGCGGCATACAAGTAGGTAGCTCATCCGACCTGACCTTCACGGGCCAGGGCACGCTCAACGACAATGCGACCATGACGGTAGATGGCGGGAGCTACCTGTGTCTGGCCGGCGGGATGAACGACCCCAATACCAAGACGCTGACCAAGGCCGGCTCCGGCGAACTGGGCGCCGCGGGAACGTACAATCCAGACATAGTCATTGGCGCCGGGACACTGAGCGTAGCCGGGAAGAACATTGGTGCGCTGACAGTCAACGGAAATATCAGTTTTACCGATAGCAATAGCACCTTTGCCGTCGATCTCAATGGAACCAACGCAGGGACCACCTACGACCAGATGGCCGTCAATGGCACCGTCACCCTCGGCAGTGGAGGATACTATCCTACACTGAAAGCAGTCCTCAAGACCGCGTCGCTCGGCTCAGGGGACACGCTTGCCATCATCGTGAATGATGGGACGGATGCCGTGTCTGGGCACTTTAACGGCCTGACGGAAGGCTCAACCGTGACGCTGGTAGTTGATGTTGCGGGTGTAACATCGGCGACGGCGAGTATCAGCTACGTCGGCGGGACCGGGAACGACGTGACACTCTACAACTTCGATATTCACTGACAGGAATATTTCAGGAATTGGATGCTCAACGTGGATCAAGTCATGGTTGACGGTGCGCAGTGAATTATGAAGCATTCGATATTGCGAAAAGCGACATCACACGTGACCAGCAGAGACCGTCTGCTGGTCACGTGGTCGTTCCGTGAGCCTGACCGCGTGCCCGTCGAGTTGGAGAACACCGAAGAAGTGCGCCGGCATCCGGCGACTCGGCGATTATGTGAATTCGCAGATCGGGAGGCGGATAACTTCATCTTTGTCGCTGCGGCGGATTGGGGATTCTTCGGGCTTCAGGCGGTGTCGGCGGAAGAAGTCATCGAGGAGGCGCGGGGACGGTTTGTCCGCAAGCGGCTGACGTACCGGACCTCAGTCGGAGACTTCTGCCGCATTACGCGGCATCCGTGTGATGTGGCTGACCCGGCGGATTTCTATTGGGAACAGCGGTTCATTCGGACCCGTGAGGACATGGACCGGTTGGCTAGTGCGCCAAAAAGCGCCCTTCGTGTGCTTCATCGGGAGTATGCAGAGGCGGATGCCCGGGTTGGCAGTCGGGGAGTCCCAATTAGCGGGCTGGCGCACCCGTTGGGCAGTTTGGTTCGCATGGCCGATACGGAGTCGGTCTACGGTTGGCTGGCGACGGAGCCGGCGCTGATCCATAGGTTTCTTGATCGCTGCTATGGGCAGCAGGTAGCAGTCATTGAAGAAATGGGACGTGTCGGGATGCGGCCCTCATTTATCACGTGGGCACATGAAATGCTCATCCCTCCGTGGATGAGTCCGAGGATGTTTGACGAGTTTGTCTTCCCTTACGACAAGCGGCTCAACGATGCCATTCATCGGATTGGCGGACGCATGCGCATGCATTGCCACGGCTCCTGCATGAACTTTCTGGAGAAGTTTGCGGATATGGGTGTGGATTCCATCGAGCCGCTGGAACCGTCCCCATACGGCGATGTAGACTTGGCGGACGCCAAGCGGCGGGTGGGGGATCGAATGCTTCTTTCGGGTAACATCCCTTCCCAGAAGTTTCCATTCATGTCGCGAAAAGAAGTCCAGGAGTGCGTGAAGGAGGCTATCGCGGCGGCGGCAGGCCACGGTGGGTTCACCCTGCGTACCACAGGGGGCGGACTCGGAGCGGGAGACTTGGCGGAACCGGCGCTGGCAGGCAAAATGATTGAGAACTACGAGGCGTTCATCGATGCCGCGCTGGAATATGGCACCTATTGATGGGAGTAGTGAAAAGTGAAGCGAGTGAAGATCGTCTTCATCGGAGCAGGGTCGGTCGTCTTTGGTCGCAATGTCCTTGCCGACATTCTTTGGCATCCGGCGTTGAAGGAAGCCGACCTTGTCCTGGTGGATATTGACGCTGAGCGTCTTAGCACTGCTGAGAGAATGACTCACATTGTGAACGAGCAGTTGGGCGCTGGGGCCCGCATCACCGCCACTAAGAATCGCCGCCTTGCCTTGGAAGGGGCGGATTTTGTAATCAATGCCATCGGGGTTGGCGGGCACGCGGCAGCGAAGATTGACTTGGAACTTCCCGCGCGCTTTGGGGTTAGACAGATTGTCGGCGACACCCTTGGCGTCGGCGGCATCTTTCGCGCCGTCCGTTCCGTTCCCGAACTCCTGGCAATCTGTTCGGATATGGAGGAACTGTGCCCGCGCGCGTTGTTGCTGAATTGCAGCAATCCCATGGCTATGCACTGTCTGGCCGTTGAGCGCACTACAAAGGTCAGACATGTGGGGCTATGCCACGGCGTGCAGAACACCGCACAGACCATGCGTCTGATCATTGCAATGGCACAGGAACCTGCCGCCGCAGTCCGTCGGCACTTCCAACGTCCATGGAATTCCCCCGAAAGGGTCCGGGAGTGGCAGGCGTGGTTGAAGAAGAGCTTCGATCCTGGCTTGAGCTATACGTGCGCCGGGATCAACCACATGGGTTTCTTCCTTCGATTCCGGTCGAAGGGCAGAGACCTCTACCCGCTCTTGTGGAAAGCCATGGACATCCCTCATATCTGGCGTTTTGACCCCGTGCGCTTTGAGTTGTTCAAACGTTTCGGGTACTTCATGACTGAAACCAGTGGCCACATGGCCGAGTATGTCCCGTATTTCCTGAAGAATGAACGTGAGATCCGTCGCTGCTGCCTGCGTCCTGCGGTGTACCTTGAGACTTGTCGGCGACAGGACAAGGAATACTGCAACCTACGCCGCTTGATGAAGAGCGGACAACCCATCGTGCCAATGCCGTACGAACCGAGCGTCGAATATGCCGCACGCATTATCAATGCCTCCGTCGAGAATGTGCCATATGTGTTCAACGGAAACGTGCATAATGAGGGCGGGCGCTGGCTCCCCAACTTGCCCGGCGACTGCTGCGTGGAAGTTCCCTGCGTGGTGGACAAGAAGGGGCCTCGGCCGCTTGCGCCCATTGATCTGCCCCCGCAGTGTGCCGCGCTGATTCGCACCAATGTGAACGTGCAGGACCTTGCCGTTCGAGGCATTCTGGAAGGGGACCGGCGTTACATTCACCAAGCGATAATGCTCGATCCGAACACCGCCAGTTCCCTTACCTTGCCAGAGATTGACCGGGTCGTGGAGGCGATGTTCAAGGCGCATGCAAAGCGGTTGCCGCGCAATCTGCGATAACAACCATGACAAGGAAGCGAGACGAAATCATGAAGGCAGTCCTCACCCTGTGCGGCGTAGTGCTTCTCTGCGGCGCTTGCTCCATCTCGAAACCTGCTCTTGCCGCGGTGGCACCCGTCAACAGCGATCTGAACCCCGTCTCTTTCCATGAGGCGCCTCAGCACCCTCCCGTGGCGCTCATCGGTCCCGGTGGGACGGTCAAAATCGTCTTGTTGCCTGGCGCATCTCACACTTTGCTCGCGGCCGTCAATGATTTGGCCGATTGTGTCCAGAAAGCCACTGGAGCGCGAGCGGAAATCTCGGCCGGTCCGGTCAAAGGTCCGGCCATCTTTGTAGGCGATAGCGCGGAGGCGATGGGGGCAGGCTTGGTTGGTTCGAAGATGCCCATCGAGGGGTTTGCAATCAAGACCGCTACGGACCGTGTATACATCGTGGGCAATGACAGCCTGATCGACCCGGCGGCCGACCTGCGGTCTGAAGGAACGGCTTGGGGAATTTACGAGTTCTGTGAGCGATTTCTGGACGTGCGTTGGTACTGGCCGGACGCACTTGGCGTCAGTATTTCGAAACGCGCCGATCTGACCATCGCACCAGTATGGCTGAGTGACGCACCGGTCTTCCGGAAGCGCGAAATGTGGCCCTCGGGCGGCAGACGCGTGGCGCCTGCCGATGTGGAGTCTCTGCACCGCCGGCTGCGCTCGGTGGACACTTGGCCAATTCACCTGCGTGTCCATGCGCCACACGATTGGTCCACTCTGTATAAAGACACCCGGCCTGGAATTTTCCAGAAGCGCTCGGACGGCAAGCGAGACTTCGACATGCTTTGCTACGGCAATCCGCAGACGCTGCAAACCTATCTGGAACAGATTGAACGGCAGTCCAAACCCGGAGTGCAGGTGGATGAGAACGAGCGCATTGTGGACGGGCATGCGGTCACGGTATCGCCGAACGACATGTCCGTTGCATGCACATGCGAATATTGCCGCGCTCTTTGGGACAAGGACGGAGGGCAATACGGTACGGCGTCGCGGGGTATGGCCACGTTCGTTGCGAAGCTGGCCGGCGAGGTCAAGAAGCGCTGGCCGGACATGACCATTATTTACCTGCCCTATAAGAACTACACAAAAGCCCCTGCGGGCATCACCTTTCCTGACAATGTTGAAGTGCAAATATGCGGCATGCCCGGTCTGGCACAGTATAAGGAACCCGCCATCAATGCCTCCGAGCAAGCGAACATTGACGCATGGAAGAACCTGAGCAGGAGGAAGATCCAGAACTGGCACTATTCCTGCTGGCCGGAGGATCAAACGGACGCGGTATACCTGTTCCCGCACACGATACAGGCGCACTACCTCGCCAATCGAGACAAGACGACCGGCTCGTTCGTCAACGGCGTTGCGAATCACTGGCCCCGGCAGCATATCAGTTTGTATGTCTGGCTCAAGGTCTTGTGGAACCCCGATTTCAACGTGGACTTTGCGATTGATGAATACTGCCGGCGGATGTATGGCCCGGCCGCGGGGACTATGCGCGAACTGGCCCGCATGCAGATTGACGGATGGGAAAACAGCCGCTGGCCCGGCGGCGTATTCTCGGCCAGGGGGGTCTATGAAAGCAGCTATCCGCGCGAGCAGGTTGTTCGGATGGAAGAGCTGCTCAAGAAGGCCCGAGTTGAAGCGGCGGGGGACTCGCTGGCGACTGAGCGGATAGAGTACTACGCGACTCCGTTTCCAGCCTTTTTCAAAGAGTCGAAAGACTACGCAGAAGGTACGGGTCGAAGAACCCTTAGCGCGTACCAAGTGGCCGAAGACCCGGTGTTGGACGGACGTTTGGACAAGCCTTGCTGGCAGGGCATAGAGCCTTTGCTTTTCGTGAAGGCGCTGGACCAGCAGGATCCGCAACCCAAGTATCCGACGGAGTTGAAAGCCGTCTGGTCGCGGCAGGGGATCACATTCGGGTTCCGTATGTCGGAGCCGACGCCTGAGAAGCTCGCGCGCGACATCGGAGCGGACAGCCGCGACGCGTCACTGATCTGGTGGAACGACAATGTGGAACTGTTCCTCGACGTGGTCGGGGAACGCACGGACTACTATCAGTTCATCGTTAACCCCAACGGCGCCATCTATGACAGCCACGGGAAGGAGATTAGCTGGACGGCGGAAGGGGCGAAGTCAGCCATCTATCTTGGCAAGGACTTCTGGTCAATGGAAGTGTTCATCCCCTACAAGGCGTTTAACCGGGTGACACTCCCGGCGACGGGCATCCAGTGGTTCGGCAATTTTACGCGTCACCGCGTAACAGACCGAAGTGATCGCGAGATGCAACGGCTCAACACCACTTTCGCTGGACCGAGTAATAACCCCAACGCCTTCGGTCCCATCCGGTTTGTCGAGCGCTAAGGAATAACCACATGAGACGTATAAGAGTTGGGCACATCGGCTGGCTTTCCTGGGATGAAGGTCCGGAGTGCGAAACCGTTGCATGGTGCGACGCAAACCAGCATAAGCTGAAACAGTCCGTGGCGGAACATCCCCAAGTGGCCACTTACACCGATTACCGCGACATGTTGCGTCACGCAGGCATGGACGCCGTCGTCATCTCCACCCCCAACGAATTTCACGCCGAGCAGGCAATAGCTTTCCTCGACGCGGGGGTGGACGTCTTTCTTGAGAAGCCGATGGGCGTCAACAAGGCGGAGTGCGATGCTATCCTCCAGGCGGCTGCGCGAAGCGGACGGACGCTGGTCATAGACTTCGAGTTGCGTATCTCCCTTTTCTGCCGGCGCGTCCGGGCGTTGATCGAAAGCGGGGCCTACGGTGAACTGCGGCGCATTGAGTTCTTCCACCACCGCGGATGCTGGCTTGAGGAAGGGAATGGATGTTGGCGCGTCCGCCCGGAAAAGAGCGGCGGATTCTACTTCATGGAACCGATTCATGAGGTAGACCTCTTCCGTCTTTTGGGAGGTGAAGTCCGCGCTGTCCAAAGCACGTCCGGTTCCAACGTGCTGCCGCAGTATCAGTTCGAAGACAATGTCTGTTCGCATTTCTTCTTCGAAGGGGGCGCGCTCGGGACGATTGTCACATCGCATACCCACAGTGCATGGGCAGACAAAACGAGTAAATGGGGGGATTTGGGACATGACATGGCTCTGATAGTGACGCTCACCCAGGGATCCATCGGCGTGGACTTCATCCGACAGCGCATTCTGGTCAACCGGTTTGAGACGTATCCCGCCGGCACTGAGGGTGTGCGGGTGGTATTGGACCATGTCGAGGATCACGCCGCCGCTGGCTATATGGAATTCTGCCACGATATCGATGGCATGCGCCGCGAGTTCATTCGCCGCCTGGCGGAAGGTCTCCAGCCGGTGCAGGACGCGTTAGGCGCTTGGCGTACCCATCGGGTGTGTCTGGCCGCCGAACAGTCGCTCAAGGAGGACTTCCGCCGCGTCGCGGTGGATTATACTTTGCCTGAAGGATGTGAGAGTCTGTCAGCGCCTGCACCTGCGGCGCACACGCTTCTTTTTGGGAGGAAATCGCGATGAGACGAGAATGGGCGGTCTGCATGGCGCTGGCGGGCGCATTCCTTCTGAGTGCGGCCATTCCTGCGGCCAGGGCGCAGGGCGTTTCCGAAAAGGACCTCTGGCTGGCCTTCGATTTCGAGAATAGCATTGAACCCTCAGGCGGTAGCGCTAAGGGTCAGATGACAGTAACCTTCTCTCGTGAGACTCGCGGCGTCAGCCCGGAGGGCACGGAGTGCGCCGCGAACGGGCCACGTTTCGTGAAGGGATTCCAGGGGCGCGGCCTATATATGGGAGGGGAGTCTCGCAATCTCCTCAAGCCCGAGTTGGCCGACATGGAATTCCCAGCGGGTAAGGTTGAAGGCGTTGATGTGCTTGAGGGGGCAGCCATCGAACAGGTCAAGACCGACGACGCGTGGTTCGGCGAAACATGCTTGAAGGTGCAGTCCAGCAAGAAGCTCGGCAGCGGCGTCTCGTTCCCAATCACCGTTTCCGGCGGCGGTTTCTACGTGTTCTCGCTCCATGTGCGCGGACAGGGGCAACTGGCGCTGAGGGTCGTCAAACCTGAAGGCGCCGCCTGGACCGTCGGACCGGAGAAGTCCGTTTCCTGTTCCAGCAATTGGTCGCGCCATGCGGTGTGGGTCTATGCCACCGATACGGTCTCCACCAGTGTCACTCTGGCCACCAATGCTGGCGAACGCAGCGAGTTCTTTGTGGACGGAGTCCAGTTGGAGAAGCGAGAAAAGGTAATGGGTTTCGCTTTCCCAGAAAAGAATGAGTACCCCTATGGCAAGGAATTGTCCCCGGGACCGTGGACGCCGGGGCGTCAGAAGAGCGCGGGGGATTTCTTCTGCGTTCGTTGGGACCAGAAGTTCATGTTTCCTATCGCCGAGGGCAGCTACAGCCTCTGGTTTAAACCTTGTTTTGCCCGAGGAGACTGCGAGTACCACTCAATCATCGAGCGCTACTATCAGTGGAGCAATCTGGCCTGCTGGCCCTATTGCCAACTCAATTTCTTTCGCGGGAAGAACTCTGCCGAACACGACCAGCGCAGCGACATGGGCCAGGTGGAAGTTCGGCGGCCGGAAGCGTTTGCTCAGGACCAATGGTGTTTGCTGACGGTGACGTGGAGCAACGCCGAGCGGAAGTCCGCTCTCTATTTCAACGGCGAGTTGATCGGCCAAACTCTCAGCATGTGTGACAGCACGTATGCGAATGGCTTCATGGGCATCGGTAATGACGGCACGAGTCCATCCAACACCAATGGAGTCCTTGACAACATCCGAATATACTCCCGCGCACTGGCGGCCGATGAGATCAAGAAGGAATACGAAGCCGGCATGACACGTTTGAAAGAGGGGAAATGAGCAATGAGGAATGCGCGGGTATTCCTGACTGTGTTGTGCCTTGTGTTCATGTCGGCAGGGGTTCCGGCCGCCGAACCGATGGGGGATCCCTCAGGTTATCTTCACGTCCTGGAAAAGGGCATTGTCACTCCGCATCGCATCATTGCCCAGCAATATGCCAAGGGCGGCCTCAAGGCGCTTTGTATTGTGCCCTTTAAGCTGGGGGCGCGTGAGGTGCTGGAAGTGGCCGAGCGGTTTCCATTCGAGTTTGAAGTCGTCACTGCCGCATCTCACGACAACATTGACTTCTCCACCGTTCACCATTTCAGTGAAACCGCCCAAGGGATGGGTGGAAGCCTGAAGGAAAAGAGGGAAGAACTTAAGCTTAAGCTCAAAGCTGACTACGACCTGATTGCTATTGGCAATTTTCAGTGGGAAACCTTGCCGGACGACGTTGTAAGCCTCATTCTCCAGAAGGTGGAGAATGGCACCGGGTTGGTCGTGACATATGATCCCGTGATTCCCGCTCCGGGTGACGGGCTGATCGTGTCCGACTTTGCCAATCAGCAGGACGACTATATTCTGAAAGAAACGCCCCTCGCGCATCTGGACGCGTTTCGCACCAGGAAGGCCGAGGAGATTGCGGGGCTCGTCCGGTGTTACAAGCTTGGCAAAGGAAGGATTCTATTCCTCCGCATCGGCAAGCCCTTCGCCTACAATGGAGGCCACGCCTTTACTCCGATGGACGAACCTTCCTGTTTTGATCGGTGGGCCAACAACTACGAGTACTACATCTCCTTCTTTCTGAAAAGCGCGCTGTTTGCCGCGCGAAAAGAACCCGACGTGTTGTTCGACAAGCCGGAGATCAATGTATCCACTGGCGCGGCGCGCCTGCCGGTCTCGATCAAGGGCGACGCGGCATTCCCGCTGGAGTGGACGCTGGTGGTTCGGGACGCTGAAGGCCGGCAAGAATCCACGGCCTCCGGGAAGTTGGCCTCTAAAGAGGACCGCGTTATTGAGTACAAGTTGCCGCTGCTCACAATCGGCACCCATTTCCTTGACGTCACGCTCGTTCATGGGCGGCAGGTCGTGAATTGGGCGGGGTTTGGATTTGCCGTAGCGGGCGATTCACCCATCAGGGAGCTTGCGCTTGCCCGTGAACGGTTCGCTCCAGGGGAGGTCGTGACGGGCAAGCTTGTCTTCACTCAACGGCCCGAGACGTGCGTGGTTGAATTGGTGGACAACTGGGGCAGAATTGTTGCGCGCCAGTCGGATGCCGACCTTCGGAAGAACGGGGAATCTTTCGTCCTTGAGCCGGGGAACAACCCCTCTCTGCGATACCGTGTCCGCGCCCTGGCCGTGAACCCGAATCAAAAGGCGGAGAGCACCAAGTCCTTCTTCGTTAGCGACAACGGCCGCGGACGTTTTCAATCCTTGTACTGGGGGTCTTACCCGCCATGCTACCTTGGCGCCCTAGCAGCGCGGCGGCTCTATGATGCCGGCTGGCACGTTCGTTTCGGAGGGGCCGGCTGGATGTCGAACGCTTACACTGTCACAGAACCTGCGTGCCTGTTCGAGTTTGAACAGTTCGACGCGGACGCCAAAGTGGCGGAAATGAAGGCGTCCGTTCGCCAGAAGATGAAGGAAACCGCCGGCGCACCTGCCTTCGCCTACTTCCTGGGAGATGAAACGATCATCGGTCGCACACTCGACTCCGGCATCAACTCGCCGGCACTGGCAAAGTTTCCGGCATACGTGGAGAGCCTCTACGGAAATATCGCCTCGCTCAACCAGCGGTGGGGAACGAAATATACAACCTTTGCCGAGGTGAAGCCGAGTTGTCTGTCCGATGCCGTGGCGGCCGGCGCTCCGGGCCGATGGGTGGTCTTCCGCAAGTTCCTGTCCGAGGAGTTCTTCAAGGTGCACCTGGCTGCGCGAGATACGATTCGCGAATCCGATCCATCGGCACCGACCGGCATTGAGGGAACCTATCAGATTGAACCCGGGCAATGGTACAACCCGCTCTCCCTCTATCGCGATTTGGGATTGTGGGGGCCATACCCGGATTGGCTTTGCAGTATGGTGCTTAAGTCCACGCGCGATCCCAGCAAACCATACGGCTATTGGTTCGGCGGCTATCGCGACCGCTATAGCGGCGGAACGTACTACGGCCGGACCGCAGGGGAATACGTCTATTATCCCTGGAAACACATGATGGATGGGGCCAATAGCCTGTGGTGGTTCTCCGAAGGTGGTATAGAGGGCATGCTGGACCTGAACCTGGATTTCACGCCTTACTACAAGGCATACAAGGACGATGTGGAACTGGTTACCTATAGTCTCGGTCCGGCACTGATGGGGGCGCGGGCGCAACTCGACTCGGTCGCCGTGATCTACTCTCCGAGTTCAGTTATCGCCGCAGCCGCCGTGCTCCGGAACCAGGACGTTTACCAAACTCTCGGAGTGGATCTGGTCCATACGATGCAAGGGTGCGGCATTCAGCCGGCCATCGTGGATGAGCAGGATGCTGCCACAGGCAAGGCCGACCTGCGCCAGTACAAAGTCATTGTCCTGCCTTACAACACGGCCATGTCCGACGCGCTCATCGGCAAACTGTCCGAAGCGGTTGAGAACGGCGGCACGCTGGTCGGAAGCATGGACGTCGGCTTCATGAACGAAAACGGAGACTATCGTACTCAGAGCCACCTCAACGAGATTTTCGGCGTTACGCGTGACATCAATCCGGCTTGCCCTTCCAAGAAGACGCCTCTCAAGTGGCAAGGGGACCTCTGGGGTACGAACGTCCAATTGAACATCCCGGAAGCAGTCGTCGGGGAGAGCATCAAGCTGACCACCGGCAAAGCGGTGATCGCCACCGGGCCGGTCTTCATCGCGAACCGCATCGGCAAGGGTGAGGCCATTCTCCTAAATTGCGTGCTGGGCGTGGGAGACCCGCGAAAACCCGACTCAACCGCTGCTGTCACGGTTTGGAAGGCTTTGTTCCGCCACGCCGGCGTTCAACCGCCGGTGAGCTTCGCCAAGGAGCCTGGAGACCGATCTTTGATTGAATTGTCCACATTCCAGAGCGGCGACGTGCTTATCGTAGGCCTTCAGAAGAACAAGCATTGGGACTTGGACAAGGAGTGCAGACTGAAGGTGGCCCTGGGACAGGCGTACACTGTGCGGAATCTGCTGACCGGCGAGAACCTTGGAGAGCGCGATCACTTGGATCCGACACTCCGTGGTCTTCGTGGTGCCTTTTTTGCGATGTTTCCGAAGCCGGAACTGGATCCCGAGATAAGCCTGGAACCCGTGAGCGTGAAACCGGGCCAGACGCTGCATGTGATGATTAGGAGTCAGCAGCAAAACGCCTTTCCTGACAGATACTCCGTACGCGTCTATCGCGTGGGCGACGCAGCCACGGCCGACTCCAACCATGGTGTGTGCAGTTTCTGGACATCTGCGGCGGTCAAGACTGGTCCCGAATGCAGCATGGCGGTGCCGGTGGCCTATAACGACGCCCCTGGCCAGTACCGCCTCGTTCTTCGGCGGGACATGACCGGAGTGGAAAAAGAGTTCACGTTTGTGATCGCGCCGTGAGAGATGGTTCTGTGGGGAGCCCGTCCGTGCCCTTGACGCCAAAACAGCGCATGCTCAATGCCTACCGCGGCCTTCCTGTGGACGTTCGCCCGGTGGCCCCGGAGTTCTGGTACTATTATCCAGCCAAAGTGCTTAGGGTGGATATGATTCAACTCCAACGCGAAGTTCCGTTCTGGTTCGCGTTGAAAACCACCTTCGAGAAATTCGGTTGTGAGGGATGGGGTACGGTGTGGTGCGGTCGTGAACAACCCAAACCGGCTTCGGAAACACACGAGTTCATTCAGGTCGCAGCGGATTCCTATGAACTGCGCTCGTGTGAGAGTTTCGCGGGCAGGACTTTCCGTTCCACGAGCCGCTATAGCAAGGCGGAGCCATCTTGGCAGGTCGAGTACCCCGTGAAGGACCCTTTTACGGAACTCGACTGCTATTTCGACATGCGGGTTCAGCATGGTTGCACTCTGACTCAGGCAAAGGCCCTTGAGGCTCGCAACGCCGTTGGCGAGGCATTCCTTCTTGAATGCGTCCTGCCCGGTCAGTTCACGGACTTCCTGGCCTCAGCCATGGGGTTCGAAATGGCAGTCCAATACCTCATGACCGAGGAATCGGCTAAGTTGGAGAGTTACCAGAAACGCTACCGTGATTACGTATCGGAGACGACCGGTCTCTTGGCGGCCACGTTGCCGTTTGAGTCGTATTTCATGGGCTGCTCCTACTCCTGCGCGTCGCTTATGGGGCCACGATTGTGGCGGCAATGGGACGTGCCTATTGTGGCCGCCGCTGCGAGCGCGATCCACCGACACGGGAAATTAATGCACCTGCACTATCACGGCAAGTCGTTGGAGAATGCTGCTGATCTCGCCAGCACAGGGGTGGATTGCGTTTGCCCATTCGAGCGTCCGCCCGGTGGCGATGTGGACGGGCTGGAAGGCTTGCAGAGAACCCGGGCTCTGATTGGGGAAAAGCTCACATTCAACGGGAATGTGCATACGGTGGCGACGCTCATTCGTGGCACGCGCAATGATGTTCGGCGTGAAGTCGGTCAGATAAAGTCCGCCTTTGCCGATTCCCACCGGCTCATCATCGGTACGGGTGACCAAGTCGGACGCGAGACGCCTGAGGAGAATCTTCACGTGATGGTTGAGGCGGGCCATGAAGCTTCGTGAGGGTCTGCTCCGGGCAGTTCGGCCCAATGACGGAGCGAGAGGACGCGCCAAAGGAGGCAAGATATGAAACTTGGTGTCAGTTCGTACAGTTTCAGCGGTGCGGTGCGCGCTGGAACGATGAAATTCATTGACGTCCCCGCAAAAGCCAGGGAGATGGGCTTTGACGTGGTGGAGTTCTCAACGTTGCGGCCGCCCGATGGGGAAACGTCGCTGAACTTCGCTCCGAAACTGCGCGAGGCAGCGGACAGGGCGGGGATCACGGTGGCGAACTACACTATCGGGGCCGACTTCATCAACGGCTCGGGTGGCGACTGGGCCAAAGAGGCAGAGCGGTTGAAGGATGAACTGCGCGTGGCCAAAATTCTCGGTGCGCCCAGCATGCGCCACGACGCCACGTCCGGATACTCCGCCGGCGATAAGGGAGCCAAAGGTTTCGATAATGCCCTGCCCATTCTCATCAATGGCTGCCGCGCTGTCACTGAGTTCGCTGCCGATATGGGGATTCGGACGATGGTGGAGAACCACGGTTTCTTCTGCCAGGACAGTGAACGCGTAGAGAAGCTCATGAACGGCGTGAACCATCCCAACTTCGGCTGGCTGGTCGACATGGGCAACTTCTTGTGTGCCGACGAGAATCCAGCCCTCGCGGTCGGCCGCGCCATGCCCTATGCCTTCCATGTCCACGTCAAGGACTTCCACGTGAAGTCCGGTTGCCTTCCTGACCCCGGTCAGGGCTGGTTCCAATCGCGCGGGGGCAATTACCTGCGTGGTGCGATCATCGGCCATGGAGACGTGCCCATCATCCAGTGCCTCAAGGTCATGAAAAAGATCGGCTATGGTGGCGTGCTATCCATCGAATTCGAGGGGATCGAAGAGACGCTGAAGGGGATACAGATCGGATTGGAGAACCTGCGGCGCTTCATTGCGACGGTCAACTAGGTATGCAGCACGGTCGTTCGGCGTGGCGGCAACGTTCGTGAACATATGATCGGTGAAGCAGCGAAGGTACGCTAATAGGAGCGCGTGGGAAACATCGTTCCCATCGGGCCGGGCTTTCCGCACTTTGTCGGTGAAGTTTACCGAGGCAACACGCCCCATGAGCAGCCGAGCGCAGACGATTACTTTCCGGACGCAGGAGTATGTCTCGAAACAACATGGCGATGACCGCATTGACATGTATGTAACGGAGCCTGCCGGCGGCGTGAGACAAACGACCGGCTTCATGCTGCTGATCCATGGATGGGGAAACGATGGGCGCGAGGACTATGCCGCGGAAAGTGAATGGTACGCCGATCGTTACGACCTCGTCGTGACGCGCGTGGAATACAGGCACTCTGGTCGCGAGGCGCACCACCCGGCGGAAGGTCAGTCGTGGGACGTGCCATACGACTGGTCGAAACTGCAAACGATAGACTGCCTGCGGGCGGCCTGGAATACCCTGCTGCGCTATCCGGGATTGGACCGTTCGCGATTGTACCTCTGGGGCGGGTCGCAGGGGGGGCAGTTGGGGGCGCAGTGCATGATATTCGCGCCGCATCTTTGGGCGGCCACGGTGCTTGTCAGCGGGCTGTATATCCCCATGCCCCATACGGAGGCAGAACGGCTCGGATTCGCCATGGATGGCCGGGAAACAGGCCAACCGACAATGCATTGGGCCTGCGGCGATGGTCCCGAGATCACCGGGGCGGAACTCGACATACGCAATCCGTATCGGAACGCCCACCTTTTGCCGAAAGCGGTTCCTGTAACTCTTATCCACGGGACGATGGACTTGACCGTGGACATCAAGCACTCTATCTTCTTCTATGCCCGCCTGAAGGGGATGGGACGGAATGTGAGCTTCTTTGCCGTTCACGGCGGCGGCCATAGTCTCAGTGGCGCGGAATTTGAGGATGAGAACAACCGGTTCAAGGCGACAGTCAAATATGCCGACGTACTCTTGCGTGACGCGCGCCGTACACGGGTGGAGGTTCTGCCAGCCAAGCCGGTGCGCATCCCCGTTACGCGTGGGATTTATGAAGTGGCGTTCACTCAGGACGGGCCGACGCTGTCATCCTTACTGCCCAATTGATGGGACACCGTCGAGCTATTGCAGCAAGTAGATGGTCATTTTGTGCTTGCATGACCCAGACATTGCCCTTCTCCGTGGTGCGGGGTTAGTTTCCTTATTCCTGCAGCGAAATGTCCGGCGTTCAATGTGTAGGCACATACCGATGGCGTCGGCCTGGCTGGCAATGTAGAGCGGCACGGTGATTTGATGAGAGCTTTCTAGTTCGTTTGTGAAAGATTTGTGAAAGAATTGACCCGAATGCCGATGATCGTGGATGACATAGAATGACATAGGATGACAACGAGTGATGATTGAACCATCAACGACAGAAGGCTTTACGATATATCTGCATAGAGGGCAAGAAGTTGTGAAGAACGCCATCCTCGAATCCCGCCCTCTCCGCCATATCCAGCGTATCACTGGAGAAGGGGCGGAGTGTTCGCCAGTGAGTCGAAGGCTGCCGGAATTCGGCTCATAGCACGATAGGCACTGCACCCCAGTACCTCAAAGAAGAACCTCCTTCCCCCACGATCTCACACCCGCTGGCGTCGGCGGACGTTGGCGGTGCGGCATGTCATTCCACTGTTGCGAAAGCCGAGTAGTGTATCACTTGCGCGCGAAGTCATTCTGAGTCCGCCCGTTGGCGGACGAAGAATCTTTCGACAGGCGAACGGTTAGCGCTCCGAAAGACCCTTCGCTGCGAAAGTGATTCACTGCCGAAGTCAGGGATTGAATTTGCCGGCGCGTTTGATATGCTACGATGCGTCGCGACGGATATCCTCGAACGGGATACGGCGCCGTTCCACCGGGGTTTATGAAGGAGAGGACCATGACTGCGCGTTCAGGACACACCAGGATGGCCGCGGCGTTGGTTTGCCTTGCGTTGACCTGGGGATCGGTCGCGATGGCCGCCAAACTCCCGCCGACGATTGACGATTTGGATGGCGTGGTGCTCGTCGTCGTCTCGAAACAGACGCAATATGACCTGAGCAACGGCGATTCCGGCACCGGCATGCCGGCGGTGAACTGGACGTTCACCAAGGTGGACTCCACCACCCTTAACATTCACGAAACCGGCTCGACCCGTCCCGACTTCAAGGCGCACTACGAAAACGGCACCCTGGTCACCGGGACGGTGGATGCCTCATCGCTCGCGACGCAGTCCTCCTTCACCCGGATGCAACTGTCGGGCGCGCCGGGCAAGATATCCGGCAAGGGGGAGTACATGAACTTCGATACGGTCGGCGCGCGATTGCTATGGATGGGCACCATGACCGCCAAGCAACTCAATTCCTGAGGCTCGCGCCCCCCGATCCTGTTCCATGGCAAGGAGACCAATATGAAAGCAGTGAACTGCCCGGCAGCGATTGCAGCGGTTCTTATGGCGGTGATCCTCTCATGCGCAGTCCCGGCCCGCGCCGCCGTTCCCCCTCCACTGAACATCGACGACGTCGTCGGCACCTATGCGGTATCCGATAGTTGGGTGACGTATGATTTTACTTCCCCCGTGAGCAGTGGGAAGTCCAAGGACTCGTTCGTCATCAGCAAGACGGGCGACACCCAGTTGCATCTCGTCTGGAATGCCGGCGGCAGCGCGTGGAACTATGACGGGTACTACTACAATGGCGTGTTCATCGTGGGAATGGGCACCACCGGCGATGCGCCGACCCCGTACATGGAGTCCATGTATGTTTTGTTCAGCGGAACGCCGGGCAAGGTGAAGATGCGCGGAAAGTACTTCTACTACGAGCAAGCCGTTGGCACGACCGATGTCGAGACCTATTCCGGCAAACGGGTTCCATGAACTGAACCGGAGCGGGAAGAGGACAGGGAAGGACTCCAAGTTTGACAAGAGTGGCGTCTCTCCGGCGATTGGCGGGCAGCAATAAGTCTGCTTGACGGAAGAGGTCTCAGTCGACACAATATGAACTCGCAGAGTGACTACGGCATTTTTGTCCAATAGGAGGGCTGACATGCGCAGACAATTGAAGGCTGTCGTTGTCGTACTTGCCGCATTCGCGCTTGGCGTGCCGGGCATTCGGGCGGCGGAGAAGGACGCGAGCCTGCTCGTGCAGTATGATTTTGACGAAGGCGCGGGCGCCGTCGCCAAAGATAACAGCGGCAACGGCCTCAACGGCCAGATACTCAAGGCCGATTATGTCAAGCACGGCGACGGGTTTGCCCTGGAGTTCAAAGGGGCAGGGTGCGTTCTGGCTCCCGCGAATGCCGCGCTCGACGCGCTCGGGAAGCCCGGCAAGAGCTACACCGTCGAATTCTGGTTCAAGAGCCCCGGCGCGGAGAATCCTTCGATGAGCGAGAAGTGGCCGTCCGGCTCCAACTACCCCTGGGCCATCCGTGGGCCGTACGCCTCCGACAACCATATCGAATTCGCCGTCTACGATGCCAAGAATAACAAGGCCGCCGGCGCCGTGGTCCCCGACCCGGCGTTCAAGGACAACGCGTGGCATCATCTCGCCGCCGAACGGGACGCGGTGAAGGGGCACTTGATGCTCTTCATCGACGGCGTCCTGCGCGGCGATGTGGTGGATAACTTGAAGGATGTTGACCTTTCCAATGCCGGGAGCGTCTGCATCGGGGCGCGGAGTTGCGCTGATGCGGCGGTCAGTTACGGGTTTGTCGGGCAGCTCGACGGTTTCCGCGTCTACAGCCGCGTCCTCAGCGAGGCGGAAGTCAAAGCCCACGCCGGCAAGTAGCCTGGAGAACTCGCGGATGACAGTGCGCGACCGGATCGGCGTGATGGCGGGGCTGAAAGCCGGCCAGCCCTCCCTCGCGCCGGTATCCGCCTTCGGACTGCGGGTTTGCCAACTCACGGCCTGGAACGAGGCGGAACTGACGGCGGAGGAGGCGGCGGCCATCCGCGAGGAGTCCCGCAGGACGGGAGTGCGGATTTCGGCGCTCTGGGCCGGCTGGCCGGGGCCCGCCGTCTGGGACCTGATCGAAGGGCCGCGCACCCTGGGACTGGTGCCGAAGGCCTACCGCGCCGCGCGCGTCGAGGCGCTGCGCAAGGCCGCCCTCTTTGCCGCCCGCGCCGGACTCCCCGCAGTGATTACGCACCTGGGTTTCATCCCCGAGGAGCCCGCCAATCCGCTCTTTCAGGAAGTCGTTGTAGTCGTGCGCGGCCTCGCGCTGGAGATGGAGCGGCTCGGCCTTCAATTCTGGTTCGAGACGGGGCAGGAAACGCCGGTGACGATGCTTCGCCTGATCCAAGCCGTCGGAACGCACAATCTCGGCATCAACCTCGATCCGGCCAACCTCATCCTCTACGGCAAAGCCAACCCCATCGACGCGCTGGAGGTCTTCGGACAGCACGTCAAGAACGTGCATGCCAAGGATGCCTGCTACCCGACGGACCCGATGAAGCTGGGGATGGAGATGAAAGTGGGGGAGGGGCGCGTTCGTTTTCCGGAACTGGTCCGCCGCCTCGCGCAGATCGGCTTCGCCGGCGAGTTCATCATCGAACGCGAGATCACCGGCGAGCAGCAGGCCAGGGATATCCGGGAAACGGTGGCATATCTTGAGGCGCTGCTTTCCAGTGGAAGCGTCCATTGAGGCGTTCAACTGGATTCGCGTGCGGACTGTCAGCTACATATGGTCGGCCAGGTCGCCCCAGGTCGTCTGGAGGTAGTCGATCTGCGCGGCGTGGTTGTCCATGTGCCTGCCCGGCAGATGCATCCAGACCGCGATGGGCAGCGGACCGAACGGGCTGTTTGCCGAACCGGCAAAACGCTCCGGGGTCATCGTTCCGAGCGCCGCGATGACCTCCTTCCACGAAGCCTCGAATTGCCGGAGGGCATCGGCGCGCTCCGTTATGGTCGCCTCAAACTTCCGCGAGGAATCGGTGACCTGCTCGGGGGTCGGCATGGGCGAAATCGGTTCGCCCCGGATCACCTTGGCGAACATCCGGTTGGCCAGAACGCAGTGGGCTGCGATGGCAATCGCGGAACGGGCCGTCTTCGCCGGGGAGCTCTTCAGCTTGACGTCGGGCACGAATGACAAGGTCTTGACGAACCGGCCCGCAGCCGCTTCGACCCGGGCCTGGCAATCGGCGACGTTCTCCTTGAAGCAATCAGGCTTGGTGGCGCCCATACGTGTTCCTCCTTCCGAATGAACTGCGCTTTCAAGGGACTTCTGACGCACACGGGAGATACTTTCGCATGAAGTCCCACCCGTGGCAGTCTACCATCTCCGGAGTTCGAGTCCAGCGGAATCGTTTCCCCGGCGCGCAATACAACACTACTTCCGGCTGGGGACGAACTCCGCCGGGCGCAGCGCTCGGGTGAACAGCCGCAGCGACGCGCGCTTTCCCTGCAACCGGAAGGCGGCCTGCGCCCAGGCCGAAAGGGCGGGGCTTACGCCGCCGATGGTGAGCGGGGACGTCGGGCCGAGGGCCACCGCGCCGCGCACGTCACCCAGTTTGCGGCTGGAGGGGTGGTACATCTCGCCCATCCAGAACGCGTCCTCATCGACCTTGCATCCTTTCAAGTCCGCTGCAACGCCTTCCAGATCGCCGGCCAGCGGCCGCGCCAGCAGCGCCGCCACAGCGCCGACGCCGGTTCCCATCAGGTACGGGCGTTTCGCGCCGTCCAACTGCCGGAGCGCGGCCAGGGCGGCGAGAATTTCCTGCACCCGCAGCGCGGTCAGGCTGGGGTTGAAGGCATGGAAAAGCCTGTCCTGCCGATCGACGCGCTCCGCCTCAAGCAGCGGCGCCGTCTCCCCCTTGCCGAGCAGGTCGATAGCCAGCACCCGCACCCCGGCGTTCAGAAGTCTCTGGAGGAGCGGCCCGGGCCGATCACCCTTGAACAACTCCTTTTTCCCGGTTCCGCAGCAGATCAACGCGGCGGGAGAACGTTTGTCCGCGCCGGTGGGAACGATCCAGAGCGCGGGGGTCATCTCGCCGCGTCCGTACCGTCCGATGCTGCGCCCGCTGATCTTGTACCGGGAGGTCACAGCGTTTGCCGACGGGCTCCCGACGCTGACGGGTTCCTCCACGGCTTCCGCGCCGAGCACCTCGCGATAGGTGTTCGCCCAGACCCCCTTCAACTTGCGCAACGCGGCTTGCGTTTTCGGCGGGCGGCTGAACGCCGCCGCTTCCCTGTCGATCAATTGCTGGAGCAGGGCGTTTCCGCGCTTGAACCGCGCGGGGGGGCGGCCCTCCGGGAAGAGCCGGGATTTCTGTAGATCGGGAACCGTCAGCGGGCCTTCCTTGATGCGTGCGCCCACGCTCTTGTCGCCGGCGAGCCATTTCATGAACCAGGCGTACACATGCTCGCGCGTGTCCTTGTTGTAGTTGTGCGGGGCGGCGAAATGCACGTTTCCGACGCGGTCGGCGGCATCGTAGAAACCGTAGATGCGCTTGACCGCCGGGACGTCAACCCCGGGGTTCTGGTTCGTCCAGTCCCGCGTGACGGAGGGGAGCAGCACCGGCCTCGGCGCGAGCGCCGCGACCACCTCCACGGTGCTCAGATCGCCCAGGTGCAGCAGCGGCGCCTCCTCGCAGGTGCAGCCGCCTTGGTAATGCGAAGACATCATGCAAACCGGGATGGCCACGCGGATGCGCGGGTCGACCAGCGCGAGATAATAGGTCTGCGTGCCGCCGCCGGAGGCGCCGGTGCAGCCGATGCGTCCGGCATCCACATCAGGCAGGCTCGTCAGGAAGTCGGTGGCTCGAATGCTGTTCCACAACTGAAGCCCGAACGGCCCGATGCCGTACAGAAGGCTGCGCCTCAGCCCATCCTTTGACCAGCGGCTTTCGACGGGCCCGGTCTTCATGTCGTCGCGATGGTCCAACTGGCAACTGTCGTTATAGCCGATCATGTCGTAGCTGAAGACCACGAAGCCGAGGCGCGCCATCATTTCGCTGCGGCCCTGGATCGCGGAGAGGTCGGTATGCTCCAGTCGGCCATTATTCCAGTGGCCGTGGGCGCTGAGGATGGCCGGGCGTTTTCCTTTGGCGTGGAGGGGGCGGAAGAGGTTGCCGGTCACCAGGAATCCCGGACGGCTCTCAAAGCACACTTTCTCGATGGAGCAGCCGTTGAGCATGCTCCGCCCGAAGATGCGGGCGTTCAAGGGAGTCCGAGGGGGCTCGGGAGAGAGCCCCGCGGCGATGAGGACTCGCCGCCGAAGCCATTGGACGCGCTCTTCCCACTCCGCGCGCGAAGCCGGATTCGGCACGGGATAGGCGTAATTTGCGTATCGCATGCTGGAAAGGCGCGAATCCAGGAGCTTGTAGTGGCTGCCGAACACATCGATATTCAATTTGGGCATCGTCAGATAACTCCCTTTATCCCAGAAAAGAGCGACTCCTTCGCGACGGTCGATGCGCAACTGTCGTTATCCCGCGAACCAATATCCTACGTTCCCTGAAAGAAAATGCAAACGAGGCTCCTGCAGGACTCGGCTTGGCCGTGTGTGGCGGGACTGGCGCAACTTTTCTTCTGGTGGCACATTGCACCGGGCCGCAACCTGTGTATACTGCACTGAAGGCGTGAGTTAGGACGCGAACCATGTCGCCCGCCCGTTGCGCGCGCGGCGGGCCGCATTTGGCATGAAAGGAAGTTGCATGTCCACGAGAACCCGACCCAACTCCGCCCTGGTCCTTGCGTTGGCGCTGCTCATCGCCATTGCGGGGGGGGCCGGTTATTGCGTTTGGACAGAAAGCGCCCTGGCTGCTGAGAATGCTGCGCCCGCGAAACTCTACTACTGCCCGATGCACCCCAGCTATACTTCCAACAAACCGGGGCAATGCCCCATCTGCAATATGGACCTTGTGCCGGTCGTGGAGAAGGGGGCCGCTCCCGCGGGGAAGGGCGAGCCCGCCGGGCATACCGCGATCATGCTGGATTTGCATCAGCGCCAGATGATCGGCGTGCAAATCGGAACGGTCGAGAAACGGCAGGTATCCAAAACGATTCGCGCTGTGGGGCGGGTGGATTATGACGAGCGGACGCTCTCCGTGGTGAGCCTGAAGTTCGGCGGCTGGGTGGAGGAGCTGATGGTTAAATCCGTCGGCGAGCCCGTCGCCAAAGGGCAGCCGCTTTTCTCCATATACAGCCCGGAATTGCTGGAGGCGCAGCGGAATTACCTGCTGGCGCGCGATTCGGCGCGCATCCTCGGCGAGAAGGCTTCCGCCGATACGAAGGGGATGGCGGACGAGGCGCTGCGCGGCGCGCGCGAACGGTTGCTCCTGTGGGACTTCAGCGAGGCGCAACTCAAACAGATTGAGGAAAAGGGGGAGCCGCAGAAGCGAGTGACCATCTGCGCCCGGACGGAGGGGGTGGTCACTGCGCGCAACATCCTCCTGGGCGCGTACGTCGAAGCGGGCAAGGAGTTGTACACCATCGCCGACCTGCGGACGGTCTGGATGAACGCCGATATCTATGAAGATGAATTGCCGCTGGTGAGCGTGGGGCAGAAGGCGCAGGTGCTGCTCTCCTCCATGCCCGGCGCTCCGCTGGCCGGCAAGGTGGCGTATATCTACCCCTACCTCAACGATCAATCCCGGACGGTGCGCGTGCGCATGGAATTCCCCAACCCCGACGGCAAGCTCAAGCCGGGGATGTACTCCACGGTCCTGCTGGCCACGGACATCGGGGAGCAACTCGTGGTGGATGAGAATGCCGTGCTGTTCGCCGGGGAGCACAACATCGTGTTCGTGGACAAGGGGGAGGGAGTCCTGGAGCCGCGCGAGGTGACCATCGGCGTGGCGGCCGAGGGGATGCGGGTGATCCTGGCGGGGTTGACCGAGGGAGAGAAGGTGGTGACCAGCGGCAACTTCCTGGTGGACTCGGAAAGCCGGCTGAAGGCGGCCATCGCTCAGAGCGCAACGAAGATGGCCGCGCCTCAGGAGGTCGGGCCGCAGCCGCAAGAACCGGCCTCAGGCATGCCGCCAATGCCGGGAATGTAATCCAGCCGCGTTATCGAGGGCGTTCATGATTGAGCGAGTCATCGAGTTCTGCGCGCGCAACAAGTACCTGGTGATCATCCTCGCCGCGGTGGCGGTGGTCATCGGGATCTACTGCGTGCGGCACATTCCGCTCGACGCGATCCCCGACCTGTCCGACACACAGGTGATCGTCTACTCCCGGTGGGACCGCAGCCCGGACATCCTCGAAGACCAGGTCACCTACCCCATCGTCTCTTCGCTGCTGGGCGTGCCGAAGGTCAAGGCCGTCCGCGGTTTCTCCGACTTCGGCTACTCCTTCGTCTACGTCATCTTCCAGGACGGGACGGACATTTACTGGGCGCGCAGCCGCGTGCTGGAGTACCTGAGCAAGATTCAGCCCAGCCTGCCGGAGGGGGTGCGCACGGAACTGGGGCCGGACGCCACCTCGGTCGGATGGGTGTATCAATACGCCCTCGTGGACAAGAGCGGCAAGCAGAACCTGGGGGACCTGCGCAGTTTCCAGGACTGGACGCTACGATACTGGCTGCGCGAAGTGCCGGGCGTCGCCGAGGTGGCCTCTGTCGGCGGCTTCCAGAAGCAGTACGAGGTCAACATCGATCCCAATGCCCTGCTGGCCTACAACGTCCCCATCGGTAAAGTGGTGGAGGCGATTCGCGCCGGGAACAACGACGTGGGGGGGCGGCTGGTCGAGTTCCACGGCGCGGAGTACATGGTGCGCGGGCGCGGCTACGCGAAATCCATCAAGGACATCGAGGAAATCAGCGTCGGCGTTGACAAAAACGGCACCCCCATCCTTGTGAAGAACCTGGGGCACGTGGTGCTGGGGCCGGACATCCGGCGCGGCGTCGCCGACCTGGACGGCATCGGGGACACCGCAGGCGGCATCGTGATCATGCGCCAGGGCGAGAATGCGCTCAACGTCATCCAACGCGTCAAGGCGAAGATTGAAGAGATCAAACCCTCCCTGCCGCCGGGGGTGGAGATTGTGACCACCTACGACCGCTCGACGCTCATCAAGGAATCCATCGGCACGCTCAGGCATGAACTGATCGCGGCGCTCGTGATCGTCAGCCTCACCATTCTGCTCTTCCTCTGGCACATTCCCTCCGCCATCGTGCCGATTGTCACCATCCCCATCTCCGTCCTGCTGGCGTTCATCCCGATGTACCTGCTGGGGGTGAACGCGAACATCATGTCCATCTCCGGCATCGCCATCTCCATAGGCGTTCTGGTAGATGGCGCCATTGTCGAGGTGGAGAACGCGTACAAGAAACTGGAACTGTGGCAGTCGGGGGGGCGCGTGGGGGATTTCCACGAAGTCCGGCTGCGCGCGCTCAAGGAGGTCGGCCCCTCCGTCTTCTTCTCGCTCCTCGTGATCGCCGTGGCGTTCATCCCCATCTTCGCCCTCGAAGAGCAGGAAGGGCGGCTCTTCAAACCGCTGGCGTACACCAAGAACCTTGTCATGGCTATCGCCGCCGTGCTGGCGGTGACGCTCGACCCCGCCGTGCGGATGCTCTTCGCGCGGATGGAATGGAAGCATTTCCGCCCGCGCCCGCTCTCCTGGCTCTGGAACCAGATCAGCGTCGGCAAGTACTATCCCGAAGAGAAGCATCCCATAAGTCGCATTCTGTTCTGGCTTTACGAGCGACCGTGCCGCTTCGTCATCCGCCACCGGACCATCGTGGTCGTGGCCGCGCTGCTGCTCGTGCTGACCACGATCCCGGTCTACCTTCACCTCGGCAGGGAGTTCATGCCGCCGCTGTGGGAAGGGGATATCCTGTATATGCCCACCACCATGCCGGGGCTCTCGGTGACCGAGGCGCGCGACCTGATGCAGCGGATGGACCAGGTGCTGATGACCGTGCCGGAAGTGGAGCGCGTCTTCGGCAAGGCCGGGCGCTCCGATACGGCAACGGACCCCGCCCCCTTCTCGATGATGGAGACGACCGTCCTGCTCAAGCCCCCCTCGCAATGGCGGACGAAGGAGCGATGGTACTCCAATTGGCCGGGCTGGACTCATGGCCTGTTCCGGCCGATCTGGTCGGACCGACTCAACAAGGATGAGCTGATTGCGGAACTCGACCGCAAGATGCAATTCGCCGGGGTGGCCAACGCCTGGACGATGCCGATCCGGGCGCGCATCGATATGCTCACCACCGGCGTCCGCACGCCGATAGGGATCAAGATTCTCGGGGAGGACCTTGCCAAGACCGAGGAGATCGGCGCGCAACTGGAAGCCATCATCCGAGAGCAGCCCGGCACGCGCAGCGTCTTCGCGGAGCGCACGGCGGGGGGGTACTTCCTCGACTTCGACCTGAAACGCGAGCAACTGGCCCGCTATGGGTTGACCGTCGACGAGGCGCAGACCGTGATCCTCACCGCGATCGGCGGGGAGCCGGTGACGACGACCGTCGAGGGGCGCGCGCGGTACACCGTGAGTGTCCGCTACGCGCGGGACTTCCGCAGCGACTTGAACGACCTGCGGCGCGTGCTCGTGCCCACCGCTTCGGGCGCGCAGATTCCGCTGGGGGAGCTGGCGGAGATCAAAATGACCCTCGGCCCGGGGATGATCCGCGACGAGAACGGCATGCTGGCCGGATATGTGTACGTGGATACGGCCGAAAGCGACATCGGCGGGTATGTCGCCCGCGCCAAGGCGGCGGTTCAGAAGCAGGTGCAATTGCCCGCCGGCTATGCGCTTCAGTGGAGTGGGCAATATGAAAGCATGATCCGCGTCAAGGAACGGCTGAAGGTGGTCGTCCCGATCACGCTCTTCATCGTCGCCATTCTGCTCTACATGAACACGAAATCGGCGGTCAAAACCACCATCATCCTGCTGGCGGTGCCGTTCTCCGCCATTGGGGCGATCTGGCTGCTGTACTTCCTCGGGTACAACATCTCGATTGCGGTCTGGGTGGGGCTTATCGCCCTGATGGGGCTGGACGCCGAGACGGGGGTGTTCATGCTCCTGTTCCTCGACCTCTCGTATTATGAGCGCGTGCGCGAGGGAAAGATGAAGACCTTCGAGGACCTGACCGAGGCGGTGGTGCATGGCGCGGTCAAGCGCATCCGGCCCAAGATGATGACGGTCTGCGCGGCGTTCATCGGGCTGATGCCGATCATGTGGTCGATGAGCGCCGGCTCGGACATGATGAAGCGCGTGGCTGCGCCGATGGTGGGCGGACTCGTGACCAGTTTCATCCTGGAGCTTCTGATCTACCCGGCGGTCTATACGGCATGGAAATGGCGCTTCGAGATGAAGCGCGGCACGGTGGACGTGAGCACGCTGCCGTCGCCGCATTTGAGAGGGCATTAGGATGGCGGGAATGCGCACAGGCGTCCTGGCGGCCGGCGTGATCGCGATGCTCATCCTGGCGACCGGCTGTCCCGCGCTTCGTCCGAAGGGCGAGAAGGAGGAGCGCAACCGCATGATGGAAGCGGGCAGGGACTACGTCAAGCCGATCGAAATCCCCGCGCTCTCGGCAGTCCCCGCTCCGGAGGAGTACGTGCGGCTCGCATTTGTCACCAACTCGAACCTGCAGGCGCGCTACTGGGAATGGCGTTCCGCCATCGAACGCGTGCCCGTGGTATCCAGTTGGCCCAATGTGGCCGTGCCCTTCAGCCTGCTGCTCGGAGCAGGGGGGGGCGGGCTGTGGGACCGCACCACGCTGGGGCTTGCCAACGACCCGATGACCGACATCCCGTATCCCACCAAGCTCACCTCGGCGGGGCGCAGGTCGCTGCAGGAGGCGCGCGCGGTGGGGCTGCGCTTCGAGGCCGCCCGTTTCGAGTTGCAGCGGGCCGTGCTGACCACCTGCTATGACCTGGCGCTGCTGGGTGAATCGCTGCGAATACAGGAGGAGAATGTCTCGCTGCTGCGCCTGACCGTCCGGCAAATGGCGAGTCGCGTGGGAACGGCGGGGGGGGCGCAGCAGGAACTGCTCAAAGCCCAGACCGATCTCGATCTGGCCGAAAATGAACTGGCCAACCTCCAGTCGCAGCAGGCGCCGCTGGCGGCGAAGATGAACGCGCTCATCGGGCGCGCGGCATCCGAGCCGGTTCCGCTGCCGCCGGCGCTCCCGGCGCCGCGGACGCTCCCGCTGGCAGACGACCAGCTGATCCAACTCGGGGCGGAGCGCAACCAGGAACTGGCCGCGCTGGCGCGCGACGTCGCCGGCAAGAGGGAGGCCCTGACCTTGGCGAAGCGCCAGCGCCTGCCCGATTTCAGTCTTTCGGCAAGCCTGACGGGGGGCGTTACGGGAGCCCTCGGCGGGATGGTTGTCCTGCCGACGCGGCGCGAGGCGATTCAGGCCGGGATCAAGCAAGCGCGCGCTGAACTTCAGACCGCCAGGGCGGCGCAGGCGCAATATCAGCGCGACCTCGCAACCAGCTTCGTGCTGAACCTGGTGCTGCTGCGGAATAACGAGCGCCAGATAGCGCTCTTCCAGGATGCCATCATCCCTCGCGCGCGGCAGATCACCAGGGTTGTTCAATCCGCCTACGCTTCGGGCGGGGCGCGGTACACGGAACTGCTGGACGCGCAGCGGACGCTCCTGGAAGCGCGGCTGACCGTCGCGCAACTGCAAATGGAAAGAGAGAAAGCGTTGGCTTCCATTGAGGCCACCGCGGCAGTGGATGTGGCCGCTATGAAATCGCCATGTGAGTCAGAACATGCGTCTAGTCAGTGACATACGGCGTAGTCGTGGTGTGAGGCCGGAAGAGGCGTGTTCTAGCAAGACCGCAAAGAGAGATTCCTAAGTACGTTTTACTTGCGCGGGCGTGCGCGGGGTGATATGCTTTGTGCTGCGTGAAGCGAATTCCGGTGACGTTCTTGCAGGAGGATTCTCAATGCAAAGTTTGAATCGTCTTTTCCTGGTCTCCCTGGTTGTCGTTGGCATCGTGTGCGCGCTCTCCGTATCCGCAGCGGTTCCCGCCCCGGCAGCACGCGGGCACGCGCCGGCCCTGTTTGGGACCATTGTGAGCGTGGACGCCGTCGCGGGCAACGTGGTGATCGCCACCGCCGCCCGGCATTCCACTCCCAGCCAGCAGGTGACCGTCGCCACTGACGCGAACACGGTTATTACCCTTGACGGCCAGCCCGCGACGCTGGCGGCGCTTGTGGCGGGCATGCTGGTGAAAGTGCAGCCCACCACCGGCACGGCGACGCTCATCGCAGCCCGCACGCCTCCTCCTCCGCCTCCGCTGCGCGGCGTGATTGTGAGCGTTGACACGACGACCGGCGACGTGCAGGTGGCCGTCGATGCCAGGCACAGCGAGCCAACCCTCCTCGTGACCGTCCCCACCGACGCGAACACGGTCGTTACCCTCGATGGCCAGCCCTCGACCCTGGCGGCGCTTGCCGCTGGGATGTTCGTCAAAGTGCAGCCTTCGACCGGCGTGGCGGTCAGCATCGACGCGCGCACGCCTCCTGCCCCTGCGCCGCTCGAAGGAGTCATCGTGAACGTGGACAGCGCAACGGGCGACGTTGTGGTCGCGACCCGAGGCCGGCATAGCGGCCCGGACGTTCAGGTGACCGTGTTCACCGACTCGAACACCCTGGTCACCATTGACGGCAACGCCGCCACAGTGCCCGACCTGCAGGCCGGGATGTTCGTCAAGGTTCAGCCGCCGAGCGGCACCGCCACAAGCATCGAGGCGCGCACGCCGCCGCCCCCGCCGCCTCTGGTGGGCGTGATCGTGAGTGTGGATGCCGCGACGGGGAACGTCGTGGTCGCCACGGGGGGAGGGCGCCATGATCCCGCTCAGCAGGTGACCGTGGCAACTGACGCGAATACGGTGGTCACCATCGACGGCAACGCCGCCACGGTGGCCGCGCTCCTGCCCGGCATGTCCGTCAAAGTTCAGCCGCGGTCCGGCACGGCGGCGAGCATCGAGGCTCAAACGCAGCCGTTGCTCGGCATCGTCGTCAGCGTGGACACCGTCACCGGCAATGTGGTGGTTGCCTCGCGAAACAATCGCATGACCCCTGTCCAGCAGGTCACCGTAGCCACGGATGCGAACACCGTGGTCACCATTGACGGCAACGCCGCCACGGTGGCTGACCTGAAGGCCGGGATGTTCGTCAAGATCAGTCCTTCCACCGGCACCGCGGCCACCATCGTCGCGCACACGGTGCCCGGTCCGCATTCGATGTAAGCGGAGTAGCGTATCGCATGACTTGGAGACCTGCCGTCAGTGGGCGGCAGGTCTCCTTTGTTTTCAGGGGCGCGTTGGCCGCCGGGGTGTTTCATGGTTTTGCGCGTTGGCGCTCTTTCCAAAGCGGGTTCAGGAGTGTAATATCGCATCCTGCGCATGAGCGAATCGCCCGACGAAGGCCGGTGATTTGGAGAGGACTCCATGAAGGTATCGGCAAAAGAGCGTGCCATCCTGCGCGAATGCGCCAGGCAGATCGCTGAAATCGCCGCGCTCCCCGTTCAGAAGGAGAAGGCGGAACTCTGGCGCAGGCTCAACGACCTCGAGCGCGTCCGCCCGATGGTCTGGCTCAACGAGCACCCCTGGCATGAACTGAACGTGAACGACGAACTGACCTTGCGCTGCGAAAGCGAATGGGCGCGCGGCCTCGAGCAGGAGTTCCGCCAGCTTCTTTACAATTGGAACCACCTGCGGGTGGACATGATCGTCAGCGACTACCTCCCTTCCCCTCTCCTCCTGCAAGGCGCGGACTTCGGCATCTCCGAGGAGGTGGACGTCGTTCGCACCGATTCGGCCAGCACGGTCGTCTCGCGCCACTTCCACCCGCAGATTGTCGAGCCCGGCGATATCGAGAAAATCCGCATGCCCAAAGTGACACTCGACGCGGCGGCCACGGCCCTGGAGTTCGACACGCGGAGCGAGCTTTTCGACGGCATCATGCCCGTGCGCAAGGTCGGCTTGAAGGGGTATTGGTTCACCCCCTGGGACAACCTCATCCGCTTCTGGGGCGTGGAGCAGGCGATGATGGACCTGGTGCTGCGCCCGGAGATGGTCAACGCGGCGGTATCGCGCTGGGTGGATGCCAGCCTGAGCCTGATCGAGCAGGTGGAGAAGCTGAACGCCCTGGCGCTCAACAGCGATAACACGCGCGTCGGCAGCGGCGGCTACGGCTATACGAAGTCGCTCCCCGCCGCGGACGCGACGCCCGGTCGCGCCCGGCTTCGCGACTTGTGGGGCTGCTCCAACGCGCAGATCTTCTCCGAAGTCTCCCCCGCGATGCACTGGGAATTCGCCCTCCGGCATGAAATGCGCTGGCTGGAGCGATGGGGCCTCACCTACTACGGTTGCTGCGAGCCGCTGGACCGAAAGATGGACATACTCCGCCGCATTCCGAACCTGCGCAAGATCTCCATGAGCCCCAAGGCCGACCCGGCGCGCGCGGCCGAGGCCCTGGGCCGGCAGTACGTCTTTTCCATGAAGCCGAATCCCGCCATTCTGGCCGAAGACACCTGGCGTCCCGAAAGGGCGCGCCAGGAGTTGGAGGAGGCGCTCGGCAAAGCCCGCCACTGCAACGTCGAGATCATCATGAAGGACGTCTCCACGGTCCGCTATGAGCCGCAGCGCCTGTGGGAATGGGCGCGCATGGCGGTCGAGGTGGCGCAGTCGCTTGACTGAGCTTGCGGCTGGCCGTAGACTCTGACGACCGTCGTCGCCGGCCGGCGCTGAAAGCGCGATCCGTCAGTCCGGAACTCCCCAGAAAGGTGAACGCATGGAAAAGCTCGGATGGCACTTTGATTTTCACAGCCACAAATCCGTCCGCATCGGCCATGACCCGGATTTTGCGGGGACCGCGGCCGCGCTGAAGGATGCGGGGGTGGATGAGGTGATCACCTTCGCCAAATGCCACACCGGTTTCAGCTATTTCCCCACGAAGGTCGGCACGCCGCACCCGCGCATGAAGGCCGACGTGCTCGGCGGGATGATCAAGGCTTGCCGGAAAGAAGGGATTCGCGTCTTCGCCTATCTGAGCTTCGGCATCGACGGCGAAGCGGGGCGCAAGCGCCGGGAATGGGCGCAGGTCTATGCCGATGGCGCCGATTACTCTGATCAGTCGTTCATCAACGTCTGTCCCTTCACCGGCTACACCGACGAATTGATGTTGCCGCACATTGACGAGATCGCCCGGAAGTACCGCCCCGACGGCTTCTGGTTCGACACGATGGGCGCGCTGGGCGTTTGTTACTGCGAATGCTGCCAGCGGGAGTTCCGGGAAAAGCACGGCCTTGAAATTCCGCGTGCGCAGAAGGAGTCGAGTTGGCCGATTTACGGAGCGTTCCGGCGCGAGCGCGGGCTGGCACTGCTGGAACGCGTCGGCCGCTTCATCCATCAGCGTATTCCCAAGGCGGTGGTGGGATTCAACCAGATCGGCAGCGCGCCGTACCCCGAGAAGATGCCCAGGGACATCACCCGCCTGACGCTTGACCCGGCCACCTACGGCCACCAGTCGCGCGGGATGGGGTTCTGCGCGGCGTACGCCGCCAACGCGGACCGTCCCGCCGAGGTCATGCCGACCATCTTCAACCAGGGCTGGGGCGATTGGTCGGTCTCCACCGCTCAGCGAATGGAAAAGGTCGCCGCCGCCTGCTGGGCGCACAAAGTGCGCCTGTTCATGGGGGACCGGCTCCGCCCCGAGGGCCGGCTTGACGGCGCGACGCTCCAGGCGGTGAAGTCGTTCACGGAATTGCGGCAGCGCCTCACGCCGCTCTTTCCGCCCGATGCATCGAAGGCGGATGACGAGGTGCTGGTGGTCCATAGCAAGAGCGTCGTCTACGGCGAGGATATGCGCGAGTTCGCCATGGACCCGCGCGTGCGCCTGGGGCCGCTGCAGGGGGCGCACTCGATCCTTGTGGACTGTGGCGCAAGTTTCAGCATCGTCAGCGATCTCTTCCTGAATGCGAAACTCAAAAGGGCGGGGCTGGTCGTGCTTCCCGAACTGCCCGCCATCGAGCCTCAAGCGCACGCCGCCCTCAAGCGCTACGTGAAGGGGGGCGGGAAGCTGCTGGTGGTTGGGCGCATTCCGAACGTCCGGGGGAAGCCGATGGACTGGCTCGGCGTCTCGCGCGCCGCGAAGCCGTGGCAGGATCACATCTGGCTGTCGGCCTGGCCCGGAATGTCCCAGGAACTGCCGGTGCTCGTGCGCGGGGAGTTCCGAAAAGTGACGTTGCGCGGCGCGCAGACAATGGTGAGAGCCATCCAGCCGTACGACCTGGCATACGGAATCCGCTTCGGCTGGGGGATCGGGCCGGCGTCGAAAAGGCCGAGCAAACAGGCCGCCCTTGCCATGCGGAAGTTCGGCAAGGGGGAAGTCTGGTACCTCGAAGCGCCGCTCTTCAGCGATTATTTCAGCGGCGGCAACTGGCAGCAGATCGAATGGATGTACGGCCTTCTGGAGCAGATACAACCGAAGGCGCGCGCGCGCCTGCATCAGCCCGCCGGGAACGTGGAACTCGTTATGCGGCGCTCCCCCAAGTCCACCTGGGCGGTCCTGGTGAACCATGGCGGCGAAGAATTCGCCGCCGGCAAGCTCCCCTGGAGCCGCGCTCTGGCCCCGTCGCCGGCATATCCTGTGACGGTTGAATTGCGCGACCGCCGCAGCCCGAAACGCGTCACCTGCAACGGCGCGGAATGTCCGTTCGAGCGGCGCGGAGCGGTTCTCCACGTTCCTCTTGCGATGGACGCGGCATGGAAAGTCGTGCGCGTGGACTGGGATGATGCGTAGGACCGGCTCTGACCGTCATTCGGATCTAATGGAGGCGTGAGATGAATATCGTTGTGCTGGATGGACATACGCTGAACCCCGGGGACCTGGCGTGGGATGAGTTGAAGGCGCTGGGATCCTGCCAGATATATGACCGCACCCCCGCCGGACAAGTCGTCGCGCGCGCCAGGGATGCCGACGCGGTCCTGACCAACAAGACGGTTCTGGACAAGGAGACGATCTCGCGCTTGCAGAAGCTTCGCTATATCGGCGTGCTGGCAACCGGCTACAACGTGGTGGACATCCAGGCGGCGCGGGAACGCGGCATTCCCGTGACGAACATCCCCACGTATGGCACCGCCTCCGTCGCGCAGATGGCCTTCGCCCTGCTCCTGGAACTGACCCAGCACGTCGCGCACCACGCGGCCACCGTGCGAGAAGGGCGCTGGTGCCGCTCCGAGGATTTCTGCTACTGGGACTTCCCCCTGATCGAACTCAACGGCCTGACCCTGGGCATCGTGGGATATGGGCGGATCGGCCGCGAGACGGGAAAGATCGCCCGGGCCTTCGGGATGAAGACGCTGGCGCACGATGTTTTCGCGAAGGGGGAGGAGTGCCGCGAAGCCGAGTTGGTCTCTTTGGATGAGCTTTTCCGGCGCAGCGACGTGGTCAGCCTGCACTGCCCGCTGACCGCGGAGAACAAGGGGATGGTGAACGCGTCGAGGCTGGCGCTGATGAAGAGCACGGCCTTCTTGATCAACACGAGCCGCGGGCCGCTGGTGGAGGAGTCGGCGCTGGCCGATGCGCTCAACAGCGGGCGGATCGCCGGCGCAGGGCTGGACGTCCTGACCGTCGAGCCGCCGCGCCCGGATAACCCGCTGCTGAAGGCGAAGAACTGCCTCATCACCCCCCATATCTCCTGGGCGACCCGGTCTGCGCGCGCGCGCCTCATGAAATGCGCCGTGGAAAACGTCCGCGCTTATCTGGCCGGTGAAAAGCAGAACGTCGTCAACTAATGAGCGATGCGCAATCAGCTTGACACGCGGGTAGGGGCAAGTCATGCCTTGCCCCTACTAACTCTGGCCCTATTGCTCGCAAGCGGAAGACCGAACGTCAAGCTAATTATGTGGCGAGTAATAGCGCTCCTGCTACGCCTGCATGGCGGGCGGCGGAAGCTGGCGGTGTATTTCCGCGATCCGATAGCCAAATCCGGGGCCGGTCACGGTGGACACATCCAGCACTCCATTGCGGCGCAGGTACAAGCCGGGGTGGACTTTCGACTCGGGCCCGGAGGCGGCCGGGGCGAACTGCATACCGTTGCTCTCCACCCCCATGATGGTTCCGGCGTGCGCGGCGAGTTGCACGTGCGTGAGCTGCGCCAGCATCGCGTTGGTCAGGTCCTGCACCATCAGCGTCATGCCGTGCGCCCTCGCCCAGGAGAGGCTCAGCAGCGCGCCGGTCTGGGTCTTGCACGTCTTGAGGGCGACCCCCGTCCAGCCCAATTCCCGTCCGATCTTGACGAACTTCCAGTCGTGCGCACTCTCATCCATGAACAGCGGCTTGCGCGCCGACAAGCTGTGCACGTCGATGCGGTTCGCTTCCAGGTCGTACGGGAACGGCTGCTCGACGTACAGGATCATGCCGTAGATGCGCGGGTGCTCGGCCATGAGCCGGTCGAGGATGTCGTTGACGTAAGCGGGTTCCTGAACCATGCAATTGAAGTCCGGCTGAAGCCAGGTAACGTTCTCCTCGACGGCGATGTGTCCCACGCGCACGACGCGCTCGTAATCCCAGGCCGCGTCGTTTCCGCGCAATTTGATCTTCAGGCAATTCAGGCCGTCGGTGCGGATCCATTCGCGCAGCACCACCGGGTACCCGTCCTTCGGCTCCGAGCCGGTGCGCTCACTGTCCTCCAGAAGGTCCTTGCCCCCCACGAGGTGCCAGACCGGCACGCGCTCCTTGCGCGGCAGGGCCAGGAAGTCGGCGGGGTAGCGCCCGGCGAAGGAGACCGCCGCGCCCGAGGCGGGCGTCAGGTAGTGCGAAAGGTCCTGGTTCATGTACTGTGCCGTATAGGTCTGATAGGTCGGCACGCCGTGGAGAATGCCGTACGCGTCGTGCAGGGCGAGATCGAAAAGCGAGCAGCAGACCAGCGCCGCCAGATGCGGCATCGGCTCCTTGCGCTTCTGGTTGAACTCCCGGAGCATTGCGTCGAGATGCTTGTCGTGGAAGGCGTGGCCGATCTCCATCGGATGGCCGGCGTCGGGCAGCTTCGCCCATGCCTTGCCCAGGAGCAGACAGAACTGCTGCATCGCCTCTTCCCGTTCGGCGTGGGGGAGAGTGCCGGGCCAGGACCATGCGGCGGCCATGGGGGTCTCGCCCCATCCCTCGGCGGAGCGGCCGCGGCCATCCTCCACGCGCAACTTCACGCGGGCGCAGATCATCGACGAGATAGTCTGCGAGCCGAATTTCAGAGGCAGGCGCATGGGGTTGGAGATGAAATAGAGCGTTGCGCCCTTGATACGAACGTCGGTGCTTTTGGACATGGTTATGCCTTTCCCTATTCGTCAAACATGCAGCAGGTCAGCGACCAGGTTGGCCAGGAAGACGCGGTTATCGCAGCAGAAATAGCGCACATCGTCCGAGAGACGATGGAATGACTTGCAGAAACGCAGGTAGTAGGCCGGGCTTTCCTTGGGCGGCTCCCCCTGCGACCAGTCCCATCCGCCGTCGCTTTGCATGTCGACGATGGCGATCTGGTGCCCCTGGATGAAAGGGCGCTTCTTCTGCGCCAGGACGTTGTTTGCCGCGCTGAAAGCCTTCTCGAAGACCTGCGGGCTCATGATGGCCGAGCCGATGGAGAGGTAGACGCCGCCGGAGAGCTCCAGCATGCCGGCCGCCATGACGCGGGCATCCGTGCCGCTGGTGCGGCCCAGCGCCCCGCCATGGAACATGGGATGGTTGACGAAGATGTCATAGCCGATCCCCAGGTGAATCGTCATGGGCACTTTGTGGCGGTAAGCACAGGCGAGGACGGAGTGCTGCTTGTGCTCGTGGCGCAGCTCGTGCCGCCCGGCGCGCAACTTGAACTGCCGCATCGCCGCCAGCAGGTCCGCCCGAGCGCCGGTGAGCGGGTCCGCCGGTGCGCGGGATATCTGCTCTTCCAGCAGCGCCGGCTCCGGCAGGGTGACGCCATCTTCCTCGATGAACCTGCCGATCCCTTCCCCCAGCCCGATCCCTTCCGCTGCGGCGCAGAGCGCGGAAAGGTTGATGGCCCGGCCCGTCTCCTCCCACGCCCCGAAGCGCCCGACGCGCGCATTGTCGCGCACCGACTCGCTCGAAACGCCCTTGAATGCGAACTCCCAGTCGTGGATCATCCCCGCGCCGTGCGTCGCCACGTGCGTCACGAAACCCTTCTCGATCAGGGCGTTCACCAACGGCCCTGCGCCGTTCTTGATCAGGTGGGCGCCGTAGGTCAGCACCACGGCGGCTTTGCGTTTCCTTGCCTGACGGATCCGTTCGGCGAGTTGTGCGATGGGGGATTTCATCGCGCCGGCATCGGGAGGGGGGTCGGTCGGCAGAATTCGCTCCTCCTCAATCCGGATGAAGCTCTTCCGCTCGGCCAGCGAGAATACGTTCAGTTGCGTCGCATCGATTCGGCTATAGGGCATCTGCGTGCCGTCCTCTCATGTCGGAATGGAAAAGCTGTCCGACGCCTCTTCCGCTCCCCGCGTCATATCCACTTGTTGTAGCTGCGAAGGAGGAGGAAGGTCTCGGTCTTGAGGAGCCCCTCAACGGCGGCCAGTTCCTCGGTCAGGAACCGGATCAGCCCCTGGTTCGAGTCCACCAGCACCTCGATGATGAGGTCGTATTGGCCGGACAGGATGGAGACCGACAGGACGTGGTCGAGCTTGGAGATTTCCTGCGCTTTGATGTCCAGCAGGCGCGGTTCGCTGACGTTAACCGTCACGAGCGCCAATTGCTGGTTCTGAAGGAGGTTGGGGTCGCGCAGCGCCTTGATCTTGACGATGCCGCGGGCTTGCAGCCGCTTGAGGCGCTGACGAATCGTCCCCTCGGAGACGCCCAGCTTGCGGGCGATCTCCGTATTGGTCATATGCCGCTCGGAGAGCATATGAATGATCTTCCAGTCGGTCTTGTCAGGCTGCATAAGCCTCACCCGAGGCGCCGGCGCCGCGAAGCGCAAAGCGCCCACCCTTGCAGGGGCCGGGCATGCCCGGCCCCCACGAAGGGACAGGCTCGCCTCAGCCAATCAGAGTCTCAAGCGGAGTATAGGGAATTCCGAGACTTTCCGCAACACCAGAATGCACGCAGCGGCCCATGTAAAGGTTCATGCCTTTGGCCAGCGGGGCGGACTGGGCGCAGGCCTTCTCCAAGCCCAACTTGGCAATCAACAGGCCGTAGGAGAGCGTGGCGCTGGTCAGCGCGAGGGTGGAGGTCACCGCCACGGCGCCGGGCATGTTCGCAACGCAGTAATGCACGACCCCTTCCTCAATGAACACCGGCTGCTCGTGGGTGGTGGGGTGCGTCGTCTCGCAGCAGCCGCCTTGGTCCACCGCCACATCGACGATCACGGCGCCGCGCTTCATCCGCTTGAGATCGTCACGGCGCACCAGTTTGGGGGCCGTCGCGCCGGGAATGAGCACCGCGCCGATGACCAGATCCGCTCCGGCGACGGCGGATTGGACGTTGGCGGGGGTGCTGTACAGGGTCGTCACGCGCGAGCCGAAGATGTCATCGAGGTATTCGAGGCGGTCGGCGTTGGTGTCCAGAATAACCACCTCCGCGCCGATGCCCACCGCCATCTTGCAGGCGTTCGTGCCGACGGTCCCCGCGCCGAGGATCGCAATGCGTCCGCGCTGGACGCCCGGCACGCCGCCCAGGAGCACGCCGCGCCCGCCGAAGGGCTTCTCCAGATATTTCGCCCCTTCCTGAACGGACAGACGCCCGGCGATTTCGCTCATCGGCTTCAGACAGGGCAGCTTGCGATTGGGCAACTCGATCGTCTCGTACGCGACGCCCTTCACCCGCTTCGCCATCAGCGCTTGCGCCAGCTTCGGGGCGGGCGCCAAGTGGAGGTAGGTGAAGAGTATCTGCCCTTCGCGGAACAGGTCATACTCCTCCGGCAGAGGCTCTTTCACCTTGACGATCATGTCGGCGGCGGCAAATACCTCCCGCCGGTCCGCCACGACCTTGGCTCCGGCGGCGACGTAGTCGGCGTCCGGGAAATCCGCGTTCACCCCCGCGCCCGACTGCACAATCACCTGGTGTCCATCGCCGCAATAGGCCCGTACGCATGCGGGGGTGAGGCCGACGCGATACTCGTGACTCTTGATCTCTTTTACCGTGCCGATTCTCATCTGGTATCTCCTAAAACCGTAGAATAACTTTAACAATATCACGAATATCGTATAAATGCAACCCAATAGCGCCGAATGTGCGGGCCTGCTTGTGAAGTCCGGGGAAGGCGCGTTTGGCCCTTTGCAGCAGTGGTTGGCACGTGGAGAACCCTGCGAAGGTCAGACAAACCTTCGCAGGGTTTGTTCTTTCCGGGCCCGCCGCCGCCCCTTTCGGCGCTTGTGCAAGGGGGCGCTGTTCTGCTAACTTGATAGTCGTTCATACCTTTTGCCCGCATGGCGAGGAGCGGCCGATGGATCGCAGGATTGCGGTCGTGGGGTTGGGTTACGTTGGGCTTCCCCTGACGGTGGCGTTCGGCAAGAAGCGGCCGGTGATCGGCTTCGACATCGGCGTTGCGCGCGTGAAAGAGCTTCAGCGCGGCTGCGACCGGACCGGCGAGGTTTCCAGCGCCGAACTGGCGGCGGCCCGCGTGGAATACAGCAGCGACCCGGCGGCGCTCGAACGCGCGGACTTCATCATCGTCGCGGTCCCGACACCCATTGACGAGGTCAAACGTCCCGACCTTTCCTGCCTGGTGAGCGCAAGCGAGACCATCGGCGCGCATCTGCGCAAAGGGACGATCGTGGTGTACGAGTCCACCGTCTACCCCGGCGTCACGGAGGAGATTTGCGCGCCGATCCTGGAGCGCGTCTCCGGCCTCACCTGCGGCAAAGAGTTCAAGGTGGGCTATTCCCCCGAGCGCATCAACCCCGGAGACAGGGAGCACACGCTGGAGCGCGTGGTGAAGGTCGTCTCCGGCATGGATGCGGAGACGCTGGAAGTCGTGGCGCAGGTCTACGGGAGCGTGGCCGCCGCCGGCGTCTATCGCGCGCCGAGCATTCGGACGGCCGAGGCGGCCAAGGTGATCGAGAACACCCAGCGTGACTTGAACATCGCGCTGATGAACGAACTGGCGATGATCTTCCACCGGATGGGCCTCGACACCAGCGAAGTCCTGGCCGCGGCCGGGACCAAGTGGAATTTCCTCCCCTTCAAGCCCGGCCTGGTGGGGGGGCACTGCATCGGCGTGGACCCGTACTACCTGACCGAAAAAGCGGAGAGCCTCGGCTATCATCCGCAGGTGATCCTTGCGGGGCGGCGGATCAACGACGGGATGGGGAAGTACGTGGCGGAGCAGGCCATCAAGCTCCTTGCGCGGCAGGGGGTGAACGCCGGGCAGGCCCGCGTGGCGGTGCTGGGGATGACTTTCAAGGAGAACGTGCCGGATATCCGCAACTCGCGCGTGGTGGACATCGTGCGCGAACTGGCCGAGTACGGCATCACCGCCAGTGTGCACGATCCGCTCGCCGCGCCGGATGATGCCGAGCGGGAATACGGCGTGAAGCTGAAGCCTGCGGAGGAACTGACCGGCTGCTGCGACGCAGTGATCCTGGCCGTGGCGCACAAGGCGTACCTGGAGAAGGGGGCCGCCTGGATCCGTTCGCTGCTGCGCCAGCCCGACAAAGGCGTGCTGCTGGACATCAAGTCCGCCCTGCGGCCCGAGGATTTCCGCGAGCAGACCTATTGGCGGCTGTGAACAAAAACGCGCGGGGCGGAAGGCCCTCCTGGCCGCTCCGCCCCGCGATACGTCCAGCCTCTGCGCTCTTTACGGCGCGGCGACGATCTTGATGGCGTCTGCCACGACGCGCGTATCCCACCAGGTGGTCCGGCTGTTGCCGATCACGACCCGGACTCCCGTGGAGTCGAAGTCGTAAACCCCCAGCGAATTCCACGTCCCGCCGTTGGCGGCCTGGTTCACGCGAACCGTTGTGGAAACGCCGCTATGGTAGATCACGTACGGCACGTTTCCGGCCATGCGCTCGCGAAGAATCGGCCACCAGGCGAACACTTCATATCGGCCCGGCGGAAGCGATGAGCATGTCCATTGCGCACTGGGACCGACGGAGACGGCTGGGCTGGCGGACCGTTCGCCGTTCGACGCGCGGACATCGTCGCGCTCGCTGTTGTTGTCAGCGCTGCTGTTGGTGCGGCTGTCGGTCCAGCGGTAACTGGCGTTGCGGTCCGTGAGGGGCCAGATGCTCCTGCCCGTGCTGGAAACTCTCCAATTCCCGCTGAGAACGCGGAAGCTCACCGCACTGCCGGCGCCTGCCTTGTCATCGACAACGACTCCACTGGCGGGAAGCGTGGTCGTCGTGGTGGCGCCCGCAATAGTAGTGGTGGTCGAGGAACTCGTCGTTGTCGTCGGCGGAAGCGTCGTAGTGGTCGGCGGCAGCGTGGTTGTCGTCGGCGGAAGCGTCGTGGTGGTCGGAGGCAAGGTGGTTGTTGTCGGCGGAAGCGTCGTGGTAGTCGGAGGCAACGTAGTTGTCGTCGGCCGAAGCGTGGTAGTTGTCGGGGGCAGCGTCGTTGTAGTCGGGGGGAGTGTCGTTGTGGTCGGACGAAGCGTTGTGGTAGTCGGAGGCAGCGTGGTCGTCGTCGGTGGAAGCGTTGTGGTCGTCGGCGGCAATGTGGTCGTGGTTGGAGGAAGCGTAGTAGTGGTCGGAGTCGCTGCCGTCACGGCGTCAAGCGGCGCGGCCAGTCCTACAGGTGTGCCGGGGAGAGCCAAGGTCATGAGGACGAACGACAGGAAGATGCTCACGAACGCCGTCGACCACCCGTTACGCATGACTCACCTCCAAGCGAAAGACTGCTAAGAACTACGAAATAGGAAATATTAGCTACATAGTTCAATATACTTGGTCTGCATCTAAAGGTCAATACCCTGTTCCATAAGTACACATAAATTCGTATCACATTATAGCAACGGATGTTACGCCGTGGATATTTCCCGGAATGGAAAAGAAATGCGCACCTTGGGAAGCGGCGGGTCGTCGGAAAGGAGGATTGCGGGTCGTTTGGGTGGCCTTAGGGTGGCCACTGCACCTCTAGTTGAGGCCATTGAGTCCGCGGGCAAAGAAGGACAATCACGCGGTCGCCTTGTTCCGCTTGATAGCGCATGGAATGCATGACGACGGCGCGGTAGATGCTCATAGTCCGCGACACCGGATCGGGAGGGGCGGAGAAGCCGCCGGCCGCGAGCGCGGGGAAGGTGTCGGCGCGCAGTCCGCGGTCGAGTTCATGACAGCGGCGCTCGGCATCCACCACCACGCAGACCAGGCGCGCGTTCCCGCGCTGAACGATCGCCACCTGTGCGCGGCCCTTTCCCGCAACGCGTTCCACCGCGGCGGCGATCTCGCCGTTGAGTCCTTTGCGTGAGAATTCCATCTTGGACGATTCGGTCGCGGGGCGTGCCGCCATGACGGGGGGCATACTCCCTTGCGCGCTTGGCTCCGGAGCAAGCTGACTCGGGAGCCCCTCGGCTGGCTCAGGGCAGGGGACCAGCTCCGTCGTCGGTTCAATCCGGCATGCGATGTCGGCTCTGGTCAGCGTCGGGATGCTGATCTGCAAAACACCTGCCGCGGAGGCGGCGGAAGCGGTGGCGATGGGCACTGCGCCGCTGCTCCAAACATCGTACCAGCCGACGCTGTAACTGCCGTCGGCAAGTCCGGAGAAGGTCAGGTGCTGACCGCCCATTGTCCCGCTCGTGTTTTGCACCCATGCGAAGGCGCGGCCATCCCGGGCCATCCCCCAGCCGCGGCAGGAGGAACTGTCCAGCGAGAGAGAAGCCGGGCTGCCGGTGGAGTCCGCAAGGTAATCCAGCCCGGAAATGAAATCCGCCAGGGATTTCAAGTGGTTGCTCATCTCCGGGGTCAGCATGGGATAGTTCCCGGCGTCGCACCAGAGCAACGGCGTCATCGCCGCGCCCGACGCGACGCCGGCCCAGAGACCGTTGTGGAGATGCGCCGGCTGCGTTGCGCCGTTGACCACATCGCCGCCAAATTCCGTATGGAACCCCGGCAGGCCGCTTGCTCGCAGGGTGGTCGTTTGCGAGGCGATGGTCGCCGCAACCGCGACGTTATTGTTCTTCTGCTGATACGTGTCCGCCACCCGCATATCCTGGCCGCTGTTCCATGAGGGCTGGTCCATCTTGCTCACAGTTATCGGGTATTGGCCGCCGCCGTTGTTCCGGAACGGGTCCAGTTGGCGGAAGCACTCGCGCGCGGAGGCGCACCAAGCCTCGGACTGCGCGCGGTTCTGCACGTAGCCGGAGGTGCCTTCGAGCTCGCACAGCAGCACCCATCCCGCGATGGCGCGGCTCGACCCCCAGCGCGCATTCACGTAGCGGAAGAAGTTCTTCTGGTAGCGCCACTGCGGCGTATCGCTGCCGTACGCGGTCGTCTTGAAAAAATCGCTCGCCGAGCAGATGGATTTGTACGCGTTGTTCGACCACCATCCCTGGCCCCAGGGGTGGCCGGTGTCGCGAAGCTGGCCGTGCGACCAGATCGTCGGGAGGAGGCTGATTCCCGCCGCCTCGGCGCGCGACACGACGCCGTCGATGTACGCGCATGCGGCCTGATTATAGTTGCCGATGCCCTGTTCCGTGTTCTCGATGGGGGCGCGCTCGGCCGGGGAGGGATCCTCCGGCGACGCCCAGGAAGGCTGATCCCAGGGAGCCGCAAGCCAGAAGCTCAGCAGGTTCTCCCGCGACGCGGTCATGTTCGCGAAGGCCGGCTGCTCGACATCCGCCTGCCAGCCGGTGTTGTGGCCGACGGCGAAGAAGGACTGCCCGCTCGCGAAGCGCAGGTTGCGGCCCGAAATGCGCGCCCAACCCGGGCTGCTCGATGCCGCGCACGTGAAGGCCCCAGCGCTCCATGTCGCCGCGCCACTCTTGTCCCGGGCGCGGACGCTGAACGTCCAGTCGCCCACCTCGCCGGGCGCGAAGCGGACCAGCCAGTGCTGCCCGTCGTAGAACCCGTTGATGCTCCAGACCGACTCGCCGGGGCTCGTGAAGGTTGCCGACAAGTCCAGGCCATCCGCGGCGGGGTCCGGCTCGTAGAACTTCGTGGCGGCGACGTTGGAGAGCGTGACAAGCAGCTCCAGCGTGGCGTATTTCGGAACCGCGGCGCCCGGCGGCTCGGAGATCGCGACATTCGCTATGGCGAGCGTGGCGGGGGGCTGGGTTGTGGTCGTGGTTGACGTGGTCGTGGTGGTCGTCGTTGTAGACGTAGTGCTGCTGGTCGTTGTCGTCGTGGAGGTGGTCGGCGGCACAGTCGTCGTAATGGTGCTGGTCGTAGTGGTTGTGGTGGTAGAGGACGACGAGGTGGTTGTAGAGGTCGTAGATGTGGTTGAGGTCGTTGGCGGCAGCGTCGTGCTTGTGGTGGTCGTACTTGTCGTGTCAGACGTTGTCGTCGTAGTCGTAGTCGAGGAGGAAGAGGTTGTCGTGGTCGTCGATTCTGAGGAAGTCGTGCTGCTTGTCGTCGTCGTGGTTGTGGTTGTTGTCGTGGTTGTTGTTGACTCCGTTGTGGTTGTCGTGGAGGTGGTCGGAGCCAGCGTCGTCGTAGTCGTGCTTGTCGTCGAAGTGGTGGTCGTAGTGGTGGACGGCAGGGTCGTGGTTGTGGTGGTCGTTGTCGTGGTCGGCGGCAGAGTGGTTGTGGTCGTGGTCGACGTGGTCGTCGTGCTGGTCGTAGTCGTGGTGGAAGTCGTTGTTGTGGTCGGCGGTTCTTTCGTGATGGTGACTTCATATCCGGCCGACAGCGCGGATCTCCCTTTGCCGTATTCCGCAACGATCATGCAGCGCTGGTCTGAGGGGACGGACTTCGCCGCGAGCCGCCCGCTTTTGTCCATCCGGGCGAATGAGGAGAACGCCCTCCATCGGGCCTCGCCCGTGACCTCCGCCGTCGTTCCGACGTCGTACTGCGCGATGCAGTGGTATTGCGCCGAGTTCTGCTGCTGGAGTTCCCCGGGGCCGGTCACGCTGATGGAGGCCGGCGTCCCGATGGCAAAGGCATGATCGCTGAAATCCTCCACGGCGTCATCCGGCGTGCTCACGCGAATCCGGTAGCCGACCCCTTTCGCGTAGGCCGCTTGCCCCGGCGAGCTCCATTTCCCAACCTCCCAGAGCCAGTGGTTCCTGCCCTTGACGATGGCGAGGTCCCAATGGTTTCCCCTGGAATCGTAGAGCCCGACCTTCACCTTGTCATTGTTCGGCAGGTTGTTCGCCCACTGGACGTCGTATTTCTGCCCCCATTCGACGGTCAGGCCCGGTTGGGAGGGTTGCACCACCTGCAGGGCGCGGGAAAGATCGGGAGCGGCGATGGCAGCGTTGCCCGCTGAGAGGAGGAGAAGAAGGAAGGCTGCGGCGATGCGGAACATCTCAGTCCCTGCCTTGGTCACAACGAAGATCGGTCGGCGCGTCGCTCGATAGCCTAGCAGAACGGCGGGCAAAGTCAACGCGACAGGGCGAAAAAGAAGCAACGCAAGAGAAGAGATGAAACATCCCTCCGTCTTGCGTTGCCCTTGCATCGTGCGAAACGAAATCAGTGTGCGTTCGGGTTAGTAGCGCGATCCGCCGCGTCCGCCGCCACCACCGAATCCGCCACGGCCGCCACCACCACCGCCACCGCCACGGCCGCCGCCGAATCCGCCACGTCCGCCACCGCCGCCGCCGAATCCGCCGCCACCGCCACGGCCGCCTTCAGGACGGGGCCGGGCTTCGTTGACGACAACGGCGCGTCCGTCAACTTCCTTACCGTTCATTCCGGCGATCGCCGCCTGGGCTTCTTCGTCTGTGCTCATCTCGACGAAGCCGAACCCCTTGCTGCGGCCGGTTTCTTTGTCCATGATGACGTCCGCGCTGGCCACCGTACCGAACGCGGCGAACTGCTTCTGCAGCTCTGCGCTACTCACATTGTAGCTCAGGCTCCCGACATACAATTTCTTACCCATTCCGACTCTCCTGACCAAGAGCACGCATGGCTCTTACGCTTCCGGGACGCCTGAAGGGCCGCCGTTGCGTCCAACGGGGTCCCGAGTCCCGCTGGAAAGCCCACAACGTGCCTGAAAGAGTATCGCATGTTAGGGGGTTGGAAGCAATAGGGAGGGAAACAATGGTCAATGGGCATCGGTCAATGGCCAATTGGCAACGGTTTGGCGGGTTTTGCCGGACCGGTTCAACTGACGCTTGCCCCGCTCCCCCTGCATTTGCAGCGCTGTTGGCGGCGCGGATACAATGCGGGGGAAGGAATATCCCGTCGCCCCCTTATCGCTCAGGAGACCCTGCTGGCCATGTCGTTGCTGCTGAACGCTCAGTCCCTGACCAAACGGTACGACTCGCACACCCTCTTCCGCGATATCTCGCTCACGTTCCAGGAAGGGGAGCGGGTGGGATTGATCGGTCCCAACGGCGCGGGGAAATCCACGCTGCTGAAAATCCTCGCGGGCATCGAGCACGCCGACAAGGGCAAGGTGGAGCCGGCGCGCAACGCGCGCATCGCCTACCTGGCGCAGGAGGATGCCTTTGCTGCGGGCAGCACGGTGGAAGGGACGCTGCTGGACGCCCTGCGCGACAGCCAACTCGAGGAGCATCAGCGGCACACCCGCGCGCAGGTGCTCATGGGCAAGCTGGGGTTCGACCAAGGAGATGCCCGCGCCGAGACGCTCTCCGGCGGCTGGCGCAAACGGCTGGCCATCGGGCGGCAGATCATCCTGGAGCCCGACCTGCTGCTGATGGATGAACCCACCAACCACCTCGACCTCGGCGGCATCCTCTGGCTGGAACGCTTCCTCGCCAAGTGCAACTTCGCCTTCGTGCTGATCAGCCACGACCGCTATTTTCTGGAAAGCGTCACGAACCGCGTCATTGAACTTAACGCGCGGTACGCCGACGGCTTCTTCAGCGTCCGGGGGAAGTACAGCGACTTCCTGGAAAAGCGCGAGGAGTATCTGGAAGCGCAGGAGAAGCAGGAGCAGGCGCTCTCCATCGTGGTCCGGCGCGAGGTGGAATGGCTGCGCCGCGGCCCGGCGGCGCGCACCACGAAGGCGGGGGCGCGGATCGATGAGGCGCAGAGGAAAATCGAGAACCTCTCCGAGTTGCGCCGCCGCACGGGACAGGAAGAGGCCATCGGCCTCAATTTCAACGCCAGCGGCCGCCGGACCAACATGCTGGTCATCGCGAAATCCCTCGCAAAGTCGCTGGGGGGCAAGCGGCTCTTCGGCGGACTGGAATTTGAACTATGCCCCGGCACGAGGCTGGGAATCGTCGGCAATAACGGGAGCGGAAAGACCACGCTCCTGCGCCTCCTGGCGGCCGCGCTGCCGCCGGACGAAGGGGAGGTGCGGCATGCGCCAAGCCTGCGCCTGGCGCTGTTCGATCAGGACCGCGCCCAACTGGACCGCGCTCAAACCCTGAGGCGCGCTCTCTCTCCGAACGGCGATACCGTGATGTTTCGCGACCAGCCCGTGCACGTCGTCGCCTGGGCGCAACGGTTCCTGTTCAAGCCGGACCAGCTCGATAACGTCGTCGGCAGCCTCTCAGGCGGCGAGCAGGCGCGCGTGATGATCGCCCGGATGATGCAGCAGTCGGCCGACCTGATCCTGCTCGACGAGCCGACGAACGACCTGGATATCCCCTCGCTGGAGGTGCTGGAGAGGGGGCTGCTGGAGTTCCCCGGCGCGATTGTGCTGATCACCCACGACCGGCACATGCTCGACGCCGTCTGCACGCTGCTGGTGGGCCTGCACGGCAACGGGGAGTGCGGCATCTACGCAAGCTTTGCGCAATGGGAGGCGGCGGAGGAGCGTCTGGCGCAGGCCGCCGCGAAGGAAATTCCCGTCGCGCCCAAAGCGCCGCGCCGGGAGAGTGCGCCCAGCCGTCCGCGGCTGACCCACACGGAGAAGAAGGAGCTCAACGGCATCGAGAAGAAGATTCAGCAAGCGGAGGCCGAAGTCGAGCGCCTCAAGAAAGCGATCGAAGACCCCGCCCTCTGCTCCGATCACGTCCGCATGGGAGAGGAATGCCAGCGGCTGCATGACGCGCAAATGCTGGCGGACCAGCTCTATGAGCGCTGGCATGAATTGGAAGGAAAGCGGTAAGAGCGCGCATCACGGCGTTATGGTCACATCGAGCGCCCCTGCGAACGCTGACTTTCCCTTTCCGTACATGGCTTGCAGTGTAAACTGCGTGGGGGCCGGAACGGGCGTCGTGGACAGAACTCCCGCCCTGCGCAACTGCGCGTAGACGGTCGGGAGGCATTTCCACTTCGCATCGCTGGACCGGGTGACCCCTTCCGGAAAAACGTCATAGAAGGCCGTGCAGACATATTGGACGGAGTCGGACCCTCCCTTGACGGCGGACGGTCCTTTGAGGCTCACACCGGTCAGTCGGGCGACTGCAAATTGCGCCGCACTCTCGCCTGTCGCCTTGCCGTCAATTGTGCAGACTCGTATCTTGTAGTCAATTCCGCTGTTGTATGACCGCCCGAACTTCGGGTCCCATTTGCCGACCCGCCATCGATATTTCCCGGTATTCTTTACCGCAGGGGCAATGACGCAAGCGGTTCCGGCTGCATTGCATAACTCAATTCGGACGCGCGCATTGCTTGCCAGACCGGCCGATCTCCATTGGATTGTGCAGTCCTGCCCGACTTCCATTATGTTGCCGGCCTCGGAAGGGGAGAGCACGGTTATGCCCATGCATTCCGGAGTGCCGAGGAAGTACTCTGCCAGGAAGACGTCGCTCAGGCCGGCGTTCTCCAAAATCACCGATTCGCCATAGCTGTCATTCAACGTTGCTGTTCCCCAAAAGGAGCCGCCGACAAACAGCGTGCCGTCTGAGAATGCGATGGAAGGGGCGAAAAGAAGTTTTCCATTGGCGACGCGCTACGCTCCGGCCAGGGCGCCGTTGCCGCTATAGATTGCCAGGAAGATGCTATTTTCTCCCGCCGCGCTGAGAGTCGTTTCATTCGCCTCGCCCGGGCCGAATGTTATTGAGCCTTCAAAGGTGCCCGTCACAAGGATGGAATCGCCGGAAAGCGCCGCGATCCCCGTGCCCCTTTCATCCTTGGAGCCGCCGGCGCGCTTTGCCCACGCTAGGGAACCATCACTGTTGTACTTTGCCAGGAAGAGATCGTATCCCCCCTCGGCCGAAAGGACGGTCTCGTTCGCTTCGGCCGCCCCGAACGTAACCGCTCCCATGAACCCGCCAGTCAGCATGAACGCTCCGTCTGGCAGCGTCCCAACGTGGAAGTAGGCGCCGCGCTGAGTGTCTCCGGCGAAGAGGTCCAGCGACTTGACCCAGGCCAGAGAGCCCTCGGCGTTGTACTTCGCCAGGAAGATGGCGTTCGTGGGAATGGACGGCAGCGTCGTCTCGTTCGGTTCCCCTTCGCCGAATACTACGGGGGGAGAATAGGAACCACACACGATGGCGCCGCCATCGGAAAGCGCGGCGGCAATTTTTCCGCACGAGCCGCCGTATCCTCCGGCTTGACGCGCCCAGGCGAGCGTGCCGTCGGAGTTGTACCTAGCTGCGAAGACGAACGGGCGAGAGGGGGAGATAGCCAGAGTCGTCTCGTTCGCCTCGCCTTTGCCGAATGTCGCCGCGCCATCGCACCAGCCGGTTACGAGGATGCCTCCCTCTGCGAGCGCCGCCAGGGCTTGACCCGTGCATTGTTGCCGTACGTTGCGTGGATCATCGGTTGCGGCATGCGATGCTTTCGCCCAGGCCAATGTCCCATCCGGGTTATACTTGGCGACGAACATCCTGATTAGTAACGAGGACGGATAGTCCTCGTCGAACGCCGTCTCATTTGCCTCGCCTTGCCCGAAAAGCGCCCGTCCCCTAAAGCTGCCCGTCACAACGGATGAGCCGTCAGAAAGCGCGGCGACCGCGAAACTGTAGTCCTCTTCGGGTGAGCCGGCGCGCTTTGCCCACGCCAGGGAACTATCCGTATTGTACTTCGCCACGAAGATATCACACTCCCCGGCCGCCACGAGGACTGTCTCATTCAATCCCCCATGGCCGAACGTCGCGATGTCCCTGAACGTGCCGCTCACGACAGCGCCTCCCCCCGCAAGCGCAGCGACAGTCTGCGGACAACCCCAGCCGGATCCCGATTGGCTTGGTGAACCCAAATGATCCTCGCTTGTTCCCCCGGCGGACTTCGCCCATACGAGTTGCGCCTCCGGCTCTTCGGCTTGCGCCGTTACCTGGGTGACAACTGCAAACAATGGGATGCAGAACACGAGGAAAATGGCCGTCTTATACATCTTCATGCCTCCTTAGAAACCGCACCTTCCCAAGCTGCATGCGGTTTCATCCCCCTGGAACCCACCCAACGGCATCCTATGCCTTAAATCCGCCAATAGCAAGCCACGTCGGGATGAATTGGATAATGCGGAACATTGCCCCGGTGTTGGCGCAGTCGGTGGCGTAGAATGTGCCGTCGGCTGAGGGCATCTTCAGTTGTCCGATCTTTTCGGACAACTGAAGATGCCCCCAAGAACGCAGGGACACGAAGGACACAGAATACTCCCAAGTGCAGGAATGGTCCTTGTGCTCTGCATTCTGCACTCTGCATTCTACATTCTGCACTCCGTCACATCCCCGTCCCTCTCAGCACCGCCGGGATGCTCTGAAGCGCGATCTTGAAGTCCAGCCAGAGAGACCAGTTGTCGATGTAGCGCAGGTCGTACTGCATCCATTGGTCGAACGTCGCCTTGTTGCGGTCGGTCACCTGCCAGATGCAGGTGAGGCCGGGGCGCATGGAGAGACGGCGGCGCTGCCAGCGCTCGTACGTGGCGACCTCGGCCGGGAGCGGCGGCCGGGGGCCGACGAGGCTCATTTCCCCCTTGAAGACGTTCCAGAGTTGCGGCAGTTCGTCCATGCTGTACTTCCGGATTATCCGGCCGATGAAGGTCACGCGCGGGTCGTTGCGCATCTTGAAGACCGGCCCGTCCATCTCATTCAATTCGCTCAGCGTCCCGCGGCGTTCCTCGGCGTCGGCGTACATGGAGCGGAATTTGTACATCGTGAAGTCGCGCCCGTACAGCCCGGAGCGCGTCTGCGTGAAAATCAGTGGCCCGCGCGAGGTCGCCTTGACCAGCAGGGCGATGAGCAGCAGCAGCGGCGAGAGCAGAGCGCCGAGGAGCACGCTGCCGAGGATGTCCATCCCTCGCTTGATGCCGAGCGAGACGGGGTTGTAAGGGGTGGTGCTGAAGGTGAGCATGCGGATGTCGCGGAACACTTCCAGGTGAGGGCGGCTGAGCGTGGCGCGGAAGAAGCTCGCGGGGATGTGGATGCAGACCCCCACCTCCTCGCAGGCCTGAATCAGCCGCTGCACCGCCGAGAAGTCATTCTCCGGCCCGGCCAGGACGACGTCATCCACATTGCGCTCATCCAGGATGCTCGGCAACCCGGAAAGATCGCCCAGGTACTGTCCCTCAGGGAAGTCCCCCGAGGCGGCGAGGGGGGCGACGTAGCCGGTCAACTCCAGTCCCCACCCCGCCTGACGCACGGCCTGTCCGAACTCCAGCGCCGCCGGCCCCTCGCCGATGACCAGCACCCGGCGCAGCGCTCCGGTGGCGCGGTAGAGTCGCGGGGCGGCTTTCAGCATCGCGATACGGCCCAGCAGCAGCAGCGCGACGTTCGTGGCGATGGAGGCGCCGATCAAGCGGCGGCTGAGGTCCTGCTTCCAGAAAAAGAGGACCGCGCCGAGCGCCAGCGCGCCGATCAGCAGCGGCAGCGCCATGCGGCGGAGATTGTCGCGGCTGCGTTCGATGGGAGAGAAGTCGTAGCAGCCGAACACCCCGAGCAGCAGCCACCACATCGGCACGCTGGCCGCGCTGAGCCAGAGGTAGTTCGACAGCGGGAGCACCACCAGGAAGCCGAGCCTCTCCGGAAGCTTGCCGGCGGCGTAATAAGCGACGAAGAAGGCCAGGACGGTGGCCATCGCGTCCACGACCGCTACGGCGGCTTGAAGCGACCGGGCGCGCTGCCTGAGCATGCGGTTCACCCTCCGGGGTGGCGGAGCCGGTTACTTGGCCGGTTCCGGGGCGGTGAGCTGATAGATCAACTGGTTGGCCCGGTGGATCAAGATCGAATCGCGGGAATTCTCTCGAACGACCGTCAAGTCGCCCAGCGCGCGCTTGGTGTCCCCGGTCGCCATATAGGCGTACGCGCGGAGCAGATGCGCCCGATAAAGCCCGGGCTCCAGGTCGATGGCGCGGGTGAAGTCCTGAATGGCGCGATCGAAATCGCCCGTGGAGGCGTACACTTCGCCGCGCGACATGATGATGGGCGCCATATCCGGCACCATTTCCAGCGCTTTCTCCAGCGACGCCATCGCCCCCGCGAAGTCCTTCTGGCGCTTCTGGACTTCCGCGATGCCGACGTACGCGGCGGGGCTGGCGGGATTCAGCTTCAGAATACTGTTGAAGTCCTTGAGCGCTGCGTCATCGCTCCCCATCTCGGAATAAATCCCGCCGCGGCGCATCAGCGCCCGCTCCGAGTTCGGCTCGATGGCCAGGGCGGTGTTGATCTCCTTCAGGGCTGCGGTGCGGTCCCCCAGCTTGTTCTTCTTCTCGGCAAGCGCGAGGTGCTGATCGACGAGCAGGGAGCGCTTCTTCTCCGCGGATTGGCAGCCTCCGACGAGCAGCAGAGTGGCCACCAGGGTGAAAGCCAGCCCGTAACGTGTCTTCATAACGGCCTCCGGTTGAGTTGAGGGACTGATTCTATCACATCGATTCGCGACCGGCGATTCCGAGAAGCTGTTTCAGAACTGAAGCGTGAGTTACTTGCCCTGAGCGTAGTCGAATGGGTCAAACCCGCGAGAAACATAGCGCGGACTCGTGTTAGTCCGCGCCACCTGCCGAGTTTTGAAACAGCTTCGAATCAAAGCGCCAGGCGCGCAAACTTCCTTTTCCCGACCTTCAACAGCGCCCCGGCGGCGGGGGTGATGTTGGCGGAGGGGTCGGTAATGGGCGTTCCATCCAGCGAGACCGCTCCTTGCGACACGAGCCGCCGCGCTTCGCTGGTGCTGGGGGCGTGTCCGCAATGGACGATCAACTTGGCGATCCATATCTTCCCGCCTTCGATCAATTCGGGCGGCACGCGCACCTCCGGGATCTCTTCCGGCAATTCCTTCCGGCGCACCTCGCGGTCGAACTTCTCCGCCGCCTCGGCGGCCGGCTGCTCGCCATGGTACCGGCGCACGAGTGAGCGCGCCAGGGCCATCTTCGCCGTCATCGGATCGCCCGCCAGCAGCCGTTCCATCTCTTCGGGAGGCACATCCGACGTCAGGTCGAAGTAAGTCCGCATGGCGCTGTCGGGGATGGACATCGCCTTGGCGTAGATCGTGGAGGCCGGCTCGTTGATGCCGATGTGGTTGCCGTAGCTTTTGCTCATCTTCATCTGCCCGTCCAGCCCCACCAGCAGCGGCAGCGTGACGGCCACCTGCGTTGGCTGGGCGGCGTCCTTCTGAAGCTGGCGGCCCACGAGCAGATTGAAGGTCTGGTCGTTGCCCCCCAGCTCCACGTCGGCGCGGACCATCACCGAGTCGTAACCCTGCATGAGCGGGTAGATGAACTCATGCAGCGAGATGGGGGAGCCTTCCTTGTAGCGATTGGAGAAATCGTCGCGCTCCAGCAGCCGCGCCACGGTCATCTGGCTGGCCAGCTTGATGACGTCCAGGAAGTTCATCTTGCCGAACCAGTCGCCGTTGTAGACCACCTCGGCCTTGTCCAGCGCGACGATCTTGCCCAGTTGCGCGAGGTAAGTCCTGGCGTTGGCCAGCACCTGGTCGTGCGTGAGTTGGGGGCGCGTCGTGTCGCGGCCGCTGGGGTCGCCCACCATGGCGGTGTAGTCGCCGATGATGATGACCGCCTGGTGGCCGAGGTCCTGGAAGTGGCGCAGCTTCAGAATGGGCACGGCGTGGCCGATGTGGATGTCCATGGAGGTCGGGTCGATGCCGTACTTCACGCGCAGCGGGCGGTTGTTGCGGCGCGACGACTCCAGCTTGGAGAGCAACTCCTCGCGCGGGAAAATGTCCACTGTTCCCCGGGCGATCTGCTTCATCTGAGTTTCGACATCGGCGAACACGGCTCTTCCTTTCGAGCTCAGGATCTTACGGTCAGCACCTGCAATATCGCCAGCGCGTTGAACAACACGTGCAGGCACAGCGGGGCCGCCAGCGAGCGGGTGCGATTATAGAGGTAGCCCAGCGTCAGGCCCAGAACGAACGTCGGCAGGAATACGTAGAAATCTCTGTGCGCCGCCGCGAAGAGCGCGGCGGTCAGCAGCACGCTTATCGCGCCGCCGAACCAGCGCTCCAGCGCCGGCTGCAGGTAGGCGCGGAAGAGCAATTCCTCCGACAGCGGAACCAGCAGGATCGCCGTGAACGCGGCCAGCCCCAGCAGCGACCCGGAGTGGCTCTCCAGCAGCGTCTGCAGGCTCGCCTGGAGGGGCACCTCGGGGAGCAGGGAGAACATCGCCGCGTAGATCAGGGCAAGGATCGGCTGCAGCGCCACGCAGGCGACGGCCCCGATGAGGAGGTTGCGCCAGATCTTCCCGCGGAAACCCAGATCGGCCCAGCGGCCGTCGCGTTCGCCGACGACCACGTTGAGGATCGCCCCGATCACGAGGAGGCGGGTGAATATTTCCATGAACCAGCCGCGGTTGTCCATCAGCGGCGCGGCGGGGTTCGGCCGGAATATCCACGCGAAAACGACCACGCCGAGAACGTAAAGCGCCGCCACTTTCATGACGTCCCATAGGCCCCAGAGGGCGGGGCGCGCCAGGACGGGCCTCATCAGGGGGCGCTGGATCCGCACGATCAGCAGCACAGCCAGGATAGCGGCCCCCGCGAAGAGGAGCGCCAAGTTGAGCAGCCGAATCGTCAGGTGCGGCAGCGCCTCATTGAGACGCCGCTGATAGAGGCGTCCCTCGGTCTGGAACGAGGCGCGCCAGAGCATCTTCTGGTCCACCGCGCGGACCTGCTGCGAAGCGTCCTCCTGGGACTGCTCCTCCAGACGCCCCGCGTCCTGGAGGATTCCGGTGATCACGGCAATCGCCACAATCGCCGCCCAGAACCACTCGTTTCTGAGGTATGAACGCCAATTGAACTCTATTGGATTTGTATCCACGCCTGCCTCTGCCGTGGGCCATCGAATTCACAGAAGAAAATGGACTGCCATGTGCCGAGGCACAGGCGTCCCTCCTCCACGGGGACGGTCACGGAGGAGCCGAACAGGCTGGACTTGATGTGCCCGGCGGAATTGCCCTCGTTATGGCGGTAATCCCCCCCCTGGTACGGGGCCACTTTGTCCATGTGCACGAGAACGTCGCGCTGAACGTCAGCGTCCGCGTTCTCGTTGATCGTGATCGCGGCGGTGGTGTGAGGCACAAAGACGACGCACAGGCCGGACTTGACGCCCGAGTCCGTCACGGCCTGGGAGACCTGCTTGGTGATGTCCAGCATCTCGTCGCGGGCATGGGTGGGGACGGCTATCTTGAGCATTTGATACTCCGGCATGGAAGAGCAAATGGAACGGCGCTGATAGTAGCAGAGGGGATGGGGGTTTGCAACATTCATACGGATTCAACATTCAACATACGACGTTCGACTTTCAACGTTCTGGAACTGGTTTCACAACTGTGGCGCGGGTTATCCCCATCGACAAGCTCAGGGCCGTGAGCAACGTCGAACGGCAACCGCGAAATCATTGGCGCGGACTGTGTCGTCCGCGCCCACAGGCTAGTTGTGAAACCAGCTCCAGTGACGGCGGCGGCTTGCTTTGTCGGGGGGGCAGGGTTGTGTCCTTCGTTCTTTGAACGTTGGACGTTGGAAGTTGAATGTCGAACGTTGAATCCGTTCAGCCACGCGAACACTGCACGTTTGCGCTGCGAAGTGGCAGGGCTTAGAATGCTGCCGGGCACCACTTCGGGAGAGAGTGTATGAATCAGGTGGTCGTGACGGGCATGGGGGCGGTCAGTTGCCTGGGGAACGACGTGCCCGCGCTCTGGGATGGCCTCATCGCCGGGCGCTGCGGCATCGCTCCTCTGACGCGCATCAAGGCCGACGACTACCGGAACAAACTGGCCGGGCAGGTCGCCGGAGTGGATGAACCGCCCGGCAACGACGCCTCGGTCCGATTCCTCCTAAGAGCGGCTGCCGAGGCGCTGGACCAGGGGGGGATTGACGAAGGCGCACGCAGGAAGATCGCGCTCGTTCTCGGCACGAACTTCGGCGCGATGGCTGCAACGGAGCGGCTCCTCTCCGGCAAGGCCGACAATGCCGATGTCGCGCTCGCCGAGGGAGTGACCGGCTGCGTCGCGGGGCGGCTGCGTCTGGGCGGGGCGCAGATGACGCTCTCCCTCTCCTGCGCTTCCGGCAACGCGGCCATCGGCAGGGCGGCTGATCTCATCCGAAGCGGTCGCGCCCAGATGGCGCTGGCGGGGGGGTACGATGCCATCAGCGACGTCGTCTGGGCCGGCCTCTGCTCCCTGCGCGCCATGAGCGCCACCGCCGTGCGTCCCTTCGACAAACGCCGCGACGGGACGATCTTCAGCGAGGGGGCCGGCTTGATGCTGCTGGAGAATCGCGACCACGCCCTCGCGCGCGGCGCGCTGCCCCTCGCGCGTTTCCTGGGCTACGGCACCAGCAGCAACGCCTTCCACATGACCCACCCGGATGAGGATGGCGCGGGGATGGCCCGCGCCATGCGCGGCGCGTTGCAGGACGCCGGCGTCGCCCCCGAAGCGGTGGAGCACATCAACGCCCACGCCACCGGCACGCCCCCCAACGACCGGCTGGAGACGATGGCGATCAAATCCGTCTTCGGCGAGCGCGCCCGGAGCATCCCCATCAACGGCATCAAATCCATGCTCGGCCATGCCATGGGCGCAGCCAGCGCGCTGGAGGCGATTGCGACGGTGATGACGATCCGCGAGGGAGTCATCCCGCCCACGATCGGCCTTGAAGAGTCCGCCCCGGAGTGCGATCTGGACTACGTTCCCCGCGCCGCGCGCAAGGCGAGAGTGGGGGTGGCGCTCAACAACTCCGCCGGGTTCGGCGGCTGCAACGCCTCGGTCCTCTTTGGTCGATGGGAGATCTGATGGGGCAGGGAGTGGTCATCACCGGCTGCGGCGTCCTGGCCTCCAACGGCATCGGGCGCGAAGCGTTCGCCGCCGCGCTGGCCGCCGGGAAAAGCGGCATCGGCGACCTGGTCAGCTTCGACGCCTCCGCCCTTGGGCGCGAAAAAGCGGCGGAGATTCACGGCTTCGACGTCGCCGCCTACCTGCGCTCGCCGAAGAACTACCTCGACCGCAACAGCGCGCTCGCCTTCGCCGCCGCGGAAATGGCGCTGCGTGAGAGCGCGCTGGCCGTTCCCGACCTGGCTAGGGAATACGGCCTGAGCGTGGGGAGCATGGGGGGGAACTTCGCCTCGCTAGCGCTGTTCCACGCCAAACTCGCGGAAAAAGGGCCGCGTTTCGCGCCTCCCTTCCTCTTTCCGCACACCTACTACAACGCCACCGCGGGGCTGCTGAGCATCGAGTACGGCCTCTCCGGGCCGCACGGGCAGTTCTGCTCCGGACCCGCCGCCGGGATGGAAGCGCTGGCGTACGCCGTCGATTGCATCCGCTGGGGGCGGACGGATGCCATGATAGCGGGCGGCGTGGAGGCGTTTGGAGAATCGCTCCTGAGCTACTGCGCGTCGAAGGGGTGGTTGTCGCCGGGGATTTCTTTGGGAGCTTGTGGCACAGCCGCCCCCGGCTGTGCATTTCCCGGAGGGGAAGGGTGCCTTCCCTTCGGACTTGTCGCGAATGGGACCATCCTGGGGGAAGGGGGGGCGTTCCTCTGCCTGGAATCCGCCGATGGCGTGCGCGTGCGCAAGGGAAAAGCGCGCGGCAGAATCCGTGGAATCGGCATGGGCGCATGCGCCGAGGAAGCGATTTCCGGCGCGCTGCGCGACGCGGAGGTTCTCAAAACGGAAGCGGTCTTCGCCTCGGCTTCCGGCCGGCCGGACGATGACCGCGAGGAAGCCGCCGCGATCACGAAGATTCTCGGCAACCGGCCCATCGTCGCGCTAAAGGGGCTTGTCGGCGAGACGCTGGGGGCGAGCGGGCCGATGAACCTGATCGCCGCCCTGACCGCGCTGGAGTCCGACATGCTTCCGGGCTCGGGCGCGGAGTACGAAGCATTCCCCGTGAACCTCGTGCGCGCCCCGCTCTCCAAAACAGTCAACAGCATCCTCGTGAACGCGGGCTCGGGGAAACCGGGGGCGTGGGTGAGCGTCGTAGTCACCCGTTGATTGGCGAAGCGCGGTGAGCGGCAACGGATGAATAGCGAATGGGGAATAGCGAAATGCGAATTGCCAATGGGCCCTGTTCCAGTTTCGCCTGATTCCGATATCTCAGAGAGAGGGTCAGTATGAAGCGAGCGATCTATGCGGGCACATTTGACCCATTTACATACGGGCATCAACACATTATCGAAAAAGCGTTGACCGTGTTTGATGAGGTGATCGTGGCTGTAGCGCACAATCCGGGCAAGAGGACCTTGTTCGATGTGGAGGAACGACGGACGCAGGTGGTCGATAGCCTTAAGAGTTTCCCCAATATCCGAGTGGTCGTTATCGATAACGAGTATGTGGCCGACTACGCTGCGGAGAACAACATCGCTTTCTTGGTGAGGAGATTGCGCGACGGGGGCGACATGGAATTTGAGCGGAAGCTCTACTGCGGCAACCGACTGGTGCAATCTGGCGTGGAGTCGGTGTTCCTGATGTGCGACCACGAAATGCAGCTAATCAGTTCGTCCGCTATTCAACAATGGGTCGGCCCCAGAGGATGGGTCAAGCACGTGCGGAATATGGTGCCCCCACCGGTCCTAAGGGCGCTCATTACAAAGAGCATGGAAAAGCGCTGGATGGCATGGACTGAGAAGCTGGGGATTTCCAGCAATCTGGCGGCCGAGCGTTTCGTCGATTTGCGAGCGCAGTATGAGGGCCGTCCATTTCACAATCTGCTTCATGTTCTGCGCATGCTGGAGGCTGTGGAATCGGGCCTGTATCCGGTTGAAGATTCGGCCAGTGTGACTTTGGCTGTCTGGTACCATGACTACATCGTGGAGTCCGACGACAAGGGTATGAAGTCTGACCGGAGCGCCGAGGTGCGCAGCGCGGAACGTGTGGCATCGGATCCCGTGTGGAAATCGATGACGCCACGAGTTGCCGATCTTATTAAGGCGACGCAACATACCGCAGAAGCTCAGCTTCGCACCAGCGACGAGAAGATCATTGTCGGTGTTGACCTCTTGACACTGGCGCTGGACGAGCCACTGTACCAGGAATATGTGGAGTGCTTGAGGCAAGAGTATGGGTGGGCATCCGAGGCGGACTTCAACAAAGGGCGCGCGGCATTCCTGCGACAGATGCTGGCAAAACCACGCCTCTTTCCGGGAATGTCCTGTTTCCAACGCGACGAGTTGAAGGCACGCGACAATATGCAGTCGGAGTTGGACCGGCGCGAAAGCAAGGGGCGCTAAGAGGCCCTTGGGATATCGATGCAAATAGGGAGAGTGGGGCTGTTGAAAAAGTGTAGCGCGGGTTATCAAACCCGCGTGCGCAGACCGAGCAGCCCGCGCCATTTGCGCAATGATCTTGCGGGGAGGTTCGGTCTCAGGGCTTCTTCAACAGCCCCCGAGTCACCTATTTATCCCATTGTCGCGTGTCGCGCTCCTTCGTTGTGCCACTCACGCCTAACCTGCGGTTCTGACGCGCTGAGGACCCTTCGGCTTCACTCAGGGCAAACAGCGTGCTTCACCAATGCCTTTCCAGTGGCAATTCGCAATTCGCCAATCGCTATTCGCAAATCATCCGTGCCGCCGTCTTCCCGTTTGACCCTTCCCCTTGGCGTGGTCTATAATGGAGGAATGAACTGGATTATCGTGATCCGCCCAATACTGCGAACGCACGTTCCGCCTGTCGGCAGCGCGCCGACGTAATCCATTCGCGCCGCAACCGCTGCGCTGCTATCCCCTTTGCTCGTCTGTTCCATCGCGTTTCGCCGCAATGAATTACAGCGCCTGTCGCGCAAGGGACTATCGTCCCTGACTTGAGGAGCAATATGATCACCGTTAGCAATGTATCGCTTCAGTTCGGAAAGCGGAAACTGTTTTCCGAGGTCAACGTCATCTTCTCACCGGGGAATTGCTACGGCCTGATCGGCGCCAATGGCTCGGGCAAGTCAACGTTCCTCAATGTCCTCTCGGGAGAGATTGAGTCCACCGGAGGGGAAGTCTCCATCGCCAAAGGCAAGCGCCTTTCGGTCCTCAAACAGGACCATTTCGCGTTCGACGCATACTCCGTCCTGACGACGGTGATCATGGGGCACAGGAGACTTTACGACGTGATGATGGAGAAGGAGGCGATCTACGCCAAGCCGGAGTTCTCCGACGCCGACGGCTTGCGCGCTTCCGAACTGGAAGGGGAGTTCGCGGAAATGGGGGGCTGGAATGCGGAGCCGGACGCGGCCAAGCTGCTGAGCGAGGTCGGGGTGCCGCCGGAAATGCACTCGCTGCTGATGAGCCAGCTCGAAGGCGGGTTCAAGGTGCGCGTCCTCCTGGCGCAGGCGCTCTTCGGCAACCCGGACATTCTTCTCCTGGACGAGCCGACCAACCACCTCGACGTGGAGACCTGCATGTGGCTCGAGGAGTTCCTCTCCCGGTTTGACAACACGGCCATCGTGGTGTCGCACGACCGCCACTTCCTCGACAATGTCTGCACGCATATCGCGGACATCGACTACGGCAAGATCAAGATGCACGCCGGCAATTACACGTTCTGGAGCGAGTCCAGCCAGTTGGCCGCCCGGCAGCGCAGCGAGATGAACCGGAAGCTCGAGGATCGCCGCAGGGAGCTGGAGGAATTCATCGCCCGTTTCGGCTCCAACCTCTCCAAGGCGCGCCAGGCCACCAGCCGGAAGAAGATACTCGACAAGCTCACGGTCGAGGATATTGAGCCCTCATCGCGACGATATCCGTACGTTCATTTCGAGCAGGAACGCGAAGTGGGCAACGACCTCCTGACCGTTGAGGGGCTGTCCAAGTCCGTGGACGGCCAGGTGATGTTCAGCGAACTCGCCTTCACGATCGAAAAGGGGGAAAAGGTCGCGTTTGTCGGTCCGTATGAACTCGCCAGAACCACGCTGTTTCAGATACTCATGGGGGAGAGCGACGCGGACGCGGGCGCGTTCAAGTGGGGCTCTTCGACCCGGCGCGCCTATTTTCCGAAAGACAACGCGGCGTATTTCGACGCGCCGCTGAGCATGGTGGACTGGCTGAGCCAGTACTCCGAGGACAAGAGCGAGTCATTCATTCGCGGCTTCCTGGGCAAAGTGCTTTTCTCGGGTGAGGAGTCGCTCAAAGCGGTCAACGTGCTTTCAGGCGGCGAGCGGGTGCGCTGCATGCTTGCGCGCATGATGCTCATGAAGCCGAACGTCGTCATTCTCGACGAGCCGACGAATCACCTCGACCTTGAATCCATCACCTCGCTCAACAAGGGACTGGAGCGCTTCAAGGGGAGTCTGCTTCTTTCGTCGCACGATCATGAGCTTGTTCAGACCGTGGCGAATCGCATCATCGAAATCACCCCCAAGGGAGTCATCAACCGGGTGAACACAACGTATGACGACTACCTGGCCGACGCGCGAATCAAGCAGTTGCGCAGGGAATTGTATTCCTGAAGGTCTGATGGCGTCAGAAACGACGGCTTTCCGCCGATTTCGCAGATTACCGCCGATTATGGCAAGGCGAACGGAGGAATAGCGAATGAAGAATAGCGATTTGCGAATTGCCAACTGGGGGCGGTCAGTGGAGCGCGCTGTCCCCAGCGCGCTGACGTTTTCAACGGCAACGGCTGTCCACAGATTTCACAGATTGGCGCAGATTACGGCAACGGCCGCATCTTTGACAAGAAAGCGTTACCAGCCAAACGGTTATGCTAGGTTTCAGTCGCAAGATACTTGAGCTTTTCCCATCTCGACAGTTGCTGTCCTAGCGGAATCATCTTATGCACTCGAATGAACGCAGCCGTTTTCTCATGACTAGCGTTAACATCTTTAATGTAATTCTTTGTCGCAACCTTCAGGTCGGCAAGTAGTTGAAAAGGGTTCACGACAGTCTTGCTTGTTCTCCTATCTACGCGCAGATGAACCTGGCGAGCCCAAGTCTCATCTCGGCAGAGGATTGTATATCGGTCCAGCATTGAGTAGCTATGAACGATCCCACATCGGACAAACTTGTAGAAATCATCGGGATCATATTTCGCAGAAAAATACTCATTGAGAAAAGCTATGTATCTGGCGCGGTTACCAGAGTTCTTCGGGTGGCCCGAATTAAACTTGGCGAGCAGGTCAATTGCGCAGCACAGGAGTATCGTTGCCGCCAAGCCTTGGCCATCGTCTAGACACAAACGAATAGGACGATAGGTATATAGCTTAAAGCGAAAGGCGAATCGATCTGTTGGTTTGGAGACATATTCCTTCATCCTTCATGCATCCATTTTCATTTCACGCGATCTTGGGAAATCCGGGAAATCCGGGGGAACGCGACCTAATTTGCCTATCCAAGAAATCGTAGAGCGCTGAGTACCCTTCGACTTCGCTCAGGGCAAACAGCGCGCTCCCAACGCCTTTCCATTCGCAATTCGCTATTCGCCAATCGCTATTCGCAAATCATCCGTTCCCCGCCCCCGCCTTTTCCGGCACCCGCTTGATCCTCGCCCCGAGCCCCGCGAGTTTTTCCTCGATGCGTTCGTAGCCGCGGTCGATGTGATAGACGCGGCTGATGGTGGTGGTGCCGCGCGCGACGAGCCCTGCCAGGACGAGCGCCGCGCTGGCGCGCAGGTCGCTGGCCATGACGGGCGCGCCGGAGAGGTAGTCCACCCCGACGATGATCGCGCTGGAGCCTTCCTTGCGGATATTCGCGCGCATGCGGTTCAACTCCGCCACGTGCATGAAGCGGTCGGGGTAAATGCGCTCGGTGATCACGCTGATCCCGTTCGCCAGGGCCAACAGCGCCATCATCTGCGCCTGCATGTCGGTGGGGAAGCCGGGGAAGGAGGCGGTGGTCAGGTCCACGGTCTGGAACCGCTCGGGGCCGATCACGCGGCAGCCCTTCTTCTCGGGAATCAGTTCCACCCCCGTGGAGCGCAGTGCGTCGAAAACCGCGCCCATGTACTCGCGCTGCACGTCGCGCACGAGCACATTGCCGCCGGTGAGCGCCGCCGCGACCATGAACGTGCCGGCCTCGATGCGGTCGGGCAGAATCTCGAACTCCGCGCCATGCAACTCATCCACCCCCTCCACGATCAGGCGCTTTGTGCCGATGCCGCTGATCTTCGCCCCCATCAGAACGAGGAACTTCGCCAGTTCCTGTATCTCCGGCTCGCAGGCGGCGTCCTCGATGATCGTTTGCCCCTCGGCCAGCGTGGCGGCGCTGAGGACGTTGGCGGTGCCCAGCACGGTGGAGCCGTGCGGCCCGCCGAGATAAATCTCATTGCCGAACAGCTTGACCGCGTTGGCGATGACGTCGCCATGTTCCACATCCACGTCGGCATGGAGCGCCTTGAGACCTTTCATGTGCAGGTCGATGGGGCGCACGCCGATGACGCAGCCGCCCGGAAGCGGCACGCGCGCGGAGCCGCGCCGGGCCAGCAGCGGGCCGAGGACGCAGATGCTGGCCCGCAGCGTGTTCACCAGGTCGTAGGGGGCCACGGTGCAGGATTCATCGCGCACTTCGAGCTCGACGGTGTCGGGCCCGGACCATTCGGTGGAGACCCCGAGCGTGCGCAGGATCTTCATCATGCTGTCGATGTCGCTGAGGTGCGGCATGTGCTTCAGCGTGACCTTGCCGCGAGCGAGATGGCGGCGGCCATGATCGGCAGCGCGGCGTTCTTCGCGCCGCTGAGGGCGACCTCGCCGTGAAGCGGAATGCCTCCCTCGACTTCAAATGTATCCATGGTCATCGTTCTTTCTGCAACGCGACGACGCGCTCGATGCCGGCGCCGTCGCGGACTGTGCGCAGGAGTTTCCAGCCGGCCGATGCGTTTTGCTTCACGAACTCCGCCTCGCCGATTCCGATCTCCATGACCAGAAAGCCGCCCGGCCGGAGCGGCAGGCGCGCCTCGCGGAGCAGCCGGCTGATAATTGTGCATCCTTCCGGCCCGCCGCGCAAGGCCAATTCGGGATCATGGTCGCGGACTTCGGGCTGAAGCGTCGCCATATCGGCGTCGGGGATGTAGGGGGGATTCGAGAGAATCAGGTCGAAAGCGCCCGGCCCGTCCTGCGCGAGAGGGGCGAGAAGGTCGCCGCGGCGGAGGGAAATATTGATCATTGATGATTGATGATTGATGATTGCCGTTTGGTGGAGCGCGCTGTCCCAGCGCGCTTCTTCGCGCCCCTCCTTCATCCTTATGTTCTCTCCGGCCAGCGCCAGCGCGTCGGCTGAGATGTCCGTGGCGATGATCCTCGCTTGCGGCAACTCGCACGCCATGGCAATGGCGATGCAGCCCGTGCCGGTCCCGATGTCCGCGATGAGGGGAGAAGCTATTCCACGCGCCAGTTCCAGCGCGAGCTCCACCAGCAGCTCGGTCTCGGGCCGGGGGATCAGCGCGCGCCGGTCGCAGCGGATGGGCAGCGACCAGAACTCCGTGAAGCCGATCAGGTGCTGCACCGGCTCGCGGGCGAGGCGGCGCTGGACGAGATGGCGGAATGAGGAGTCCCGGTCGGGCGAAAGGAGGAGCGCGGGGTCGATGGTGAGGTGCAGCCGGTCGCAGCCCAGGACGTGGGCCAGGAGCAGTTCGGCGCACAGGCGCGGGGAGTCGATCCCCGCGCCGGCCAGGGCGGCAGCCGCCCACCGAATCGCCGTGCGGGCGTCGCGAGGGGCGTCAGTCGAGTTGGAGACCTTTCTCGCGTTCTGCAAACTCATACTCGAGCAGCCCCTCAATCAGGGGGTTAAGGTCGCCGCCCATCACGCGCTGGAGGTCGTGGATGGTGAGGCCGATGCGGTGGTCGGTGACGCGGTTCTGAGGGAAATTGTAGGTGCGGATGCGTTCGTTGCGGTCGCCGGATCCGATCATGGAGCGGCGCTCCTCGTCGCGGGCGTTCTGCCGCTTGGAGTTGAAGTGCTCCAGCAGCCGCGCCTTCAGCACGCGCATGGCGGCGGCGCGGTTCTTGTGCTGCGAGGGGGTTTCCTGGCTGCGCGCCTCGATCCCGGTCGGCTTATGGATCAGGCGCACGGCGGAGGAGGTCTTATTCACGTTCTGTCCGCCGGGTCCCCCCGCGCGTGAGAACTCCATCTCGACATCCGCCGGGTTGATCTCGATATCGATGTCCTCGGTGTCCTGAAGGACCGCCACGGTCACCAGGGAGGTGTGAATGCGCCCCTGCGACTCCGTCTCGGGAACGCGCTGCACGCGGTGGCCGCCTCCCTCAAAACGCAGGTGGCGGTAGGCGTCCGGCCCCGAAACGGAAAGGGTGACCTCCTTGTAGCCGTTCAACTCGGTGGGGCGGGCGTCGAGGACGGAGACCTTCCAGCCGCGCCCCTCGGCGTAGCGGGTGTACATTCGCGCAAGGTCCGCCGCAAAGAGGGCGGCCTCGTCGCCGCCGGTGCCGGCGCGGATCTCCAGGATGGCATCCGCGTTCGCCCCGCTCTCTTCGGCCACCGCCACGCGCTTCACCTGATCGCGCAGCCGCGTCATCTCGGCGCGAAGGTGGTCGATATCGTCGCGGGCGAGGGATTTCAAATCGGGGTCGCCCTGTTCGTCGGCGAGAATGGCCTCCGCCTCCTGAAACGCCGCGCGGGCTTTCTTCCAGGCTCGGTAGGGGTCGATGATTTTGACGAGGCGACCGCGGTCGCGGAGATAGGTGGAGTACAACTGCCCCTGCGCGATGATCGCAGGGTCCACGATCTTGCGCTCAAGGTCCTCGAACTTCAGTTCCATTTCCCTGAGCTTATCGGCCAGAGAGACAGGCATGAACTGCGTCCCCGATCAAGCCAGGAAAAAACGGGAAGCGTAACGCCCAACCCGAAAAAGGGTCTGGCTCATTTTTGTGAAGCAAAAATGTGCCTGACCCTGTCGCTTCCCGACGGCCACACGTGAGCGCGCAATCAGCCCTTGTTCTCTTCGCCGGGCTGCGCCTGGAACTTCGCGCCATAGCGGCGCTGGAACTTCTCGACGCGGCCGGCCGTGTCCACCAGCTTCTGCTTGCCCGTGAAGAACGGGTGGCACTTGGAGCAGATTTCGACGTTGATCTCCGACTTCGTGGCGCGGGTCTGGAACGTCTCGCCACAGCCGCAGGTGACCTTGCAGTCGACGTACTTCGGATGAATGTCCTTCTTCATTGCTCAAACACTCCTGAGACGCGGATAGAGGGTTAACGTAAGCAGGCTAACATCTTTGGGCGTTTTATGCAAACGAAGACCGGCCCGCCGTTCTCCTGCCATGCCGTTCTCCGTGCTTTCCGTGGTGAATCTCGGGCGCAGGGCAAACGCGTCTAAATAATGACGCGTCATTGGCATGCCCTGGCCGCGACAGCGTCTATGGAGTGCGCCGCCATAGGCGGCGCTTTGGCTGCGCCGGGGAGCGAGGGTCCGAACCGACAGGCCCACCGCATGATCAAGTCTCCACCAAGACAAAGCGGCGTCGTTGCCGCCGCAGTCCATAAGCGGCCTCGTTCCGCGCGATCATACCGTGCGCAGCGTCAAACGGGCGGACAGGGGAGTTTAGATGCGTTCGCCCTGATCTCGGGCGCTCCGCCGTTTGCGTGTAATGCCTCATTTTGCTACCATACTTTACTCTTGGCTGATTTCTGCGCGCATGCGGAGGTGGAGGCGCTATTGGCTGCACGACGCGTGCTCTGGGTGATCCTCAGGGGACTGTTGCGCGTGATGTGCCTCCTCGCATTCCGGCTGCGCGTTTTTGGCCAGAATAATGTGCCGACGCAGGGCGGCGTGCTGCTGGTGTCGAACCACCAGAGCTACCTGGACCCGATTCTTGTCGGGCTGGGGCTGGGCCGCTCCGTCTCGTACATGGCGCGCAAAACGCTCTTTCGCAATCGCTGGTTCGGCCTGTTGATCCGGTGGTGCAACGCGTTTCCGGTGGACCGCGACGGGCGCGACGTGTCGGCCGTGCGCGAAGCCGTGGACCGGCTGCGCGACGGCTGGTGCCTGGTGGTCTTTCCGGAAGGGACGCGCAGCCGCGACGGGGAGATCGCCCCGTTCCGGCACGGCGCTCTGGCAGTGGCCGACCGCGTGGATGCCGCGATTGTGCCGGCGGTGGTCGAGGGCGCGTTCGAAGCGTGGCCGCGAGGCCGCTGGCCCTGGCCGCATCCGATCCGCGTGGCCTACGGCCGCCCGATCACAGCCGCCGAGCGCGCGACGATGACGCGAGATGAGGCGGTGGAACGGTTGCGTAACGATATGCTGGCGCTGCAACGCGAGTTGAGGCGCATGAAATAGCGGAGAAACGGACGACGAAGGCAGGGTTCACCGCGGAGACGCGGAGGGCGCAGAGAACGGATGACGGCAACGAGAACACCGGGCGAGATTAACGAACTAACGGAAAAGATCATCGGCGCCGCAATCGAAGTGCACAAGGCGCTTGGCCCGGGGTTGCTTGAATCGGCCTGCGACGAATGCCTCTGCCGCGAGCTCGCAATGCGCGGCATTCCGTTTGTGCGGCAGCAGTCGCTTCCGATAGGCTACAAGGGAGTTCAACTGGACTGCGGCTACAGGCTGGATATTGTTGTCGCGGAATGCGTTGTGGTCGAGATCAAAGCCGTTGAGACGGTATTGCCAATTCACTCCGCTCAATTGCTGACGTACTTGCGGTTAAGTGGAATCAGGGTTGGCTTGCTGCTGAACTTCAACGTAGCCGTTCTGAAGGATGGCATCAAACGGCTGGTCAACGACTTCTGATCTGTTAGTTGCCGTTGCCTGTATGTTCGTTCTCTGCGTTCTCCGCGTCTCTGCGGTGAAAGCAGTTGTCGTAAGAGGACTGCTCGGAATATGGCGCCTTGGCCTTTTGTCCCGCGTGCGCGGGACGGCTGCGGCTCTGAAAAAGCTGACGCTTTCCGGGCGACGCTCGCAGTCAGTCGTCGGATCTTTCAGCCCGCGAGGGCTGGCCGGCGGCGGCGAGAGTATGTAAGGAGAAGGGAATGGTCGACGAGCTGATTCTTCAGGACATGAACGTACAGTGGGAGGAGATCAACCGCGAGGTCGAGGAGGCGATGACCGACCCGGCGATCAAGGACCTCGACAAGGCGATTGACGACTCCATCAAGCACTTCGAGTCCGGCTCCATCATCCGCGGAAAGATCATCGGCGTGGTGGGCGACGACGTGGTGGTGGACGTCGGCTACAAGTCGGAAGGGCTTCTGGCGGTCAACGAGTTCTACGATCCCTCCGAGATCAAAATCGGCGAGGAAATCGAAGTGCTCCTGGACGCCGTGGAAGATGACGCCGGCGTGATCGTCCTCTCCAAGCGCAAGGCGGACCGCATCCGCGGCTGGGAGAAGGTCATCAATGATCACCATGAAGGGGACGTGGTCACCGGCCGCGTCATGCGCAAGATCAAGGGCGGCTTGCTCGTGGACATCGGCGTGCCGGTCTTCCTGCCGGCCAGCCAAGTCAACATCCGCCGTCCCGGCGACATCGCCGAGTACATCGGCAAGGAAGTCACCTGCAAGATTCTCAAGATCGACGAGGAGCGCCGCAACATCGTCGTCAGCCGCCGCAAGCTGATCGAAGAGGAGCGCGAGCGCCTCAAGGCCAAGGTCATGGCCGAGATCGAGCCGGGGCAGACCCGCAAGGGCGTCGTCAAGAACATCGCCGACTTCGGCGCGTTCGTCGACCTCGGCGGCATCGACGGCCTGCTGCACATCACCGACATGTCCTGGAGCCGCGTCAGCCATCCCAGCGAAGTGGTGGCCATCGACGAGGAGATCGAGGTGGTGGTGCTCAACGTGGACCGCGACCGCGAGCGCATCGCGTTGGGCCTCAAGCAGAAGAGCGAGAACCCCTGGAAGCGCGTTCCGGAGAAGTATCCGGTCCAGACGCGCCACAAGGGCGAAGTGGTCAACATCGTCAACTACGGCGCTTTCGTCAAGCTGGAAGATGGCGTCGAGGGGCTCGTCCACATCAGCGAGATGTCCTGGACGCGCCGCGTGAATCACCCCTCCGAAGTGGTGGCCATCGGCGACATCGTCGAAGTGGTCGTCCTGGGCATCAACGAGGAGAAGCAGGAAATCAGCCTGGGCATGAAGCAGACCGAGTCCAACCCGTGGGCGAAGGTGGAGGAGAAGTATCCCGCCGGCACGATGATCAAGGGGCGGGTGCGCAACCTCACCAACTACGGCGCGTTCGTGGAACTGGAAGAGGGGATCGACGGCCTCCTCCACGTCAGCGACATGTCATGGACCAAGAAGATCAACCATCCCTCCGAGCTGCTCAAGAAGGGAGACCGCGTCGAGGCGGTCGTCCTGAGCGTCTCCGAGGAGAAGAAGCGCGTCGCCCTGGGCCTCAAGCAGCTCGAGCGCGACCCGTGGCAGGGGGACATCCCCGGCAAGTACAAGCCCGGCCAGGTGTGCAAGGGGAAGGTCACCAAGCTCACCTCCTTCGGCGCGTTCGTCGAACTGGAGCCGGACCTCGAAGGGCTGCTGCACATCAGCGAGATGACCGACAAGAAGATCGAGAAGCCGGAAGAAGCGGTGACGGTCGGTCAGGAAGTGGAAGTGACCGTCCTTCGCGTGGACTCCGAAGCGCGGAAGATCGGCCTCTCCATGCGTGGCAGCGCTCCGCGGCCTGAAGGCGAAGCACCCGTGAGCGCGCCGGAAGCGCCGGCCGCTGAAGAAAAGCCGGCCGTCGAGGAGAAGAAGCCGGAGGCGTAGGACTCAAGGACGTTCTGACGAACATCACGGGCGGAGCAGGCGGCGAATGCCTGCTCCGCCCGTATCATTTGCACTGCCCCGCCGAGCTGCCCTGAGCCTGCCGAATGGGCGGCGGCGCTTTGGCTGCGGTGGGAAATACCGGCGGCAAGCCGAGCGGACGGGTCGCCGATAAGACCCGGTTGGCGTGCAGCCTGAGCGGCGGCATTGCCGCCGCAGTCCATATTCACAGTTCCTTCACATGCTCCGGCCTGAATCCGACGCCGATGAGGCGGGCGGGAATTCGACGCAGGCATGGGAAGTGTTGCATGAGCCGGAAGACCCGGGGCGGCTTCATCGGCTGGCCGCCCGGGCGCGCCAGAACGCGCTCGACGGCGTGGGTCTGAAGGAACCGCTGCATCCCCTGCGTCAACCGCGTCGGCAATTCGCGGCGCTTCTGCACGCGATGCAGCAGCGACTCGCTCACGCTCCCGGCGCGCAGCGGCACGGTCAGGACGTTCGCCGCAGCGACCGCGTCCTGGATGGCCAGGTTGATGCCGACGCCCCCAATGGGGGACATCGCGTGCGCCGCGTCGCCGATGCAGAGCAGGCCGGGGAGATGCCAGCGGGGCAGGCGATCCACCAGGACGGTCAGCAGCTTGACGTCATTCCAGTCCCTCAACTCATCCACGCGTCCTTTCAGGAAGGGCGCGAGGCGCGCGATCTCATCCCTCAGAACTTGCAGCCCGCCCTTGCGCCACTCCTCCGCGCTCCCCTTGGGAATGACGTAAGCGCATTGCCAGTAATCCCCGCGGTCGATCATGGCCAGAATGCGACCGCCGCCGACGCGTCCTGTGGACTGTCCCGGGTCATCCGGCGATTTGGAAAGGCGCATCCAGAGCGCGTCCATTGGCGCGCCGAACGCCATGCTGCGCAGCCCCGCGCGCTCGCGCACCACGGAGGAGCGGCCGTCGGCCGCCACAGTCAATTCGGCGCGAACCTCCAGCATTCCCTGCGGCGTCTTCGCCATCACCCCCGCAATACGCTCCCCGTCGCTGAGTAGATCAGTCACCTCGGCTTCCATCCGCAGGTGGAACGTGGGGCAGCGTTCGGCCTGCTCGGCCAGAAAGTCCAGGAAATCCCATTGCGGCATGAAGGCGAGGAACTTGCAGCGCGTCGGCAGGTGCGTGAAATCGGCGATCGTCAGCGCGGTTGGCCCGAACTGCACATCGAGGTGGGGCAGTTCCTGGTGGGGGCGCTTGAGGAATTCATCCAGGAGATGCAGTTCATGCATTACTTCCAGGGTGGAGGGATGGATCGTATCGCCGCGAAAATCCCGAAGGAAATCCGCGTGTTTCTCCAGCACGACCACGTCGACCCCTCCGCGCGCAAGGAGGAATCCCAGCATCATTCCCGCCGGCCCGCCGCCGACGATGCAGCAGCGGCAGTCGAGCTTTTCCGGGACGGACGTCGAACGTTCCACGCATTCACCTCCAGCACAAAGTGATCAGCGCCCCGCGTCGCAGGCATCCATACCGATGATATCATGACAGGGAAGCGAGTCAATCGGCGCGCACCGCCGCGTCCGTTCGCAATTCGCTATTGGCAATTTTTCATTCGCTATTCATCCGTTCTTCGGCATTCCGCGCCCAGCCGTCCGCAATCATTCCCCCCGCATCTCCCTTTGTTTTCCCCCGTCCAGTGTTGTTACAATATCGCCGCAACTCGCCCTGAGAATCGATTTTCGGGCAAACGGGACGGCGGAGACCATGCGATTCGAAGAAGCCGGGCTGGAAGCTTATCTCAAAGAGATCGACCAGGTCCCTCTCCTCAAACGCGAGGAGGAGGAGAAGCTGGCGCGGCTCGTCGCAAAGAATGATCCGGCCGCGCGCGACCGGATGATTCGCGCGAACCTGCGGCTCGTGGTTCACCTGGCCACCCAGTACGCGCGCCCCGGCGTCTCCCTGATGGACCTCATCGCCGAAGGGAACATCGGCCTGATGAAGGCGGTCGAGCGCTTCGACCCGAACCGGCATACCCGCTTCAGCACCTATGCCACCTGGTGGATCCGCCAGCACATCCGCCGCGGCATGCAGCTCTGCGGGCCGACGGTGCGAGTGCCCGGCTACATGGTGGAGCTGATCAGCCGCTGGAAACGCGTGACGCGCGAACTGCGGGAGGAGATGTCGCACGAACCGACCGACCGCGAGATTGCCGACCGGATGGAGGTCTCCCCGCAGCGCCTGCGGATGATCAGCCGCGCGATCCACGCCTCCGCGACCATGGAGAACCGCGCCGACATGTCCTGGGTCTTCGAAGGGGCGGTCGCCGACGTGCGGGCGGAGCAGCCCGACGAAGAGTTGCTCAGCGAGGGAAACCGCCAGCTTATCCAGCGCTGCCTGGAGGCGCTTTCGGAGCGGGAGGCGGAAATCCTGCGGCTTCGCTTCGGCCTCAATACCGGTACACCGCTGACGCTGGAGCAGATCGGCGAACGCCTGCACCTGACGCGCGAACGCATCCGCCAGATCGAGTCGGAAGCGCTGCGCAAACTGTCGATTGTCTTCAGCGCCGAGAGCGGCTGAGCAGACCGGAAGGACGCGCCCCGCGATGAAGTACTGGGAGAATGACGCGCCAAACTACGACGCGCAGCCGCGTGGCCGCCGGCGCGGTTCGGTCGTTCGCACGCTGATCATCCTCAACGTGGTCATCTTCCTGCTGGAGTTCCTTGCCAGCCTCGGGGGCGGAAACAGCTTCGACCGATTGTTCGAGCCCTTCGGGCTTTCCCCGGCGGCGGCCTTCCATCGCGGCTGGCTCTGGCAGTTCATCACCTACGCCTTCCTGCATGACCCGAACAGCCTGATGCACATTCTCTTCAACATGCTCTTCCTCTATTGGTTCGGGACCGAGCTCGAGGAGGTCTGGGGGGAGAGGCGCTTCATCTGGTTCTACCTGGGCGGCGCGGTGTTTGCCGGATTCTGCTTTGTCCTGATCGCGCACGCGGATGCCTGGTGCATCGGCGCGTCCGGGGCGATCTACGCGCTGGTCATGGCCTACCGCATGTACTGGCCGAACCGCATTATCCTGTTCCTGTTGTTCATCCCGATGCGGATCAAGACATTCATCTGGATTGTCGTGGTGATTGAGACGTATTCCGTCGTAAAGAGCAGTCCCTCCAACGGTGTTGCGAACGCAGCGCACCTCGGGGGCCTGCTGTTCGGGTACGTCGTGATCAAGTTCGGGCCTGCGATTTCCGGCTGGGCTGAAGCGAGGGCTTTCAGCCGATGGGAGCCCAGTGCGCAGGAGGAGCGCAGGCGCGACGAGATTCTTGACAAGGTCAGCCGCGAAGGGATCAACTCGCTGACCTGGGGCGAGCGGCGGTTCATGCGGCGATTCCGGCGAAAGTAACGGATACAATGGTCAATGGGCAATTATCAACTGGCAATTGTCAATGAACAACAGAGCCTCGGCTGAATGCGCATCACATAGCCCATTGACCGATGCCGATTGCCCATTGACAAATGCCCATTGAACTGGGGGCTTGCGCTCAGGCCGGTTCTTGGATATCCTACCGTTGACCTGCGCACATTGGAGAATTGCATGGCGGAAGGAACTGGCGCACTCACGCTGCTCGGCGAATCCGCCGACTGGCTCAAGGACGCCCAGGGGGCGTCGATACGGGACCATCGGCTTGCCGCCATCGAGGCGTATGAGGCGGCGTGGTCGAACCCGCTGGACAACGACCGCCAGGCCGCCCTGCAGGCGGCGTTCGGCCATCTCTTCGACGCCCTCCGCTACAACCATCTCTACCCGGACGGGGCCATTCTGGGAAGCGCCGGCGCCAAGTCGGTTCGCTACCTCGCCGCCGCCGGCACCTTCCGCAAGGACTTTGACCTGCTGCGGAACCTCTGCGTCGTGAACAAGTTCGGCATCGGGGAGGCCCATCTGCTGCAAATGGTGCTTCTGCTGAGCCGGAGCGCGCTCCAGCCGAAAGTCGCCTACGACCACCTGCTCGAACGGGCCATCGGCGACATCGTCCTCTTGCGCGTCCCGATCTATCGCGCGGACAACCTTGCGCCGTTCAGCGACGAATTGCGGGCGCGGTACCACGCCGTGCGTCTGCTGCACTCGATGAACAAGCTGGGGCTGACCGGCGAGGGGCCCGTCGAGTTGACGGCCCAGGACAACACCGAGGCGCACGCGCTGCTCGTCGACGAATTGCGCCCCGCGGCGTCCCTCTACATTCAGCGCCTCTATCGCCTCGCGTTCTCCATCTTCGACGCCGCGACGGCGCTGGAGGAGTACGCCCGCGCGCATGCGGCGGGCCGCGCGCCGGTCGATGAGCGCGCGCCGGAGGAACTCTGGGCGCGGCTGCGCCACCGGCTGCGTCAGCTGGCGGCGCGCACGGACATCGGCCCGGTCTGCAAGGGACGCCTGACCAACCTGAGCGTCGCCGCGATGACGCGCGCCATGGCGCATGTGGATATGGTGCTGGCGCGCGACATCTACGCCTTCCTGCGCAACGACAAGCACAAGCCGACCGTCCGCCACTCCCGCATGTTCGAACTGCTTCCGAGCAACGCCGAACGGCTCAAGCTGCTCAACATGCTCTTCGTCCATGGCAAACAGAACCCGGCGCAGTACGCCGAGAAGTTCCAGCCCTATTTCGGGAAGGAACGACTTCGCTTCGTCAGCAAGGAAGCGGGATTCTCCCTGACGCCGGCCCAGGCGTAGCGCGGTATGTGGCACAGCCGCCCTCGGCTGTGCAGATGCACGCGAGACACTCGCTCAGCCGGGGGCGGCTGGGCCGCAAAGACATCTCCGCGTCCGTCCTCTCGCGCGCATTGCCGTCGCGACGTTGACACCCGCCGCCCTCGCCCATAGAATAAACCACTCGATCTTGGCTGTTATTCAAGACAATCGGAGGACATATGCTTAGCGAACAGGTTATGCGCTCGTTGACGCTGCAGACTCCCAGCAAGATCGTCCTTCTGGTCATGGACGGGCTGGGCGGTCTCCCGGTGGACGGAAAGACCGAGCTTGAAGCGGCGCATCATCCTCGCCTGGATGAACTGGCCGCCGTCTCCGAGTGCGGCGTGACCGACCCGATCATGCGCGGGGTGACGCCGGGCAGCGGGCCCTCGCACCTGGCGCTGTTCGGGTACGACCCCATCCAGCATGAGATCGGCCGCGGCGTGCTGGAAGCGCTGGGCGTGGGGCTGCACATGACCAACCGCGACGTGGCCGCGCGCGGCAATTTCGCCAGCATGGACGCGCACGGCATCATCACCGACCGGCGCGCGGGCCGCATCGCCACTGAGAAGAACGAAAAGCTCTGCGCCCTGATGGCCAGGGAAATTCCGAAGATCGGCGATGTGGAAGTCATTCTGGAGCCGGGCAAGGAGCACCGCTTCACCGTCCTTTTCCGCGGCGACAAGCTGGACGGCCGCGTCGCCGACGCCGATCCCCAGAAGGCGCCCCATGCGCCGCAGCCCGCCCTGGCGCTCGCCCCCGAGGCGGAATACACCGCTGGGATCATCAACGAATTCATCCGCCGCGCCAACGAGGTGCTGAAGGACCACCATCCCGCCAACACGCTCCTGGTGCGCGGGTTCGCGAAGTACCCCGCGATTCCGACCATGTCCGACCTGTTCAAGCTCAAGCCGGCCGCCATCGCCACCTACCCGATGTACAAGGGACTGGCCAAGCTGGTGGGGATGAAGATTCTCGACGCGGGCGAGACGATCGAGGATGAATTCAATACCCTGCGCCGCGAGTACGCCAACCATGATTTCTTCTACGTCCACATCAAGAAAACCGATTCCTACGGCGAGGATGGCAACTTCGCCAAGAAGGTGGGGATCATCGAGGAAGTGGACAAGCACCTCCCGGCCCTGCTGGCGCTGGAGCCGGACGTGATCGCCGTGACCTGCGACCACTCCACCCCGGCGGCGCTCAAGGGGCACTCCTGGCACCCCTGCCCGTTCCTGATCTACTCGCGCTACTGCCGCCCGGATGGGATGGCGCGTTACACCGAACGCGAGTGCGCGCGCGGCGGCCTGGGACGCTTCCCGGCCAAAGAGGCGATGGCGCTCATGCTGGCCAATGCGCTGAAGATGGAGAAATTCGGCGCTTAAACGCAGGGACAATGGTGATGGCATGTCCCCATCACCCAATCTCCCAATCACCTGATTTCCGGTCGGCAGGTGACTGGGAGATTGGGTGATTGGAGTCTTCTTTCGTCGTCAGGACTTCGTCATTCCTCATTTTGACGAGGACAAATCATGCCTTCTCTATCGGTATGGCTTCGTGTCGCTCGTCCCTTCTCATTTCCGGCGTCCATTGCCGGCGTCCTCGTCGGCACGGCGGCTGCCGCGCCCGTCGGACGCTGGAAATGGGGCATTCTGGCCGGCTGCGTTGCCCTGGTCTTGTTGTTCCACGCCGTCGGCAATCTCCTCAATGACTACTTCGATCTGCGCTCCGGCGTTGACCGCCGCCGGGAGGGGGATGAGGGAAGGCCGGGGCGCTTCCTTGTGCGCGGGGAAGTCCTGCCACGGCAAGCCCTGGCGCTGGCCGGCTTCTGCCTGCTATTGGCCCTGTTGCTCGCCTGCGTGCTCGTGGCGCGGGGGGGATGGGTCGTGGGAGTCATCGGCCTCGGCGGCCTTCTGGGCGCATACAGTTACACCGGCTGGCCCCTGCAACTCAAATATCGCGGTTTGGGGGAGCTCTGCATCTTCCTGGTGTTCGGCCCGGCAACCGTGGCGGGCGCGGTCTGGATGCAGGTGGGGGGGATGGAGATGCGGACCCTTTCCCTGTCGCTTCCGGTGGGGATGGCCGTCACGGCCATTCTGGCGGCGGGGAATCTGCGCGACATGGAGGAGGATGGCGACGCGGGGATTCATACCCTCGCGCGGTGGGTCGGTCGGCGCGCCTACCTTCTCTTCTATTTCACCCTGCTCTTCGGTGCGCCGGCGATTGTCGCGGCGCTGGTCGCAGCGGGGGTCGTGCCGGCATGGTCGCTCCTGGGCTTGCTGGCGATTCCCCTGGCGATTCCGCCCGCGCTGAATGCGGCGCGGGGGCTTCGAGCGCCGGATGCCGACGCCGTTACGGCGCGTTACATGACGGCGTTCGCCGCGCTGCTGTGGGGTGGGTTGATTCTGGGCGGGGGAGTGGGCTGAGGAACCGCCGTGTCTCCACCGCGCTGCATCTATCCGCGCCGCCTCACGGGCGGCGCAACGCATTACTTCCCTCAGCCAAACCCCGTGCCGGCAGCCGTGAACTTGATGGCGCCGGTTCTCAGGCCCAGGGATTGTTCGACGGCCGACCCCAGGTTCGCCCAGATCGCTTCCCCCTGGTATCCGATCTTCATGGCGGGGCTGACGTAGACCGCGATGGGAACGGAATGCACGTTCCAGGCCTCCCGCGTGGCGGCTCCCGTGTCGTAGAGAATCGGCGCGCCGAGGCTGCGAGAGGCGTAGAAGTTCTGCACCCGCTCTTTGGCATCGTCACTATTCAGCACGACGACGTTGACCTTCTGCCCGGCCAACCCCTTGACGACGTCCGGCAACTCCTTCAGCGCAGTGCCGCTGAAAGGACAGCGGGTGTCGACGAACAACAGCATCAGTCCGCCTTCTCCCATGAACTCGCTCAGCGCTTTGACGTTGTCCTGCACATCAGGGAGTTTGGCGGCGAGCAGTGCCCTGGGGGCGATTTCCTTCGAAGGCTTGGCGGCCGCGTCAGGCGCGGGGTCGCAGCATGCGCCGCCCATTTTATCCCCGGCGGCGGGGAGCGGCATCGGTTGATGCGCGCGCGTCCCGCACCCGGCCAGTGGCAGGCAGCATCCCGCCACGAGCGCGGCGATCAGAGGCAGTACGAGGATTCTTCGCGGCAATCGTTTCATCAGGGTTACGCCCATCGCAGACTCCCTATCGATAATGCAGCCGGTCACTTCTTCTCCTGCCCCAACACGATTTCCTTCACCGCGCTCAGGTCGAGGGTCGCCTCGGAATCCGCAAACGAATGCGTCCCCTTCCACTTGATCTTCTGGCCGTTGTCGAGCGTGGCCGCGAGCGTCTTCCCGTCGGTGCTGGTCAGCTTCAGCTTGACCTCCTTGCTCGTCTTGTCGGCCGGGATGATCTCGATCTTCGTCAGTTTGTCCATGGGCACTTCGAGGTGCAAATTGCCGGCCGTCACGGGCAGAGTGCCGAGCTGGGTGGGCGACGAGCCGAACAGCCCGGTGCTTTCGCTCACGAGTGCCAATGACCGCAGTTCAACCGTCGTCCCATCCCTGTTGACGACCGTGGCCGTGAGGACGGGCTTCTCCTTGGGCTTCTGAGCCGACTGGCCCGCCGGCTCCTCCGCAGCGCTTGCAACAAGGCACCAAACAGCCAGCAGCACCGCCGCCATCTTCATTATTCGCATCTCAGGTCTCCTTCCTTCGCAATGTTATTTTCCTGCCGCGTCGCAGTCAAGCTATTTCGTTGGGCCGTTCCGCCGGCGCGCGACGTGCGAACCATCGGTTACTGATCCGGAGTCTCCAGCCAGAGCGCCTGCCCCTCGATCCGATAGCGCAGGCCGTTCTTCAGCACGATCTGCGCAAGCGCCTCGTCGAGCGTCGCGTTCTCCAGATTGACCTGGATGAACAGGCGGCACTTGTCGCCGGTCTTCTCCCGCGAACGGTTGAAGTCGTACCGCATCCCGGCCTGGGCGCACACCTGTGTTGCCGCGGTCTGGATGGATATCCTTTGCTCCTTCAGCGTCACCGTTGGGCGCACCGACTCGCGCGGAGTCGCAGCGGCGGGGGGCGTTGCGGCAGAGGAGGAGTTCGCGACGGCCGGCGCTACGTCCGGGAACACGTTCTGCCGAACCGGCTCGGGGGCGGCAGGCTCGCTTCGGAAGAGGCTGGCGGTCGCCATGCCCATGGCGCATAGCCCCAGTGCAACCGAGAAACAGAGAACCGCAGTGCTCGCGCGCACGATCTCGCCTCCATCCTCCGAACCCTGTTTGGTGCCGAGAAAATAGCCTGCCGGCGCGGCAATGTCAACCGCTGCACCTGGCGGGGATTCGCCGTCGAGGCGCGCAAAGCGGAATGGGAGGGTCCCGGCGGGTGGAATAGCGTCGCCGTTTCCGTACCGCGGTCTTGCAGTCCTCGGGGGCTCCGCAGCGAACGCTGCCCGCGTGCGTTGACAGAAATCTCGCGTTCCGATATATTGACGTGACATACGACTTGCGGGGACATAGCTCAGTTGGGAGAGCGGCTGGTTCGCAATCAGCAGGTCGGGGGTTCGAGTCCCCCTGTCTCCACCAATGAACAACCGGCTCGCCTGGAAGGCGGGTCGGTTGTTTTGTTTTCACCGTGCCATTCAATGTAAAATAGTTTCTTCCCGCGCGGTAGCGAGCCGCTGGGGCATTGCGCATCACCTTGGTACGAGGCCCGAAAGCGAGGCGCCCTATGGCAGTCAGGCATGTCGGCCCGTTCGTGGATGGTCGCGAGTTGAAGGAGGGCGGGGCGGGATTCGCCGACGTGGTGAACCCGGCCACCGGCGAACTGATCGCCCGGCAGGCCTGTTGCGACGCCGCCTGCGTGGGCCAGATCGTTCGCTCCAGCGAGCGGGCGTTCCACTCCCCGGAGTGGCGGCGCGTCGGGGCCGCCGAACGCGGGAAGATGCTGCTCAAACTGGCCGACCTGATCGAGCAGCGCGCCGAGGAGTTGATCGAGTTGGAGCTGATCGACGTCGGCAAGCCGATCACGCAGCTTCGCGGGGAGATCGCGCTCACCGCCTCCATCGTCCGCTTCTACGCCGGAGCGGCGGACAAGATCGAGGGGACGGTCAAGTCCACCGAGGGAGGCTGCTTCTACCTGACCACGTACGAACCGTACGGCGTCGTGGCGGGCATCCTGCCCTGGAACTACCCGCTGGTCAACGCCGCGCTCAAGGTCCCGCCGGCCATCGCCGCGGGCAACGCCATCGTCCTGAAGCCCTCCGTCGAGACGCCGCTGACCACCGTGGCTCTGGCCAAACTCTGCCTGGAGGCGGGGATGCCGAAGGGAATCGTCAACGTGGTCCTCGGCTCCGGCTCCAGCGCGGGCAACGCGCTCGTTGCGCACCCCGCGGTGCGGAAGATTTCCTTCACCGGTTCGACCGACGTGGGCCGGCACATCCAGAAACTCGCCGCCGACCGGATGAAGATGGTGAATCTCGAACTGGGCGGGAAGAACGCCATCATCGTCTTCGCCGATGCCGACCTGGAGCGCGCCGCCCAGGCGGCGGCTCTGAGCGCGTTCGTCAACTGCGGGCAATTGTGCGTCGCCTGCTCGCGCGTCCTGGTGGAGGATTCCGTCGCCGACCGGTTCCTCGAACTTCTCGCAGCCAAGGTGGCGAAAATCCGGGTCGGCGATCCGCGCGACGAAAAGACGCTGGTCGGTCCGATGACCACGAAGGGTCAATATCAAACGGCGCTGAAGTACATCGAGAATGCGCGCGGGGAGGGGGCCAGGGTGCTTTGCGGCGGCGGGAAACTGGAGATGTCCGGCGCGCTGCGCAACGGTTTCTGGCTGCAGCCGACGCTCCTGGCCGACGTGAAGCCGGGGATGAAGGTGCACGACGAGGAGATTTTCGGCCCGGCCCTGAGCGCCGTGCGTTTCAGCGGGGAGGAGGAGGCGGTCCGCATCAGCAACAGCGTGGAGTACGGGCTTTCCGGCTCGGTCTGGACCGCGAATATGGAGCGGGGGCTGAGGATGATCAAGGCGTTGGACACGGGCATCATCTGGGTGAACACGATGCTCACAGGCTATCCGCAGATCCCGGTGCCGCCGCGCAAGATGAGCGGCACGGGAGTGGAACTCGGCATGGAAGGGCTCCTCGCGTACTGCAAGCGCAAGAGCGCGATGATCGGGTACGACGACCAGGCGCCCGTAGGATGGGGATTATGATGGACTACAGAGATTACATCGGCAGGCCGGTTCAGTCGCTGCCGACTCCGGCGATGCTTCTGGACGTTTCCGTGCTTGACCAGAATATCAAGCTGCTGGCGGACTACTTTTCGAGCCGGCCGTGCAAACTGCGGCCGCACTTCAAGTCGCACAAATGCGTGACCCTGGCGAAGCGGCAGCTCCATGCCGGTGGCGCGGTGGGGATCACCTGCGCCAAGCTCTCCGAAGCGGAGGCGCTGGTCGCCGGCGGGATCAAGGACGTGCTGGTCGCCAACCAGGTCGTAGGCTCGGACAAGGCGCAGCGGCTGGCCGCGCTGAACCGCTCCGCCATGGTGCGCTCGGCGGTGGACTCCGAGACGAACGTGATGGAACTCGGCGCGGCCGCGCAAGGCGCCGGGGTGACTATCGGCGTGCTGGTGGAAGTGGACATCGGGATGCGCCGCTGCGGCGTGGCCACGGGGGAACCGGCCGTCGCGCTGGCAACGCTGGTCAGCAAGACGCGAGGGCTGCGCCTGGACGGGCTGCAGGGATACGAGGGGCATCTCGTGATGACCCCCGACGCCGAGGAGCGACGCCGGAAAGTGGTCGAAGCGCTTGCGCCGATGGTTGAGACTCGGCACCTGTTCGAAAGCCGCGGCCTGCGGTGCCCGATCGTTTCAGGCGGTGGCACAGGCACTTACGACATCACAGGCAACGTGCCCGGAATCGACGAGGTGCAGGCCGGCAGCTATGCCATGATGGATTGCCACTACAAGAAGATCCGCTCGGAGTTCCAGAACGCCATGAGCATCCTGGCGACGGTGATATCCGTGACCGGGCGCAAGGTGGTGCTGGACGTCGGCCTGAAGGGGGTCGGGAGCGAGTTCGGGTTGCCGGCGGTCGCCAACGCGCCGGAGGCGAAGGCGCTCTACCTCGCCGAGGAACACTGCCCCGTGGACAACTGCACGGGCCGAGTGGGGGAAAAGTTGCGCCTGATCCCCTCGCACGGCTGCACGACGAGCAACCTGCACCGCCGACTCTGGATCATCCGCAACAAGATGGTTGAGGACGTCTGGGCGATCGAGGGGAGCGGCTGCCTGGAGTGACCGGAGGGGGCATGCCTGAGTCATCGCGTAGAACGGTAGGAGGGGGGCGATGGGCCATTGCGCTCATCGCCTGCTCTCTGGCCATCTCGCTGTTCGTCACACTCCCGCTGCGGTGCGACGACTCGCACGCGCTCGTCGGCGGCATGGCGTTATCGGGAGGGCGGCTCGAACTGCTGCGCTTCTTCCACGAGCCGCATGAATTTCCCGTGGTCGCGGCAACCTCAAGCTGTCGTGAAATGGCGTTTGCCCTGAGCGCCCGAGCGCCGCGGCAAACGCTGCCGCTCAGCGCGCTCCTGCCATACGCGTCTGCCCTCAGCGTTCAGCCTGTGCGGATTGCGGAACTTCCGCCGGCGCGGGGGGATGCCGGGGCATGGCTCGCCGAGTTGCGCGAGCAGGGGGTGACGCATGTCGTCGTATTCAAGGACTTGCCCTCAGGCTCCCCTCCCGCAGACCTCCAAGCCGCCACAGCGGCTGCCATCTCCGCGCTGCCGGACAAGTTCGGCCTGATTTGGGATGGGAGATGGGTGGAAGTGTACGAGATTGTCCGCTAGAGGGGGGGAAGACTCCGGATGAGAGAGGGCAGGAGACTCATTCCCGCTCCCGCGACGGCGAACGCAAAGGCTGCGAGGGAAACGTAGAACACCAGCATCGTGACCGCGCGGCACATCTTATCCAGCCGCGATTCGAGCACTTCCTTGTGCTGTTGAGCCAACCGCTCCAGAATCTCCTGAAGTTGACCCGCCTCCTCCGCCACAGCAATGCTTTCGATATACCCCGACGGCCACCAGAAAGCCGGCCGGAGCGCATCGGCAAATGACGACCCCTTCTCCACCCGGGAGGCCGTCCCCGCGATTCGCCGGGAAATCTCCGAATTTCCCACGGCGCGGGCCGCGCTTCGGATAATCTCCGGCGCACTGACTGCGCCGATGTAGAGATAGTTGAAACAGATCGTGAACTGATAGAGCGCCAGGTCGCGCGCAATTTCGCCCAGGAACGGAATGTGGATGATCGTGCAATCCAGGATGCGCCTCAACGGCGGCACATAGATGAACCCCAGAATCACCAGCGCGAGCGGCGCACAGGATTGCGCCTGGGCAACGAGGTACCCGGGCCCGAGTATCAACGCGGTGGCAATCCAGAAAGCGACGATGATCATCAGCGGACTGAACCAGAGTTTGAAGATGGCGCGTTTGATCTGCGCCATCTTGCGGAAGTGGATGGCCCCCTCTCGGAAACCGGCTTGAAGCTGGCCCGCCATCTCCGCGCAGCGGGTCATCTCGACGAAGTAGGGGGGCCATGCCCAGGCGCTCCGTCGGAACCCCTCGTGGAATGGCAACCCCTGGCCGACCGTCTCGCGCACGATCTGCAGCGCGCGCCGCGCCCGCTTGGAACGGTATCGCTGGAGGAGGTCGAAAATGCGCTCGGGATGCACTCCCGCCCCCAGGAGTTCGGCCATGCTGTCGGCGATCTGCGCCGTCTCTTTGTAGGAAACCCGCATAGCGCTCGCCTTGCGAATGCAGAGTGGGTGCAGAGCATCACCGTCAAGAAAGACGAGCGCGCTGGGACAGCGCGCTCCACCAATCAGAAATCATCAATAATCAGTTATCAATCATCAATTGCCGTTCTCCGCGTCTGCCGCCAGTTCGTCTCGCGCTCATACGCGCGCGCCAGGCGCAGCAGCCGCGGTTCCTGCATGTCCGCCGCCAGAATCTGCAGCCCGACCGGCAGGTTCTCCCGCGTGAAGCCGCAGGGGATCGAAATCCCCGGCCCGCCGGAGAGATTGACCGACACCGTGTAGATATCCGCCAGGTACATCTCCAGCGGGTTTGCCGTGCGCTCCCCCATCTTGAACGCGGCGCTCGGGCTGGTGGCGGAGATGATGAAATCGACCTGATCGAATGCGCGCTCGTAATCGCGCCGGATGAGCTGGCGCACCTTGGAGGCTTTGAGGTAATAAGCGTCGTAATAGCCGCTGGAGAGCGTGTAGGTGCCCAGCAGAATGCGCCGCTGCACCTCCGGGCCGAACCCCTCGGCGCGCGTGCGGGAGAACATGGAGATGATGTCCTCCGCCTTCTCCGTGCGATAGCCGTAATGCGCGCCGTCGTAGCGCGCGAGGTTGCTCCCCGCCTCCGCCGGCGCGATGATGTAGTAGACGGCGATGGCGTAGTCGGAATGCGGCAGGGAGATATCCACCGCCTTCCCCCCGAGCCGTTCGATGACGCGCAGCGCCTCCATCACTTTCTCGCGCACCTGGGGGGCGAGCCCCTCCCCGAAGAACTCCTTCGGCACCCCGACCTTGAACCCTTCCAGCGGACGCTCGATCTCCGCAAGGCAAGGGCCGACGCCGCTCGGCCCGCTGGTGGAATCGCGCCCGTCATGGTTGGAAATGGCCTCCATCAGCAGAGCGGCGTCGCGCACGTCCTTGGTGATCGGGCCGATCTGGTCGAGGGAGGAAGCGAATGCAATGAGGCCGTAGCGCGACACCGCCCCGTACGTGGGCTTGAGACCCACCACGCCGCAATGCGCGGCGGGCTGCCGGATGGAGCCGCCGGTGTCCGAGCCGAGCGCGAGGTGCGCCATCCCCGCGGCAATGGCCGCCGCCGAGCCGCCGCTGGAGCCGCCGGGGATCCGCGACAAATCCCACGGGTTGTGCGTGGGGCCGAACGCGCTGTTCTCCGTCGAGGATCCCATGGCGAACTCGTCAAGGTTCGTCTTGCCGACGATGACCGCTCCCTCGCGGCGCAGACACTCGACCACGTGCGCGTCGTAGGGGGGGTGGAAGTTCTTCAGCATCTTCGACGCGCAGGTCGTGGGGAAATCGGTGGTGCAGATGTTGTCCTTGACCGCGATCGGGACGCCGGCCAGCCGGCCCGGATTCCGCCCGGCCGCCAGCGCGTCGTCCGCGTCCTTCGCGCTGCGCAGGGACTGCTCTTCATTGAGAGAGAGATAGGCGTGGACCCTGGGATCGATGGATCGGATGCGCTGGAAGAGGCCGCGCACCGCCTCCTGCGAGGAAACCTTGCGCTGCCGTATCTGCTCGGCCAGTTCAAGGCCGGTCAATTCGTGGATTTCCATCTTTCCTCTGCGCTTGGAAAATCAGCATGTCGTCCGTAGGGGCGCAGCATGCTGCGCCCTCTTGGCCGCAATCTACTCAATAACGCGTGGCACGCGGAAATACCCCGCAGATTGTTCCGGCGCATTGCGCAGCGCCGCCTCGCGCTCCAGCGAGGGGGAGGGAACGTCCTCGCGGAATACGTTGCACAGCGAGCCGGAGTGGGACATCGGCTCGACGCCCGCCGTGTCGGCGGCGTCCAGCTTGGCGATGTAGTCGAGCACCTGGCTGAGTTGGCCCGCCATCTTTTCGGCCATCTCCTCGGTCAGTTCCAACCGCGCCAGATGCGCGATCCACTCGACCTCTTTGCGCGTCAAACTCATCGGCTATCTCCTGTCGGAAATCGATGCCGCAATTCTAACAGCCGGGAAGGAGAAATCCAACTGTCCGGAGGGCGCGCAATTGACTGTCCAAAATGATACTGGTATATTCCGCTGACACGGGCGATTAGCTCAGTTGGCTAGAGCGCCTGCCTTACAAGCAGGAGGTCACTGGTTCGAGACCGGTATCGCCCACCACTGAAAAACCCCTGAAACCCTCATGGTTGCAGGGGTTTTCTTTTGCCAGCCTGCCTCACGCCCCGATGCGCCCAGGCGCAGAAAACGCGCTGCTCTGCTGAAACCATCGTTTTCAACAGGCCGGACCGACCGCGAAGTGATAGGGGCACAATACTTTCCTTCGGAAAGTACTGTGTCCCAACATTGTGCTTGACCTTGTTGTGCCGATTCCCGATAATCGAAATACACAGCCCACCTCAGTCGCGGCAGGTCACCAAGCGAGGGTCGTATGACGCACGAGAACAGAACCCGCATCATCAATTCCTCCACCCCATTGGGGATGATCATCCTCTGTGCCGCCATCGGCTTGATCTTTTCGACCACGGCTGCAATGGCCGCGCCATTTGACCAACAGATTGCGTTCACGCAGCCCGATGGAACGGTCGTGCAGTTGCACGGCTGGGGGGATGAGTTCTACGCCGTGTTTGAGACGCTCGACGGCTACACGGTGGCCTTTGATCCGGGCAAGAAGGCCTATTGCTACGCGACACTCTCCAATGATGGCAGCCGCCTGTTACCCTCCCCGGCGCAAGTCGGCAAAGACGCGCCGGCAACTCTGGGTCTGGCCAGGCACCTGCGGATGAGTCCGGCGGGGAGAAAGACGCAGGTCGGCGAGCGCTACGCGCGCTGGAACGAGGCGACGCGGCTTTCCGAACGTTGGGATGCCCAGAAGGCGCGTATGCACGTAGCGGAGACGCCATCGGCGCAGGGCGGGCCCGTTCTTGCGCCGCCGCCTTCCACCACCACGGGTTCCAAGACCGGCCTCTGCATGCTCATTGATTTCGATGACGACGTCGCCACGGTCCCGCGCGCGGATATTGACTCCTTCTGCAACGGCGCCGGCTACACCGGCTATGGCAATAACGGATCGGTCAAACAGTACTACCTCGACGTTTCCAACAGCACACTGACGTACACGAACGTTGTCACTGTGTACATCCGGATCCCCAACTCGCTGCACCCGAAGAGTTATTACAACGATACCAGCAAAGACAGCGGGGTGCAGGCCAACCTGCTCATTCGCGACGCGATCACCATCATGAAGGCGCTGCCGAACTACGCGACGGAGATTCTTCCGACGTTTAGTGCGCTCAGTGTAGACGGCGGCAATAACGTCATTGCGTGCAACGTCTTTTATGCGGGCGGCAACGGAGGAGTCTGGCAGTATGGTTTGTGGCCGCATTCCTGGTCGCTCTACAACGTCGGAGCCCAGGAACTCTCGGCGGGCGGCAAGAAAGTGTACCGCTATCAGGTCACCAATATTGGCTCCTCGCTGGAACTGGGCACCTTCTGCCATGAGAATGGGCACATGCTCTGCGGCTTTCCAGACCTCTATGACTATAACTATGACTCGACCGGGGGCGCGGGGATGTTCTGCCTCATGAATAGCGGGGGGCATGGAACGAATCCGGTCCAGATCTGCGCCTACTTGAAACGTGCTGCCGGGTGGGCCGCCACGACGGAGTTGACGAGCTCATCGGCGCTGACGGCCACCCTGGCTTCTTCGGGGGCCGGCTTGAATCATTTCTATCGTTATGCCAAGCCGGCTGTCCCCACGGAATACTACCTCCTGGAGAACCGCCAGCAGAGCGGCCGCGATGCATCTCTTCCGGCCTCCGGCGTGGCCGTCTGGCATGTGGACGAACTTGGGGACAGGGACAATCAAAGCCTGGTTCACAACGCCACGCATGCCAACTACGAGATCACACTGGTCCAGGCGGACAACCTGTGGGATTTTGAGGGGTACGTGAACTCGGGAGACCCATACGACCTGTTCTACAGCGGCAACACAACCATCACGTATTCCAACGTCCTCACGGACGGGACCGCGCCCGGCGCGCAATGGTGGGACGGAACGAACTCGGGCTTGAAACTGCACCACTTCAGCGCCAGCGGGACCACGATGACTGTGGAAGTCGGCGTCCCCGCGCCGGTATTGGATCCCGAACCCGCGGGCACGTCCGGCACGAGCAACACGCTCTCCTGGGCAGCGGTGCCGAACGCCGACAAGTACTGGGTCGAATATGACACGACAAATACGTTCCCCTCCCCCGATGCCAACAGCGGCTGGATTGCCAATCTTTCCAGACAATTCACCGGGTTGGCAGGGGGCACAACGTATTGGTATCGGGCCAAGAGCCGCATCGCCATGCCCGCCGTCGCAACGACGTGGTTGCAGACCAGCTGGGCGAGCTTCCTGACGGACGGCCTGACCAATACGGCCGCCGATGCGGCCAGCAACAGCGTAACGCTCAGCTCCGCGTCGAACGTCGCAACAAACACCGTCGGCAGTTCGCTCTACTCCTATGGGCCGCGTGTCGGAAAGACGGAGTTCAACGTGTACCAATGCGCCACGAACAGCACCCTGACCAGGATCGAGGTTTATCTGTCAATTTCCACCTCGACGGCTCTGCAATTCGTGGTCTACGAAGCGACCTCGTACACGGGAACCTATAACCAGGTCTGCTCCGCAACGTCCGACAGCTCGGGAACCGGCGCGGGATTCTTCAGTTCCGGAACGATTTCTGTTCCGCTTGTGTCGGGGAGGTACTACTTCATCGGCATCGCATTCCAGGGGACGGCCACTGACGCAGTGGATATCGCAAGCGCGGGGTCGACAACGGCATTCGGAGTTGCGCGTGAGGGTGGTTTATCGGCAACGGCTTATCCCGCGCCTGTGGCATTCAACGGCAGCACGATAGCCGACAACGCTTCTCGTCTGTATCAGCGACTGACGACCAGCGTGCCCACCTATTCAGCCTCCGGCACGGCGGTCTCCACGGCAATCACTCCAGGCTCCGTTGACCGCTGGACAACGCTGACTTTCAACAAGACCACCCCTGCCAATACAACGTTAACGGTGGACGTGCTCGACAGCGCCAACAACGTGCTGGCGAGCAACGTGGCGTCGAACACGGACCTGAACAGCCTGGGCATTACGCAATCCTCGATCAAGCTGCGCGCTAATCTGGCGACCGGCAACACCGCGATCAGTCCGGCGCTCGAAGATTGGATGGTTCGGTGGGTTTCCCCCTCTTCCTATGCGGAGAGCGCCTGGTCGAGCGCAGAGTTTTCCAAGCAATTGCTGCCATGCTCGCTCGACGTGACATCCACGCCGATATCCGGAGTGAGCATTGCATCGGTTACGGGGCATGGCGGAGACACGCATTACCAGAAGACGCCGGACGAAGGAACAGCCGTGACGCTGACTGCACCGGCCATAAAGAGTGTTGGAGACACCGGCTACCACTTCGTGCAGTGGACGGGCACACCAGGGGGAACGGTCTTATCCGACGGCAATCGGACAATCAGCTTCACGATCCAGGCGGACGCCGCTGTCACGGCCCAATATGCGACCGATTCCACCACGACCACTACGTCAACAACCACTTCAACGAGTACGACGACTACAACAACTACAACAACCACAACAACCACAACGCTGCCTCCGACCACAACCACGTCGACAACGACGACGACTTTGCCGCCGCCGACCACGAGCACGACTACCACCACAACCAGCACGACGACGACCACGACCCTGCCTCCGACTACGACCACGTCGACCACGTCGACAACGACGACCACAACCAGCACGACCACGACCACGACATCTACCACCACGACCACGACGCTGCCTCCGACCACGAGTACGACTACCACTACGACCTCCACGTCAACGACCACTTCAACGAGTACGACGACCACAACGACAATGCTGCCTCCGACCACGACCACGTCGACAACGACGACTTTGCCGCCTCCGACCACGAGTACGACAACCACCACGACCAGCACAACCACGTCCACGACTACGACCACGACATCTACCACCACGACTACGACGTTGCCGCCCCCCACGACCACCAGCACAACTACAACCAGTACTACGTCAACGACGACCAGCACGACAACCACCACTACGACAATGTCCAAGTCCATCACAGTGCTCAATCCCTCGGACTCGGGGATCAGCTTTGAGCGCGGGCAGACGTACAACATCGAGTGGACTTCCACCCTGCCGATGGGCACGAAGATGAAAATTGCGCTTGTGAAGGGAAGCGGCGGGACGTGGACGCTTTCCACCGGCGCATCGAAAAGCCCGTTCAAGTGGACGGTTGGCAAGGCGATCAAGGGGGTGGCGATGTACGTCGACGGGGACGATTACAGGATTCGGGTCAGCACGCTCAACGACAGCGACTCGGATCAGAGCGACAACGTCTTCGCCATCGGCGTTCTGGAATCGCTCACAGTCGCCGGCCCGACAACCGTTACAGGCGGAGGAGCGCCGGCGCAGTTCACCTGCACGGCTCAGTACAACTTCGGCGCGGACCGTGACGCCACCAACGCGGTCAAGTGGAGTTGCTCAAAAATCAAGGGGGTGAAGATAGGCAAGGGGGGGCTGCTGACAACCGTGCCGGTTACTGGGTCCCAACCCTGCACGATTACGGCAACCTATGGAAAGAGTGCGCCGCCCGCACCGGGCACCCTCGGAATCACCATTACCCCTTGACGAAGGCGCTGAACGCTGACACGGGGCGTGTCATGGCGTTGCCCCACAACGCGCGAAAGACGTTCTGATTGACGAAGTTATAGCCCCCCGGAGCAGTCACCCGCAGTAGTTCGCCCAGATCGCCACCACCCTCTGTCTGTCGCCAATGGCTCTGCGCAGGCCCAAGCTAGACCCCAACCGGGGTTGCAGCGACAATCCCTGATGGTGATCGCACCGATGAACATGGCCGTATCTCGGTGCGAGCATTTTGCGGTTCCTTTTCAGGCCGCTTCTGATGCCAGGTCGAGTCTCGGGACGGGCCGCAACAGCCTGACACAACGCTGGCTTGACTCCGAGCAGCGAATATGATAACAATATAACAAACGAAGCAATATATTAGGCACAGCTAAACATTACTGGCACGGGACATCGTAATCGGACTCCCATGACTATCAAACGCAGCACGACAGCCAGTTTGGCGACGCAGGTGGCGGGGCAGTATCGCCAGATGATCCTGTCCGGACGTCTCAAGTCGGGCGACCGGCTGCCGACCATCCGCTGTCTTGCGCGCGAACTATCCGTCAGCCCCGGGCCCATCAACTCCGCCTTCCGCACTCTGGAGGCCGAGGGGTTAGTCCGTCGGCGCACCCGTCTGGGCACATTTGTGGGCCACTTCACGCATCCCCTTCCTGCATCCCTTGAGATCAGCGTAGTCTTCCGTCCCGTCTCATCGTGGACGCAGGAAGACCGTTACGGCCTGGGTATGTTCGACGGCATCCAGCATGGCCTGACCGATGGCAAGCACCGCACCGTTCTGCACACGCGGTCCGAGACGGGCCGCATGGAAGATTGCGTTGACCTCGCGATGGAACACGCTTCGCACGGATATATTGTCGATGACCGCGTATCGGACGCGCTGATCGAGCGGCTGACCACGACGGGCCGTCCCGTGGTGGTGATCAACCGTGGCTGCAGCGTGCCGGGGGTGAGTGCGGTCTTCCGCGACAACGCTCAGGCGGGCGCGGAGGCGGCGCGGCAACTTCTGCGGCGCGGACATCGCGTGACGGGGTGCATCTCCCGCGCGGACTGGAACGGCCGGCAGACGGCCGAGGCGTTTCTTCAGGAGATGTTTGACGCGGGGTTCGCTCTGCAGCCGAACCGCGTGGTGACCTATGGCGGAAGCACGGGCGAGAACTCCATTGGCGGCTTTGTGACGCGGCTGCTCTGCACCGCCCCGATGCCCACAGCCATCTACTGCACCGATGACCGCCTCGCGGGCATGGTGTACTGGGCTGTGAAGGACAGCGGCTTGCGAATCGGCGAGGCGCTCTCTCTGGTGGGCACGCTGGACCTGGGGATGGCCGCGCTTCAGGACCCTCCCTTGACGACCTTCCGGTTCGATCCGGAGCGCATCGGCCGCGCGGCGGTGGAGGAACTCGTCGCGCGCTGCCGCGACACGGACCGCCCCGCCCAGGCTATCGCCATCCCGGGCGTCTGGGTGGAGAGGCAATCGCTCATCTCTTTGAAAGTCCGTTAACTCCAGACTTGATGAAAGGCGACTATCGTGGCACAGGGAAAGCGCGTCGGCTTCGTTGACTTGAACGTTGATAACTTTCATGCCAATACGTATCTGAAGCACATTCGCGGCGCTTTGGTAAAGCGCGGCTACACCGTCGAAGGGTGCTTTGGGTTGATGGACGAACCGAGCCGGGCTTGGGCGCTCAAGAACAACGTGCCGTATTTCTCCGACCCCGCCGCTCTCAACAAGGTGTCCGACTGCTTCATGGTGATGGCCCCCTCCAACCCGGAAGCCCATCTTGAATTGTGTCAGGCCGTCTTTCCGTTCGGCAAGCCGACGTATGTGGACAAGACCTTTGCCCCCGACTCCAAGACCGCCCGTAAGATATTCGCCCTCGCGGACAAGCATGGCACGGTCGTGCAGACCACCTCGGCACTGCGGTATAGCGAGGTCCAGGAATACGTGCAGCAGGCCGGCGGGGCGTCTTCCGTCCAGCACATGGTCACCTGGGGAAGCGCTGGGTCGTTCGACGAGTACGCCATCCACCCGACGGAGATGGCGGTGAGCTGTCTGGGGTTCGAGGCCGAGAGCCTCATGCGCCGCGGCACGGAGAAGTATTCGCAGTTGCTCATCAACTTCTCGCGTCGGCGCACTGCCGTGGTCAACGTGCATGTCATGGGGGAGACGCCGTATTCCGCCGCCGTCACGACGGATAAAGTGACGCGCTATATTGCGGTTGACGGAGCGAATCTCTTCGTGAAGGCGGCGTCGGCCATCCTGGATTTCTTTGACCAGAAACGCCCCACGATTCCGCGCGAAGAGAGTTTGCTGATCCGCCGTATTCTGGACGTCGCAAAGCAGCCTCAGGCGCTTAAGCGCTTCGTCCGTCTATGATGAGGGAAGCACGGATGCAGATCGGTTTCGGCAAGGTGAACGTATCCCCTCCCCCGGAGGGGGGCGGAGAGATGGACCTGCGCATTCTCGGCTTCTGGTATGAGCGCGAGAAACGGTATGGCCCCATACGCGACCCGCTGTACGCTCGGGCTATGGCCGTTGAGGCGGCCGGCAGCCGCGCCTGCCTGATCGCGGTGGACATGATCGGCGACTCCATCGGTTTCAGCGAGGAAGCGCGCACGGAAATTCAAAAACGGGAAGGATTGACCGCCGAAGCTGTAATGATCGCCTGCACCCACTGCCACACCAGTCCTGAGACCATCGGCCTGACCGACCATCCCGTGGACGCCCGATGGCGGCGGCAGTTGGTCCATGGGATCGCCGACGCGGCGTCTCAGGCGTTCTCCTCCCTTCGCCCGGCGCGGCTGTTCCTGCGAGAAGGTCCACTACCGGGAGTCGCCTTCAATCGTTGTTCGGCCAACAAAGATTGTGTGGCTCGGTTGGGCGAGGAGGCGCGCAAGAGGTACGCCTTCCTGGACGAGACTCTGCGTCTGGCCTCGACGGAGTTCAAGGATGGCGCGCCCGCCGGCCTCGCGGTGAACTTCGCCTGTCACCCCGTGGGGTTTCAGACGCAGCCCTTCATCTCGGCGGACTATCCCGGTGTCCTCGTCCATTCGCTTGAACAAACCGGAGGGCCTGCCCTCTTTGCCAACGGCCCCTGCGGCGACGTGGACCCCGTCCGATATAGGAACAGCGCGGATGTGCAATGGACCGGCGACGAGATGGTCCGCAGGGCGCGCGAGTTGCTGGACACCGCGCCGCCTGCGGAAATATCAGGGGGAATCCGCGGCGCTCGCAGACTGGTCCCTCTGCAGCGTCGCCCTTTGCGCGGCCCGGAGGAGTTACGCCGGCTGGAAGCCGAAACGCTTGCCGCGCTCGCCGGGGCCGGGCCGGTGGACCCGGACCATTGGGAGCGCACGCCGCATCGGAGGCTGTACGAAATCCAGCAGGAACTGGCCCTGACGCGGCTGCCTGGCACGATCACCGCCGAACTCCACGCTCTGGAAATAGGGGAATGGCTGATTCTGGGGGTGCCCGGCGAACTGGTGGGCTGCCTCGGACAAGAAATGCGCGCCGTTGCCCGCAAGCACCGGACTTGGGTGGTCGGATATGCCAACGGCTATCTCGGTTACATCCCCTCCAGCGCTTCGTTCGAGGCGGGCAACTACGAGGTGCGGATGGGGCGCTGGTCGCGCCTGGCGCCCGGCGCAGGTGAAACGTTGCGCGACGCGGCGGTTCAGTTGATAGGTGAGATCGAACGTTAATTTCGGGAGGGAGTGTCGGGTATGGAAAAGCTTGCAATCCATGGCGACGACAAAGTGCGGACGAACCCCTGGCCTGTCCGCGCACCGTTCGGAGAAGAAGAAATCGCTCTGGTCACCGAGGCCATTCGTTCGCAGAACCTCTTCGCCTTGAGCGGACATTTCGTGCGGGACTTCGAGAAGGAGTTCGCCGCTTTGTACGGGATGGCGTACGGCGCGGCCTGCACTTCCGGGACGGCGGCAATCCACTTGGCGGTGGGAGCCGTGAACCCCAACCCCGGGGATGAATTCATCACCGCCCCGATCACCGACCTTGGCACCGTGGTTCCTATCCTGCTCCAGAACGCCATTCCCATCTTCGCCGACGTGGACTCGACGTACAACATGGACCCCGAGGACGTGGAACGGAAAATCACTCCGCGCACCCGCGCCATCATCGCCGTGCACCTCTTCGGAAACGCCTGCCGGATCGACGAAATGGCGGAGATCGCTCGAAAACACAACCTCATCCTGATTGAGGATTGCAGCCAGGCGCACGCGACGAAGTACAAAGGCCGCTACCTGGGGACGTGGGGAGATATCTCCTGCTTCAGCCTTCAGGGATCCAAGCACGTGACCACCGGCGACGGCGGCATGGCGCTCACCAACAACGAAGCGTTTCACAGGCACATGTGGCTCTTCTGCGACAAGGGATATGCCCGCGGGAAACTGGGGCCGCGCGCCTATGAATTCCTCGCCCCCTGTTATCGAATGAATGAGGAGACTGCCGCCATCGGCCTGCCGCAGTTGAAACGGGTGCGTGCCCTCGTTGAAAAGCGGATGGCGCTTGGCCGGAAACTGGACGAGCTTCTGAAAGGAATACCGGGGATCACGCCCGCGCCGATCACCCCGGGCAGCGAGCACTCCTATTGGGGCTACGCCCTCGGCATTCATGACTGGAACGCCGAAACCTTCTCCGACGCGCTCTCGGCCGAGGGGATTCCCTCCAGTCCCGGCTACATCGGACGGCCTATCTTCATGTGTGCCGAATGCTGCGTGGCGAAGAGGACCTACGGCGATTCGCATTTCCCCTTTGACAGCTCCTATGCGGGGCGCAAGGTCGAATACACCGAGGACATGTGCCCGAACGTCTCCCGCGCTCTGTCTCACATGACCCGGCTGTACTTCCACGAGGGATACGGGTTTTCCGACATCGAGGACATCGCGCGAGGGATCGCCAAGGTGGCGCGCCTGTTGCCCAGGGGGTGACGGAGAGAGTTAAACCCGGATTTCCCGGATGCGAATGGATTGCGAGTATAATGAGCCATCGTTGGAACGCATGACATGGGTTGAGGATGGCCAGCGACGCGGGTTCGCTGGCGGATAACGTAGAGATATTGGCAAGAAGGTCCACCGTGGTCGCGGGTCGCCGGCTATCCGGGAAATCCCGGCTGAGGAGCGTTGTACTCATGCGTGAATTGATGAACGTGACGTTCGAGTCCGGGAAGTTCCCAGCGGACTGGGTTGAGACGGAGCGCGGGTGCACCTTCGAGCGCGGCGCACTGCGCAGCGGCCGGGTGGCCAATGTGAACGTGCCCTTGCCGGGCAGCGGCTGGCGCCGGCTGCGCGTGGAGGTGGACGTCGAACTGCAGCCGACCGGCGGCGCGGCGCTCACCTGCAGCGACGACAAGCTGACGATGGCCGTGGACCTGAAGCGCCACACCCACGGCATCTACTTCTACGGCGGCCTGCCGCTGGCGGAGGGCAAACGGGCGGTCCCCGCAAAGTCTGGCCCGCGCCGCGTGGCCTTCGAGTATCACGACAACCGGCAGAGTATCTCCGTGGATGGGGAGGAATTCATCGCTGGAGCCGACCCGCATTCGATCCCGGCGGCGGGTACGCTGAAGCTGCAATTCTGGGAAGACTGCCTGGTCCACCGCGTGCGAATCCTGGGGGACGGGGAGGTCAAGACGCCGACGTTCTCCTACCCGCCGCGGCGAGCGAAGGATTTCTTCCTCGAAGTCAACGTAGATTTCCTTGACGACCTGATCTATGCGCCCTACGACCGCGGAATGTTCGATCAACTTTTCGCGGAGTTCGCGCGTTGGGGGGTCCAGCGCTGCCATTGGATTCACTATGGAACGCACGCGGAAGGTTTCTGGGACCACATAATCGGCTCCGATGTCAACTACCGCAAGACGTACGAGAACGTGGGGGAGATTTTCGCGGCCGCCGTTCAGGCCGCGCACGCGCACGGAGTGCAAATCGTTGGAATGCTCAGGCCGCTCGAGACCGGGTTGTACTACAGCGACGGCGAAGGCACCCCGGAGTTCCGTGCCCGGTCGCGCGAGCGGCGAATCGGGGGCGGTGTCAGCATGATTCCGCGCTTCTGCGCTGAACACCCGGAACTGACGATGGCGCGCAAGCCCGGCGTCTGGGGGCCGGACTCGGAAAATGCGCTCTTTCACAGGCTTGACCTGGTCAAGGAAGGGGACGGCCCCGCTGATTTCGGCGTGAATGACCTGCGCCTCTATGTCAGCGATGACAACGTCGCCTATCGCGCCTACGAAGGGACCATGGAGCGCGAGGAACTTGTTGAGGACTACCCGGTTTGGGAGCACACTTCCTCCGGCGGCCGGCCGACCGAGGTGACGCGGCGCAGCCGGGTGCTGCGGCTGAAGAACCTCAATCTTCGCAGCAAGTACGCGGCGCTTTACGTGGAAGGACGCGGAAGCTCGTTCACCAACACCCTGGTCAACCTGATTCATGTCTTTGGCGAGAAGGGAGAGGAGCGGCGGTTGACCTATGGCATCATGCGCCGCTCGCCCTACCTGGAGCCGGACGTTAACGGCGGCCTGATCGCCCCCGTCATGGACTTCCGCAAGGTCGGCATCGAGTTCGACACGAACTATGGCGGGATGGGCTCCGCCTGTTACGCCGGCGACCACATGAGCCGGGCGCACGCGCTGGATTCCTATGACGGCATCCTGGCATTCGCCCGCGGAAAGGAGCGCGGCCCCGTCGGCCGTCCATCCCCCTCCTTCCCTGCCGTACGCGAATGGTGGCTCACCTGGGTCCGAGATTGCCTCGACGCCGGGGCCGACGGCATCGAACTGCGCGTGCGCAACCACAGCTACCACCTGGCATGGTCCGAGTTCGGTTTCGAGCCGCCCGTGCGGGACGAATTCCTCAAGCGCCACGGCGTGGACATCTGGCAAACCGACGACTTCGACAAGGCGGCCTGGCGCAGGCTGCGCGGGGAGGGCTACACGGAGTTCTATCGGCAGGCGAAGCGGCTCTGCGCCTCCTACGGGAAGCCGCTGGGGCTGCACGTGAGTCCGACGAACGAGATGGACCCGGCCATCGGCGCGGCGATGGAGATTCACTGGGACTGGCGCACGTGGCTGAAGGAGGGCCTCGCCGACAGCGTGACGCTCAAGGAAGTCTGGCCGAAGACGCGGCTGGCGGAAGAGATACTGTCGCTCACGCGCCCGCGCGGCGTGCCGGTGATCTTCTGCCCGTATGCCGATAACGCCTTCCGCACGCCCGGCGGCGAACGGACCATTGCCGACTGGATTCGCCTCGCGCGCGACGGCGGCTGCGACGGCTACCAGTTCTACGAATGCGCCGCCGTGATCAAAGGAACCCGCGACGGCAGGGTCCTGATGGAGCAACCTGCGCTGCGGGATCTGTTCCAGCGGGAGTTCGGGAGGTAGGCGCGCCTGCGCGCGCTCGTCGCCGGACAGTGCGCGGTACTCCGCGCACTCTGGGGCGGCGGCGCTACACTGGTTTGCGCCCCGCGGACCGTAAGGCGATGGCGGATAGTGGTTGATGGCCTTTATTGTGCGGCAGAGAATTGCTGGATGCCGCCAGGAAAGTGAGAGTTCCCGTGCCGACATTCACCCCGATTTCCCAGGGTTTCATCTCCATCCGACAGAGCGGCACGCCGACGGCTATGCCCTCGGGGCCGCGCTGCGCGGTGACCCTCGATGGGGAGGTAGTGTGCTCCTTCATTGTTCAGGCCGCCTCGGGACTTAACGACTTCAAACCGATGCTGGCCCGTTCCGCCGACGGGGGCGTCACGTGGAAAGAACAGGGGCTGCTCTGGCCGCATCTCCAGGACCGGTACTCCATATTCGGCTCGGTCAGCCGCGCGCCGAAAGGAGAGCTCTTCTTCTACGGCAGCCGCACGCCCATCGGCACACCGGGCGAATCGTTCTGGTGCGACGCGACGCAGGGCCTCAAGCAGAACGAGCTGATCTGGGCCCGCTCCGTCGACGGCGGCCGCACATGGAGCGACCCGGCGCCCATCCCCATGCCCATACCCGGCTCGGCGGAGGCACCCGGCGCGCTGTGCGTTGCGCGAGATGGAACCTGGCACGCCTGCTACGCTCCATACAACACGTTTGACTCAGGCCTCGCAGTGGACCGTAGCCAGATCGTCCATCTGCGCAGCGCCGATCAGGGCGCCACATGGCGACATGCCTCCATGTTGCGTTTCCCGAATCCACACTTCACTGGCGCGGAGGCATGGGTGGTCGAGTTGGCGGACGGGCGGTTGCTAGGGGTCTGTTGGAACCTGAACCAGGAGGACGGGAGCGACTTCCCCAATGTCTACGCCCTTTCCCTCGACGGCGGCAAGAGCTGGACGCCGACGCGTTCCACCGGCATCCGTGGGCAGTCCACGGCGCTGGCCGCGCTGCCGGAGGGGGGCGCTCTCTTCGCCTATAACCAGCGCAAACATGGCGAGGTCGGAGTGTGGCTGGCGGGCGTGGACCCTGTGCCTGAGACCTTTGGCGTTCGTTTCAACGAGATCGTCTGGCGCGCAGCCAAGCCCACCGTCCGAAGCGGCGATACGGCCCACTCCAACTGGACCGACTTCGCCTTCGGTGAGCCCTCCGTTGCGCTCCTGCCCGATGGGCATCTGCTCGTGGCGTTCTGGTGCATCCAGCCCGACGGCCGCGGCATCCGATACGTGAAGGGGTGTTTGTCATGCTGACTCCCAAAGAGCGGATGCGCCGCGCGATGACCAATGGGGTTCCCGACTGCGTTCCAGTCATGCCGCAGATCTGTCACCCGCACGCCATTCGCATGCTGGGCATGCCCTTCGAGGAGACGCTCATCGAGGTGCTGCTGCGACCGGAATTGATGAACCGTCTTGACTATGAATGTGCCAAACGCTACGGCGTTGACGGCATGCGCCTGGCGGTGACTGGCGATCCCACCGAGCGCAAGGAGATTCTCCAGGAGGACGGCATCATCTGGCGGATGAACCCCGGCACCGGACGCAAGACAGCGCGTTTGGATGTCGAGGGGGGCGGGTGGTGGGTGCCGCTGGAGGAGGAAGTGACGCTCCATGACGAGGCGGATGTTGACCGTCTGCCGTTGCCCACGAGCGCGGAAATCATCGCCAGTGGGAAGCTGGACAGTGCTCGCAAAATCGCTTGCGAAGCCGGACCTGATATGTTCATGGCGGCCTGGGCGCCGGCCTTCACTGTGGAATACCTGACCACGGTGCGCGGCAAGGCGCAGACCTTCGTGGACCTCATCGAGCGCCCGGAGTTCTGCCACCATGCCCTGAACAAGGCCACCGACATCGCCATTCAGACAGCCATTGCCATGGCGAAGGTTGGCATTGACGGTGTGATGCTCGGCGAGACCTTCGGTGGAGTCATCGGACCGCGGCTCTACGCTGAGTTCTGCCTGCCATACATGCGGCGCTTCGTGGAGGCCGTGCGCCCGCATGGGTTGTTGACCTACCAGCACACGTGCGGAAACTCGACGGCCCTTTTTGAGCTGATGGCCGACAGCGGGGCGGACTGCATCGAACCGCTCGACCCGCTCGGCGGGGTGAGCGTGGCGGATGCAAAACGGCGCGTTGGCGCGCGAGTGGGGCTGATGGGCGGGGTGCATACCGTGCTGCTGGCGCGTGGTTCGCTGCGCGAGGTGCAGGCTGACTGCGCCCGCTGTCTCGCTGAAGGCGCTCCGGGCGGAGGCTACATTCTCGCCTGCGGAGATATGTTACCCACGGAGACCTCGCCCGAGAAGGTCCGCGCCATGGTCGAGGCTGCTCACCTCTGCCGTTATTCCGACGAGAAACAACGTCGCCATGCATGAATGACACAGCGCGGAAATGGCTGTCCACGCGTTGCCATCTCATCAGCCCAACCGGAACCCTTACGAACCGAGAGATACGGGCCATATCGGTGTAAGGACAGCGATGCCCGTCAGACGACAATCGGCTCCGGAGTCCATTTGACCTTGCGATACGTGCGGGAGCGCGACTTCTCGAGTTGGGCAAAGTGCTTCGCCATTTTCGCAACCCCTGACTTGACGGCGCGCTCGCCGAATTGCCGCGAGGCGAGTTGAGGGTCGCCCATGACGCCTACGCGGATGTCCGGACGCTGCGCCATCCGTGGGACAACGACTTCGTCGTCGACCGGCTTCATGGCGAACTGGTAATTGTCCGGGTGGTTGCGCATGATCTTCACCAGCGCGGGGGTGTCCAGCGCCAGCTTCTCCATCTGCACCAGCTCCGGCGCGACGGCCAGCATCAGGCCGGTCTCGACGTACCCCGCGTGCCAATCCTTCTTCTTGAAGCCTTCCTGAAACTCCTTGAAATAGCGCCAGTACGGGCAGAAGCAGATCATGACTTCGCGGAAGGCCGGGTCGTCGCGCAGAAGGAGTTTCAGGGTGTTGTCGAGCGCGCGCAGGTTCTCGCTGCCGCCGTGGCCGAGGACGACGAAGATGTTGCGGACTCCCTGAACGGCCAGCGAGCGCAGCACCTCTCCTACAAGCAGCCCCATGACGTTGGGGTTGATATTGATGGTGCCGGGGAGCTGGCCGCCGGAGAAACTCATGTTGATTGTGGGAGCCACAATGATTCCGGCGCGCGCGCCGACGCGCTTGCACACCTCGCGCGCAAGCAGGGCGTCAGTGCAGGTGGGGAGGTGGTAGCCGTGCTGCTCGGTGACACCGAGAGGGAGGATCGCGCTCTTGCGTTTGGCTAGGTACTCCCGCACTTCGCGGACGGTCATCTTTTCCCACTCGGGGAAGAACTTTGCAGCGGACATGCAACTCTCCTTCTTGCTTCAGGGTGTTAGGAATATCGTCGTCCGGCGGTCTGGATTACCTTGAGGAGTTCTTTCTCCGCGGCGCGAGAAATCCCTTGCGGGCGATGCTCGCGCAGGATCGTTTCGCATCGTTCGCGCGCCAGCATTGTATCCACTTTCTTTCCCGATTCCAACCAGCTCCCCAGCGCCTCCCGGCTGAAGATGGAGGGTTGCCAGTGCTCGCAGCGGAAGAACTCCAGGGTCTGCTCATGCTCCAGGAAGTTCCCGCCGGGGCCGACTTCGCGGATGGCGTCGAGGGCGAGATGGGTGTCGTCCACCTGGAAGCCGCGCGCAAAGCGCTTCACCGCTCCGGCGAACTCGTTGTCTATCACCAGTTGAACCGGCGAGTTCATCTCCGCGCCGGAGAGCAGTCCGAAGCACTCCAGCCCCAATGATCCGGCCATCACCGCCGGGGTGACATTGAAGGCGGCTTGCATGCCGGCCTCGCAACTCGGCACTTTCGCGTCGGGATAGATGGCGCTGGCCCACAGGCCGGCCCGCAGGCGGCGCGCCACCTGCCCGGTGGCCACCGTGAGCAGACCGCGCTCCGGCCGCCCGAAGGGAAACATGCCGCGCCGCATATCCAACACGCTGGAATTCGACTGGAACCACAACTTCTTGAAGCCGTAGCAGTGCCGATAGAGGAAATTGATGAACAGGTTCTCGGCCACGTTCAGCGCCATGAGCCCCGCCAGGGTCGCCGGAGCGGACCCGCCGGCCGAATGCATGAACCCGATGCCGCAGTACAAGTCCTGCTTCCAGAACTTCACAAAAATGGAGGCTTCATGCCGCGCGAACTTCAATGGAGAAATCAGTTCCACTTCTCCGTACATGAACCGCCGAAGCGAAGACTTCTTGTCCGCCGCCGCAATGCGCCCCATCTCCAGCGCCGCGTCAAACAAGTCCTCATCGCGCACCTCGCCGCAGCCGCTGAGCTTGCGCTCGGCGTGTTTCCATGCCAACAGCCGTTGATAGAGGGGGGTCAGTTGCGCGGGGACGTCCGAAGGGACGCCCATGGAGCCCAGGCGGTCGATGTGCTCCATGGCGTCCGCGAGCCGCGTCATGTCCGCGACGGACTCGACCGTGTGCGTCTTTACCGCGCCTTCCACGTCGAGATACGCTGTCGGGTAAGTGCCGGCGGTGCACTCGACCCCGTGCGAGTAGTTGGCGCGCTCTCCGTAGGGCAGCAGGCAGGAGACCTCCAGGCCGTCCAGAGCATCGTACTGGTCGGAAGAGCCTTCCAGCAGAGCATCAATCACCTTGCCGCTGAACCGTGCGCGCATCTCCGCGCGGCTGACCTCGGCGCCGTGCGCCGCCAGAATATCAAGAAGCGCATCGTTCTCCACGACAACGCCGACCTCTCCGATCACCTTGCGCCCGGCCTCGATAATCCGAGTGACATCATCTTCCGACAAGATCTTGGCTTCAAAAGTCCTGCCCATCCGTTCTCCTTCCGGTGACGCCGCGAATTTTTGCATGCGTGCTCAGGTTGAGTGACCGAGTTCATGAACCAAATCGCAGTACCGCCGAACTCGGCTGAGGGGCGTGCCGGGCGTTACGGGGCTGCCGATACTGACGGCGAAGCGGTTCCGGTTCGTTCTTCCCGCGGCGCATTGCCGAGCGATCTCCCGGTGCAGGTCCTCTTCGGAGCCGCGTTCCAGCACGCCGATCGCATCCACATTCCCCAGCAGCGCCATCCGGCCGTCGAGTCGCTGCGCCACGTCGGCGATGTCGATGACGAAGCCTTTCTTGCTCTCCTCCAGCGCCAGGGCATCGGCGCCGGAGTCCGTCAAAAGGTCCCAGCGGTCATCGAAGCGGCCGCAGTAGTAATGGACGCTGAGCATTCCCGTCGCGCGAATGGCCTCCGTCAGCGCGCGCAGCCAGGGCAGGCTGAAGCGGCGGCTCTGCTCCGGGCTAAGCATGTCGGTCATGCAGTCCTCGATCCAGACCGCTTCGACTCCGGACGCCGCGAGCCGCTTGATGTTGCGAAGATTGGCATCCAGGAAGCGCCGGCAGGTGTGGATGATCAGTTCAGGTGTTTCCACAAGGCCGACCATCATCCCCTCGAATCCCCAGAGCGAGTAGCAGTACCAGAAGGGGGAGGTTATGTGCGCCAGGGGAAGCTTCTCCTGGCCGAACTCCCTGATGAGAATGCGCGCCGCATCCATCGTTCCGTTGTCAAAAATCGCGTCCGCACTTCCAGGCCGCGGGCCGTAGAGGCGGTCCATCAGTTCGTCCAGTTTATCAAGGGTCCCAACGCCATGCGCCAGAGGCTTGGCTTCGCGAGCTGCCCAACTCTGCTCCCCGCCGACGGGCGGCTTTTCCAGCGGCGTCTGTTTTCCAGTGCGCTTGTCGAGAAGGAACACTCCGTCGCCGGAGCGTTCGATGCTGACCGCCTGCTGATCCTCGTGCTTGAAGCCTCCGGGGATGGCGAACCAATCCTCTCCTGTGCGGCGAATCATGTCCGCCCAGGGTGGTGTAGCGCGTTGCGCGGAGCGCTCGAAGAACGCCCACCATGGCTGGCCCGTCACCTCGGCCCAATGGTCGCGGAGGAAGATGCCGTGGTAGCAGATGGCGGCGGGGAACTCCGCGCTGCCACCCGGACTCAACGCTGCCTTGAACTTCTCTTTTCCTGTCACGAGTCACTGCCTCCATTGCCGAAGTCTTGACGAGTGCTGGAGCGCGCTATCTTCTGACGTGAAACGCGTTGCATTAAGTATGCAACATAATTATAATGCATAAGACAACGTAAGGCAACTGAACAGAACACCACGCCGTCCGACGAAACGCGGTCAAGCAGGGGCGCACCCTGCGCGGACAAGTTCACCACAACAGAGGAGCCGTTATGACTCGGATTCTCTTCGACGCGTTCTTCCACATGATGCCCGGGCACAGGATCGGGCGGGACATTGCCGTAGGGGGGTACCGGATGAATTTCGGCCGGTACAGTCCGGGGGATTGCTATCATCCCAACGGGTTGGCCTTTCTTGAAGCCGAGCTTGCGAAGGACTATGAGATTCGCCTGTTGCGCGCGCCGTACAGCATGACCTCCCTCTACGACGCGGATATTCTGCTCGTGACGAACCCGGACTATCCGCTCTACGAGGGGGCCTCCCCCTGGCGGTGGGAGCCTGAGGACGTTGACGCGCTGCTCGCCCACGTCGAACGCGGCGGCGGCGCGGTGCTGCTGATCAATTCATTCCTCTCCAAGAGCGACTTCTGGGAGGAGAACTTCGACATCGAGCGCGTCAACGTGCTCATGGAACGGCTGGGTATACGTTGGGATGCCAACTACATGTCCGATGACAAGTTCATCGAGAAGGCGCAGGCCGGCCGGTACCAGATCGGCTACGGGCAGGGGGGGCGAGTGGCGGATGGAAAGCTCGCGCCGGGAATGACGCCGCTGATCACGTACAAAGGGCAGGTGTACGGTTTCACCGTCGGCATCGGAAAGGGGGCGCTGGCGGTAATAGGGGACACGGGGATGTTGAGCAACGGGCTGATGACCTTCCCGGGATTTGAGAATGCCGCCTTTGCGCGCGACCTCTTCAGCAAGGTCACCCCCGCCTGGTGCCACGCGGGGATTGCTTCGTGGGACTACCGTCGATACGGCCACCTGAGCGGCGGGCCCAGCAAGGACGGGCTCAGCGAGGAGACGTTGCGCGCGCTGCGCCCCAAGGCGAATTGGCAAGTGGACCACCACTATCGCCACATGACCTGGGATCAAGACTCGCTCAAAGGCGCAGGGGAGGAAGTATGGAATGAATTGCCCGTTTCTGTGCAGGCGTTGAAGAACCAGTCGGACGTTACCGTGTCTCTCCCGAGTATCTCTCTTGATACGGACCGACCGGGGCGCGCACTCCCCATCACTCTAACCGTCTCGAAGAACGCCTACGCTTCGGGAACGGAAATTCATGCCATCGGTCAATCCATCTCAAGCGATTTGCGCTGGAGCGACTTGAGCGAATCGCCGGAGCGCTTCCACGTTGCGGGTCAGGTGGAGCGCGTGCAGACGGTTTTCGATCTGCGCCTGATCACGGATCCGCAAGGACTTCCGACTCGCTGCCACTGGCGGCAGGGGCAGTTCCTCTTCGCAAGGAACCCGACGGCAAGTCACTACGGGTATGAAATTCTGCTGGCCAGTTCCAGCGGCGTGATTGTGCCGCGCGCGTGACGGCCTTTGGGCAATTTGCGCAAGCCGGCAAATGAATCAGGCCTTCACGGTCATTGAATACCGTGAAGGCTTGAACTGTTTCCAGCCTTTGTCCGGCCGGATGAAGGCTACTTAACCGTTGCGACCGTTTCCCCAATCACACCGCTGGCGATATCCGTCGCCTGCACCTTCCAGGCGCCCGCGGGGTCATTGAGAGCCGTGCGAATCGCGATGCTTCCCCGGCCCTTCTCCAGAATCACCTTCGTCCGGTAGGGGGCCAACTCGTGGCCATCCGGGGCGTAGAAGCGGACGGTGGCCACATGCCTGCCCACGTCTCCCTGCGCGTTCACAGCGATGGAGGCGGTCAGCTTCTCGCCGCGAACGGCTTCCGGACAAGTGACGGCCACCGACTGCACCTTGTACGGCAGCAGCGCGAAGAGCTGGCCGATGGATGGGGCGATCACCGTGTCTATCTTCTGGACGTTCCCAAGGTACTTGCCGGCCTTCACGTCATAGACGTGACTCACCTGGCCGAAATCCACCACGACGGGGATGCGTTCCTCCGGCAGGATTGGCTTGGAGTCGGAATTAACTTTTAGGAAACCCACATAGCGCAAGGCGCCGGCGTCATAAATGTGAGTGTTCATCAGCGGCTGAAAATTAGCGCCGTTCTTCATCGTCACCTTGACCGGCGGGCGAATGCCGTTGGCGGCCAGGATGCCTGCGACCATCTCACGCATCGGGCCGGTGAGCGCGGGATCTCCGCGCCCGACCAACTGCGTTTCGCCGCCACCGAGCATCTCGGTCTTCGCATACTCATGCATCACGCAGTTCAGAAGCAGCGTCTTGCCCTTGCCGACTTCGTTGAGGATGAGGGCCGGTTTCCCGCCGAAGGTTGCGCAGGCTTTGCCGGTCGTCAGGCGCAATCCCTCTTCGGCGTAACGCAACGGGATCGCGCGCGCCTTCAACCCCAGGCTCGGAGTTTCGGATATCGCCAACTCCCCGGCGGCGTTCTGGATGGCCGTTCCCGTGCGTTCAATGCCGAAGAGCTTGGACAATTCCGGGGCGGTGAACGGGTTCCCGTGCTCATTGAAGAAACCGGGGGCGTAGTCCGCGATGACCGTCCCGCCGCTGCGCGCGAACTCCGTCAACCCGGCGACTTCTCTTGTCGAGAGGCAGAAGGAGACGGGCAGTATGATGACCTTGTATTCAGGATACTGAAGCTGCCCCTTCTCGATTTGCCCGGCGGAGACGAAGGTGAAGCCCAAGCCGAGGTCATCCAGAAGGTACTTCCAGGAATCCAGTCCCAGCCGCCATGCCCGCTCGTTGTCCGTGGCGATGCCGGCGAATAGGCTGGGGTGGGAATAGTGCATCGCGACACCATCCTTGTGCGCCGGCGTGGAGAGGATCAGCTTGTCGATGCCGCCGCGTATGACGGCAAGTTCTTCCAGCGCCATCTGCGTGTTGGAGTTCATCCGCAGATCGCCGCGCGATCCCCAGCAGGAACTGCCGTGGAAGAAATCGTAGCAGCAGCGGCCCGCGAAGAGGCCGTCCCATGGCGCGACGCGCTCGTATTTTTCCGCATGGTCCCAGGGATAAGCGTATCCGCCTGCCCATTGTCCGTTGCGCATGCCGGGCTGCTTGAAGGAGCGGATCAGGTCATCCTGGATGCCTCCATACGTGCCGTTGAAGTCCGCGTACTTCAGGAACTCCGTCCAGTTGTAGGAGTAGTTCGGCACCTGTGTGCCGGAGAGGCCGGCGTGAATTTCGGGGAACACCGGCCGATAGATCGCCTTGACGTGTCCGATCATCTCGGCGAAGACCTGGGTCATGAACATGCGGTGATCGAGCCATGAGGCGAGCTTGGCCTTCTTCTCCTGGGTTTCCTTGAGGGTGTAAGGCTTGACCTCCTCCCAGTTCTTAAACGTCGTGCCCCACTCCGCGTTGAGCGCATCAAGGCTGGGGTAGATTGTCTTGAGGCTCTCGCGGAAACGCGCGAGGCAGTAGGGGCAGAAACAGACGCAGGGGCCGATTTCCAGCTCGTCCGACAGGAGGCAGTCGCGCGCGCCGTAGTAGAGGAGTTTCGGCGCGAGCGTGCGGGCGCTCTCTTCCGCGTGTTTCCAGAAGGCGGGGTTGGAGAAACAGGGGTCGCGGATTGTATCGTTGCCAGAGTACTGGCCTACCCCCTTGTGATTCAACGGTCCCATATCCAGGTCATAGCCGATGGGGCGCAGGTTGGCGTGGACGAGCGCGTCCGTGGCGACATCCAATCGGCTGGCGCTCACCATGACTTCGTCAAACCCGGCGTTCCTGAACGCCATCAACCCGCCCGGCGCGAAATACGCTCCGCCCGGCCAAAGGCAGGCGGTGATTTCGTCATTCGAAGGATAATTGTCCGGCGTGGAGAATTCGGTCATCGCCTCCGCAACAGGCGTGCTGTCTTGAACGACTTTGACGAAAGCGCGGTGGGTGATCGTCAACGGTTCCGGCACGCTGAATTCCATTTTGACATTGCCCTGTGCGGGCGTCAGGGGGATGGACTGGCGCAGAACTAGGCGGCCGAGGGTGTCCCACACCTCCAGGACGAAATTCGACCCGGTGGGGACTTCGGAGAAACTCGCCTGAAGCTTGATCGGCTCACCATGGCGGTACGTGCGCTTGTCCAGGGCGAGTTTGTCGATACTGCACGGTCCTGCGTAGAAGAAATTCGTCGCGCCGAAATCCATCACCTTTCCTGCCGCGTCGAGCAGACGGTATTCGGCGATGTGTTTACCCCGCGGCAGTTTGGGGAGCGATACAGTGAGCGACTTGCCCGCGTCGGGGGGGACGTTCGTTCGCACGGGGTCCTGCCTGCGGCCGAAGGAATCGCGCAGCGCCAGTTCCAGAACCGAGCCGGCGGGGGGCGTCGCATCCAGCGTGAGATTTAACTTATCCTTCGCGACCGCCGCGCCCGCGATGCGGACGGGGACTGGTTTGCCCGTCAGCCAGAGCATCGTCTTGATCCAGGGGATGTGCTGGTACTCCCAGCCCGGAAACTGAGTCGCGTTAAGATCGACGGTGAAGAAGATCACCTGGCCGTCGGGCACGCAGGGGAAGAAGGTTTCCACGCGCGGCATGACGGCGAGCCGGCCCTTTTCGTAGGTGGCCAACTGGCAGAACTGCGACGCCATGGATGCAACCGTCCCGTTCAGCTCGGGCATCACCGAGAAGTTGGCGGGGAGGTCGACTTTCTTCGCCATGGCGGCTTGGACGGCAGGGGGGAGGTTGGTGCAGTCCAGGAACAGTATCCCCGCGCCGTTCGCCGCGGCCGCCAGCAACGGATCGACGAACTCCTTCTGCACCCCTTTGAAGTCCAGCCGGTCCACAACGATCAGGTCGTATTTCGTTTGAAGCTTCTGCTTCAGCAGCGCGAGGGTGTAGGGTTCCAGGTCGTCCGTGAAGTCCGTGGACCAGACGGACTGACCGGGAATGCGGTGCTTCAGGATTGGCATGAACGTATAGTCCATATCCAATCGCTGCGCGAATTCCGGGGCGAAACGGGCCGTGGCATCGGTGTCCTTGCGGAGGAATGCCAGGTAGAGCGTCTTGATCTTTCCGGCCGCGTAAGGTTTAGCCCACTCCATGTGCGGCGTGACAACCTCGCCGCTGACGTCCAACATTTGCGCCAGCTCACGGTAGCTGGTGGTTTCAATCTTCATCCGCTCCGCTTCAATCGGATCGTCCGAAAGCACCTGCACGCGCGCGCTCATATCGTCGAGCCAGACGTGCCCGACAAGCGTATAGGTCTGCGTGGAGTAGGCGGCGAAACAGGCATTCTTCGGCGCTTCGATGATATTCTCGAAACACTGCCAAGTATAGTCCGTGGTCATGTACCCCTGGGGATTCATGACGCTGGATTCGAGCTGGCGGCCGGTCTCGTCTTTGATCGGTTCGCGGTTGCGGTCGAACCAATAGATTGAACTGGTGCTGACGCAGTTCGTGTCCGTCCCCTGGGCGCGCGACCAGAAACTGAAGATATAGTTCCTGCCCCCCTCCACGCGCAGGTCCAATACCGTGATGTTCACGGTGCCCCCCTTATCCTCTCGGTGCGGGTTAAGGCGGAGCGAATTCTTTCCGGAATGCACGACCTCGGTATCCAGAGACATGTAGGCCGGGTTGAAATAAAAGAGTTGGTCGGGCACCCCGGCCTTGCTGGTTTCCTCGAAGCCGCCGTTCGGGAAGAACTCCCCGTGGTCCGGCAGGCTGTTGTTTGCCGCGGTCGCCTGCGCCGCTTTTCCTTTCAGTCCGAAGAACACCCGGTACTTGGATTGGAATAGGTGTTGCCGCGCCTTGGTGGATTTCAGGATGACGTATCCCTGATCATCCACGGCGATGTCCGTGAAGGGAATGCCATCTCCGGCGACTTGCCAGATCACGCGGCCCACCGGGTTGGCGGATTCATTGAACCCGGTGATTGGGACGAAGCGCGACTGCGCGGCCTCAGTTGAAACGACCCCGGCGTCGCTAACAGGGCAGACGCGGATGGAGTTCACATCGAGAGCGCCGGTGATCTTCTGACGCTCCATTTCCCGCTTGAAGTTGACCCACGCGTCCCCGAGTGTAGGCCAGGACTGGCGGACTGCCGTAACGTCCACAAAGAGCCCTTCGGCTGAAGAAGCCGTTTGTGGCGCTCCATTAGTGTCTGCTGCATAAGCAGTAACGACGCACGTTGCCGTGAGAGTGCACGCCATCATCATGCTTCGCCAAGTCATATCAGGTTCCTTACAACAGGGGAAAGAATGCACTTGACAATTGCTTGATATGCATTATAATTGAATTGTATAACGTAATGCAAGTTCACCGTTTTTGAGGGTGCGTCCGGTAAATGGCAAGGCAATTGACAAGAGAGGCTGGAGCCGCGCCGAAGTACCAGCAGTTGGCCGGCATCCTCAGAGAACAGATCCTGAACGGGGATTTCCCGGTCGGGTTCAAACTTCCCACCGTCGTCGAACTCGCCAACAGCCACAAGGTAAGCCAACTGACGGCATTCCGCAGCATGCGCCTGCTCTCCGAAGAAGGGCTGGTTTCAACCAACGGGCGGCGCAAAGGGACCATCGTGGTGCGCAGCCGTCCAAACGCCGGGCTGGACCGGACGACGATCGGCTGCCTCCTGCGCTCGCACAGTTCGCGAAATGAGGTCGACAACTTCGGCTTGGATATCATCCAGGGTATTCGGGACGAAATCTCCAGGCATCACTTCCGCTTCATCTATCACTGTCTGGACGAGACGGACTATGAACAGCGGATGCTCGACCTGGTGGAAGCCAACGCCATTTGTGGAATTATACTCGACGGGAAGACGCCGCTTTCCGTGCTCCGGCGCATTTCCCAGGCGAACCTCCCCGCCGTCATGTTCAACCGCATAGAGTCCTCCCTTCAGATTTCCGCCGTATCCCCCGACTACGCGCGAACCGTGGAGCGAACCGTCGCCCTGTTCCGCGAGCACGGATACGAACGCGTGGCCTTCTGGCCGACGATGCCCGACGAAGTAGAGTTGAACGAGGAAGAATACGCGCGTTCCGCGCCCGCGATCGAGATGCATCGTGTCTTCGCCGCGTCAGCGTCGTCGGCGGGCCTTGAGATGACCGAGTTCTTTCCGAAGAGCTCGATTCCCTCCGGTCTGGAGGAGGAGCCGGAAGGTTATAACCTTCCGCGGCGGAAACCGGCGAACTGGAAACCGACGGGTATCATGGTGTCGGGCGACCGGCTGGCCATCTACTTGATCAACGCCATTGGCAAGACGAACCTCCGGCTTGGCAAGGACATCGGCGTTACCGGCTGTTTCGACTTGGAATGCAATAAGCAAGCGGCGGTTCCGCCGAGCACATGGTCGGTGGACCGGCTCGCCATCGGGCGGGCCACGGTCCAGGAACTTCTGGCGCGCATTGAGAATCCGTCGAACCCGCCGGCGCGGGTCAAGATCAGCATGGATTTTGTGGACCGCGAGACCGCGTAAGCGCAGTCTTGTAGAAAGGAGGCGGATCGCCTTCACGCCATGGCGCAGCCGTACACGTTGACAGAGCCATTCGACTTGGTTGGGGCTGGCAGAAAAGGAGAAGGTAATGATAGGACGCTATATCAGGCAGCTTGCGGGGGCCTTTACGCTCATAGAACTGCTAGTCGTTATTGCGATTATCGCGATTCTGGCCGGAATGCTTCTGCCCGCGCTGGCAGCGGCGCGTGAAAAGGCGCGGCGCACGGCGTGCATGAACAATCTCAAGCAGATCGGTGTGGCGCTGGAAATGTACATCAGCGATTACGGTCAGTACTACCCGAGTTGGGCCGGATACACCGACAAAGTGACGGCGACAAATGCCGTGGCTGTGGTCACAAGGAACAACCGAACCGTCGTGCAGTACCTGAGCGCCAATCCCGCCGCTGGCGGTGAGCCCGTGATCGGGCGCGGCTGTACGATCGCATCGCGTTCCTGTTATGACGGCAACAATACCACTACCTACAACATGGCGCTGGTGGGCGACGTGCCTGCCGCCGGGAAGTTCAGCATGATTGCCAGCGGATTAGGCATGTTGCTGACAGCCGGTTCGCTGCCCGACGGGAAGTCACTGCTTTGTCCTTCCATGCAAGGCGCATGGAAGTTGCCGAGTAACCCGCCTGGGGGGGATCTCTTTAATGCCTGGTTCTACCCGGACGTGTGGAAACGGGCGGGCGGGGCGGATGGCGCGCACCTCGAATCGCCAAACGACGTGAACTCGTTCATGCCCTGGGGAACAACCAATCCCCAGGAAACTGACGTGTTCTGCTCCTACGATTATCGCGGCGTTCCGGCGCTGGTGGATACCGTTTGGTCTCCCGGCACGCCGTACTACTGGCCCGGCGTGAAGCCGGCCCTGCAGGTGAAGTCGGGCGTGCCTCCCTTCAAGACCCAGAAGATTCTCGGAGGGCGCGCGATCGTCCTGGACACGGTCGCCAACATGTATGGGTGGGAACCGATCAAAGGCGGCGCGGTTCGTTTCCATCACCAGGATGGCTACAACATCCTCTATGGTGATTACCACGCCAAGTGGTACGGTGATGCGCAGAAGACCATCCAGTACATTTACGGAGGCGGCTCTAACTGCTTGTATGGAGGAGTTGCCTATCCGAACTATCGTCACTGGTACATGCTGGCCCTCACAAATGCGAACGTGGATCGTGCCGAAGGTTGGGACGTGGGCAACGGCTACCTTTGCGCGCAGCAGGTCTGGACGCTCTTTGATCAGGCAGCAGGAATTGATGTGCCGTAATCGGCCCTTGCTGAGGCGGCGACTACTATAAGCGATGGTGTTATGCGCACGGCACCCGACCCCGCTAACATGGCGGGGTCGGGCGACCGGGCGTTTGTAAGGCAAATTGAACGGCGTCGATTCGCTCCCCTCTCGTCATCCCCCCCAGGATTGGAGAAATGGCTATGAAGCGTCTGGCTGTGTCACTTGTACTGGCGATTCCCCTGCTTTTCCAAGGGCGCGCGTTCGGGTTGGACCTCATCAAGGAGGGGAAGCCGGTCAGCGCCATCGTGATCCCTGACAAGGCGACGGTCATAGAGCAGGACGGGGCGCAGACGCTCGTTCGCTACTTCAAGCAGTCCTCCGGTGCGGAACTTCCCGTCGTTGCGGAGTCCAAGAGGCCGCAGGGGACGATAGTCTCCGTGGGCGCGACGAATATGGCCAAGGAGGCGGGAATCAACGCGGAGGGGCTCAAATTCGATGGGTACCGCCTCGTGGTGAAGGGGGGGAACCTGTACCTCTTCGGCCGGGACACCTCTTTCATTCAGGAGAACATACGCGCGGGCGCGCAGGGATCCATTCGCGCGGCGTTCGGATTATTGGATCGCCTGGGATTCCGCTGGCTGCAGCCGACTCCGGCGGGGACCTACGTTCCACAACTGAAGACCATCAGCGTCGCCGATGACCTGAATGTGACGTACCAGCCTCCATTCATGTACGTCCATGGCCGGATGTACACTCTCGGCGACTGGTCCATGGCGAACAGTTTCCGCAAGGCGGTGAAGCTCTATTCCCAGGGGGGGCACACATGGGATGTGGCGGTGCCGACGTCGCTCTACAAGACGCACCCGGAGTATTTTCGCATGCAGGGGGGAGTGCGTATCGAGCCGCGCGGCGAGGACAAACTGCTCTGCGCCTCCAACCCCGACGTGCTGCGGATGATTACGGAATACACCCTCAAGAAGTTCGACGAAGGATATGACATCGTGGCGCTCGGCCAGCCGGATGGCTGGACGGCGTGCGAATGCCCGGCGTGTCAGGCGATGGGCAAGGGGGATGAGGCCAACGAGCAAGTCCACCTGACGCAGAAGAAGGTCATCGAGGCCGCGTATGCGAAATACCCGGACCGCTTCGTTCACCTGCTGGTCTATGGGCCGACGTACACGCCTTCCAAACGTTTCAAGGCGTATCCGCCCAACACGATGATCGAGGCCGCCGGGGGCCACGAGCCGGAATTGATCGAATGGCAGCCGGTCGCTCCCGGCGGGATTACGGTGTATGTCTACTACATGGGGACCTACCAGGACGTGGGGATGGCTCCCAAGTTCACGCCGGCGAAGGCCAGCGAGCAACTGCGCCGGTTGCTCTCCCACAACGTCAAGGGAATCTATTTCTGCGGCGGCGGGGAGAACTGGGGCGCCGAGGGGCCGACGTACTACACCATCGGCCGCATTGCGACCGACCCGACGCAGGACTGGCGGACGCTGCTCAGTGAGTACTGCCGTCTCACCTTCGGCAAAGCCGGCGAGACCATGCGGCAATACTTTGACCTGCTCTACACGCGCATCGACATGTACCAGCGGAGCAGCTACGGCCCGAAAGACGGCCCCGACGACTTCACGGCCGTTTACACTCCCGAGGCGCTGGAGCAGATGGGGAATATGCTGACGCTGGCAAAGAAGCAGGCGGAAGGGGACGTGCATGCAACGAATATGGTGCATGTTTCCCAGATTTCCTATGACCACTTCGCGGGGATTGCCCGAGTTTATCATCTGTACCAGGCGTACGAGATCAACCCGACGCTGAGCAACCTGGCGCAGGTGGGTGACGCCGTGAAGGCTTACCATGACTATGTCGACAATCTCAAGACGCTGCCCGTCAAGGAGCCGGTCTTCGTTCGGGACTACTTCCCGTGCGCCGACCCCTGGATATCGGACAACGTGTCGTGGGGGTTGCTGAAGACGAATATCGCCACACTGACGTCCCCCTTTACGTGGGACTTCGACAAGCTGCTCAAGAATGGAATCCTTCCGGGCAAGACTCGGGCGAAGGCCGTGGTGACGCGGCTGAAGGAAGCGCCGGTGATCGACGGCAATGTGGATAAGCCGGCCTGGAAGGACGTTCCATGGAATGACATGCCGGAGCCGACCCTCCGCAAGACGGAGGCCTCAGCGCGCGTGCGCCTGGGGTACGATGACAAGAACCTCTACGTCGCCTTCGAATGCGCCGAGCCGCGGATTGACGAGATGGTGGTCAAAGATTTCGGCCACGATGGGAAAGTCTGGGGCACCGAATGCGTTGAGGTCTTCCTCGCCCCCGACGGCAATGGCCAGAAGCATATGCAGATATGCCTCAACCCGAGCAAGGAAGGGCGTTGGGAGGGGCGCTACGGCTACATCGACGACCCGCTCAACCCCCTGAACCTTTCCGGCGACGCGGACATCAGTTGGAATCCGAAGTTCCAGTCCGCCTATAAGATTGACCCCGCCGCAAAGAAGTGGACAATGGAGATTGCGTTCCCCTTTGATCAACTCGGCGTCACGACTCCGGCGGACGGGACGCGGTGGCGCGGGAACCTGGGCCGGGAGCGCCACAAGGGCACTTGGAGCCCCAAGTACGACCTATATACGGACCACGAGTTGTTCCTCTGGTCGCCGAACCTGCAGGGCGGCACTTTCACGGACCCGGCCGCCTTCGGCGACCTCTACTTCGGCAGCATCCCAGCCGATACGAAGAGGTAGGGGATCCGCATGGCCTCGTTTCTCATCTCGCAGGATTTCTCGCAGGAATCGCTTGACGGCGCGCTGGGCGGGGAGAACCCGCTCGGCGAACGCCGCAGCGACGGGCGGCAGTTCCCCAACGGCCGCCTCTCCTTCCCGATCCGCCTCCCCTTCGTTCGCTTCAAGTCCGCGCGCCTGTCTTTCGAGGCGACGTTCAAGAGCGAGGGGGCGCATTCTCTGGATACCTCCGGCCTCGCCCTCGCCTTCGGCGGCAACCAGTCCGTCGAGTCCGCCATCGCCGAAGAGGGGGGTGGGCGCGTGGCGCGCCTCTCGGAGGGGCTTCGCCCCGGCTGGCGGCAGCGGTTCGACTATCTCATCGCGCCCGGACGGGCGACGCTGGAGGTGGATGGGAAGCCCTTCATCTCGTGGAGCGACCGGCGCATTCCGGGAGGGTTCTGCGGGTTGACGCTGAGGATATGGGGCGACCCGTTGATCCACACCATGAGCGTCGAAGTCGAGCCGCACGAGCCTGCCCCAAGCGCCTCCGCCAGGGAGGCGTTCCAATTTCAGGTGACGGTGGACTTCGTAGATGACCTCATGCCGGGCGTCCCGTTCGGCAAGGGACATTTCGACAGCATGCTCGACCACTTTGAGTCCTGGGGGGTCCGGCGGATCGACTATATCTATTACGATTACTCCCCCGGGGGGGGATTCTGGGAGGACGCCGGTTCCTCCCTGGATCGCGTTGCGAAAGGATATGCCGCTGCGGTCAAGGGAACCTTCGAGCGAGTGGGCAATCCGCTCGATTACCTCATCAAGCAGGGGCACGCCCGCGGCATGGAGGTGTACGGCCTCCTGAAGCCTTACGAAATGGGCTACTCCTTTCTCGAGGTCTATCCTTTCAATAGTTCCGAAGCGGCCAAGCATGGCCGCGTGAAACTGGTGGACGGATGGTCGCCGATCCTGGCCAAGGCCTTGCGCGAGCGGACGGATATGCTCATTCAGCGCAGAGCCGGCGCGTCGGCAGACGACCTTCGCGAGCGGAAGATTCGGTCGATCAAACTCTACCACGTCAACAACGAGCCGACCGGTCTGGACCCCAAGGCGATCAGAATCTGGGTCAGCCGGGACAACCAGTCCTATGCGCCCTACACCGGCCCGTGCCGGATCACCGAGCGGAGCGAGGCGCGGCAGAGGCCGCAATACGATTGCCGCGGCGTCACAATGAGCGGCCCGGTCGAGCGCGTGCAGGTGATCGCCATCGAGGGGATCGATATCGACGCCCCCTTCGTGGCGCTCACGGTCTCCGCGGGGGGCCGTGCGCGTCTGATCAACCGGCTCTATGCCCTGGCGGAACTTCTGGATGACAGGGGGGAGAGGATTTCCTTCTCCTATGGTCTTGAGGCGAACCCGCTGAGTAATTTCACATTTGAGGACGGTCAGCCCTTCACCGGGCCCCTCAACTCAACGGACCTGGCGCATGTCTCGCTGCGGTATGACGACCTGAACAGCACGCTGGTGATGTCCTTGAACGCGGGGGCGGACGGCATTGAGGATTACTTCACCTTCGGATTCGACCGAAAGCTGATGGCGTTTGCGAAGGGGAAGAATCCGTGCCTGGCGGGGGCGCCGGAGGCGGCGTATCCGGAGGTGCGGGGCATCTGGATGGACAGCGTGCGCGACATGCTCCGGCGCGGGGTGGATGGAATCGATTTCCGGGTACAGAACCACAACCACACCTTGGAGTGGAGGCAATACGGCTATAACGAACCGGTCGTCGAAGAGTTCAAGCGTCGCTATGGAGTGGATATTCGCTCGGCGGAGTTCGATATCGCCGCGTGGCGGCGGCTGCGCGGAGAGTATTACACGGAATTTCTGCGCGAGGCCAGCGCGGCGATCCATGCGGCGAAACGGAAGTGCCGCATGCACCTCTCCCCATGCCAGGGGGAACCGGCGGAGGGCCGCATGACGTTGATGAATACGCACTGGGATTGGCGCGCCTGGATCGAACGCGGTTATGTGGATGAAATCAGCAACAAAGGGGGGGTCTACGAGGGGACTTTCTGGGATGAAGTGCGAGCGCTGGCGGGTCCGCGCGGAATTCCCATCTATATGGTCCCGTCATGCGGCCCCGTGGGGTTTGGCTCGTGGGGATGGCGTGAAGAACATCGGCGGATGTTCGACTACGCCCGGGCGACGGGGCACAGCGGGTTCAACCTCTATGAGTGCTGCTCGCTGCTGCGCCCGAAGGCGGGGGTGGAGGCGCTGGAACTCCTCCCGCGCGGGGAGGGCTTCACGGAGTTCATGCGCGAGTACCGGGCCGGGATGGCCTAGCAGGCTGCTAAGGAACCGCCCGGGCTAAAGCCCAGGCTACACGCGCAGCGCAAGGCCAAAGGCAAATCGTGTAGCGTGGGCTTTAGCCCGCGTGAATCTTGGGCGCAGACCGGGTTCTTTAGCAGCCTGCTGGCAGGCTCGGCAACTGGATACTCTGTCCATGTCGTGATAGATTGTGTTCGTCATCTGCATTTTACAAGGGAGGAACGTGCCGTGAGAAGGATTCATGCGATTGTCTCAGCTTTGGTGATCGCCGGGGCGGTGGCCGCGATGTCCCTGGCGGCGGACGAGACGGTGGCGCCGAAGAACGTCGTTGAAACGACGGCCGTCCGGCAGTACTGGACGTACTATAACGAGGCGACGGTCGACTTCAAGAAGGAGATGGATCGCCTGAAGTTGACCGGCACGTTCGACCCGGCCTCCGTCATTGTGTACGCGGTCAACGACGACGGCACGATGGCGGACGCTGTTCCGGCGCGGTTCATTCCGGCCGCGGACTTCGACGCGTCGGCCAAGCCGGTGGGGCGCGTGGTCTGGGAAGTGACCGGCGACGGAATCTTCCTGACGCAAGTTGCCGTGGATGACCAGGGGTATATCGTGAAGAAGCCGGAGATGGACCGGAAGCATAAGCTTGCGACGAAGTACTGGATAACGTTTGACGTGAAGGGGAAGAGCACCGCGGCGGCCCCGGCGGCGGCGAACGTTCCCGACCATGGCGACATCTTCCCGAACGGCGGATTTGAGGAAGCCAACGCGGCGGGTGTGCCGGACAAACTGATCTATTTCAGGCCGGAGTCCATGTCCCTGGACACGACCGTGTTCCACGCCGGAAAGAATTCGCTGCGATTGAACCCGAGTGCAGACAACAGCCCTGTGAATTTCAGCGTCATGGACCTGCGTGTGGAAGCGGGCAGGACTTACACGGTCAGCTTCTGGGGCAAGGCGCTGGGGACCGAGCCGAGCATCAGTTGCGTTTCCGAAGTCATGTGGCTGGATAAAAATCGCGAACAACTCAAAGACGACAAGGGGGTCGCTTTGACGGCCAGCCTGATCAAGGAGAATTACACGAAGACCGATTTCGACTGGAGGTTCTTCGAAACCAGTGCCCAGGCGCCGGCCGGGGCGTGCTTCGGGATTTTCTACGTTCAAACCTATGCCAAGGCCGGGCACGTCTGGATTGACGATATGAGCGTGCGTTCCCAGCCCGTGGCCAAGTAGGACATCGTATGTCTGATCAGACGCGCGCAGCGGACATTATGGCGACCGTCGAGCGGCTGAGTGGCCGGCCGTTGCCCAAGGACAGCGGGGACGAGGGGCTGCAGATCGGCTCCGAGGAAACCCCGGTGCGGCAGGCGCTCGTCGCCTGGATGGGCACCCGCGAGGCGCTTCTGCATGCGGAGAAGATGAAGGCGGACTTGGCGATCGTCCATGAGAGCTTGTTCTATCCGTACAACGTCCGGCTGAATCCGGGAGAAACGCCGGACTGGCTGGCGTGGACGACGAACCGGCAACGCAATGAGATCATTGTCCGCGCGCGCTTGACCGTCCTGCGCATCCACGGCAGCGCGGATATCATCAGCATCTTCGACGATGCGGCGGAACGGCTGGGACTCGGCGGCAGCGTGTCGGGTGAAGGCCTGCGCAAGGTCTACGAGATTGAGCCCGTCTCGCTGCGCGCGCTCGTGGAGCGGGTGAAGTCCATCTCCGGGTTGGGCCATGTGCGTGTCTCCTGCAAAGAGAAGGACCTCGACCGGGTCGTGCATCGCGTCGGCATGCCCTGGGGCGGCCTGGGGTTGTACACCAACGTGGGATACCAGGCATGGGCCCTCGGCCAGGGATGCGACGTGCTGATCGCCGGCGAGGCGGATAGCTACGGGTTCCGCTTCTCCGGCGAAAGCGATGTGCCGATGATCGAGACCAGCCACGAATCCAGCGAGATTCCCGGCTTCAGGAAGTTCATGGAGTTGCTGGCGGCAAGCCATCCGGACGTAACATTTGAGTATCACGACAACGGGAATGCGTGGCGCTGGATGTGAGGGAAGATGGGCGACACTGTACACTATGGTCCGATTCTCCACGCCGGAAGGAATGCGCCGGTCGCAGGGGGCGAGGGCGTTCAATCATCCGCGCGGGGGTCCGCTGCCGGCAGCGCGGTGGCCCCTCCCTGGACCGCGCGGTGGATCTGGTTGAACGCGAAGAACTTCCCCGATCACCAGACATCGCCGAACACATGGTACTGCGATAAAGCGCGGGCGGCGCATGCGCATACGGTCGCGTTGTTTCGCCGCGAAGTGAATCTGCCATTTGCGCCTCGCGCTGTGAAGGCGCGGATCAGTGCGGATGTGAAGTACCGGCTGTTCATCAACGGGCAATTGGCAGGGCGCGGGCCGACGGAGGTGGGGGGAGATTACGGCGACCGCGAAGCCGCAACGCGTTGGTTTTATGAGTCTTACGACTTGACGCCGCTGTTTCGAAAGGGGCCGAACGCTATTGCCGTGGAGGTCGCGCTTCAAGGAAACGTCCAAGCGGATTATTCGACGGGGCGAGGGGGGCTGCTGTTCGAGGCGGAGATCACCTTGGCCAACGGACGCCGCTCGCGTCTCCGAAGCGATGGCTCCTGGCGCGGGACGCGCAGTGCCGTCAACGGCGCACCCGATTTGTTTTACCTCGCGTGCGAACCGGTTGGCTGGTCCGAGCCTGGCTTTCGTGATGCGGCATGGCCCAAGGCGTCTGTGCTGAAACCGGGAGTGGCGCGCCGGTGGCACCTTGTTGCGCGCGACATTCCTCCGCTCATGGAGGCCACGATTCGCGCGCAGCGGATCGTTACTCCATTCCCTGAGATCAGCCGTCGCATCCGTCAGCCCAAGGGGATGATGTCGGGCGCTCATCCCACAACCATCCTTCCCGGCGCGCCGGTGACATTTTGGTTGGACTTCGGCAAAGAAATCGCCGGATACGCGCAGTTCACCGTTCGCGGGATCGAGAATGCGCGCATGACGGTGGGGTACGAGGAAGTTCCCGGGCGAACGCATCGCGCCGAAACGTACGTTCTGCGCGACGGGCTGCAGCGGTTTGAGTGCCCGCGCCTGGAAGGATTTCAGTACCTGAAGATCACGCTCGACCGACTCGACGGCCCGGTCGAGATACATGACGCGCGCTGCTCTTTCTCATCCTTTCCAGTCCGGTACCGCGGCGTTTTTGAGTGTTCCGACAAGTCATTGGACCGCATCTGGAAGGTAGGGCGCTGGACGACACAGTTGTGCATGCAGTCCTACCACCTCGACTCCCCCATCCACCAGGAGCCGCTCGGCTGCACGGGGGACTATCGCATCGAGACGCTCGTTAGCTACTACGCCTTCGGCGAGGGTCGGCTGGCGCGGCTCGACCTGCAGCGCACGGCGTGGCAGCTCGAACGGAAGAATGGCATCATGTTCCACACCAGCTACAGCCTGCTTTGGGTGCGGATGCTGGCGGAATACTACCAATACACCGGCGACCTTTCCCTGCCCCGCGAATTGATGCCCGTGGTGGCGGCGCTGTTGAAGCGGTTCGAGTCCTATCGCGGTCCTGGCGGCCTCCTGACGGGTGCGCCCAACTACATGTTCATGGACTGGGTCGCCTCCGGCCCCTTCGCGCTGCACCATCCCCCATGCTCCATCGGGCAGGGGTACCTGAGCGCGTTCTATGTGGATGCGCTGCGCGACGCTGCCGCTCTTGCGCGCGCTCTGGGCGACGAAGCGCGCGCGGCGGAGTTCGAAGGGCGGGCGGGCGCCGTCACCAAAGCCTTCCAGCGCGAGTTGTGGACCCCCCGGCGCGGATTGTACTGCGATGGCCGCCCGCACCGGGGCAGCACGCCGCCTCACGACTGGCTGCCGCCGGACCCCGATAAGATATTCTACAGTGCGCACACCAACGCGCTGGCGGTCGCCTGCGAGATCGCGCCGAAGGAGCGGCGGGCGGAAATTCTCCTGCGCGCGCTGGAGGATACGTCGCTGCCGCCAATGCAGCCGTATTTCATGCACTATCTCTTCGACGCCCTCGAGATATCCGGTCTCTACAATCGGCTCTGGCCGCGCCTGGTTCGCCGCTGGAACCGCCTGCTGGAAGAACATGAAAGCAGTTGGAAGGAGAACTGGGATTGGGGGGACTACAGCCATGCGTGGACGAGCACGCCGACGTACCAGTTGTCGGCGCGCGTGCTGGGGGTTCGTCCGCTGGCCCCCGGCTTCGCGAGGGTGAGTGTCAAACCGCACCCCGGGAGGCTCGCATGGGCGTGCGGGCGTGTGCCCACGCCCAGGGGCGACGTTTCGGCTTCATGGCGGCGCAACGGACGCAGGTTCTCGATGGAGGTTGAACTGCCTTCCGGCGTTGCCGGGGTGCTATCCCTGCCCCGGCTCGGCATCTCGAACCCGGCCGTCAAGGTGGATGGGCGCAGGAAGCTCCATTCACTCCAGGCGGACGCGCATTTCATCACTCTGCCTGTCGGACCTGGAAAACATTCCCTGACCCTCTCTGGAGCGGCTGAACGATGAACAAAACCACGTTGGCGATGCTGAAGGAGTTGACGGAAGCGCACGGCGTGTCGGGCTTCGAGGAGGAGATTCAGTCCGTCATCAAGAAGCACCTTCCGTCCGGGACGAAGATCGAATACGACCGGTTGGGCAGCATCGTCTGCAAGAAGGAAGGGGTGAAGGGGGGGCCGAGGATCATGATCCCCGGCCACATGGATGAGATCGGCTTTATGGTGAAGTTCATCACTGACCAGGGCTTCATCAAGTTCTCGCAATTGGGGGGGTGGCCGGACCAGGTGCTGCTTTCGCAGCGGGTGGTGATTCGCGGCAGCAAAGGGGATGTGCCGGGTCTCATCGGTTCCAAGCCGCCGCACTTCCTGACGGCGGAGGAGCAGGCGAAGGTCGTCAAGAAAGAGGATATGTTCATCGACGTGGGGGCGAAGGACAAGAAGGAAGCGACGGAGCAGATGGGAATCCGGGTCGGCGATCCCATCGCGCCGGAATCCCCCTTCGGCACGCTGAAGAACTGGCAACTGCTGGTTGCGAAAGCGTGGGATGACCGCGTCGGCTGCGCGCTGTTCATCGAAGTGCTCAAGGCGCTGCAAGGCAGGCGTCACCCGAACGCCGTCTACGGCGTGGGCACGGTGCAGGAGGAAGTGGGGACGCGCGGCGGGCAGACGTGCGCGAACGTCGTGGAGCCGGACATCTGCCTCGTGGCCGAGTCGGGCATTGCCATGGACGTGCCCGGGATCAAGCCGGAAGAGTCTCAGGGCAAGCTCGGCGGCGGGCCGATGATCTACGTCCTGGATGGGGGGATGATCGCCCATCGGCGGCTGAGGGAGTTCGTCGTCGGGGTCGCGGAAAAGAAAAAGATTCCTCATCAGTTCGGCCTGCTCGAAAGGGGGGCCACCGACGGCCGCCCGGTCCATCTTCACGCCCGCGGCGTCCCTTCCATCTTCATCGGCGTGCCGGTTCGGTACATTCATTGCCACGCCGGTATCATAGATGCCGGCGACTTTGACCACACGGTGTCGCTCATGGTGGAAACCGTGATGAGGCTGGACGCGAAGGCGGTGCGGAGCATCGGCGGGGAATGAGACGGGGAGTCCGCCGGACGCGGACGGTCCGGACGAGGGCTGAAGTTCGAGTTCCGTTCTTTGGAGAGAGCCGTGGCGAAGAAAGACAACGAGAAACGCGTTCCGTCTCGCGCGGTTGAGGGATATACATTCGCGGCGTATCCGGACCATGAGACGGTGTGGGCGATGGCCGCGGACTTCGAGGGGATGGTGCACGTAGCCGTCTGCTGCGAGACGACGGGGGGCGGCACGGTGCAACTGCATTCCTACGACGTGGCCCGCCGCCGGATGCAGCACACCCTTGATGTGGCGAAGGAGATCGGCGAGTTGCCGGAGGACGGCCACGCGGCGCACGGAAAGATTCACTTCTCCCTTTGCCCGTCGCGCGACGGCTTCCTCTACGCGGCCACGCATTGCAGCACGCCGCCGCTGGGGGACCCGATGTGGAACGCGCACGCGATGTGGAACGACCGGCAGAAGTCCTTCACCGGAGCGCACTTCTTCCGCATCAACCCGCGCACGAAGGAGTTTGCCGACTTCGGGCGGCTGTTCCCGAACGAAGGGGTCGGCGTGATGGCGATTGACGACGCCGCCGGCTGCTGCGTGGGGGTCACCTACCCGACGGGGCGCATGTTCTTCATCGACAAGGATGGGCGCAACCGGATCGACGTGGGCCGCGTGTCGGAAACGTACACCCTGGCGCTGATTTCCGACCGCGCCGGGCGCGTCTTCGGCACGGACACGTACGGCTTCTTCCTGCGGATCAACATGGCAGCGCGGAGTGTCGAGCACCTGACCACCCGCATCCCGCCGCAACTGGACGCCAGCGGGCGCTACTACGCGATGTGCGACGGGGAACTCGGGGCGGACGGATACATCTACTTCAGCGCCTACATGTCCCCCAATATTTTCCGGTTTGCGCCGAAGCCCAGGGGACCGGTCGAAGTCGAGACGCTCGGCTCCATCGGCGGCGGGGCGGCCACAGGGCTCTGCTTCGGTGACGATGGCATGCTCTACGCCTGCGGGCGTGGTTGCCATCTCAACCGGTTCGACATCCGCAAGCGCCGGAGCGAGGACCTCGGGCTCTTGCACGTCAATGGCGCGGACCGTCGCTACTGGCGGTGCGTCAAAGGCAGGGATGGCCGTCTATACGCGGGTGAATGCGGCCGGAAACCTGTGAACATGATTATGATTGACCCAAAGAAGCTATAAGCATCCTATCCGGCCGGTCCGTCTGATCGGGTGGACGCAACCCAAAGGAATCCCATGGCAAAGAAGCTCGTCGGAAAAGCGGTCTCCATTGTCGGGGTCGCCACGTTCGACAATCGCAAGGAATACGAAGCGCAACGGCGCGAAATGACGGTGCTGTCGCACTCGATTCTGAGCGGCGCAGTTCACGCGTACGGCCTAGCCTACCCCGCGCCGGGCGTTCTGCCCGTGGATGAGGCGGCGGTCACGGCGCTGACCGTCGGGCCGGAGGGCGCGCTGTATGGCGTGACCAGCGGCAAACGCGCGCACCTCTTCTGGATGCCCCGGCCTTTGATGTTCGGCCCGCTCGGAGTGATCGAGGGGGTGCGGCAGGCGGCGGAGGGGCTTGCGGTCGACCACGAGTCCATGCTTTACGGGGCGGCGCGTGACAAGGGGGGGCCGCTCTTCCGCTTCGACACGACCACCGGCTTTCTCGGCCTGTACCGCAATCGCTGCGGCCCGATCACTCTGCTGCCCGCGCCGTTCAGGGATGATGGCGTCATCAGCCTGACGATCTCGCACGACCGGAAGACCCTTGCGGGGATCGGCGAGAAGAGCGGACGCCTCTTTATCTTCTCCACAAAAACCGGCCGAACGAAAAGACTGAAGCGCGCGCCCTCCGAGGGGGAGTCCTTCGGACGGGCGCTCTGCGCCGCCGCGGACAATCATTTCTACGGCTCCGGAGCGGATGGGCGGCTGTTCCGCCTGTCGGTCGAAGGGGACATTGAACGGCTCGACGCGGCGGTTCCCTGCCGGGCGGGGAAACCGTACTTGGCGCGTGTCGACTCCTTCGTTCGCGCCCGTTCCGGGAAGCTCTACGGCGGCAGCGAGGAGGGCTACCTGTTCTCCTTCGACCCAGCGAACGGGGCGCTTCTCAATCACGGCAAGGGAAATGATATCCCCGACTTGCACGCGCTGGCGGAGGGGGCCGACGGCAGCATTTACGGACTCACCGGCCGCGGGGAGTTCATCGCGCATCTCGTCCGATTCCAGCCCGCGCACAACGAGTGGGCGGACCTGGGCCTCTTCCAATCCTATGGTCATTACCCCTGGCAGGGATACCAGATGCGCGCCCTGACGGCCGGCCCCGAAGGGCGGTTGTACGCGGGCGAGCATGACCGGATGGGGCACGTCGTCATTTACTATCCGCCCGTGGAGTGTGTGAAGGCCGGGGCCGTAGTCTGAGGAAGAACGCAAGGCGGCCCATTGAAGGAAATGAACCATGCATGTCATTGACGTCAATACATCCTTTGGCAAGCGGCTCAACGACGACCCCCGCTATTCAGCGGAATCGCTGGCGAAGGAACTGGACAGACATCGTGTTGCCTGCTCGCTGAGCCACTCCCAGAAGGGAGTGTATTATTCAGCCCCCTCCGGGAATGAGGAGAGCCTCGCCGCCGCTCAACGCTTTTCCCAGCTTGTGCCGGTGGGGACGCTTGATCCCCGGGACGACCCGGCATGGCGTGCGGAGTTGCGCAAGTGCCTGAAGCAGGGGGTTCGGGCCTTTCGCTTCTTCCCCGGACCACAGTACTGGTCGCCATCCTCAACGGCGTTCAAGCAGGTTCTTCGCGAGTTGTCCGGGTCCGGCGTCTGCCTGATCTTCTCCCTGGGCGAGGAGAACACTTCAGCGGACAGCTCTGAGCGAATCGCTCAGGCTACGGCGGAAGCCGCATTGCCCGTCATACTCACGGACATCTCCTACGCAAGCCATGCTTTCGTCATGGCGTTGATGCGCGAACATCCCCATATTTATGCCGAGACCAACTGGCTGGCCGGCGTGGGGAATATCGAGACGATGGCGTCGGAAGTGGGGGCGGCTCGCTTGCTTTACGGCTCCGGCGCGCCCGCGTTTCCGATTCAGAAAGCGCTGAATATGGTGCTGGAAACGGAGCTTTCGCGCGACGAGAAAGAAGCCATTCTCGGCGGCAACGCCATGAAACTGCTGCGGTTGACTCCGGCGCAATTTGCGGCGCGGCCGGAGTTGACGGATTTGGAGCCCCGGAAATTCGATGAAGAGATCATCGACGTGCATTCCCACCTCGGCTACTGGTTCTGCTGCAACCCGCACGAGGGCCATGATCCCTCTGGCATGCTGCGGCGGATGAAGCGCTTCGGCATCTCGCACAGCGTGTTGTCATCGTATGAAACGATGCGCTACGACATTGTGTCCGGAAATCGCGCGCTGGCTCAGGGCATCGAGGGCCACCCGGAGCTGCTGGGATACGTGGAGCTCAATCCCAATCAGTTGGCGCTGTCCATCGGCGAAATGGAGAAGTACTATCGTCTGCCGAACTTCGTGGGTTGCGAAATGGAATTGGACCACATTGCGCGGCCGATGGGGGCGGACCGCGACCTCCTGCACCGGCTCATGGCCGAGGTTGCGCGGCGCGGAAAGCCCATTCTTTTCCGGCCGCCCAACAGCGACGACGGAACGCTCGAACGCGACCTAGCCCTTCAGAACCCGCAACTGCGCATCGTTCACGCTCATGGGTTCGATGCCAACTGGGCCCGCGTCGTGGCCGACGCGCCGAATATTGCGGTTGAATTCAACCGCAGCCGTCCGAGCCATCATGACATTCGCGATGTCCTGAGCATTCTGGGTCCGGAGAGGGTGCTTTTTGGCACCGACCAGACGCTGTTGAGCGTCGGCTCGAGTGTGGGAGCTTACCTCGATGCCGAGCTGACCGCTGCGGAGCGCAAGTTGGTTCTTTCAGGGAACGCCCGACGGCTCTTCCGTCTGCCCGTTGAAGTGCATGGAGGCTTTGGGTGAGAAAATCGATGTGGGAATATTCTTGGCAGGAATGATGCCTGGCGACGGGCCTCTGCCAGCCACGGCAATGATCAAACGCTCCTGGGACACGCCTACGGCAGGCTTTATCTCCGGATTCAGACGCGGTATAATTCCCGCATTCCGTGCTTCGTGGAGGACGACTCCGCAAGCCATGCGACAAGAGAACTCGATTTGGAAGGAGGCGGACAATGATCGGCAGATGGACATTGGCGAGCGTTCTGGTCGGGGCTGTTGCGTTCAGCGGACTATTGTGCGGGACAGCCGCGTGGGCAAAGGACAAGGAAATCGAGAAGGCGGCCGGCATCCTGGTTGACAAAGATAACGACAATAACTGGATTGAGGTGAAGGCTGACGGCGATAAGGAAGCCAAGCGTTATCATCGAATGGACAAGGACGCGAAGGACACCCTCAAGTCACTCGTGGTGGCGAACCGCGTCGAGCTTGAATGGATCAAGAAGAACGACAAGCGGGTGTTGGACAGCGTCAAAATGATCGTGCCGACTGAGAAGACGGGCGTGGTGACCGGCGAAATCGTCGACAAGGGCGAGCATTGGATTGACGTCAAAGCCGACGGCGACACAGCGGTCGAGCGTTATTCCCCCCGTTGGGTCGGCGGCTCGCCCAAGGAAGGCGGCGCGCTGGAGAAGGACATGGTCCGGAAACTCGGCGACCTGAAGGTCGGCGAAAAGGTGAAAATCAACTGGACCTACGATGACCGCAAGTGCGCCACCCAGGTCGACCCGGCAGGACCGGCCGGAAAGAAGAAGTGACCGCGATATTCCGGCCCGTTCGCGACTACAGCCGGCCGAGCGATTTCCAGTACTCGTGCTCGTAAGTCCACTCTTTCTTCCGGAGCGTCACCAGCATCTTCATGCGGTCATAGAACGCGCGGTGCATGTTCTCCTGCTCGGGGAAGGTTTTCCGCGCGCGGATGGTTGCAACCAATTGGGCGCCGAGGCTTGCGGCCGCGTTGAGTCGTTCCGCGCGCGCTCCCGCATCCGCCAGATGCCGCGCCTCCGCGCCGACGCTCCCGACGGTCCAGCAGCCCATGTTCTGGAGGAAGCGAAGGATGTACCGCTCGACTTCCTCGCTCTCGCCGCCGCCGGAGGTGACCACAGCGACGCCATATTTGCCCGCCATCGACTGGCAGTGCAGCGGGCCGCAGCATCGGTCAAGCACCGCCTTCATTTGCGCGCTGACGCTGCTGATGTAGTTCGGGCTGGCCAGAACGATCCCATCCGCCGCCAGCAGGGCGCTCTTCAGCGTGGCGAAGTCGTCCGTGATCGAGCATTGCCCCGTCCGGTGGCAGGCGTCGCAGGCATGGCAGGGCTTCACCGTCATCTCGGCGAGGTTGAACGTCTTCACATCGGCGCCTGCGGCGACGGCCGATTGCGTCAGACGGTTCAAGAGCGCGCCGGTGGCGCCCTTCATCCCGTGCGGACTGCCGAGAACCGCCACGATTTTCACATCCATCGGGTATCCTTTCATCGAAGGCGGCATTGCTGCGGCCGGCTGCGGGGCTGTTGAAAAAGCCCTGCGAACGCACCTTCTCGCAAGATCAATGCGTAAATGGCGCGGACTTCTCGGTCTGCGCTCGCGGGTTTGATAACCCGCGCTACACTTTTTCAACAGCCCCGCTGTCAGCCATTCCTGAGTTCGCGGTCGAAGAAATCGAAGCACTTCGCCGCCATGAATTGATGGCCGCAATAGCCCACCTCGGTGTCGAATCGTTCGGGGACCCCCGCGGCGGTGTAGATCTTCCGCACCTGCTTGACGGCGTCGGCGCTGGCGTGAGGCGGGAAGCCGTAGTCGAATCCGCCATGTTCCACCAGCAGCGCGCGCGGGGCGATCAGCCCGCAGATTTCGGCGTGGTCGCCGTACTTGAACATCCCCGGCAGGAATTGCGTGCCGCAGAAGTTGTCAATGCCGATTCCCCATGCGCGGTAGCTGTTGAGCGCGCAGATGATGTCCGTCGCCTTGATGCGCCGGTCCAGCGCGGCGAAATGCATCACGTGCGCCCCGCCTCCTGAGAGCCCCAGCGCGCCGATGCGGTTCTTGTCCACGAAGGAGAGCGTCTCCAGATAATCCACGCAGCGCATCAAATCCCACAGATTGTACGCCAGCAGATTGAACCCCAGCAGCGCGCCCTTGATGAAGTGCACGTTGCAGGGGTCGCGCCGGTCGATCGGCTTTTCGCCGGGCATCGTATCCGATCTCTCGCCGAAGGGGCGCATATCCGGGACGATGGCGACATAGCCGCGCTTGGCCATCTGGTATCCGTAGTCATACCGATAGTAATCGATATCCTTCCGGTGCTCCGGCATCTTGGAGCCGGCCACCGGGTCCTTTCCGTGGGGGCCGTGCCCGTGGATCGCCACGACGGCCGGGAGTTTCTCACCCTTCTTGTGGTCGGGCACGAGCAGGATGACCGGCAGCGTCGTCCAGGGCGCCGTGTCCATGAACAGCTTGATCTTGGTCATCCCCTCTTCCTTCACCGACCAGAGTTCCTCCGGCTCCAGGGGGGTCCGTCTCGGAAGCGAGCCGAGGCACTTCAGGAACGCCGCGCGGAAGGACTTCTGCCAGCGCGCGAAGTCGGCGCGCGTCCTGCCCTTGAACGTCAATTCCGGCTCATGCTCCTTGATCAAGTCCAGGAAGAACTGGCGGGTCGAGATGTGCCGATGTGCCACGGAAATCTCCTTCTAATGTTGTCACGCGCAGTCGGGAACCTACTTGGCTCCCGGTGCGAGGAAAAGCAGCTCACCAAAATGCTGCGGGCGGTGGAAGTCGATCTTGAGCGTCGGAGACCAGGCGGAATACTCGTCGCACCTGGGGAGATGGTCAATCCGGTACAGGTTCATGCGCCAGCGGTCGCCGGGTTTGGGGGGAATATTCGGGGCGTCATGCATCTGGTGGAACGGGATGGCCATTTCGCAATTCCAGGACTTCGTGCGGCGGTTCCGGTCGCGTTCGATGTGGACCGCCGTGCGCAGCCCGACGCAGTCCCAGTCCTGAAGGAAGTGAATGCCGGGGCTGCGGGAATCGTTCAGGACGTACAGGTCGAAAATGACGTTCAGCGGGGAGACCTCGATCTCCATGTACGAGCGCTGCTTGCGCGTGGGGTCGATGAAGATCTCAACGGCCTCCTCCCCGCAAACCGGATCGTCGCGATGGGTAAAGGCCCCCCAGGCGTCTTTGTCCTCGCAGTGGAATGCGACATAGAGATAGTCGTCGTCATACAGGAGCCGCACTTCCGTGGGCTGTTTAGGGGGCTTTCCCGTGTCGGCCAGAACCAGGGAGGCCGGCGTCGCCTGCTTCCAGACAGCGGGGCGGATCATTCCGTCGATGGCGGGGCGCTTGCGCGTCTTGCGGCAGCGGTAAAGGGGCATCACGTGTTCCTTGTTTCGAGGATACATTATGATACGCTTGAGTAACGCTGAGCAGCATTGTACCCGAGGGGGAGTTTCCTCTACAACCCATTGCAGGAAGGCGAACTTGACAGAAGCGACATGCCTGACCTATCCTCAATTCATGAGCCGAACTGAGAATTGCCGGGAGCCCGCATGATGTCCGAGAAGCAGCCTGAGCAGAAACCCACGCCCGAATTGCCCTTCACCCCTCCCAGGCGGGTCGGGAACTATGAGGTGATCTGCAAGATTGGCGCCGGGGGCATGGGGGCGGTCTACAAGGCCCGCCACGCCAAGCTGGACAGCTTCGCGGCCATCAAATTCCTCACCCCCTCGCTGACCCGCAACGACCTCTTCGTCAAGCGCTTCGAGAGCGAAGCGCACCTCGCCGCGCAACTGACTTCCCCCTACAGCGGCCATACGTACGACGTCGGCGAGGTGGAGGGAATCCATTACATCGTGATGGAGTACGTGGAAGGGGAGACCGTCGGCACTCTTCTCGACCGCGGCGGGAAGTTGTCCGATCAGGATGCGCTGGGGATTATTGAGAACGTGGCCCAGGCCCTCCAGGAAGCGCATGAACTGGGGATCATCCACCGCGACATCAAGCCGGAAAACATCATGGTGACGCGGCGCGGCATCCCCAAACTGATGGACTTGGGCTCGGCCAAGCAGATCACCGGTCCCGACCTGCACTTGACGATTCCGGGCTTCACCATCGGCACCCCCAGTTTCATGTCTCCCGAGCAGGCGCAGGGGCAGTTGGACGTCGACATGCGCAGCGATATCTACTCCCTCGGCGCGACGCTCTATCGCATGGTGGTCGGCGAGGTTCCTTTCAAGGGGCCCACGCCGCTGAGCGTGATGCACAAGATCGCTACGCTGCCGGCGCCGGACCCGCTGACGCTGAACCCCGCCGTCTCCCCGCAGGTGGGCGCGGTCATCTGCAAGATGATGGCCACCCGCCGCGAGGAGCGATTCCAGACCATGGCGGAGGTGATCCGTAACATCCAGGCTCTTCGCGCCGGCCAGAACACGGGGCTGGAGTACAAGAGCTCCACGAACCTCCTGCGCGGGGAGGTCACCGAGAACACAACCCCCGTTGTCCCCTGGCATCCGCTGATCCCGCCCGGCCGGAAATTCGCGTGGTCAAGGCGCACGCTTTGGATAGGCGCGGGGGCGGGAATTGCGCTCCTCCTCCTGGGAGGAGTCCTGCTTCTCACTCAGTCGCACCGGGGCGCCAAACCGGCCACGACCGCACTGCCGCTGGTTCCCGGCGCGCAGCGGGGGGGCGCTCCCTCCGCCGACGCGGCGGTTCGTTCCGTCCGCAGCGCTGCCGCAACCCTCGTCGCTGCGGCGCGCGGGGATTGGAGCGTGGCCCTTGAGAATGCGCATGGAGCGGTCGCGATCAGCGATGCCGAGCCGACCTACAAGGAGTTGCAGAACCTGGTGGAGGAGGGTGCGCGCGCAGCGGATGCTCGCGCCGCCGCGGCGCGCATCTGCGGGGGGGATGGGAGTTCCTCGCCTGGCTTCGCCGCGCTCGACGCGCAGTATGCCGGCCTGCGAAAAACGCTGGGAGGGTTGGACGCAACCAAGCTCATGAGGCGGCAGCTTCAGCCTTTGACGGCAACCCTGGGAGACCTGGAGCAGGGATTCCGCAAGCTGGCGGAGGAGGAGCAGGCGAAGCGGGAGACGGCGACGCGCGTGGCCAGAGAACGTACGGCCGTCCTCAGCGCCGGCAAGGAGGGGAACTGGAAGGGGATGGCGGCGCTCGCGGAAACCGTCCCCGTCAGCGATGAAGTCCGCCAGAAGTTGAAGGAGACCGCCGCGGCGGGTGAACAGGCCGCCGCCGCGCGCGCCAGGGCGCTCGGTTTCGTTCCCAAAGGGGGCGTCCCTTCTCCCGCCTGCGCCACGGCCGACAAACAGTACGCGGGCCTTTGCAGGGACCTTGCGGCGCTGGATCCCTCGAAGCTTGACGCGACCGCGCTGGGGCTTTTTGCCGCGGGATTCAACGAAGCTCGGGACGCGTTCAAAAAAGCCGCCGATGAGGAGCAGAGGAAGAATGAGGCAGCGGACAAGTTGGCACACGTGATGGCCGCGCTGCTGACTTCGGCGGGTGAGGGGGAGTGGAAGCGGATGGGGGAACTCGCCGGAGAGGCTGGAGTGAGCGCCGAACTGCGCCAGAAGTTGAAGCAAGTCGCCGACGCGGGAGAGCAGGCGGCGAAGGCGCGCGGCCAGGCCGAATCCCTCCTTCCGGAAGGCGCGGCGTCGCCGGCTGAGAATGACGCTGCGGAAAAGCAGTACGCCGGGTTGCGGCAGAAACTGGCGGCGCTGAACCCCGCTGCCCTCGATGCGGCGGCGCTCCTGCCGTTCGTCACCGGGTTGAATGCCGCCCGCGACGCCTTCGGCCAGGCGGCGCGGCACGCCTTCGAGGCGGCCTATCCGGCGCTGCGTCAGCCTATTCAGGGCGGGAATACGCTGCCGGGATTCCTGCAGCTTCGCGCGGCGCAACTGAAGCACGCCGAACTTCCCTTCGTCGCGGAACTGACGGCAAAAAACGATCCGAAGGGGGAGTGCGTGGCGATTGCCGGCGCTCTTGCCGAGAGCAAAGCCAACGCTGCGGAATATGCCTCCGCAGCCGACGCCTCCGAGGCGCGCCATTCCCTTGACGACGCGCTGAGCCGATGCGACCGCGTCGCAGCCGATCCCAATTTCAAAGAGGCTGCCCCCATCTTGCGCAGCGAAGTGCTGCGCCGCCGCGCCATCGCGTGCGAGGCAAGCGCCAACCCGGCGGGCATGCTGGCCAGCGGGTGGCTCCTGCTTCAGGCGGGCGACGCGGAGGCCCAGCCGCTCATCGACCGCGCCACCCAGCTTTTCATCGACCAACTCGGAGTCGCCTTGGATGAAAAAGGGGAGGCCGCCGTGGAGCGCATTCGCTCGGCGGCGGCTGAACTGGGCGCGGCGGCCCTGGCTCCCGCCCGCAAGGCGCTGTGCGACGCCCTGTTGGCGTCGAAGCTCGGTGAGCGCATCTGGCGCGAGCCGCAAGCGCTGCGCGAATGGCTGCTCCAAGTGGGCCCGATCAGCCCGGCCGGCATGGTCCGCGTCCCCGCCGGAAGCTTTCCTCTCGGGGAGGAGTACGGCGGCCCCGCCGCGCTGACGCCCCCGTCCTCTCCGCAGCATTGGGTCGACCTGGAGGAGTTCTATATGGACTCCACGGAGGTCACGCAGGAGCAGTTCCAGCGGTTCGTGGATGCGGGAGGCTATGGGCGCGACGAGTACTGGACGGCCGCCGACGGAGTCGACCGCACCCTGTTTGTGGACTCCTCCGGCAAGCCCGGTCCGGCTTCCTGGCAGGAGGGGCGCTTCCCCGCCGGTTTTGAGAAGCGGCCCGTGACGGGGCTCTCCTGGTGCGAAGCGGCGGCCTTCGCCGCATGGTCCGGGAAAATCCTTCCCACGGAGGAGCAATGGGAATGCGCCGCGGTGGGCTCGCCCCCGAACGAGCCGAAAGGGCGTTTCACCAAGAGCGATTTCCCCTGGGGGGAGCGCTATCTCAAAGGGGCCGCGGAATTGGATGACAGCGGCGACGCCGCGCCTCTGGATGTCGGCGCCAGGCCGCTGGACAAGGGGCCGCTGGGCTGCTTTGACATGGCCGGCAACGTGCGGGAGTGGACGCTCTCATCGTACGACGCGTATCCGCAGACCGCTTGCAAGGACCGCGACTTCGGCACGGGGTTGATTGTCGTGCGAGGCGCCAGCCTCAAAGATCCGCCCTCCAGCGCCTCTCCCATGGCGCGCCGCGCGCGGGACAAAGCCAGCCGCGACGAGAGCATCGGCTTCCGATGCGCCTGGGTTTCTCCCGTCACGCCGCGCGGGGATTAGCGCATTACTTGACACGCCGCCCCGGAGCGCGTAAAAGACGTTCTGTGCGGGCCAACCAGGGATGAAGGAGGTTCGATATGACGCGCTGGATGATGCTGCTGTGCCTTGCGTGCGCAATCGTCGTGCCGGCGGGGTGCGCCACTCGCGGACAGGTCACTGAAATCAACACCCATGTCGGCAAGTTGAGCGCCCGAGTCGACGCCGATGAAAAGCAGGCCGCCGACCGCAGCGCCCGCATCGAGGCGCTGGAGAAGCAGCAGGCCCTCCTGGCTGGCCGCCTTGACGCGCTGGAGAAGCTGGCTGGCGCGATGGATGTGCGGTTGATCGCGATTGAAAAGCTGAGCATCGATCTGGATGCCCGCATCAAGAACGCCGAGAAGCTTTCCTCCGAAGCCGCCAAGCAGGAGCAGGCCACGGCGGCGGAACTGGAGGCGGTCAAGGTCGAGGTGAAGCAGGTCGCCGGCATCGCGACGAAATCCCATGAACTCTTCATCAAGAGCATGGAGAACCTCCGCGAACTCTACAAGCGGCAGTACGACGCGATCGATGAAATTCTGAACCGGGCAGGGCCCGTCGCGACGCCTCCGGCCGCGCCGAAATGACGCCTGCGATGAGCGCTGAAAACGAACGGAGCATCTTCGGACGGACCTTCTTCTGCGAATGCGGCAAGACCCACACGGTCCAGCCGCGCGAAGTCCTCTACGCGCGCGGCGCGGCGGAGCAATTCCCCGCCCTGTGCGCGCGAGCCGTTTCCGGCCGGCGCGTGACGCTATTGATGGATGAGCGCACGCGCGCGGTCGCGGGGCGCGAGCTTGGCCGAAGCCTGGCGGGTGGCGGTTGGCAGGTCAGCGAAATTCTCGTCCCGGACCCGTCGAGGGGACACTCTCCGATCTGCGACGACCTGACGAAGGACGCGCTGTCGGCGCGGATAGGGGAGACGGACCTGTTCGTCCCGGTCGGCGGCGGCGTCATGACCGACCTGGCCCGCTGGATCGCGGAGGACCGCGCGCTGCCCTTCGTCAGCTTTGCGACGGCGGCCAGCATGAACGGCTATGCCAGCGCCAGCATCGCCGGGACCGTGCGCGGAGTGAAGAGCCTCCTCTATGCGCGCCCCCCGCTGGCCATCGCCGCCGACCCGGCCATCATCGAGCGCGCTCCGCTCGAATTGACCGCGTCCGGCCTGGGGGATGTGCTGGCCAAGCCGGTCAGCACCGCCGATTGGCGCCTCAACGAACTCGTGTTCGGCGACTACTACTGCGCGCGTTCCGCAGGGCTCATCGCCGAAATAGAACCGCTGTATGCCGACCATCCCGAGCAGATCAGGGCGCGCGAGCCGAAAGCGATGCAGGGACTGTTCGACGCGCTCCTGCTCACCGGGGTTTCCATGAGCATGGCGGGCACTTCCGCGCCCTGCTCCGGCGGAGAACACATGGTCAGCCACTCGCTGGACATGATGGCCTCGCTCGACGGAACCGAACATGACCTGCACGGCCGGCAGGTGGGGGTGGGCACCCTCCTTGCTTCCGAGTTATATCGCCGAGTCCTGGCGGTCGAATCCCCCTTGTTCCGCGCGCCTCCCCCTGAGATTGACCGGCCCTTCTGGGGCCGCCTCGCGGATGGGGTGGCGGCGGAGTATGGCGGAAAGGTCGGACGCCTCCGGGAGGCGGCGCAGACGCTGCGGCAAAAGGAACGTTGGAACCTCCTGCGCGAAACGCTCACCCCCATGCTTCGCACGCCGGAGAACCTGCGCGAATGCCTCTCGCGCGCCGGTGCGGCGTACAAGGCGGAGCAGATCAAGAGCGCCAAACAGCGCCTTCTCCAGGCGTTTCTTCACGGGCACGAGATTCGGTCCCGCTTCACCATCCTCGACCTTGCGCGCCTCGTCGGCGTCATGCCGGAGGCCGCAGGGGAGATCGTTGAGGAATGGAGCTGAAAGCGGCCGCAAGCTGTTGCCGGGTGAAGGGCCTCCTCCGGCAATATCCCAGTCCCTCCCGCGTCTGACCCATTGTGCGCTAAGTTATGTCCGGGCATGACTTGCGAATTCCCGACGGAATGGTATGATGCTCATCAAACGACCGCACTTATATTCCATGTGCTACATTTTTTTTCGAGGAGAATGGCGATGAGGAGCCGGAATGTCGTGGCCGCCGCATGCGGCGCTTTGCTGATCGCGGTTCAGTCATGGGCTGCGCCTGCGCCCAGTATATATGATGTCACAAACCTCGGCGTGCTGTTCGATGGAACGGAAAGCTACGCCAGGGCGATCAACGCCCAGGGGCAGGTCGTCGGATTCGGCACGATCGCGAGCGAGGTCCCCGAGACTCACGCGTTCCTCTGGCAGAAGGGGGATATGTTCGACCTGGGGACGTTGGGCGGCGGCTACAGCGAGGCCTTTGGAATCAACAACAGAGGCTTCGTCGTTGGCGAGTCGGCCAGTGAACCCTTGGGGAGCTCCGTCGTTGGCGAGCCGGCCGGGCAAGAAATAGGGATTCACGCCTTCGTCTGGCAGCCGACGGACAAGCGGCCGCCTAAGGGGCATACCAAGAAGGGGAAAGCCGCACAGCCGGAGTTCGGCGTGATGGTCGACCTGGGCGTGCTGAATGAGTCATACATCAACAGCACAGCCAGAGGCATCAACGATTCCCTGGATATCGTGGGCGGTTCTTCCGGATTCGAAGTGCCTACCCGCGCGGTTAAGTTCAGCTATAGCTCCAGCAAGCACGCTGTCGGATCTCGCGTGGACCTCGGCACGCTGGGCGGCGATAACAGCATGGCGTTCGCTATCAGGGGAAGCGGCTCCATAGTGGGGACGGCGGAAACGGGCTTCGATGAACTCCAGGCTACCCCCACGACCAGCGGTCAACAGTTCGGGAACTCTCAAGCGTTCATCCGGAAGCACGCTCAGGAGATGCAGGAGCTTGACCCGCTGCCGGGCGAGGATGTGGGCGGCGTGGCTTTTGCCGTCAATGACGGCGGAACCGTCGTCGGCGCCTGCACCACCCCGTATCTTCTCCCCGTCGGCGAAGCTGTGGCCGACATGGCGACGCTGTGGAACCCCGGCAAAATCCCCCAGTCGCTTGGGACGCTTCCGGGCTATGAGAGCGACGCTCTTGGAATCAATAACTCCAACGTCGTCGTCGGGCATTTGACCGCAGTCGGATCTATTGGCGCGATTAACGGGCCGAAGAAGATACTGGAACCCTCCCTTGATCGGGCCTTCATCTGGCAGGATGGAATCGGTATTCTCGATCTGAATACTCTGATCTCCCCGGACTCCGGTTGGGTCCTGCTGGCCGCCTACGGCATCAACGACAAGGGCTGGATCGTCGGCGATGGGCTGTTCTATGGGGAATACCGCGCGTTTCTCCTGAAGCCGGTGAAGGCGTTCGGTCCGGTCGAGACGACGTCCACGACGACCACGACCACGACCACGACGACCACCACCACGACTTCTGACAGCGAGAGCACGACGACAACCACGCTGGGTGACTAAGCAGCAAGTTCGCAGTTTCGATAGACCGCCCTCGGGCCGGAGCATGGGCCCGAGGGCGGTTTCATTTACAACAGGGGGGGCTGGGCCAGTCGTGCGGGGCGCGCTGTGTGGAGCGGCGGCAGCGAATGCAGGTCAATGGCCGCCTGGGGCATCCAGCCAGGTTTCCCAGCCGGTCAATCCTGTGCCGGGGTCCACGGACGCCAGGCTGTACCAATCGAAGTGCAGTATGTCCGCTCCACCCGGCATGAAGGGGGTCCACAGAATGCTGCCGTCGGCATACAGCACGTGCGCCCCGCGCGCGCCGTGGTTGAACCGGTGGCTGTCCAGCATCGTGTACTCCGTCACCAGCGCATGGTACGTTCCCGCGTTGTCCTTCTCCGCGCGTTTGGCGGAGTTCTGCCGGTAGAGGTAGCTGGACAGGACGTTGGCCGACGGGTTCTGCCAGTTGATGGTTCCCGTCGTGCTCTTCCAGCCGTTCGGGGCGATCATCTGGGCCCAGTTGGCTTCGCGCTCGAAGAACACCTCCGGCTCTTCGACGTAGTCGGAGGCCATCAGCCCCAAGCCGCGTTTCGCGCCGTACTCGCCCGTCCAGAGACTGTTGGTTTGAACGTTGGCCAGGGCGACCCCGCCGGGTTCGAGGCTGTCGATGGGGAGATAGTGGTAGGTCGTGTAATACAACTGCATCGCATTGCGGATCTGGTAGAGGTTGCTGGCGCAGAGCACCTGCCGCGCGTTGGAACGAGCGGTCAGAAGCACCGGCGTCAGCGTCGCCGCCAGCGAGGCGAAGATCGCCAGCACCACGACCAGTTCGATCAGCGTCAATCCGCGTCGGCTCATTTGGCTTGCACCCCTTCCGAGGCTTCTTCCAGCTTCTCCAGACGGTAGCGGATTGCGGCAACCCGCTTCAACTGCCCGGTGGTGAGCGTTTGCTTCTCCACGTCATCCAGAAACCGGCGCGTCTCTTGCATGGCGTCGTGCACCCCTTGCGGGTCCTCCACGATCTGGGTCATGTAGCCGCGCGTGGCGGCTTCGCAGCGCTGGATCATCATTTCGACGGAGGCCGGATCGGCGAAATTCGCCGTCGGCGCGTTCACGACCGGGGGGCGGCTGCGCACGACGGCCCAGGTGATGCTGGCCAGCAGCAGCGCCACCGCGCAGCCTCCGAAGAGCAGCGTGTGCGTATTGAACCAGCCCCGCAGGCCGGAGCTCGCAGCCAGGATGGGCGTTTCCATGTCCCGCTGCCCCTGGGGCGACGCGGGTTCGTTGGGAGACAGCGTGGTGCCGAAGGCCTTGAAATTCTCCGTCTGCCGGGCGATCTGCCGGTAGGAGGTGACGCCCACGAAAGAGGCGTTGTCGGCGATGTACACGCGCAGTTCATCCAGCGTCAGTTGCTTCAGGACGAATTTGCCGTCGGTGATCTGAACCACGCCCCGCTCCGTCGTGTTCTGCAAACGCAGATGCACGGCGTATTCCGGGTTGGACTTGAGATAATCCCGCAGGATATTCTTCAGGGGCTTGAGCGTCAGGGCGAGGGGGTCGTTCCGCTTCCGGTACTTCTTGAGCATCCGGATGTACTTGCGGATGGAGATTTCGCGTCCGGGCCTGCCGTCGATGGTTTCGAGAACCGCGACGACGCGATGTTTGCGACCGACCGGGCGATAGTCAACGTCCATAACATACCCAGCTTCGCGATGATGCGGCGGGTCAGTCCAAAGCCGCCGAAAGGCAGTTGCGAAGCCCATACGCCGCTTCTGCATCTCGCACGGTCGTTCCAAAGCGCCAGCGCGCTACAACCCGAGATTATCCGGTTTCGGGCCGGATGTCAACCGGTCGCGCACCCTCAGATTGACACTCCCCGCGGGGGACAGTATCATCCACCCGTTCCATGTTTTGGAGTGAACCATGCGCATTATCGTGCCGATCAAGCAGGTGCCCGAAACCAACGCCGTCCGGATGGATGAAACCACCGGCACGATGGTCCGGGAAGGGGTGGAGGCGATCGTCAACCCGCTCGATTTATACGCGGTGGAGACGGCGCTTCGATTGAAGGAGGCTCATGGCGGAGAGGTGATCGCCCTGACCATGGGGCCCGCCGGCGCGACCAAGGCGTTGCGCGAGGCGATCTCAATGGGATGCGACGGCGCGGTGCTGGTTTCCCACAAGGCGTTCGCCGGCTCCGATACCTGGGCGACGGCCCGCGTGCTGGCGCAGGCGATGCGAAAGATCGGCGCGTTCGACCTGATCCTCTGCGGCGAGCGCGCCACCGACGGCGATACGGGCCAGGTCGGCCCGGAACTAGCTGCTTTCCTCGACCTGCCCGTCGTCAGCTACGTCGGCGCGATTGACGGCCTCAGCAACTCGACCCTGCGCGTCCGCCGCCTGGTGGAAGAAGGGCATGAACTTCTGGAGTGCGACCTGCCGGCGCTGCTCACCGTGGTCAAGGAGATCGCCAACCCCCGTTTGCCGACGCTTCAGGGAAAACGCCGCGCGCGGCTGGCATCCATCTCAGCCTGGGGGCCGGAGGAACTGGGCGTCGCCGGCGAGGAAACGGGGCTGAAGGGCTCTCCCACTCGCGTGGTCAAAGTCTTCCGCCCCAAGATCGCGCGGCAATGCGAGAAACTGGTCGCCGCCGACGAAGCGGGGATCGAAGCGGCCGCCGACCGGGTGGTCGCCTTCCTGAAAGAGAAGGTGCTGCTATGAGCGAGAAGAAACATAGCGGCGTCTGGATTCTGGCGGAGCAGCACGACGGCCGCGTGCAGCGCGTCAGCCATGAACTGCTTGCGCGCGGGCGGGGGCTGGCGGATGCGCGCAAAGTCGAGCTGACGGCGCTGATCCTGGGAGACCGCCTCGCGGACGCGGAATTGCAGGAGTTGATCGAGCGCGGCGCGGATCGCATCATCGCCGTCGAATCTCCCGCGCTTGCGAAGTTCCTCGTGGAGCCGTACGCCGCCTGCATGCTCCAACTCCTTGCGGAACGCCGCCCGGAAATAGTGATTGCCGGCGCGACCAGCAGCGGGCGCACCCTGATGCCCTATGTGGCCGCCAAGGCGCATGCGGGGCTCACGGCGGATTGCACGCTGCTGGAGATCGACCCGGATACCGGACGTTTGCTCCAGACGCGGCCGGCCATCGGCGGCAACATCCTGGCCACCATTCAGACGCCGAACCACCTCCCGCAGATGGCCACCGTGCGCCCGCGCTCCATGTCCCCCGCGCCTCGCGATTTCCGGCGTTGCGGAAAGATCGAGCGAATCCCCGCGCCGCCGGCCGCGTTGATAAGCCGGGTGCGGCACCTCGGGTTCCTGCCCAGCGACTCCACCCACGGCGTGCAGGAGGCGGATGTCGTGGTCTCCGTGGGGAAGGGGATCAAGAAGGGGGAGAATGTGGCCCTCGTGCGCCCGCTGGCCGAGACGCTGGGCGCGGCGCTGGGCGCCAGCCGCGACGCCGTGGACCGCGGCTGGATGAGTTATCCTCACCAGGTCGGGCTCAGCGGCAAGACCGTCAGCCCCCGCCTGTACGTGGCCATCGGCATCAGCGGCTCCATTCAGCACCTCGCCGGAATGCAGACTTCGGAGACCATCGTGGCGATCAACAACGACCCGGAGGCGCAGATTTTCCGCGTCGCCGACTTTGGAATTGTGGGGGACCTGTTCGAGATTGTGCCGGTGCTCACCGAGAAAATCCGCCGCGCGAAGGAGGGGGTGTGATGGCCATGAACTACAACCCCGTCACTCCCCGCATCGTCGCCGAATTGCGCCGCATCGTGGGGGAGCGCTACGTCATCCACGGCGACCCGGAGAAACTGACCGCCCTCTCTCATGACGCCATCGCGGACCCGCATTACGCGCACATGCCCGACGTGGCGGTTCGCCCGGCGAATGCCGAAGAGATCGCCGCGATTATGAAGCTGGCCAACCGGGAACGGATTCCCGTCACGCCGCGCGGAGCCGGGAGCGGGCTCTCCGGCGGCGCAGTCCCCGTCCTTGGCGGCATCGTCCTGCTCAGCGACCGCATGAACCGCATCCTCGAAATCGACCGCGAGAACCTGATGGTGGTGGTCGAACCGGGGGTCATCACCAACGAAATCAATGAGCGCCTCAAGGAGTTCGGGCTGTTCTATCCCGGCTACCCCATGAGCCTGGAAATGTGCTACATCGGCGGGAACGTCGCGGAGAACGCCGGGGGAGGCAAGGCGGTGAAATACGGCGTCACCGCGCGCTACGTCATGGGGATCGAGATGGTCACGCCCAAGGGGGAGATCGTCGAGTTCGGAGGCAAACGGGTGAAGGATGTCACCGGCTACAACATGCTCCAACTCATGGTCGGCTCCGAAGGGACGCTGGGGATCTTCACCAAAATCACCCTGAAGCTCCTGCCGCTGCCGAAATACGCGGTGAGCCTGCTTTGCCTTTTCCCCAGCGCGGCGGAGGCGATCAGCGCCGTGCCGCGCATCATGACCGGCAGCGGCATCATCCCCACCGCCATCGAGTTCATGGACAAGCAGTGCGTGCAGATCTCCTGCGATTACCTGAACGAGAGCATTCCGCGCGAGGGGGCGGGCGCCATGCTCCTGATGACCGTGGATGGCGCGAGCGAGGACCAGGTCGAGCGCGAGTACGATCTCGTGGGGGAGATGGCGCTGCGCGGCGGGGCGTTCCAGGTGTACGTGGCGGACAACGCCACCACGGCGGAGCGCATCTGGCGCGTGCGCCGCAATATTTCGGAGGCGCTTACCCTCATTACTCCCAACCAGAGCAGCGAGGATATCGTCGTTCCCATGGCGCAGATCCCGAAGCTGATCGACGCGTTCGAAAGTCTGTCCGCTCGTTACGGCGTGCGCGTCCCCTGCTTCGGACATGCCGGCGACGGCAACATGCACAGCCACGTCCTCTCCGATCCCTCCTGGTCGGCGGAGCGCTGGGCCGAGGTCTGCCCGCGCATCCTCACCGACCTTTACAAACTCACCGCCTCGCTGGGGGGCACTCTTTCCGGCGAGCATGGCATCGGGCACAAACGCAAGAAGTACATGCCCCTGGTCATGTCCGCGCCGGCGCTGGAGATGATGCGCGCCGTCAAACGCGCACTCGATCCCAACCTCATCCTCAACCCGGGAAGATATTCGAGGACGAAGCTTGAAAGACAGGGGGGCGGGAATGGGGCGTTTGGGCAAAGGTTCACCCACAATTGAGAACATCGACCTCCTCGGACGCCCGGTGAAATAGGACCGGGCGGGATGGAGGAGATGAAGTCCTACCCCTTACGCTGTCTCAGATTAGAGCAAATTGGGACAGCGCCATCGCTTGAGGTGTGCCAGTTGGATACGCCGCATCCTGCCCCAACGTCCCTGCCACGATAGCGGATTTCTTCCATTCTCCCTTGTAATTCCCGGAGCATGTGACTATTATCAGCGCAATTTGGACGGGCCCGGAGCATATTTAACGGGTTCCGCGGTGGCTGTCTGTCCTGAAATCGCTTTGGCCGCAATGAGTGAAATATTGTGTCCGGGGGTGATGAGATGGAGCCGATCAAACTCGCCGTCCTGCTGTTGGACGAGCGCGGCGTCATCACCGGACTTCACGGCGATGCGGAGCAATTCGGCGTGGGGCAGGAGTTGCTGGGGCAGCCCTTGCACCATGCGCTGCGGGAGTGGCGCATTCCGGCGTTGAAAGTGGAAGCGCCGGCGCGTCCCGTGCGCGTTCGAGGTCGCACGCCGGGGGGAGAGCCTGTGTTCCTGGAACTGTTCAACCTTTCCGCCTCGCGCGACTCCTCCATGGTGGCGCTGATCCGCAACCAGGAGGCCGCGGCCATCCCCGCCCGACTCCAGCAGCTCTGCGGCGTGGGAGAGATCTCCAGCAACGCCGCCCATGAAATCAATAACGCCCTGACCATCCTGAGCGGCTGGCTCGAAGTGCTTCGCGGCGATCTCGCCGACAGCCCCAGCCGGCCCACCGTGGAACTTCTCCTCGGAGAGGTCAAGCGCATCGGCAGCCTGACGCGCAACCTGCAGCAGGTCGCGCGCGGCGCGGTGGAGCGAGCGGCCGAACTCGACCTGAAGAACCTCATCGACGAAGTCGCCGCCCTGGTCCAATATGAAATGGAGAAGAGCGGCATTGCGCTCGATACCCGGATCGAGCCGGATCTTCCCCAGGTGTTCGGACGCGTGGGGGGCTTGAAACAGGCGATGCTGAACCTTCTGGTCAATGCGCGGCAGGCGATGCCGGGGGGGGGGCGGATCGAACTGTGCGCCCGGCCGGGCCCGAACAGCCACGTCACGGTCACCGTGCGCGACACCGGCTGTGGCATTCCGCCCGAATTGTACGAACAGCTTTTCCAGCCGTTCTTCACCACCAAGCCGGAGGGAACCGGGCTGGGGCTCTGCATCACCAAGCGCATTATCGAGGACCACGGCGGCAGCCTGCGGCTCGACAGCCGGCAGGGGGAGGGCACCTGCGTCACCCTGGAGCTTCCTGCGAGGGTCCCGGCATGACCACGCTGCGAAAACTCCTGGTGATCAGCCGCGTCCCGAAGCATTTCGCCGACCTGGCGGACGCGCTGACCAAGCACGGCGTGACACTCGATATCGGCGAAGGAGGGTTGTTCAACGGCCTCGCGCTGGCGATGGCCGAGCCCCACGACGCCGTTTTGATCGACCTGGAGGGGCTGCGCGGCGAGGACCTGGATCTGATCAAGTCGCTGCGGCAGTTCCGGCCCGGGATGGGAGTCATCGCCGTCGCGCATGCGGCGCTGCGGCAGATCGCCGCCGATGCGCTGCTGGCCGGGGCGGACCTGTATCTTCTCAAACCGGTCCCGGCGGAGGAACTTCTCGCCGCGCTGGAGCGCGTGGAGATGCGCCGGGAATTGGAGCGCCTGCGCGAGAGGCAAACGGAGTGCACGGAGCCGCTGGCGCGCATGGCGCTGGGCGTCGCCCATGAAGTCAACAACCCCTTGACGACCATCAGCGGCTGGCTGCAGATGCTGGCTGATGACCGCGCGTCCGACCTGCAACTCTCCGGCGTGCTGCGCTCGATGAAGGAAGAGGCGGACCGCATTGCGGAGGTCGTCCGGCAACTGCTGGTCTACGCGCAGCAGCAGCCGCCGCGCCGCGAGCCGGTGGCCTTGAGCGAACTGGTCGCGGAGGCGGTGAAGTTGAAGGGGCTTTCCAACGGGCATCTCGAAACGCAGATTGAGAGCGCGCTGCCCGAGAAGTTGCCCGTCGTCTTTGGAGACGCGGACCAATTGCGCGACGCGTTCCGCATCCTCATCGGCCAGGCCGAAGCGGTGCTGGACGGCGGCGGCAGCATCCACGTCGCCGCGCGTCCCTGCGACAACGGCGTTGAAGTGACCTTCAAGGATAACGGCCCGGTCATCTCCCCGGAGGAACTGACGAAGACTTTCGATCCGTTCCACGGAGGGCGCTCCGGCAACAGCGACGGCGTCGGCCTCGCAAAGGCCTATGGAATAGTTCGCAGTCACGGCGGGCGGCTCAGCGCCGCCAGCGCAGAAGGGGCCGGGACTTGCTTCACGGTATGGTTGCCCGCGGAAGGCTAACGGGAGGTGCTCATGTCGACACAGTCGCAAATCCTTGTGGTGGACGACGAGAAGAAGATTTGCGAGTTCCTGGCGGTGCTTCTGGGCCGCGAAGGGTACCGCGTCGCCTGCGCGCATAACGCCGCCGATGCCCTGGCGCACGTCGGGCGAGAGCCGGTGGACATGGTCATCACCGACCTGAAAATGCCCGGGATGGACGGCTTCGAACTGGTCACGCGGCTCAAGGCGCTCAAGCCGGACCTGCCGGTGGTGATGATCACAGGCTACGCGACCGTGGAGACCGCCGTCCGCGCGTTGCGGCACGGCGTGGATGATTACGTCACCAAGCCGTTCAACATCGAGGAACTGCGCAAGGTCGTTTCCCGCTCTCTGCAAACCGCGCGCATCGAGCGCGAGAACAAGGAACTGATCCAGCGCCTCAAGGAAACCAACGCCGAGCTCGCCCGCCACCGTCTGCTCCTCGCCGAGAAAGTGCGCCAGACCGGCTCCGAGCTGGAAGAAGCGCGGATGCTCATCGGCCAGTACGAAGGAGAGATTGAAGTCTTCAGCGAACTCGGCGAACTGGCCGCGACGGAGCAGGACATCCACCGCCTGATGGAGTATCTCACGCGCCGGCTGATGGAGCGTCTCGGCGCGGAGGCCGGCTCCATCATGCTCCGGGAGGGGGAGTCGCTGGTGCTGTGCGGCTGCGACCCCGCGCGCGCCGGGCGGCTGTCGGGCCTGCGTCAGGGGTTGGCCGACGGGGTCGCCGGGCACGTCGCCACCGAACAGGTCCCGCTGCTGGTGCGGGACATTCAGGACCATCCTTCGCTGCGCCCCACGCCGGGGCGCGCCTATCGCACCGACTCCTTCCTCTGCGTGCCCGTCATCCATTACCGGCGGACGCTGGGGGTCATTAACCTCAGCGATCGCGCCAACGGCCAGGCCTTCGACGAGCAGGGGCGTGAACTGGTCAACGCGGTCGCCCGGCAGATCGCCCCGGTCGTGGAGAACGCCGCCCTTTACCGCACCCTGGAGGAGCGCTGCGTGGCGGTGATCGAGGCGCTCGTGAACACGCTGGAAGCGAAGGATCATTACACCAGCGGGCACTCCCGGCGCGTCAGCCAGTACGCCTGCGCCCTGGCGCAGGCCATGGGGTCCAGCCCCGCCGACGTCGAACTGCTGCGCCGCGCCGCCTGCCTGCACGATATCGGCAAAATCGGCGTCCATGAAACGATCCTTGAGAAGCCCTCGCGGCTCACCGCCGAAGAGCGGAACCTCGTGGAGGAACATCCCTCGACCGGCGAGGTGATCGTCAAGCCGCTGGACTTCCTGCGCCCCCTGCGGCCGCTCATCCGGCACCATCACGAGCGGATGGACGGGAAGGGATATCCGGACCACCTCAGCGGCGGAGACATCCCCCTGATGGCGCGCATCTTGACTATTGCCGACGCGTTTGATGCAATGACGTCAGAACGTCCGTACCGCCCGGCCATGAGCCACCGAAGCGCGGCGGCCGAACTGATGGCGCACGCAGGCCGCCAGTTCGACGCGAGCCTGGCGGGTCTTTTCTGCGACAAAGTGCTCGCGTCGTAAGAGGCGCGCGCTCCTCGGAGTGTAGGATGGCGTTACCGGTCGCGAACAGGGTCCTCATCCCCGCGGCATTCAGGGACTTCGACGCTATCGAGCAGCTCCTCCGCGCGGCGGGGTGGTTCGCGCTGCCGTATGCGGACCAGGTGGAAGCCGAGGCGATCCTGGCGCGCGCTCCCGCCACCGCCGTCCTTCTCCCCGCGTACACCGGACTGCCGCTGCAATCCCTGATCGAGTCGGTCCGTCAACTGTGCCCGGACGCGTTTCTCGTGGGGCCCGGTCCGGCCCCGGCGGTGGGAGCGGACTTCCAGATGCGCGCCGGCTGCACCCCCGCCGAACTGGCGACGGCCCTGCGTGTCGGTGCGGCGATGCGCGACGCGCGCGCGGCGGAGCGCGTGCTGCTCGAGCAACTCAACCACGTCGAGCAGCAGAACCAGATCCAGGCCGAGCGCATCCGCGCGCTGGAAGCCAGTTGCTCCAGCCTGCAGGCGTGGGCCCGTTCCGCCCAGGAGCAGGCCGTACGGGACGAACTCACCGGCCTCTATAACCGCCGCCAATTCCTGCACGCTGCCGAAGCGGAACTGGAGCGCGCCCGGCGTGGCGAGTCGTGTTTCGCCATCGCCCTGGCCGACATCGACCACTTCAAGCATTACAACGACCGCTTCGGGCACGTCGCGGGGGATGACCTGCTGCGGCATTTCGCGCGGGTCCTCACCAAGAGCCTGCGCCGCATGGACACGGTGGCGCGCTTCGGCGGGGAGGAGTTCATCATGCTCATGCCGGAGGTGAGTCCCGCGGCAGGGCAGACTTTCGATCCCGCGCGGTTGACGGAGCGCCTCCGCGAGGCGGTTGAGCAGGAGCCGGTATTGTGCGAAGGGGGCAGCCCGGTGACGATCAGCGCCGGCGTCGTGCGCTATCCCATCGACGGAAAGACCATCGCCGAACTCATCCTGGAAGTGGACGCCCGCCTGTTCCGGGCCAAAATGGGGGGGCGCAACAGAGTCTGCGCCGGGCCGGCCTGATTCAGGCCGGGAGCTTCACCGGCTTCTTGCGGGGCAGATAGATCATGCTTTGAACCCAGGCGTCGGCCAGACTCAGCAGAATGGCCACCGCCGCCGCCACCAGGATCATCTTCGAGCCGTACATCCCCTCGTTTGCCGGTCGGGGCGGCAGCACCAGCCAGGGCAACTGGAACATCTTGAAACTGTGCGTAATCGCGCCGGGCGGGCGGCCGATCTCCATGGACCAGGTCACGTAGAAGAGCAGCAGCAGGGCGCAGCCGCTGGTCAGCATCAGGTACTTCAACCCGCGCAGCGGATGCCGTTCCGCCGGCTTGGCCGCCACAAGCACCCCGCCGACCCAGAGGATGTTGATCGCCAGCAGCGCCATCAGCGTCACCGGCACCATCGGAGCGTGCACGCTGTCGCCCACCGCAATCAGTCCATAGACCGCCCCTGCATGGAGCAGTGTCATGAAAATATTGGCCACGAATCCGCTGTAAATGCGCCTGTCTCGCGCCTCGGATTCCAGGTAGAGGTAGTCGATCATGCGCCCCATCACGAGATACCGGGTCACCAGCAGCACCGTCGCGACGAGCATGGCCGACAGCGCGATAGCGCGATGGTTGGCCGCCCAGAAGGCGTCCAGACGGTCCTCGAAGCGTCCGGTGGTCTCGGTGCCGATGAACAGGCGGCTGGCGCCGCGCATGAAGGGGGTGGCGGTCACCAGCGACTGCGTCTGAAACTCCTGATTCAGCGCCGCGCCCGCGTTCCAGAAGGTGGAAGCGGCCAGGACGATCATCAGCAGCTTCAGGGCGCCGACGGCTCCCTCGCGCGTCACGGGCACATGTGCATCGCGTGTCATAGTCCTCGACCTCGGTCCCCCAGGTTGTCGCGCCAGTATAGCCCCGCCGCCGCGGCCCGTCAACCGCGTTGGCGACGTCGTACACCGCAGAGGCGCGGAGGACGCCCCCCCTCGCCTTGCATTTCTTTCGCTTTCCCTATACATTTATCAGAGGGGGAGGCAACCAACCAGGAAGGGAGCCGATGCCCGACCGCCAGAAGCAGACGGTCCAGTTGACGCAGAAAGCGCGCGCCGGCGTGGACCTGAAGGAACTCGACGAAATCTACCGCCGGTTCCGCCTCGTTTTCATCCTGACCAACCTGCTGACGATCATCCTCGCCACCTACGTGATCATGTGCCTCCTCTTCCCGAAAGCGTTCGAGCAGCAAACCTTCAAGCAGATGCAGACCATCGGCCTGTGCGTGCTGCTGGGCGGGGCGATTCTGCTCAGCATCGTCCAGTGGCTCTGCATGCGCCAGACCACCATCAGCTCGCGCCGAAAAATCGAGGAACTGACCTACATCGACGCGCTCACCGGGGTGTACAATTACCGTTACCTCGACCGCCGCCTCGATGAAGAACTGCGCATCTCGCACCGCTTCCACACCCCGCTCTCCGTGATCTACATGGACGTGGACGGCTTCAAGCGCGTCAACGATGAATTCGGGCACCAGGTGGGCAACGCCGTCCTGTGCGAGATAGGCACCATGCTCAAAGTCGGCGCTCGCGGCAGCGACCTGGTCGGGCGGATGGGGGGGGACGAGTTCCTCGTCATCCTGCCCAACACGAACCAGGATGAGGCGCAGATCGTAGCCGAACGCGTCCGGGAACGGCTCGAAGGCAACCGCTTCAAAGTGGAGGGGGGGCGGACCATCGACTTCCTCCGCACCAGCATGGGAGTCGCCTGCGTCCCCACGAGCGCGGCGGATAAAGAGTCCCTCATCGCTGGCGCGGATCAGGCCATGTACCGCGCGAAACAAACGGGGGGGAACAGGGTCTGCATCTGAAGGGGGCTTGCAATGGGGCTTACCGCGAATAACGCTAAGGATGACCGGTCGACGTAACGACGCGTCAGCTTCCATCGTAAAGCGCTGTTGAAGGCACTTAGCAATATGTAAGCAACGGCGCTGGGGCAGCGCTGAAGGCGCAACACATACGAGCCCGGGGCGAAGCCCCGGGAAAAGGAACCATCCAATCCCGTCAAGCCCTGAAAGGGCGGTACACGTCGGCGCACTGTTCAGGCGATTAACGGCGTGATCCCCCGATGCAGTAGGCGCAATTATCGTAGCCTGCTGCGTGGGCAGTATCGAGCGAAACGAATGGCACATCATGGCCATTGTCTATGATTTCATCAATCTGGCACTGGGATTTCTCGTTTTCGAGGTCGTGAACTTCCATCTTGTGCTTGTTGCCCAAGTACCTTTGCCCCTGCATGTGCCCCTTCCATCTGCGCGCCATAGCCAGCCCTCCTGAAAATGCCTTCCGGCGGTCACGCTGGGCAGTTTACTCAAAGGCCTTTGGCAAGTTCAACGGCTAAGAGCGGCAAAAACCCCCTCATCATGTGTCTGTGCTTTTATTGCGCTCCTTCCACAATCGCGATTTCCTCCTCCGTCAATCCATAGAGTTCGTACACCAGTTTGTCAATCGCGACTGCTGTATACTTGATTTCCCGCTCCAAAGTCGTCTTCCGCGCCGACGCCTTAGCTTCCGCCAACTGCTTCTTCAAGTCCAGCATCCGGTCCGCAAGTTTCACTATCTTTGAGTGCCGCGACTTGTCGGCAGGATCGGTGAAATCAATCCGGCGTATGGGGAGGTTCTTTATGAATTGTGTGAAGTAACGGACAAAACCTCCTCGCATGGTTGTACTTATGCGCTTCAACTGGAAGTCGAGCAGCGAACTGTTCAAGAGGGCGAGAAGGTATTTCGGCGACTCGCTGACATCCTCCCGCAGAGTTATAGCGTAGCCGCTTGTGAAGGCGTACTCGCCCGTTTCGTCGAGAGCGAACGATGCGCGGTCGGCAATGTCCGGGACAAGAATCTTGGGCATGCGCATCAAATCAATGTTCTTGGGGTACACATACCCGTACCAATTGATGCCTTTCATCCGCCCCTTCTCTCGCGCAGTCAAGAATCGCTTGTTTTCGTCGAAGTACTTATGGAGCATGGGAAATAACTTTCGTATCTCATCTTCGGCAATCAGCGTCGGGCGTCCTTCCTCTATTCTGTACGGCATAATGACGACTTTGCCCGAAGACACGATGTGGTACGGTTTGATGTCGCGCCCCTGGAGGAATGGCGCGACAGCCTTGCGCTCCAGCTTCACGTCGCGTTCCAACTTATCCGAATGCGCCGTTATGACGGCCCCTTTTGCGTTCACGACAGTCAGAACATAGACTTCGTTCCCGCTGGTCCGGATCCCCTGCGCCATACGTTCGGCAATATCGCCCAGTTTCCCGGGCCACTTGCGCAGTCTCGCGGCCAGTTTGGCGGCGCGGCCTACGGCGAAGTTCCATTCGTCCCCCGTAATGCTCTTCGCGGGAATCCTTCCAGACCTAATGGCGGACGATGCTTCCATGCGCGGCCCCCATGTCTGCGGTCCTGTTTCGCGTACGGCCAGCGGGCCGGACGAGGGGGCTCTTCCAGACTCCCTGCGTAAAGGGGCGGACATTTCACTCGCACGCCATGCGCCTAGATCATCAACTTTCACAAAACGGCATTCTGGGGAGCCGGCTTTGTCCAGGAAGAGCAGGCAGGTGTATGTCGCAGCGTTCGCAAAAATCTGCTGGTCCCCAAAGTGCACAAGATGGCTGAGATGTTTGCCTTTCGCAATGATGTCCCTCAATGGTCGGCCATACTGCGCATTAGAGAACTTGTGTGGCAGAATAAAGCCGAGAATGCCTTCTCCGTTGAGCAGTTGCAGGCCACGCTCGACAAAGACCACGTAAATGTCATAGTTTCCTTGGGAAGCCGATTCATACTTCTTCTTGTAGAACTCGACTTGCGCTGGCGCCCATTCCTTGAGCGCCTGAATCCGAATATACGGCGGATTCCCAATGACTGCATCAAACCCGCCTAGATCCTTTCGGCTCTTCCTGAAAATATCGGGGAACTCCGCCTTCCAGTCGAAGGCATTGATACGCAGCCGCTCCTCATCCGAGAACTTCTTGTCGCCGTGGAATTCGTAGAAATCTGGCTCGATGAGGGAGTTGCCGCACTTGATGTTTCCGTCCAGGTCGGGCAGGGCGCGCATGTGGCGGGCGCGAAGCTGCTGGTTCAGTGTCCCTTCGTTCTCGTCCTCCAGCACCTTCAGCAGCAGGCTCAGCTTCGTCACTTCCACGGCTTGCGGGTCGATATCCACGCCGTAAATGTTGTCGAGAAGAATCTGTTTCTTCACGGACGTCGTCAGGAACCACTGGTTGCCCCGGCCCCGGTAGATATCCTTCGGGTGCTTCTCCGGGCCGTCATTCACATACCAGTCGCGATGGTAGTTCAGCAGGTACTTGTACGCGCCCAGCAGGAAGGAGCCGGAGCCGCAAGCGGGGTCGAGTACGCGCAATTGCGCGACTTCCGCCGGCGTCTTCCCTTCGCAAAGTCTTCCCACGGTGTTCCTGACGATGTATTCGACAATGTATTCCGGCGTGTAATAGACGCCCCCGGCCTTGCGGACTTCGGGCTTTTCCTCGACCTTCACCTGGAACGTGGGGGTGCGGCGGATAACCTTCCCGAGGAACTGCTCATAGACGTTCCCCAGTATCTCCGGCGAAATGACGCTGAACTCATAGGGCGAACGGGGATAGTAGAGTCCGCCGACAATTTCCTTGAACACGGCATCGTCAATCTCCAGGTCGGGTGTCAGTTCGTCGGGCTGACTGGACCGCGCCGCTTCCTTGGAGAAGTGGAACAGCCCGGAGTTATATTTTTCGTCCGCTCGATAGAATAGCTGGACGAGGCGGCGATAGACCCCTTCCCCGTTGGTCTGTGCCTGAAGCTGGCCATAGGTTTCCATGCCGCGGTCTTCGCACATGCGCAGGAAGATGAGGCGGTCAATGATCGTCTGAATCGAGCCGTTCAGTTGCAGGACGGTGAGCTTGGGGTTCCGCCGCGCGATGCTGTGAGCAAGCTCAGTGCGCCATTTCTCGATCTCCGCCAGAAATTCCGAGTCCACTTCCGATGTGCCATGTTTGCCGCGCGTCGCCTCGGCGAACTTGTCGAACGCGCCTTGTTCGATCCCTTCCTTGGAAAGGATAGCGGCGATCTCATCCCATTTTTCAAGATAGGCATCGTACTTGATGTACATGATTCGGCAAGCCGCCGCCTTGTCCCCGCGACTTGGGCGGAAACGGCAGTCGTACAGAGCGAACTCCTTGAAGTTCGTCAGGACGGAGATGGGGAGCTTGGAACTCCACGCGTAGCGGCGAAGCTGGAACGAGGAATCGTAGTCATACACAAGCTCCATGGAGGGGCGCTTGGTCTCGACGAAGAACTTGCGAGTGCCGCCGATGCGGAAACAATAGTCGGGGGCTTTCGTCGCGACGCCGACTTTGATCGCCTCCTCGAAAATTACGTCCTTGTACGCCTCCGCCTTGCCCGCGCGGTTGCGCATGTCCCAGCCGAGAGCTTCGAAGAACGGATCAATGAACTCGGCGCGAAGCTCCGCCTCCTTGTAGTCGGCGAGGCGGTAGGAATCCTGGTTGCGCTCGAACCTCTGTACGAGTTCCACAATGCTCTGCGGCGGCTTTGCCATGATTGCTCCTTTTTGGGCGGCGTATATCGAGACAATACACTGTTAGACGCCGGGAGTGCAAGGGCGCAATGTGCACTCCCCCGCGGCCAACCTCCGCTTTCCCCTCGGCAACTCATTTGGTATATTGAACGCCGCGTTTCAGGATGAATTGAAAGGTGCGCGTGGTGGAGCGCGTTGTCCCCAACGCGCTTGTTGCGAACTCATCGGTGCGCTGAGGGAACTTGGGATGAATGTTGCCGGAAAAGTGGCTCTTGTAACGGGCGGCGGAACAGGGATCGGACGCGCGACGGCGCTGCTGCTGGCCGCCAAGGGGGCGGATGTCGCCGTCAATTACTCCCGCTCGAAAGCCGAGGCGGAAGGGACGGTCGCCGAGGTTCGCGCGCTCGGGCGCAAGGGAATCGCCGTTCGCGCGGATGTGGCGGACAACGCCGAGGTGGTGGCCATGGTCGAGCAGACCGTCCGCGACCTCGGGCGTCTGGATATCCTCATCAACAACGCCGGCTGGACGGCGTTCATCGATTTCCGCGACCTGGACAGCCTGACCGACGAGGTGTGGGACCGCACGATGGCCGTGAACCTTAAGGGGCCGTTCTTCTGCGCGCGCGCGGCGGCGCCGGAGATGGAAAAGGCGGGCGCGGGGGTGATTGTCAACGTCTCCTCCATGGCGGGGGTGCTGGGGCGCGGAAGCTCCATTCCCTACTGCGCCTCGAAGGCGGCGCTGAACCTGCTGACGCGCATTCTGGCCAAGCAGTTGGCTCCGACGATTCGCGTGAATGCCGTCGCGCCCGGTGTGGTGACGACGCGCTGGGTGAAGGACCAGAAGGCGTTCGTGCGCGGGGCGCAACTTCAGACGCCCATGAAGCGGGTGGCCACTCCCGAGGATGTCGCCGGGGCGGTCCTGAGCCTGATCGAGGGAACCGATTTCGTCGTCGGCCAGATTCTGGCCGTGGATGGCGGCCTGAGCGCGTGATATGGCTCAAGGGACAGCCTCCCAGCCCTCCCCGTGACTGACCGATTCTCCTCCCCATTGTTGCGTGTGCCCGGCGGCGCTGATAAAATATACCGTTCTCGTTTCCTGGCGTGCGGCGGGGGACAAAATGACGGAGGGACTCCTGCGTTCAATGCTGGTGTGTCCCTGGTGCCTCGGCGCGCTGGAGGAGGCTTCGGGGGTGTTGCGTTGCGTGGCGTGCCGCGCGGCGTATCCGGTCGAGCAGGGCACCCCCCGGATGATGATTGAGGATGCCAAACTGGTTTGTCCCTTCTGCAATGTGGTGATGGAGAAGCGGCCGCCGCGGGCGCGCTGCCCGGCTTGTTCGCGCCGCTTCCGAATGGACGAGCACGTCCGGGGACGGCTCAGCGACCATGTCGAAAAATAAACCTTCGCTAATGTTGGTGATATGCAAGCGATAATTTCCGACGTTCACAGTAATCTGGAAGCCTTCCAGGCGGCGCTCGACGACATCAAGCGCCGCGGCGTGAGCGATATCATCTGCCTGGGCGACCTGGTCGGCTACGGGCCGGACCCCTGCCCGTGCATCGACCTGGCCGCCGAGTTCCGCCTCTGCATCCTGGGCAACCATGAGGAAGCGGTGCTCTTCGAGGCGCAGACGCAGGGGTTCAACCCCCGCGCCACCGGCGCGGTCAAGTGGACCGCCAAGCAGTTCGACATGCTGGGGGACGACCGCGAGGCAAACGCGCGCCGCTGGGATTTCATGGGGGCCATGCCGCGCATTTACTCCGGCAACGGCACCCTCCTGGTGCACGGCTCCCCCTCGGACCCGACGCGCGAGTACATCTACACCACGGACGTGCGCAACCCGAACAAGATGGAGCGCATCTTCTCCCAGGTCGAGCATCTCTGCTTCGTGGGGCATACGCATGTGCCGGGAATCTGGACGGAAGACATGACCTACCGCTCGCCGGAGGAGTTGGACTACGTCTACCGCATCACCGCGAACAAGACGATCATCAACGTCGGTTCTGTCGGCCAGCCGCGCGACAACGACCCCCGCGCCTGCTACGTCCTGTTCGACGGCACCATGGTGCGTTTCATCAAGGTCAAGTACGACGTCGAAGCGACGGTCCGGAAGATATACGCGGTCAAGGAACTGGACCGTTCGCTGGGAGACCGGCTCCGCGAGGGGAGGTAGCAGGGTTTCCAGGACGCGCCCGACCGATCCGGCGGCCTGTGGCCGCCGTGCCAAATGAACTTTATCCTCAGAGGAACAACGAGTGGACCGACGCACGCTAATGGCTTTCCTGCTCATAGGCGCCATCACCGTCGCATTCATCGTCGTATCGCAGAAAATGCAGCCCCCGCGCCCCCCGCAAGCGCCGGTGTCGAGCGCTCCGACCACGACGCTGCCGCCCGCTGCCGGGGCTGAAAAGCATCCGGCGGAGCCAGCCGTCCTGCCCACCACGCAGGCGAAGCTGGAGGAGGCCGTCCATGTGCAGGGGGAGGATCTGCGCTACGATATGACCTGGTCCAACCGGGGCGGCTGCCTGACCAGCGCGCGGCTGACGAATTACCCCGCGAAAATCGGCAAGAGCGAAGGGGTGCTGCTTCTCTCCGCCGCCGAGTCGGGCGAGTGCACGTTCGGCCTGGCCGACCCGTCGGGCCTGCTTCCGCTGGAGAACGCGGTCTATGACGTGAAGCGGGAGGGAAACCTGCTGACCTTCACCGCGAGCTTCGAAAACGGGCTCAAGGTGATCAAGGAGTTTCAGTTCACGCCGGGCAAGTACGACATCGGCGTGAAGCTGAAGTTCGAGAACAGTTCCGACGCGCCGCTCCCGCTTCAGTACAGCCTCTGGGCGGCGGCGCGCATCGTCCCCGAGGACTCCGGCGACATGACGCCGATGGCGGCAATTGGCTGGCGCGCCAAGAACGGCGGCGTGGGGATCACCACCAAGGTCGCCGGTAAAGTCCGCACCAAGGAGTTCGACACCGCCGAGGACCCGCGCGGGCCGATTCTCTGGGTCGGGGCGGAGAACCGCTATTTCGCCGCCGTGGTCGAGCCGGTGGTTGCGAAGGGCGCCGGGGAGGAATCCGGCGCCATCAGGTCCGCCCAAGTCCACTACCTGCATCAGTGCGATTCGACCATAACGCAGTGGGGATCGGCCGCCAAGCTCGACAACGTCACCGTCAGCCTGCTCTCCGAGCCCCGTACGATCCCGGCTCACGGCGCGATCACGGATGACTATCGCTACTTCCTCGGCCCCAAAGAGAAGGATGTCCTGCAGCAATATCCCAACCTTCCGGGGTTGCTCGACTACGGTATCTTCGCCTTCATCAGCCGCCCCTTGCTTGCATTGCTGAATCTCTTCTACATGCTCATTCCGAATTACGGGGTGGGGATCATTCTGCTGACGATCCTGGTGAAAGTGGCGCTCTTCCCGCTGACGCGCAAGGGGCAGATCGCGATGCACAAGATGCAGCGCCTGCAGCCGCACGTCAAGGCGCTCCAGGAAAAGTACAAGGATGACAAGCAGCGGCAGGGGCGCGAGATGATGGACCTCTACCGCCGCCACAACGCCAATCCGATGAGCGGCTGCCTGCCGATGTTCCTTCAGATACCGATCTTCTTCGGCCTCTATCGCATGCTCGGCAGCTCCATCGGGCTGCGGCAGCAGGGGTTCGTCGCCTGGATCACCGACTTGGCGCAGCCGGACACCATCACGCACATCTCCGGCTGGCCCATCAACGTGCTGCCGGTGCTGATGGTGATCAGTTGGGTGGTGCAGCAGATGACGATGCCCAAGCCGGCCGATCCGCAGCAGGCGCAGACGCAGAAGATGATGATGTTCATGCCGATCATTTTCGGCTTCATGCTCTATGGCATGGCCGCCGGCCTGACGCTCTACTGGCTGACCAGCACCTTCCTGGGCATCCTCGAACAGCGGCTCATCAAGCACCAGATTCGCCACATGGAGGCGTCCGGGCATTTCGACGTCAAAGAGACCGTCGAACCCCCCTCGCGGCCCAAGCGCGGCCGATGACGGCTCGCCGTGCAGAATGCAGAGTGCAATATGCCGAGAGCAGAGCGTGGGACGGATACCATCGTGGCGGTCTCGACGGCGGCGGGGGCTTCGGCGCGCGCCATCGTGCGATTGAGCGGGCCCCAGGCGCTCCCTATCCTGAAATCGCTGCTCGCGGACGCCCCAGAGACCAAGCCGGCGGATCAGACGGATCAGCCGCAGCCGTCGTACTATTCCTATGAAGCCCACCTTGCGCTGGGCAGGTTGCGCGCGCCCGCTCGCATCTACATCATGCGCGCCCCCGCCTCGTACACCCGGGAAGAGATCGTCGAAATTCACACCTTCGGCAACCCTGCGCTCCTGCGCGCGCTCATGGAGGAACTCATCCGCAGGGGGGCGCGCCCCGCGGGCCCCGGTGAATTCACCCGGCGCGCTTTCCTGAATGGCCGCATTGACCTCGCGCAGGCGGAGGCCGTTGAGGCGCTCATCCGCGCCCGCGACGAGGGGGAGTATCGCGCGGCGCTGGGCGCGCTCGATGGGGGGCTGGCGCGCGCGCTGGCCCGGCTGCGCGAGGAGATGACCGAACTGGCGGCGCTGATCGAGCTTTCGCTCGACTTCTCCGACCAAGATGTCGAGATTCTGACCCTGGCGCAGGCGGCCGAGCGGTTGGCGCCGATGCGCAGGCGGCTTGCCGGCCTGCTGGAGCGGCGCGACGCCGGGCGCGTGGCGCGCGCGAGCATCCGCGTGCTGTTCTTCGGCCCCGCCAATGCCGGCAAGTCCAGCCTCTTCAACAGGATTCTCGGCGAGAGCCGCGCCATTGTCTCGCCTCATCCGGGAACGACGCGAGACACGATAGAGGCCGCCGTCTGCGTGAAGGGAAATGAACTGCTCCTGGTGGATACCGCCGGCGTGCGCGCCCCCGCCGACGAAGTGGAAGCGATGGCGGTGAATCGCTCGCGCCAATCGCTCCGTTACGCGGACATCGCGCTGTGCGTTCTCGACGCCTCCGCGCCGCCGGGTCCCGAGGCGCGCGACGCCGTCAGCGCCGCAGCTTCTTCCGCCCCCATCTTCGTCATGAACAAGTCGGACCTCGGGCCATGCCGCCCGGAATGGGTCGCCCTCCTGCCGCGCGGCGCGCAAGGGGTGGCCGTCTCCTCCGCGACCGGGGCGGGCGTTGGCGAGTTGATCGAGGCGGTTTGCGCGCGCATCGACTCGGGGCGCGTGGACCGCGCAGCGGGGGGGCTGATGGTCAGCGCGCGGCAGACCGAATTGCTGAACCGGGCGCACTCCGCGCTGGAACGCGCCGCAACTTCCGACGAGGGCGCGACGATGGAGTTGCTCGCGGCCGATCTGCGCGACGCGCTCCAGGCGTTGGCCGAATGCACCGGGGGCTCCGTGACGGAGGACGTGCTCGACCGCGTTTTCTCGAACTTCTGCATAGGGAAATGAGATGAGCCTGTTCCATGCGATCCTTCTGGGGCTCCTGCAGGGCGCAACCGAATTCCTCCCGGTCAGCAGTTCCGGGCACCTCGTCCTGCTCAAATCGCTGATGGGAATCGAGACCGAAGGGGTCTTGTGGGAGGTGGCGCTGCACGTTGGGACGCTGGGGGCGGTGCTGCTGCTTTTCTGGCGCGACATTCGCGACCTGCTTGTCGGCTGGTTCCGCGGCCTCGCGCGGTTGCGCCGCGACGGCTGGAAGCGGGTGTGGGGCGATTGCGCGGAGTTCCGGCATGGCTGGTACATCATCGTCGCCACGCTTCCGGCGGGAATTGCGGGAATCGCCGCCAAGCATCTCGTCGAGCGCGCCTTCGCCAGTCCGATTCTGACCGCGGCAATGATCTTCGTCACCGGGGAAATCCTCTGGCTTACGCGTCCGCACAGCCTGTTGCGGCAGACCGGGAAGATTCGGCTGCGCGACAGCCTCCTCATCGGCCTGGCGCAGGCCGTCGCCATCATTCCGGGAATCAGCCGGTCCGGCAGCACGATCTCCGCCGGCCTGATGTGCGGCGTCGAGCGCGAGCAGGCCGCGAGGTTCAGCTTTCTTCTCTCGGTGCCGGTCATCCTGGGCGCGGCGTTGCTGGAGGGGCGCAAGATTACGGCGCTGCCGCACGACCAGATCGTGCCGCTCCTCGTGGGGATGGGAGTGGCGCTGGTCAGCGGAATCATCGCCCTGTGCCTGCTCCTTCGCGTTGTGCGCGCCGCGCGGCTGCACTGGTTCGCGTGGTACTGCTGGGCCGTCGGGTTGGCCGGCGTCCTCTACTTCTGGATAGCCGCGCGCGCCGAGTGGGGGTACTGAGTACTGCGTCAACGTGCAATCTCATTCGGTTGACAGTATCGCGGCAGGCCGCTAGAATGTGATTCTATACCGTTGAGCCGAAGTGGCGGAATTGGCAGACGCGCTAGGTTCAGGACCTAGTTCCGGCAACGGATTCGGGGTTCAAATCCCCGCTTCGGCACCATCTGCAAGAGAAGGCTCTGCATCAGGATAGGATGCAGAGCCTTTTCCGTTTTGATGCGGGCGACTGCCGGGCAACAGGGAGCGCAGCATCGCCATGTGCGCGCGACGACGCCAGGGCTTGACGCTCTCCGCCGCGCGGGGTATATAGTGACGGGGTGCGCATGCCCAACTCTGCCGCCTGTCGCGCGGCATCGGTTCGGAAGGAGAAATCATGAAAGTTGTCGCGTTCAACGGAAGTCCGCGCAAAGATGGGAATACGGCCTGCCTGATCAACCACGTTTTCGAGGCGCTGCAAAAGGAGGGGACCGAGACGGAGTTGGTGCAGCTCGGCGGGAACCTGATGCACGGCTGCGTCGCCTGCTACGAGTGCTTCAAGCGGAAGAATGGCCGCTGCGCGCTGGAGGATGACATGGTGAACGGCTGCATCGAGAAGATGCGGCAGGCCGACGGGATCATTCTGGCCTCCCCGACTTATTTCGCCGACGTCACGTCCGAAACGAAGGCGCTGATGGACCGCGGCGGGTTCGTGTCCCGCGCGAACGGCAACTTCCTGCGGCGCAAGGTGGGCGCGGCGGTCGTTGTGGCGCGCAGGGCCGGCGCGATCCACGCCTTCGATACGATCAATCACTTGTTCCTGATCAGCGAGATGATCGTCCCCGGCGCGAATTACTGGAACCTGGCGCTCGCACGCGAGAAAGGGGAGGTCGAGAAGGACGAGGAGGCCATCCGCACGATGAAGACCCTCGGCGAGAACATGGCCTGGCTGCTCAAGAAGGTGCGTTGAAGGGGGCGCGTCGGTCCGCCCTCAATGCGAGGAGTGCCCATGCAGATGCTCTTTCACCCCGGCCATGGCCGCGCGGCCGATTTCATTCCGTTCTATTGGAAGGGGCGCTATCACCTCTTCTATCTCCGCGTCTTCGATGACCTGACGAACCGCAGCGAGGGCACGCCGTGGCACCAGGTGGTCTCGCGCGACTTCGTCAACTTTGCGGACTGGGGGGAGGCGATTCCCTGCGGCGCGGATGGCGCGCAGGATGTCTGGATATTCACCGGATCAGTGGTCGAACGCAACGGCGAGTTCCTCGCTTTCTACACCGCGCACAATCGCCACATGCGCGAGAAGGGCAAGCCGACGGAATGCGTCGCGCTCGCGCGCAGCAAAGACCTGCGACGCTGGAAGAAAGAGCCTTCGCTGCGGATCTTCCCGCCGGTGGAGGCAGGCTACGAAGCGCACGACTGGCGCGACCCGTTCATCTATTGGGATGAGCGCTGCGGCGAGTGGGGGATGCTCCTGGCGGCGCGCAATGACCGAGGCCCGAGCCGGCATCGCGGCTGCACTGCGCTGCTGACGAGCCCCGACATGAAGTCCTGGACGAGACGTCAGCCGTTCTGGGCCCCGGACCAGTACCAAACCCACGAGTGTCCCGATCTGTTCAAGATTGGCCGCTGGTGGTACCTGGTCTACTCCACTTTCAGCGAATCCTGCATCACGCATTATCGAATGAGCCGGAGCCTTTCGGGCCCCTGGCGCGCGCCGAAGAATGCCGACGGGGGGGACTCTTTCGACGGACGCGCCTACTACGCGGCCAAGACCGCAGGGGATGGCAAGCGCCGCTATGCCTTCGGCTGGCTGCCGACGCGCGAGGACCGGAAGGATGACGGGAAATGGCACTGGGGTGGGACGCTGGTCGTGCATGAGATCGCGCAGCAACCGGACGGGACGCTGACAGTGCGCATCCCGCGAAGTGTGGCCGGCGCATTCAAGAAGAAGCGGCGCTCGGTCCTAAGGCCGCTTGTGGGAATTTGGAGGAAACGCGGCGCCGCCATCTGCGCCGATGCCGCCGGGCGGTTCTCGGCGGCGTCGCTGGGGAAACTGCCGGACTGCACTCTGATCGAGGCAACCGTGCGTTTCAACTCCGGGACGGAAAATGCGGGACTGCTCCTGCGCGCCGATGCGGCCATGGAGAAGTACTACCAGCTTCGCATCGAGCCGCTGCGGCAGAGGATCGTCATTGATCGCTGGCCGCGGCCCGGCGATGTTCCCTTCATGCTGGAGCGGCCGCTGCGCCTGAGGGCCGGGGAACCGGTGCGCCTGCGGGTGCTTCTGGACGATTCCTGCATGGTGGCGTACGCCAACGACAAGGTGGCGCTCTCCTGCCGCTTGTATGAGCACCGCGCCGGAGAGTTGGGAGTCTTTGTGACCAACGGCCGCGCGGAGTTCTCCTCGCTCTCCCTGAAGGAGCGCTGAGGGCAGGGGCATCAAGGTCCACCTGCGGCAAACGTGACTACACAACTTCCAACCATTGTGGTAATATTTCACGATTGCCGCCGTTTTCGGGAATAACTAAAGGAAACTTCAAATGGCCGAACGCAGACGGTTTGCGCAGGTGGGCGTAGGTGGACGCGCCGTGATGTATTACGAGGCGCTCCCGAGGGATTATAAAGGGAATTGCGAGTTGGTCGCCCTGTGCGACCGGAACCCCGGACGCCTGGCGCTGGCCGCCCAACGGGCCAAATCACTGGGCGCGAACGTCGCCTCATACTCGGCCGACCAGTTCGACCGGATGCTGAAGGAAACGCGGCCCGATACGGTCATCGTGACCACCATGGACAGCTTCCATGACGAGTACATGGTCCGCGCGATGAAGGCGGGCTGCGATGTCATCACCGAGAAGCCGATGACGATTGACGAGAAGAAGTGCCGGCGCATCCTTCGGACACAGAAGGAGACCGGTCGCCGCGTGCGCGTGGCGTTCAACTACCGCTACTCCCCCGTGCGCACGCAGGTGAAGGAGTTGCTGATGTCGGGCGTCATCGGGAACGTCCTTTCCGTGGATTTCCACTGGAACCTAGACACCAGCCACGGAGCGGACTATTTCCGCCGCTGGCATCGCAACAAGGCCAACTCGGGCGGCTTGATGGTGCACAAGGCCACACACCACTTCGATCTGGTCAACTGGTGGCTCTCGACCGTGCCGGAGACGGTGTACGCCATGGGCAAGCGGGAGTTCTACACGCCGCAGACGGCGGAGCGCTATGGGCTCTCCCGCCGCGCCGAACGCTGCACCGGCTGTCCCGAGTCGAAGAAATGCCCGTACTATCTGGACATGAACCGCGGTGCCTTGCGGGAGTTGTACCTGGACAATGAGAAGTACGACGGCTATTTCCGTGACCGCTGCGTCTTCAGCGAGAAGATCGACATTGAGGACAGCATGAACGTCGTGGTGAAATATGCCAACGGCGCGCTGATGAGCTATTCCCTGAACGCCTTCCTGCCATGGGAGGGGTACTTGGTCTGCTTCAACGGCACGAAGGGGCGCTTGGAGCACAAGTGCATGGAGACAGTGTACATCAACGCCGACGGCTCGGTGCCTGGCGAAATGATCGACACCGGCACGACGATCAGCATCTTCCCGCACTTCCGCCCGGCGTACTGGGTGGATATCCGGAAGAGCAAAGGGGGGCACGGCGGGGGGGATGAACTGCTCCTGGATGACCTGTTCGCCGTCAAGCCGCGGAAAGACCGCTGCCTGCGCGCGGCCGATCAACGCGCCGGGGCATGGTCCATCCTCACCGGAGCCGCCGCCAATAAGTCCATGAAGAGCGGCAAAGCGGTGGAGACGCGCAAGTTGGTCCCGGGGCTCGAAATGCCGGACTATCCGCCGATGCCCTCGTCGGATTCCCCGTTGCCGGGGCGGCCGAAGAAGAAATAGCGCGTTCTCGAACGCCCCCTTACGGCGCGCTGAACAGGGACTTCCCGCTCTCGTTGGTCAGGGTGAGAACGGGCTTCCCGCTGGCGTCCATGCCCAGGTCGGCGCGGCGCTTCATCTGCTGATCGAAGAGACTGAGGTCCGGGCCCCCCTCGGCCGGTGCGCTCAGCCATGCGCGCTCTTTCTGGTTCTTATCCAGGACGACGAAGCCCGACTGCCCGTTCTCCAGCACGCACGCGCCGGCGCGGAACTTCCCATCCTTGTCGAAGATCATGAAGTCCGGCCGTCCGTTGGCTTCCCGCAGCAGGGCGCCGTAATTCCCTTTCTGGTCGCACAGCCCCAGCACGGAAGCGCCGCCGGAGGTCACGCACAGCCGGGCGCGCGGGGTGTCCTTCAGATCAAAGAGCGTGAGCGCAGCCAACCCGTCGGGTGTGACGCCCAGGGAACCGCGCACCTTGCCCGCATTATCCACCAGGCTCAGGCTCGATACGGTGAGCGCCGGCGCTTTTCCAGCCACCGCGGCCTCCTGCGCGCCCGCGCCGGAGCGGGGAAACGCCCAGTCCGCCAGCCTGCCGCCGATGAATCCGGCCAACAGGCAGCCCGCTACGAGGAGACAATCCCGCTTGGTCATGTCGTGTCCTTTCCAATGATCTTGTGTCGAGCGCGCTGCATGGGTCAAGTGTGGCGGAATTGTAGCACAACCCTTCCGCAGATGCACGGTTAGACAATGGGCGTGCGCGGATCAGGGCAGCACGGCCCCGGCTCGAAGCGGGACATAAGCGGAGCCTGTGGCGGCGCGGTATTCGACCGTCAGTCCGGCTTCGCCGCCCCATTGGAAGTAATCCAGCAGTATCTTGTGCGGTCCGGCGGAAAGCCGGATGGGTTTGCTCTCTTCGGGATAGGACATGCTGTTGATGCCGCCCCGATCCAGCACCAGCTTGTTGTCGACGTACAGCCGGCAGCCGTCATCCACGCGAACGCGGAAGAGAATGTCGCGCTCGCCCTGTGCCTGCCACTGACCGATGAATACGACGCGCACGTTATGCGACGCCCCTATGTCCATCCCATCCGCGGTGGCCAGGTTGCCTGCCGTGATGGGAATCGCCAGCCTGTCCGTGGTCGAATCAAGGGTCGGGGAGGCGCTGAAGGTCGGCGATAGAGACGTTACCTCCGCCTTGCCCGGATAGACCAGAAACCGGATATCGTGAGCGGGGGGCGGCTCGGCAAATGGATCGAGCACCGTCTTCCGTTGCGGCATGGGTTGCCATGTCGCGACGAACAACCCTCCCTCCTCCGCCGCAATCTTGAACTCGCCGGTCGCCAGCAGGCGCTTGATCACCGGCATGCACTCGGCGTTCAGGGTGGAACGATCTATGAAAATCGCGCGCACGCGATCCGATGGGGGGAGATTCTCTCCCGCAATGCCCCAGTAGGACGCCTTGTAGGGATTGGGGAACATGTAGATTTCGTTGCGGTGCGCCAGGTGCGGTACCAGGTTGTGCGAGACGGAAATCGGTATATCGCGGTCCGCCGGCAAATAGGCCGCCAGGCGTTTGAACCGGGCATCATAGGGGGTGTTGCGCAGTTGTTGGTAGAGCGCCACCGGCCGCCTGACGCTGTTGCAGGCGGGCAGCCGACTCCAGTTGTTGTTGGCCCACGCGGATGCCGCCAGAATGCTGACAGCCCAAAGGCCCATGACGATCCTGCCCCATTTACCCCTGCCCCCCAGCCACGCAAGTCCCAGCGCCGCGGCAGCGAACAGCATCGGGAGGCTCTGGAAATTGTAGTGGTAGTCAATTGAGATGAGATAGCCGTTGCCACTGAGCACGTTGACGCCGAAGGCCGGCAATGCCGCCAGGAGCAGCAACGGATTAAGCACGGACGCGAACAGCAGCGGGAAACAGAGCTTCCACACATAAGCGCCCACCGTGGCGTTGATGAACGCATGCTGGTAGAAGGAAGGGACCCATTTCTGAGCCCAGAACTGGCTGAACCAATATCCACCGGAGAATCGGAAGAATCCATACCCGTTGAAGTACGGCAGGAATACTTTCATGCACAGGACAAACCAGACGGCGCTGAGCAGCATCGTAGCGCCACCGATGCGCCAATTCTGCCGCAGGAGAAGCCAGAAACCGAGCATGAAGACGGTCAGGGCGACGTCCTCTTTGCACAACAGGGCGATGCCGATGGCAGGCCAGTACCATTTCCAGCTTCGCGCGTCGGCGCGCTCCACCGCCCAGAGCAGGAAGGGAGCCGCCAGCACCTCGGGGTGAAAATTCTCAAGGTTCATATTCTGCAAGGCCGGTGAAAGCAGCCAGGCCGCGGCCAACAGCAAGGCCAGGAGGTAGCTGCCGCTCCTGCGGTGGGCGAGCAGGGCCAGCGGGATAGCCGCGGCGGCCAGCGCAAGGCTCTGCAAAACGAGGATCGTCTCGATGCGTGGCGCAACCCAGTACAGCGGCGCGATCAGGACCATGATGAACCAGCAATGGTCCCCCCAGATGTTCAAGCCGCGGATGGTATTGAAAATGCCCCGCCCGGTTGCCAGTTTCCAGATGGCCTGGTCATGGATGCCGATATCATAGGCGGACATTCCAAAGTTTCTGAATCCCAGTATGGAAACAGCCGAGAAGAGTACGGTGTAGGACAGAACCATAAGCGCCAGGATCAGTATCGCCCACCGGGCTTGAAACCCGCAGTCGGACATCGGGGCAGGAGTGGGAAGCTCGGAGCAGGGGGGTGGATTCAGGCTCTTGGCCAGAGTGACAAGCCGGGACAGCCACCCGCTGCAGCGGGCAGTCTGCCCGCGTCCGCTGTCGGCGGGTTGCTCAGGCGTTTCGGTCAATCCCCCAGCTCCTTAAGGCGGTCGGCCGCGGATGCCGCGAAGGGGCTCTGCGGGAAGTCCGTGCGCAGCCGGCGATACGTTGAGATGGCTTCCTGCTTGGCGTCCGTCTTCTGGAGACATACGCCGATATGGTAGAGCGCCTCCGGCACGAGCGGGCTCCGGGGATAGTTCGTCACGAGCAGTTGGTAGACGGAGAGGGTTTCCTTCCACTCCTTCTGCTTGAAATGGCAAAGCGCGGCGCACGCCAGCGCCTGGGGGGCGGCGCTGTATTCGGGATGTTTCGTGTAGATCTCCTCGAAAATCGGCAGCGCCTCGTCCAGACGGTCCTCATTGAACAGGGACAGGGCCATCCCCATCCGCTGGCCGATCTCCTCCGGCAGTTTCGTCGCCTCCTGCCCGCTGAGCGCGCCATGCTCGCGCAGCCGGTCGGCGGCGTACCGCGCCATGGGGGTGTTCGGATAGGTTTCCCGCAGCAACTTCAGTTGCGCGATGCCTTCCTGCTCATGGCCGCTGCGCAGGAGGCAGATGCCGATGTGGTAGTGCGCGTCCGGCGTCCAGTGGCTGTCAGGATAGCGCTTCAGCATATCCTCGAACGCGGCAATCGCGCCCGCGTCGTCCTGCTGAAGGTAGTAGCAGATGGCGATGTAGTAGGCGGAGTCCTGCCCCAGCGACGTTTCCGCCGCCGAGTCGATGACCTTGCGGAATCCCTGCCGCGCCTGCTCGAACTGTTTCGCATCCTTCAGCAGAACGGAGTGGTTGAACAGCCGGTGCGGCTCGCGGGTGTATATGCGGTAGCAGGCGAATCCGCCCGCCAGGAACGTCCATGCAAGGAGCGTGGCCAGGATTGTCCAGCGCACCCGGGGGGAGAAGTTCATGCTGATGGGCGGCTCAAGCGACTCCGGGACTCCCAGGCGCGCCGCCATGAGCGACCACGCCGTGCGGTGGCCCCTCCAGGGCAGCGGGATGTTGAGCAAAAGCACCAGAATTCCCGTGATCGTCAGCGCCGCGCCGATTCTTTCGGGGGCGCGCGCCCCGAAGTACAGCCGCACATGCTCCTGCTGCGGGTAGATGAGCATGAAAGAGGGGGAGACGAGATAGATCCCATCCGCCCCTTCCACATGCCAGTCCGGATGATAGGACATCTTGACCAGCAGCGGCTTGTGGAGCCAGTTCGTGTCGATAAGAATCTCGCCGTCCCGGATCGTCTCGGTGATCTTGCACGAACTCGTATCGATCGGTATCCGGGGGAGTTTATCCATCGTGCAGGCGGTCGCCTGGAAGTGCTTCTGGTCCTCCGGCGACGGGTCGGAGATGAAAACGAGGTGCCGATCCAGAAGTTCGTCGTGCGTGAACCAGCGGTGCGAATCGACCTTCCAGTTGTTCGTCAAATAGAGGATGGGCTCGTTCTCGAGCGGGACGACGTATCGGTCCTTGTTCGTGGTGAGCTTCCACAATTCGTATTCCCCGATGGTCTGCTGCCATCGGTACTCGGGGACCCTGCGGATGGCCGCTTTGGCCTCGGCGCTACGGAGGATCAAATCGCGGACGTTGAACATCTCTAGGTGCGGCCGCGCGCGAGCGAAGTCCATGGTGGCGTACGTGTACTGCGGGAAGGGGCAGGATTTCTCCAGCGAAATCTCGGACTGGATGTAGAACACGAAGGGCGAACTGACGGAGGCTTGCATGTAGAGTCCTTCGAGCGTCGCCCGCCCGGCGAACAGCGGCAAGGACTCGAATGCGCGGGTCGTGCCGAACACGTTGTGCTCGGCGGAGTGCTCGTACACCACGCGGGGGTCCTGGAAGCTCCCGCGCAGGGCCAAATTGATCTTCTCGAAGGTCGGCCATGCTTTCTTGGCTTCGAATCCCTCGTAGTTCCACTTGCACCAGTCCGGCACCGGGGCGACCTGCGGCGTGGTCCACGCCAGCGTGGCGACCGTCGCCACAAGCAGCAGCGCCCAGCTCAGCCCCCACCGGCGCAGCGCATGCCCCAGCCAGCCGAGCGCGAGCGCCGCCATGAGGCAGGCCGCCAGTTGCGCGTAGGGGACGTAGCGAATGTCCACAACGCCCAGCTTTGGCGCGGCAACGAAGAGCGCGCCGGCCATGACCAGACCGAACGTCAGGTAGGCCAGCACATGAAGGACTGACGCCCCGCCGCGGCGGAAGCGGGCCATTCCGTAGATCAGCAGTCCGATGCCGCCCGCCCCGGCGAGAACCAAAATGGGAATGAGGATGAAGGGGATGACTTCGCTGACGGAGTAGATCGTCCATGCCGTGTGGTAGGGGGTGGTCCACTTCGAGTACGCGAGCAGCGGTACGAGCCAGAACGCCAGCAGGCAGAAGCCCAGCGCGTAGACCTTCCCGAGGTAGACCACGCGCCGGGTAAAACCATTCGGGGTGATGAGGAGGAACGCCGACATCGCCTCGGCGAATAGCAGCGTGTAGCCGTGGCTGAACCCCACCAGGAACACCAGGAAGGCGTTGAGAAGCACCCCCCGGTTATCCATGCAGCCGCGGTAGAGGCTTCCGAGCAGAATCAAAGAGAGCGCCATGCTCAGGCTGTAGGAGAACTCGCCGGCGAGCGTGCTGAGGAGGTTCCCTCCCCACATCGAGTTGGCGGTGTTGAACAGGAAGGTCAGCATGAACAGTGCGCCGATGGCCGGCCCGGGGAAGGGGGTCCGCAGGGAGCGCAGCATGCTGTAGGCGGCGATGGGGAGCAGGAACGTGCCGAAGAGCGTCACCAGCTTGAACGCCACCTGCAGCGGCATGACGAGGTCGAGCAGGCACATGCTCAGGAAGGGGAGCGGGAAGTACATTTGCAGAATCGGGAACCCGGCGTAATTCCCCGGCGTCCAGAAACTGATTCTGCCGGAAGGGAGCAGGACGTGGCGGAGGTAATCGACGGTGTAGTAATGGGAGGCCGTGTCCCCGCCGGTCGCGGTCGTTGCGGTGATCAGGTACTCGGGTCGCAACTGCGCGAGGATGAAGCCTTCAATGGCGACCAGCGCGAGAACGTCGATGGTCAATTGAGGCCAGCATCCCGGTTCGGTGGCGCGCTGCATGAGGGAGCGTGTGCGTCGGCTCAGAAAGGCGCCCAGCAGCCCCGCCAGGAGCAGAATTCCCGCCGCTATTTCGACAGTGGGCCAATGTGCGCGCTGCGCCAATTGGGGCTGGGCGTTGTTTGCAATGGGAACGCTGATGGCGGAATCGGTGAGCGCGTGCGCGCCGTCGAGATCGTATTCCACGACGAAGAAGAGGGCGTAATTACTCCCCCCGGCGGCGGAACGATTCTTCAAAGTGAACGGGGCGTCTGCCTGGCCGTTCTTGAAAGTGACCTTCTGCGACGGCGGCTCGACCGAAAGGTCCGCGGGGCAATGACAGGTGATCGTTGCGTCCGTAATGCGCGGGTTGCGCGTGGCGGCGAAGGCGTGCACTTCTCCCCACGCCTTTCCCGAGCCGCGGGTGACGGAGAGCGTTACCTCGGAAGGGGGCGCGCCGGAGGTTCGCGCCGTGGCCAGCACGGCGGTTGAGCAGATCGCTCCGTCCGGATTGCGGTAGCGAATATCGAGGTAAAGCGGGAAAGTGCCCTTGGCGTCGGCGGGGCGCGTGAAAGAGAGCTTGGCGACTTGCGATTGGCCGGCGGAGATTTTCTCGATGTGGGGGGCGGTCCCGGTCTGCCCCATGAACCGGGCGGATACCACCACGTCCTCGGCCGTGTCCGTGCCCTGGTTCACGAGGGTGAAGGTGGCGTCAGCGGACTCGGCGCTGACCGAGATCGTTGAAGTCACCGAAAGCGTTATCTCGCCCGCCCAGGCGGTGACGCATGCGATGAGCAGGGTTGCAGCCGCCAGGATCAGCCGGGAGATACTCAATTGCGCAGACTCCTCAAGCGCACACCAGGGGCGAAATGGATTACGCCCCTATTCAACTGACTTTGCGAGGGGTTGTCAAGGGATGTGCCGCCCGGTGAGTTTTCTCGCGGCATGGAAGTAAAGGGCGAGTGCGCAATGTGTTGCAACTTGACATCGCGCGCCGGGTCGGATAGCGTTCCTGAACCGGCTTTGTGAGAAAATGGAGAGCAAATGGCCCGCATGGATTTCCGCGCGCTCTGCGGTTTCTACGAGAGCGAACTATTCGACCACATCCTCCCTTTCTGGATGAAACGGGGGATTGATTCGGAGCAGGGGGGATACTTCACCTGTTTCACCAACTCCGGCGACCGGCTCCTTTATCCCCACAAATTCACCTGGTCGCAGGGGCGCTTCCTCTGGACGCTTTCGCGGCTCAACCGTACGTTCAAAGGTCGCCGTCCTGCGAAAGAAACCCGGGACTGGCTGGCGCAGGCTGCGCATGGGGCGGAATTCCTGATGAAACATGCGCGCCTGCCCAATGGCAACTGCGCCTTCATCCTCTCGCGCGAGGGACGGCCGATCCTGCTCGACGCGCAGGGGAACCCGCGCGAGGCGGGACCGGATGAGGCTTACGACAGCAGCGTGTACGCCGACCACTTCGTCGTCTATGGGATGGCTGAATACGCCATGGCCTCCGGCGATGCGCGGGCGTGGCGTTACGCCGCGGATCTCTATGAGTCGGCCCGCGGCCGCCATCTGCAGGCGGTCTATCGCTCGGATCCCTACCCGGTTCCGGCCGGATACGAAGCGCATGGCCGCCCGATGATCCTCATGGAAACTGCGCACGAAATGGCGCTGGCGGCGGAGCAGTTCGGCGACAGCCGGGCGGGCGTCTATCTTTCCGAGGCGCAGAGGTATATGGCCGAGGTGATGGACAAGTTCCGCGATCCCGCCACGAACCTTATGACCGAAATGTGGTCCGGCGATCCGAAGAAGCGCGGGACGATGCTGGGCGGCTACGTCAACCCGGGGCATGCGCTGGAGTGCATGTGGTTCGTCTGCCACCTGGCCCGGCGTGTGGGGGCCCCCGAGCGCATCGCGCAGGCGATTCAGGTGATCAAAGCGAACTGCCGCGCCGGCTGGGATGAGCAGTTCGGGGGCTTCTTCCAGTTCGTCGACCGAACCGGCGGCGCTCCGCGCGGGCCTGTGCCGCCTGAACTGGAAAACGCCGAGATGATCCGCAAGTTGCGCGGGAACTGGGACAACAAGCTCTGGTGGCCGCATTCCGAGGCGCTGTACATGCTCCTGCTGGGATATGAACTTTCACGCGACAGCGAATTGCTCGACTGGTACTGGCGCGTCCACGACTACACGTTCCGCACCTTCCCCAACTCGGACCGCGGGATCGGAGAGTGGATTCAGATTCGCGCGCGGGATGGGTCGCCTGTGGACAAAGTGGTCGCGCTGCCGGTCAAGGACCCGTTCCACATCACGCGGTCGTTCATCCTCTGCGAGGAGCTGCTGCGACAGGCTCGTCCGGACTGATCTGCTCGCTGGCGCGGCGCAGGGAGCCGCCGGAATGCTTCAGCAGGGCGGTGGCCTCGACGCAGGTGAGCTTCCGCCAATGCATCAGGATGGCGGTCTTGGTTGAGCCCTGCGCGGCGTCGAGGAGGAGCTTGGTGCGGGCGCGGGAAACGCCCGTGGCCTCCCTGACGATGCGCTCGGCACGGTCGCGCAACTTCCGATTGGTGGCCCTCAGGTCCACCATCAGATTGCCGTACACCTTCCCCATTCGAATCATCGCTGCCGTGGTCAGCGTGTTCAGGACGAGTTTGGTCGCCGTCCCGGCCTTCATCCGCGTGGAGCCAGTGACGATTTCCGGCCCGACGACGGGGTTGATGATGATATCGGCCCGGATATGCGCTTTGGCCTCGGGGGCGCAGGTGACAAAGATCGTCCGCGCGCCGATCCGGCGGGCGTATTGAACCGCGCCGTTGGCGAAGGGGGTGAGGCCGCATGCGGCGATGCCGACGACTACGTCCTCGGGCGTCAGCCGCTTCTTCTTGAGCGCTGCGGCCCCCGCCGCGGCGGAATCCTCGGCCCCCTCCGCGGAGCGCACCAGCGCGCGCCGCCCGCCCGCGATGACCCCCTGCACCATGGAGGGACTCGTCCCGAAGGTGGGGGGGCATTCCGAGGCATCCAGCACGCCTAGCCGGCCGCTCGTCCCGGCCCCGACATAGAAAAGCCTGCCCCCCCGGAGGAAGGCGTCTACGATCAGATCGACTCCTTCGGCGATGCGCGCGCGTTCCCGGGCGACGGCGGGGAGGACTCGCCGGTCCTCGGCGTTGATCAGCGCAACGATTTGGCGCGTGGAGCGGCGGTCGATATCCGCGCTCCGGGGATTCCGCTTCTCCGTCGTCAGTTGAGCGCGCGCCTTCAGCATGTTCCTCTCACGATCTTGCCGAGCACGACCGCCCGCGCCGCACCCGTGGCGGATGGCACGTTGTTCGCCATCCCTCGAATCGTCGCGTAGGCGAGAATGGCGAAGGAGATGGCCTCCTTCGCGTCCGCATTGATGCCGAACGCGTCCATGGGCAGCACGCGCGCCGGGTGCAACTCCTTCTCCAGCATGGCGACCAGCGTCCGATTGCGCGCTCCGCCGCCGCACAGAATCACCTCATCCACAGGGCCGGGGAGGTAGCGGCGATGGGCGTTGGCGATACTCCCCGCCGTGAAAGCCGTCAGCGTGGCAAGGATGTCGGGCGGGGCGATTCCCTTTCGTTTCGCCCTGGCGCAGAATGCGTCGGTGAATTGAACCCCGAACTCCTCGCGGCCTGTGGTCTTGGGGGGACGCCGCGAGAGGAACTTGTGCCGCATCAACTCGGCTAGGAGGGGTTGGATGACGCGTCCCCGGGCGGCCAGCTTGCCGCCGACGTCGTAGGTCTGCCGGCCGCGCGTCAGGAGGAACGTGGCGCGGTCCATCATCATATTGCCCGGCCCGGTATCGAAAGCGATCACGTCGGTCACGGAGCAGGCGGCGGGGAGATAAGTGAGGTTCGCAATGCCGCCGATGTTCTGCAGGGAGCGGTTGCGCGTCTTGTGGCGGAAGAGGAAATGATCGGCGAACGGGACCAGCGGCGCGCCTTCTCCCCCGGCGGCGATGTCGCGCGTCCGGAAATCCGCAATCGTGGTCACGCCGGTCCGCTCGGCGATGACGGCAGGCTCCCCGATTTGCAGTGTTGATTTGAAGACCCGGCCCCGGAACCTCCTTCCGCGCGGCAAGTGGCAGACGGTCTGACCGTGAGATCCGATTGCGTCGATGGAGCTCAGGGGCAGGCCGTGCTTCTTCGCTAGGCGCGTCAGGGCGTCGGCGAAAAACTCGCCGAGGAGGAAATTGAGGTGGCACAGATCGTCGACCCGCGCCCTCCTGGGATCGAAAAGCGCGAAAATGCGGCGGCGGACGGATGGGGGATAGGGGAACATATCAAAGGCCAGCACGCGGACGCCGCGCCTGCCGATCTCCACGATGGCGGCGTCAATCCCGTCGGCGGAGGTGCCGGACATCAACCCGGCGACGCGCAACGTGGGCTTGGCGGCAAGTGTGGAAAGGCATTCGCTCACTGAGGCGACTCCGCGTGAATAACAGAGGAGCGGTCACGGCCAGAATCGTAATCGTTCCCCGGGGTATTTGCAATTCGGAAGAAAGTGTCCATGGAAGGTTCGCGTGATCCTTCGCAAGGTTCAGTGTGCGCCTGGCGCTCGCGATTCAGAACTTGCCATGTAGCTCCGAAACGAGTACCTTCTTGAGCGAAATGCATTTCCGGTGGGAGGAATGGAACTCAATGCGAATGCGCATGCGGGCCATTGAACATGGGTGATCTGGTCGTTGCCGAGAAGATGGCGGCGGGCCTCGGGTTGCTGGATGTGGCCGTGGTGGCCGCAGCGGTCGGCGCGCTGTTCATCATCGCATGGTTCAGCGGGCGCGAGGAGAAGGACACGGCGGACTTCTTCGTCGCGCGCAGGAGCATTCCGGCGGTCATCGCCTGCCTCTCCTTCGTGGCAACCGAGGTCAGCGCGGTCACCATCATCGGCGTCCCATCGACGGGGTTCAAGGAGAACTGGCAGTACCTGCAGTTCTTCCTGGGGTCGGCGGCGGCGCGGATACTGATCGCGTTTCTCTTCATCCCTGTCTTCTTCAAATTCAACGTCACCACGATCTATGAATTCCTCAGGCACCGCTTCGGCGCGGCGACGCAGTACAGCGGGTCGGCTTTCTTCTTCGTCACGCGGCTGATGGCCTCGGGCGTCCGGCTGTACGCCGCTTGCCTTGGGGTGGCGGTAATCCTCGGCTGGGACGCCTGGCGGACCTGGGACCTCTACGGCTGGCACGTGAACTCGGGCCTGATGGCGGCGCTGGCGTTGTTCACGATGTGCAGCATCGTCTTCATCGCGTTCGGCGGCATCAAAGCGGTGGTATGGACCGGAGCGTTCGAGACGACGGTCTTCTTCCTGGCGGGCGGCGCGGTCGCAATTTACTTGTGGAAGAACATTCACCTCGACGCCGGCGCGGCGTGGCAGGTGGCGAGCGACGCAGGAAGGACAAGCCTGCTGAACACGGGAGCGCAGTATTTCGCGCCGGGGACAAGCTGCTGGGACGGTTTCGTGAAGACGTTCTCCGATCCGAATACCCTCTGGGCGGCGACGCTGAACGCATTCTTCGTGGGGCTGTGCGTCTTCGGCACGGACCAGGAATTGATGCAGCGGCTGCTGACGGTGAAGACCCGGCGCTCCAGCCAGAAAGCGCTGATCGGCACCATCCTCGCCGCCTTCCCGCTGGTCACACTCTACCTGGGGCTGGGCACGCTGCTGTTCCTGTACTATCACCAGCATCCCACGCTGCCGCTGCCGGACAATCCGGACAAGATACTCTCGCACTTTGTCGTCACGGTGCTGCCGACGGGGCTGAAGGGGCTCGTGCTTGCCGCCGTGGTGCTGGCGAGCATCGACTCGCCGCTAAGTTCCCTCTCCTCCTCCTTCGTCACGGACATTTACCGTCCGTTGATTCGCAAGGATGCCTCCGAGCGGCATTACCTCTGGGTGTCGCGCTGCGGCATCGTCGGGTTCGGCATCCTGCTGGCGATCCTGGCCCTGGCGTTCAGCGCGTTGACGGGCATCCTCTGGCTGGCCTTCAAGGTCATTGCGGTGACCGGGGGTAGCACGCTGGGGATATTCCTGCTCGGGATGGTGACGAAGCGGCGCGGAAACACGGAGAACGTGATTGCCATGGTCGATAGTGCGGCGGTGACGGCGTCGCTGCTGCTGCTGTCGGAGTTGAAGATCATTTCGCTGGGGTGGAGCTGGCTCATCGTGGTCGGCACCATCCTGACCTTCGTTATCGGATATGCACTCGGTAGGCCCGCCGCCGAAAGTCCGGCGGCGCCCTCTCAGAAGGAAGCTTCGTAGAGGTGGAAGAATGCGCACGATTCGATTGGATGCGGGGCGCGCCCCGGAAGAACTTCGCGCCGGATTGCACGAGATTCTGGCCGAATACGGGGGGCGATTCTCGCGCGAAGCGGATGCGCTCGGGGTCGCGTTCGAGGCGTGCTCCTCAATAGCCCCCGGCGGGTTCTCCGTGACGGTCGGCGCGCGGGAAGCGCGTGTCCTGTACGCGCGCAAAGTGGATGCGTTCCGGGCGCTTGGACGGCTGCTGGGAGCGCGGGAGTCCCTGCGGGAGGGGGCGACGTTCGCCGAGACCGCGCGATTCGACATGCTGGGCATCATGGTGGACGTATCGCGCAACGGAGTGCTCAGACCGGACGCCGCCCGCATGCTCCTGCGACGATGCGCCCTCATGGGCATTAACGTGTTCATGCTGTATGCCGAGGACACCTACGAGGTGCCGGGGGAGCCGTTCTTCGGCTACCTGCGAGGACGCTACACGCATGATGAGATGAAGGAGTTGGACGCTTACGCGAACGACCTAGGCATTGAAATGTTCCCCTGCATCCAGACGCTGGGCCACCTGGGGCAGGTGTTGCAGTGGCCGGCCTACGCGGCGCACCGCGACACGAAGGATGTGCTGCTTGCCGAAGAGGAGCAGACCTACCGGCTCATCGAGAAGATGATCGCTGCCGCAAGCGCGCCTTTCCGCTCCAGCCGCATTCACATCGGCATGGATGAAGCCATGGGCATCGGCATGGGGGAATATCGCAACCGGCATGGCGAAGCGAAGCCGTTTGACATCCTCAACCGGCACCTCGCGCGCGTCGTCGATATCTGCGGTAAGCACCTGCTCCGCCCGATGATATGGAGCGACATGTACTTCCGTCTCGGCTCCAAATCGGGCGATTACTACGACGCCGACTGGTCCATCCCCTCCCAGGTCGTCAAGGAGATACCGCCGGGCGTCGATCTCGTCTACTGGGATTATTACCACACCGATTCCGCCTTCTATTCCAAATGGATCGACCACCACCGCGCGCTCGGGTCGGAACCGATCATGGCGGGGGGCGTCTGGACGTGGAACCATTTCTGGACGGCGCTTCCCCACGCGTTCGCCGTCACCGATGCCTGCATGCAGGCGTGCAAGGAGAAGGGACTGCGGGAAATCTTCGTCACCCTGTGGGGGGATGACGGAATGGAGTGCGACGTCTTCTCGGCGCTACCGGCGCTGCAATATTTCGCCGAACATGGCTACGCCGACTCGGTGGAGCCGCGCCGTGTGCGAGAGAATTTCCGCGGAGCCTGTGACGCGGAGTTCGACGATTGGGTGAAGGGGAGCGAACTGGACGCGATTCCCGGCCTTGAACATCCGGAGCAATGCGACGAGAGCTTCAGCAAGTGGCTGCTCTGGCAGGATACGCTGCTGGGCTGGCTGGAGCCGCGCATCGCGCCGCTGTCGCTGCGGAAGCATTACAGCGAGTTGTCCGGGGAATTATCTGCGCTGTCCGCCAGGAATGCTTCGGCGCAGCGACTGCAATTCCCGGCGAAGCTCGCCAGGGTGCTGTCGCTCAAGTGCGAGCTTCGGCGTGAACTGGTCGCCGCCTATTCCGCGGGGGACAAGGCGGCCATCCGCCGGATCGCCGCCGGCGACCTGCCATTGCTGAGGGAGGCCGTGGATGCCCTCTGGAAGTGTCACCGCGAGATGTGGCTGGCCACGTACAAGCCGTTCGGGCTGGAAGTCCTCGAACAGCGCTACGGCGGCCTGCGGACGCGTCTGGAGAGCCTGTCCGACCGGCTGGAGCAATACCTTGAAGGGAAGATTCCCAACATTCCCGAGTTTGAGACCCGGCTGGAGAAGGTCTATGACACGCCCCTCGGGCGTCTCGCGGGACTTCATCACGGACGTATCATGACGCCGAGCATTATCAAGTAGTGGAGGGCCTGGGAATGCCTGCTCGCGGGGGGATGTCGACTGTGGCACAGGCGTTTCCATGTTCTTATTTTCGCCTATCGTGTATCATGATGGACAGGAATCGATAGTCCTGTTGCGCCTCCTTCTAATGAGGGATAACGACACTGAAACTCTCCATCATCTTGCCGACCTATAACGAAGAGCGCACGGTGCGGAAGATTCTCGACGAAGTTCTGTCCGCCGAACTGCGCCTGCCCTCCGGGACGGTCGAGAAGGAGGTGATCGTCGTGGACGACGCCTCGACCGACCGGACCGTGGAGAGGGTCGGCTCCGACCCGCGCGTGAAGCTTGTGCGCCATGAGAAGAACCTGGGGAAGGGGGCGGCCATTCGCACGGGTCTGGCGCACGTGACCGGGGACGTGGTGCTGATTCAGGACGCGGATATGGAATACTCGGTTCAGGACTACCCGGCGCTGCTGGGGCCCTTTGCCGAGAAGGGCGCGGAGGTGGTGTACGGATCGCGCTTTCTGAAGCGCCGCTGGCCGACGAACATGCACTGGACGAATTTCCTGGCCAACCGGCTGTTTACGCTTATGGCCAACATCCTATATGGGGCGCGCATCACCGACGAGGCGACCTGCTACAAGGTCTTCCGCGCGCCGCTGCTCAAATCGCTGCCGCTCCGCTGCGAAGGGTTCGAGTTCTGCCCCGAGGTGACCGCGCTGGTCCGCCTGCGGCACATCCCGATCCACGAAGTGGCGATCGAGTACACCGGGCGGGGGCGCGCCGAGGGAAAAAAGGTCCGCTGGACCGATGGCATCAAGACGATTCAGACGCTCATCCGTTACCGCATCCGCCGTTCGTAGCCTTGCATCGAGACGGCTCAGGGGGCGTCATCGGGAGAACATGGAGCGTGTGGGAGGGTGCGAATGACCTGGCTGGCTGAGAAATTCAAGCGGCTGCGCAATGCGGTCGCCTGTCACAAGACGTTTGCCCTCATCCTGTTGCTTTGTCTGGCCTGGGCCGGGGCGCTCCAGTATGAGATGCGGGTGGACCCTCCTGATCTGAACGACGACGTGGCGCATGTGTCGCACGCCCTGGGCGTGGATCAGGCGCTGCCCGACCTCGCGCGCGCCACCGACCCGTGGCTCCCGTCGCCGGGGATGGGCTTTCCCGCTCTCCACTACTATCAGCATCTGCCCGCCTTCTTCCTGGCCGCGGTGTACCAGCTTTTCCTCGGACACGTGCCGCTGATCCTGATTCTCCGGGTGACGATGGTCCTGCTGCTGGCGGTATTTCCTCTGGCCGTCTATGCCTCCATGCGCCGCTTCGGAATGGAGAGATTGCCGGCGGCCCTCGCCGCGGTCTGTTCTCTTCTGATCTCCGATGGCTATAAGCAGGGGTGGGGATTCGAAAGCTACATCTGGGGCGGCTCCGGGATGTACACCCAGTTGTGGGGGATGGTGCTGACCCCGCTGGCGGTTAGCTGGGGTTACGTGTACCTCAAGGAGGGCCGGGGTCGCTTCGGCGCCGTGACCTTCCTTCTGGCCACCTGCCTGAGCCACATCCTGACCGGTTTTGTGGCCGTCGTCAGCCTGTTCATCATCCTCGCGGCCATGGACGATGAGAAAGGATGCTGGCCGGGGCGGCTGAAGCGCCTGGCAACCCTCTTCGTGCTGATGGGGCTGGCGGGAATCTACTACCTTGTCCCGTTCGTGCGCGATGGCGCGTACATGAACTACAGCGTCTGGTCGCACAAGGAATGGCTGGACTCCTACGGGCATCGGCGCATCCTGGGGTGGCTCTTCACGGGCCAGTTGCTGGATTGCGGGCGGTATGTCCCGCTGACGCTCTTCGTGCTTATCGGGCTCGTGGCGGCATTCCGGAAATGGAGCAACGAGCGCTACCGGATCGCGGCGGCGCTGTTCTTCGTCTGGCTGGCGATCTACTGCGGCAGGCCGACATGGGGAAGGCTCCTGGACGTGATCCCGTTCGCGCACGATATGCAATTCAACCGGTACGTCGCCGGGGTGCACCTTGCGGCCTTGATGCTGGCCGGAGTGGGGGCTGCGGCGTTCTATGAGCTTGTCCGGCGGCTGATGCCGCGCTTCAAAACAGTCGTCGCGTCCACTCTCCTCGTGGCGCTGTTGGTCCCCGCGTTCGTCGAGCGGGGCATCTACCTGAAGCACAACAGCGAGTGGGCCGCGCGGTCTCGCCTGGCGTACAGGGCCGAGAAGGGCGACCTGGACAAGCTGCTGGCGACGTTGCAGGCGCTGCCGCCGGGGAGGGTCTTCGCGGGGCTTCCCGGCGCGTGGGGCAAAGGGCTCAGGGTGGGCGAAGTGCCGCTCTACGCCATGATCCATGTGGCGGGCATGGACTGTCTGGGCTTCATGTACCTGCATTTTGCGCTCAACGTGGACATTCAGTACCTGTTCAATGAGAACTCCCTCGCGCATTATCGGCTGTTCAACGTCACCTATGTCGTGGCGGATCGGGGCCACGCGGTGCCCGCGTTCCTCAAGCCGATCGACCGGATAGGGCGCTTCGTCATCTACAAGGTGGAGACGGGGGGGTACATCGATGTGGTCTCGTCGGGGGCGCAGTTCACCGGGACCAAGCGTGAGTGGTTTGCCGCGGCGCGCGCGTGGCTGGACGGCCCCTGGTTCCACGCGGGGGATTATCCGCGCATCCGGCTGACGCGGAACGGGCATCCCGATGGGGTAAGCCTCCCGCTCTCCGAAGCGCCGGCGAAGTTGGCGGAATATGCCGGGGAGGTGCTGCCGCCGCCGGGCAGGGTTCTTGAGCAGAGCAAGGAGGCGTACAGCGCGGCGGCGGTCGTCTCCATGACGCGGCCCGGATACGTCGTCTTCCGCAGCAGCTATCATCCCAACTGGGCGGTGCGGGTGGACGGCGAGAAGAAGGATCCGGTGATGCTGACGCCAAGTTATCTCGGCGTGGCGGTATCGCCGGGGCAACACACCGTGCTGTTCTCGTACGAACCCTCCCGGCTTCGCCCCTGGCTGTTCGCGATGGGGTGCGGAATCCTCGCGGCGCTTTTCCTGATCGAGAGGCGGAAGCCGGGAGCGCAGCGTAAGGCGGGGTGATTCTTCCGGCGGGGCTTCAGGCGTCTCCGCCCTTGTCCTCAGCGGGGGAGGACTGCGCTGCCGGGGTGGAGCGCAGCCGTTCGATCTCCATGCGCAGGAGGGCGTTCTCCTGGGTCAGCCGGATCACGCGCTTCCCCTGCCGGTTGGCGATCACGGTCAGCGTCAGCACCATGCCGGAGGTGAACAGGAACCCGAGCAGCGTGACGAGGGACTGATAGCTGAGACCCGATAGAGTCATCAGCCAGGGCGCGCAGCCCGCAAGGAAGGCCAGGACGCCCGTCCCGAACGCCATCACGCCCCATACGAGCACATATTCAGGCCGGACAAGTCTGCGCCGCACCAGTTCGATGGCGAACGCGGCGAACAGGAGTCCAAGCACGGCGATGAACAGTACGGCGCGCGGGTTCATGCCTCTGCCTCCGGGGTGGTCGAGGGGCGATCCTCCGCCAGCGGCGGTCGCGCGTCGGACAGGGCGCCCACCAGCACCGCGAAAGCCACCTTCATCATATAGTAAACGCTCCTCAGCGGGCTGATGGAACTGGTCCCCGCCTGGCGCGGGAGCATCCGCACGGGGACCTCGCAGATGCGGTAACCCGCCCGGTGGAGGGAAATCAAGGACTCCACTTCCGGGTAGTCGCAGGCGTAATTGTCCGCGAGGTGGGCAATCGCCGCGCGGTTGGCCGCCCTGAATCCGGAGGTGGTATCCGTCAGCCGCTGATGGCACAGCGCGCTCAGCAGCCGGGCGAAGAACCGAATGCCGACGCCGCGCGTGAGCGACGCGCGATAGCCCGTCGCTTCCACGAAACGCGAACCGATGACCAAGTCCACGCCGCTTCGCTCCATTTCATTCAACAGCAATTGAATCTGATCGGCCGGGTGCTGGCCGTCGGCGTCCACCTGCACGGCCACGTCGTAGCCGTGCGCCTTGGCGTAACGGAATCCCGTCTGCATCGCGCCGCCGATGCCCAGGTTGTGAGGGAGGTCCGCAACCAGCGCGCCGGCTTGCAGCGCGGCCGTCACCGTATCGTCGATGGAACCGTCGTTGACGACCAGAAGGTCCGCGTGGGGCTGCTGGCGGACAATTTCAGCCAGGACCGGCCTGATGCACTGTCCCTCGTTATATGCCGGGAGGATGACCAGGAGTTTGAGCATTCGGCTTGGAGCCTTTCCAGTGAGACACCTCATGTCCTGCGCAAAGCGGTCTCATTAGACTGTTTTTTTATCCGCAATGCAAGCAATGGGATGACCGCAGCCTAATCCCGCCGGAGTGTCAGGGGGGAGCGATAATCGCCGCGCTGGACGAGCGCCTGAATGGCGTGCTGGATCGCCGGGAGGTCCTCTTTGTAGGTTATGCCGTGCCACTCCGCATCCGTCGGCAGCACGCGGACGCGAGCGCGCCCGGAGCGGAGCAAACGGTCGATCGCGACGGGCAGTTGGAACTCCGCGCGCGCGTCGCCGGGGTGCAACCGGAGGAAATCGGCGAACTGCGTTTCGAGTTCGGGGAAGATGGCCGGTGTGAATCCCCACGTGTTCAGGGAGACGACGCTGTCGGAGGGGAGTTGAATCCACTCATTTCCCTGCGCGGCGCGAATGCCGTCGCCCTCGCGTTGAATCTGCGTCAGTTCCGTGACGTCCAGCAGGCGGTCATCCGGGCCGACGCGGCACACGCCGCGAGAGACCGTGCCATGGGGGGAGAGGGTGCGCGCGAGGCCGAAGCCGACCATGCCGTACTCCGGAACCGGCTCGCGATGCGGCTGGACGAGGAAGTCATGGAGCAGTTGAAACGCCTGGCTTCCGTAGAAGTCATCGGCGTTGATGACGGCGAAGGGGTGCCGGAGTATCTCCTTGCAGCACAGGACGGCATGCCCGGTGCCCCAGGGCTTTTCGCGGCCGGGGGGGACGGAGAAGCCGGGGGGGAGGATATCCAGTTCCTGATGGACGTAGGTGGTGTCCGCTGCCTGCTCGACCTGCCGTCCGATGCGGTCGCGGAACGCCTGCTCCATATCGCGCCGGAGGATGAAGAGAATGCGGGTGAAGCCGGCCCGCAACGCGTCATGCACCGAATAGGCCAGCGTGATTTCCCCGCTCGGCCCGACCGGGGCAAGTTGCTTCACGCCGCCGAAACGGCTTCCGATTCCAGCCGCCATGACAACCAGGGCCGTATCCTTCATTCGAGCGCCATCCTTTGCGGGTGGAAATGTACCCCCTGAAGAATACACGGGCGGCGCTGTTCCCGCAAGGCCTGCGAAGCCGCCTGTTGACGAGAAGCTGTTTCAAAACTGTGGCGTGGGTTATCAAACCCGCGAGAAACATAGCGCGGACTCTTTAGTCCGCGCCACCTGCCGAGTTGTGAAACAGCTTCGAGTAAACTTGACCGTTCCCGCACGGGCCACTAGAATTGCGTGCTGTTTTCCTGATTGGGAGGTCAGCCTTGATTTCCGCGCTGAAGGATGGCGGCTTGCTGGTGGGGGCGTATCTGCTGGGAGCGGTTCCCTTTGCGTACATCGTTGCGAAGAACGTGCAGGGGATCGACATCCGCACCGTGGGAAGCGGCAACGTCGGTGCGACCAACGTCGCGCGCGTCCTCGGCCGCAAGTGGGGGATACTGGTCTTCTGCCTGGACGCGCTGAAGGGGTTCCTGCCGGTGGCCGCGGCTCAGTGGCTCAACGGCAGAGGGGTGGGGGCGGCCGATCCGCCGCTGATCATCGCCTTGACCGCCCTGGCGGCCATCGCGGGGCATAACTGGCCGCTCTACTTCGGTTTCCGTGGCGGAAAGGGAATGGCGACGAGTTGCGGCGCCTTCGCGGCCATCTTCCCCCTGGGGCTGATCATTGCGCTGGGGGTCTGGGTGATTTCCGCAGTTGCAACGCGGTATGTCTCGATCTCCTCGATGGCGGCGGCGGTGGCGATCCTGGTTGCGGCCCTTGTGCTTCAACATGCCCCGTTCGCGGGAGGGAAGTACATCACCTCACTCGCCGCGCTAGCGGCGATTCTGGCCATCGTGCGGCATCGGAGCAATATCCGCCGGCTGATGGATGGTAGCGAGGACAAGATCGGGGCGAAGACGCCGGGCGGCTGAGTGAAACAACTCTGACGGTATTCAACGATGAGGAGAGATCGGGATGAGATTATCGCGCGCAGTCATTGGCATTTCAATCATCATTCTGGCGAGTCCCCTGGTGGCTGGGTGCGGGAAGCAGGCAACGGCCGCGGATGCGGGAGTCGCCGCGCTTCAGCGGCAGGCGCAGGAACAGGCGAAGGAAATTGCGCGCTTGTCCAAGGCCCTGGAGGTCCAGAAGGCGGCCATCGCGGAACTCAGCAAGCCGCCTACGCCGGTGCAGACTTTGCGCGCGCCGCGAGTGGAGACGGGAGAACTGGCCATCGTGGACAAGGAGAACAAGACCCTCGCCGGCCTGAAAGTCATGCCCGACGGCACGCCCGGCTTCGCCCTCCTGAACCGCGACGGGAAGATACGCGTGGGCATGAGCATCGATACCGCCGGCGATCCGGCGCTGACGCTTTATGACCAGAATGGAATGTACCGCGCCAGCCTGAAGGTGCAGGCGAACGGGGACTCCAGCCTGGCGCTTTACGACCGGATTCAGAAGCGCTGCGCGTTGCTGACGGTGGACGCGCGCGGCGAGCCGATGCTCAATTTCCAGGATCAGGACGGAAAATTGCGCAGCGCCCTGCGCGTGAACAGCGACGGGAGCCCGAGCCTCTTGTTCCGTGACCAGAATGGGGCGACCCGCGCTAGCGTTGCCGTGGGCGCGGACGGAAGCCCCGCCATCGCAATCCTGGACACGGGCGAACGGTTCCGCGCCGTGCTGGGACGCGCGGAGATGGAGCCCGCAAAGGCCGGCGCGCCGGCCGTGAGGGAGGAGTCCTCCCTGGTCCTGTTCGATAAAGAAGGCAAGCTGATCTTCGCCGCGCCGAAGTAGGCGCGGCAGGCCATTCGGCGCATTCCGGCCCGCGTGAAGATGTCCGCGCCAACGGCGTTGACATCTCACCCTCTGCGTGGTAGAGATATGGGGCACGGTGGCCCTGATACCACATCCGATGCTTCCAGAGTGCCCGTTGGGATACGACCATGTGCGCTGCGGAGTCCACATCGGACCGGTCGGCTGTTGAAACCGCGAACGCGGAATTCTCCGCGCTTGTCGAAAACCTCCTGGATCCCATCGTCATCCTCGGCCAAGACCGCAAAATCTGCTTCATGAACCCCCGCGCCGAGCGGATGCTCGCCCAGGGGCTCAAGGCGCGCATGGAGGGGCACCTCCAGAATTGGGAGCAGTTGTTGCAGGGGGGGCAGGTCCGCTTCCGCAAGCAGGATGGAACGGACGTTATTTTCAAAATACGCGTCGCGAAGACCGAGTGGCTGGGCGAAACCGCGCTGCAAGCCTCCATCAAGGATGTCACCCCCTACATCGCCGCCCTCCAGCAGTTCCAGCAGGAAGCCGCCGACGGCCGCCTGAAAATAGAGGAATTGACGGCGGAACGCGTGCAGTTGGCCGACCGCCTGAAGACGCTGGAAGCGGATTTGGAGCGCGCGGCGGCCGAAACGCGCCAGAAGGTCGCCGAATACTCCCGCACTCAGACCGAGCGCGACGAATTGCTCCGGGAAGCCGAGGCTTCGCGCCGGACGGTCGCCGAACTTGAAGCGAAACGGCTGAGTCTTGAGAAACTGGCGGCGGAGCGCGAGACGGAACTTCTGGAGACGGTGGAGACGACCCGCCGCGCCGAAGGGGCAGTTGCGGAGGCGGATGCCGCGCTTCGCGAGGAGAACACCGCCCTGCGCGCGACCGTGGACACGCTCACACAGGCGCAGCAAAAATGGTCGGAAGAGAAGACGCTCCTGGAAAAGCGCCTTTCAGATCGCAACGCTGAAGTGGAGACGCTTCGCGGCCAGACGACTGAAACGGCGGCGACGAACGCCCGGCTCAAGCGGTCCGTCGCCGAGCGCGAGGCCGAGGCAACGGCATTGCGCGCCGAGCAGGATGGCGCGCGGCGTCTCCTGCAGCAGACGGCCGCGGAGGTCCAGGCGGCCACGGGCCAGGCCGAAACGGCGAAGGCGGCGCGGGAGGAGGCGGTCAAGGAGGCCTCCACACTGCGCAGCCAGATCGAGACGATTTCGCGGGAGCGGGCGGCGCTGGAGCGCCGCGTAAAGGATCTTTCCGGCGACCTCGACAAGTACACGAGCGCAGTCACCGGCCAGAAGAAGGCATCCCAGCAAGCGCAGGAGGAGCGCGAGCGCCTCCGGAAGGAAGTGGCTGAAGCGCAGAAGGTTTCGTGGGAACTCCAGGCGCGCGTCGCTCAATACGAGAATGAGGCCAAAGCCGCGGGCGCGGGGCTTGCGGAACTCAAGAGGGCGCTCGAACGCGAGAAGGCGAGCGGTCAGGCGGCGCTGGGGAAAGAGAAGCGGCTCCAGGAGGAGTTGAACGCGCAGTCGAAGGCGGTCGAGGCGCAGAGGGCGGAATTTGCCGCCGTCCGGGACGAACAGGCGAAGGCGCTGGCTGCACAGAGCGCAGCGCAGGCCAAAGAAGCCGTCGCGCGCGCCGGGGCGTACGACGAGTTGGCCGCGCGCGAGAAGGGGGCGCAGGCGGAACTGCTCCGTCGCGCCGCCGCATTGCAGAAGACCGAAGCCGCCCGGCAGGCCGTTGCGTCTGAACTGACGCAGGCGCGGCAGGAGCGCGAGGCCGCGCAGTCCGCTCTGACCGAACGCAGCGAGGCGTGCGCTGCGCTCTCCGCGCAGATTGCGGAGTTGCGCGCCGGACTGCTGAAGCGCACGGCGGAGCTCAAGGGGGCGGCGGCGCAGATCGAAAAGGCCGCTCAGGAGTACAGCGCCCTTCAGGGAACCAGGGGGCGTTTGGAGAAGGAACTGGCGGCGCTCACGCAAGCGCGCGATCAATTGCAGTCGCGTTTGGACCAGATGCAGGCGCAGTTCGAGGCCCAGGCCGCCGGTCTGGCGGAAGCGCAGACGCGCCTCAAGAGCGAGTCGGGCGCGCGGCAGAAGGTGGAGGGGGAGTTCGCGCAACTCCGGGCGGAGATGGTTTCCCAGCGGGAGGAGCAGATTCGCCTGCGGGCGGCCGTCTCCGAGGCGACCGCGCAACGGGATGCCGCCGCAAAGCAGTTGCGCCAGGCCGTGGCCGACGATGCGCGGCAGCAGGGGGAGTTGGCGGGCCTGGCGGCGCAACTTCAGGGCATGGAGAAAGTGCGGGGCGATCTCTCCGCCAAGTTGGAGCGCGCCGCCGCTGCGCTGAAGAACACGACCGCCGAGCGCGACCGGCTTGCGGCCGATCTGGAAGCGCGCCAGAAGGAAATGGCCGCGCACTCCAAGGCGTACGACGAATTATCCGCGCGGGAGAAGGGGGCTCAGGAAGAACTCCTGCGCCGCGCCGCCGCGTCGCAGAAGTCGGAAGCCGACCGGCAGGCGGTCGCGTCTGAAATGGCGCAGCTTCGTGAAGAGCGCGAGGCCGCGCAATCGGCGCTGACCGAACGCAGCCGGGAGTGCGCCGCGCTCTCCGCGCAGGTCGCGGAACTGCGCGCCGAGCTGCAGAAACGCGCGGCGGAACTCAAGGAGTCGGTGGCGCAGATCGAGAAGGCCAGTCAGGCGCATAATGTCCTTCGCGAGGCCGGAGCGCGTCAGGAAAAGGAACTGGCATCGCTGACGCAAGCGCGCGATCAATTGCAGGCGCGCATGGACCAGATGCGAACGGAAGCCGGCTCTTTCTCCGCGAAACTGGAACGCGCAGGCGCGGCGTTGACGAAGATGACCGGTGAGCGCGACCGGCTTGCGGCGGACCTTGAGGCGGAGCGCAAGGAAATTGGCGCGCGCGCCAAGGCGTACGATGAATTGTCCGCGCGGGAGAAGGGATCGCAGGAGGAACTCCTGCGCCGCGCCGCCGCGCTGCAGAAAGTCGAAGCGGAGCGGCAGGCCATCGTTTCCGAAATGGCGCAAGTGCGGGAGGAGCGCAAGGCCGTACAGTCGGCGCTTGCCGAACGCAGCGAAGCGTGCGCGGCGCTTTCCGCCCAGGTCGCGGAACTGCGCGCCGGCTTGCAGAAGCGCGCGGCCGAACTCAAGGGGGCGGCGGCGGAGATCGAGAAGGCCGCGAAGGCGCAGAATGTCCTCCGGGATGCCAAGGCGCATGTGGAGAAGGAACTGGCGGCGCTGACGCAATCGCGCGATCAAATGCAGGCGCGGGCGGACCAGGCCCGGGCGGAGTTCGAGGCTCAGGCCGCGGAGTTGATGGAGGCGCAGAAGCGACTCAAGGCCGAGGCGGGGGCGCGGCAGAAAGTGGAGGGGGAGTTCGCGCAACTCCGCGCGGAACTGATTTCCCAGCGAGAGGAGCAGACGCGCTTGCGCAAAGCGGTCTCCGAAGTGACCGCGCAACGAGATGCCGTTGCGGCGCAATTGCGCCAGGCCATGGCCGAGGGCGCCCGGCAGCGGGCGGAGTTGGAAGGCCTGGCGGCGCAGCTTCAGGGCGCGCAGCAGGCGCGCGACACGCTTTCCTCCGAGCAGATGCGACTGGCCAAACTGCTCGAGGGCAAGGATGAAACGCTTGCGACGCTGCAACAGGAAATCGGCACGGCCCGTTCCAATCTCGACCGGGCCGGCAGCGAGCAGCAGCGGCTGCGCGAGGAAATTGCCGCATCCGCCCGGGCGATCGAATCGGTCACGGCGGAGCGTCAGGCGTCCGGCCGGCATGAAGTGGAGCTTCAGGAGGCGCTGGATTCCGCGTTGAAGCAGGTGCGTGGAATGAGCGCCGCGATGGAATCGCTCCACTCAGAACAGTCTCGCGCCCTCGACAGGCTGGCCGCTACGGAACGCGAAAAAGACGCGCTCGTCCGGCAGGGGAGCGAGTTGGAAGGGCGCATCGGCGCAGCGAATGAGGAGCTTCGCCGGCTGGCCGACCGGCTTGCCGCTGAGAGCGCGGCTCGCCTGGAGAGGGAGGCGGAGCGGGAGCGCCTCCTGGCGGAGGCGAAGACGCAGGGAGATGAGTTGCGCGACGTCAGCGCGCACCTTCTGGTCGAGGCCGACTCGCGGGCGCGCGCGCAGCAAAGTTTGGAATCGCTCAATGCCGATGTGGCCGATCTCAAACGTACGGCGGAGAATCTGCGCGTGCAGCGGCAGCAACTGGGAGCCCATCTCAGGGATCGCACGGCGACGGTCGAACAACTCACCGCGCAACTGCGCAGCGTTGAGGAGGAGAACAAGGCCGCGCGCGCAAGTGCCGACTCGCTTGCCAGGTCGGCGGAAGAAATGGATGAACTGCGTCGCGGCACGGAAGAAAGCGCCGGGCGCGTTCGCGCGCTCGAGAAACTCTGCTCCGAGCTTCAGGGGAAGGCCGAGGGGGCCCGCAAGCAGGAGGAGCAGAGCAAGCAACTGCTGAAACAGTTGACGAAGGTGCGCTGGATCGCGCAGGAATTGAAGATGCAACGCGATGGTTTCAGCCAGAAGCTCCAGGAAGCCACCGTCCAGATTGAGGCGCTCCGGGCGGAGAATGCAAAGGCAGACGCCGCGGCCCGCGAGGCGGCGAAGGCTGAACTGGAGCGTCTGCAGAAGGAACTGCTCGAATCCCAGTGGGCGCGGGAGGAACTCGCGCGGCGGCTGGAGCAGTTGAGCGAGTTGGGAAAACGCTTCTCCGCCGTCCTTGGGAAGCCCGAAAAGGACGCATAGTGCCCGGGCATCCCCGTGACATGCTCCCCGTCTGCGCCCCTCCAAACCCCATCGGCCCGCAATCCCGGCCTGCGTCATTCAACGGCATTGTGGAGTGGGCGCAACTCCTGTAGTATGTGGCCGTTGCGAGGCCCCGAGCCGGCGCGCCGGGGGTCTCACGCAGGCCTTTGAGTTCTTTTGATCGCCACGAGACGATTCTTCAAATCGCCGGGCGTGTTTTGCGTCTAACAGGGTGCAGCGAGAGGATGGGCCCGGTCTGGCATCGAAGATGAGGATCGAGTGGACGAACTAACGGAACGGCAACTCATCAAGCGCTTCAAACGGGGGGATACCGCCGCGTTTGACACATTGATGACCGACCATTACGACAAAGTATACGCATTGGCCTGTCGCACGACGGGCAGTGAAGATGAAGCGCATGCCCTGGCGCAGGACGTCTTCGTTCAGGCGTACCAGTCGCTGGGGGGGTTCGACGGGCGTTCGCGTCTTGCGACGTGGCTCTACTCGATCACGGTGAACAAGGGGATTGACCGGCGCCGCGCGGCGGCTGCTCAGCGGAAGTTGGGCATCGTGCCGGGGCTGCCGGACCTTCCTTCAGACGGGCGCGGCCGCTCCGGCGAGGACCCCACGGTCGGATTGGATGCGGAGGAGCTTGGGGAGATGATCGCCCGCGCGATGGCCCGAATTCCCGAGGATCAGCGCGCTACCCTGGAGTTGGTGACGCACGGGCAAGTTTCCTACGTCGACGCAGCGCGCGCGCTGGACTGCTCGAAGCAGACGGTCGCCTGGCGCGTCTGGAATGCGCGCCGGCTGTTGCGGGAGATGCTTCAGGATTACCTGAAACCGTAGGTCTTGTTGGACGGGCACCGCTGTGAACTGCGAAGAGACTTCCAAGCTGATCAGCCAATCGCTCGACCTGGAGTTGAACGAAAGCGAGAAGACTGCGCTGCGCGAGCATCTGGCCGGATGCCCCGGCTGCGCGGAGCAGGAGCGCCGGCTGCGCGCGCTTCATGCCGCCATGACGGCGCGTCGGCCTGCCGCGCTGCCGGCGGAGCGGGTGGAATCGGCGGTCGCCGAACTCCGGCGCCGGGTGGCGCGCGAACGGCCGCGCCAAGTCGAGATGAGGTTCCGCGTCGTGGCGCTGGCGGCGATGCTGATGATGGCGGCCGGTATCATCTGGCTGGCCCGCGACCTCGTTGCCGCGCGCGCCCGGGCCGCGGGGCTCTCCGGCCAGTTGGCGCAGGCCCTGGCGAAAGTTCCCGGGGCTAAAACGCCCCCCATCTCGGCCATTATGGCACCGTCGGAAAAGGTGATTGCCGAGCAGGTGCAGACCTTTTGCGCCACGTACGATTACCTGGATGGCTCGCTTCGCTGGATGGTCAGCGACGACGGCGAGGTGCAACTCGGGCTTTCCGGCAGCCCGGCCACGAAGACGGGCAGCGCTCCGCGCGACGCGCTGGTGCTGAATTTCCAATACCTCGAACGCGCGAGCGGAAAAGGGGTCCGCACCCTCAGCAAGCCGCAGTTCGTCATGATTTCGGGAGAGGAAGTCTCGGTGCGGCTGAAAGGGGACGCGGACGGCGAGCCGATTTACAGGTATCGCGTCAGGGCCGAGCGCCTCGTGGATGGGCAGGTACGCGCGGAGGTGAGCTTCGTCAATGAGGCATGCCCGAGTGCCGAAGTGGACACGACGCTGAACGCCAAAGTACAACTCGTTCCCGGAAAGCCGGTGCTGGTAGGCGCCAGCGGGGATGAAGCGCATCGCTGGGAGCTCTATTTGTGGGGCGCTTCCCGCCCGGCAGTCAATAGCAGCGCGGCTGCGGAGACAGGTCGATTGTGAGAACCTCTGCTCCTGATAATGGAAGACCCGGATGGCTCCGCGCGCTGCGAGGCGCGGGAGTGGGCCTTGCGCTCGCCGCTCTCCCGGCGCTTGCGGTTGCGGCAGAGCCGGGTATCGCGCTGAAGGCGGGCCCCGTGCGCTGCTTCGGGGAGCGCACGATCACGCGGACCTTCCAGGTCGACGGAGCGGGTCCCTGCGCGCTGGAGTGGCGCACGCGCCTCCTGCGCGGAATCGTCGAGGAGGGGAAGGCCGAAGTAGCGGCGCCTGCCGAAGCCGCCATCGAATTGCACATTCCCGCCGTGCGCGCAAGGGTCGAAATGATCCAGGAGATGCAGTTGAAGCGGGCGGACAAAGTTCTCGCCGCCGCCTCCTTCACGATCGTGCTGTATCCAAACAACATTCTGGCAGAAGCCTTTGGCGGACCCGAGGCAAAGCTGCTTGGGGTCATCGACGATCAGGGGGACCTGGCGAAAGCGCTTGAGAAGGCGGGGGCGCGCTTTGTGCAGATCAAGTCCGACCTGCAGTTCCACGAGGCGACCAGCGGCGTCGTGCTCTGCGCGGCGAATCAGCCCGTGACGGTCGCGGAACCGTACTCCGGCTTGCGCAAGTTCGTGCTGGGCGGAGGCTCGGCGATCTTCCTGGAACAGCGCGAGCCTTTGAAACTCAACTGGTTCGAGGAAGCGCCCCCCTGGCGACTTGCCGATCAAACTGCGGCGACTGCGTTGCCGTTGATGAAGAAGACCCACCCGCTCCTGCGCGACCTTGCGGCGGACGATTTCGCAAACTGGGCCGGCTTTAGGGACACGGCCGGCCCAGTTCTCACCTGGCCTGAATGGCCCGCTTGCCGCGCGCTGATGGTCTCCGGCGGGACCCCCGCGATGCCGCTGCTGATCGAAGCGTGGGGGGAGGGCGGGCGCACGGTTCTTTGCCAGTTCAACATCGGCAGGAATCTGCTGGATGAACCCGCCGCCCAGATACTCCTGCGCAATCTCGCGGGGTACTGCAGCGCGGTGTCCCCTCCGCCGCGACTGCGCGAAACGCGGTTGGCCGTGCCGCCGGAGGGAATTCGCAAAGGGGAATTCGATTCGGCCCGCTTCATCGCTGACCCGAAGCCCGACGACCTGAAAAGGGCGTTGGGCGTCTTCATTTTGCTCACGCCGACGGACGAGCCCGCGCCGGAAGCGGGGTGCGACCTGGCGAAACTCATCGCGGGCGGCGCGCCCTTCATGGCGCAGTCCTGTTTCGGGGAAGAGATTGTGGCGGCGCTCAACCACCTTCTTGGAGAACTCTGGCCCGCCGACAGCCGGCGGACGCCGCCGCCGCAGGTGACCACCTCTGCGCTCGATGATAACCCGCGCATCGAATGCGACTACACTCAGCCGCTGGCCTGGGGCATCCCGGCGGAGAAGATCGAACGCGCCCTCGACGGTGCGGAGCAGCTCCGCATCGTACGACCGGACCACGAGCGCCCCTCCTTCCATTGCGCCGTGCAACCCGGCATCCTGACGAGTCTGGATTGCGGGAAAGGGCGCATGGTCTTCTGCTCTCTTCCCGTGAACGATGCCGAGAACAAAGACAGGGCGTGGCTGGTCAGCCGGTTCGTGAACAACATGCCCCTTTCCGTTCGAGACGCAGTAGGGTATCCTGTGCGAGTTGAGCAGCCTCCGCGGACAGCGGAGGGGGGCAGATAGAGCCCCGACAGAGAGGCGGTTTTTTGAGAGGAGTCATCATGAAGTGCCTGACAGTCGTTATGGCAGCCCTGGTCGCGCTATTCCTCGTTGGCGGACCGGCGCGGGCGCAGCAAAAGCCCGCGCAGGATGCGAAACTGGTCGTGGCCGTCCTCAACTTTGAGACCGGCTCGAAGGAGATCGCGCAGTACGGGGAGCAGATTCCCGACCTGCTGACGGTCTTCCTGACGGCGGAGCCCACGCTGCAACTGGTCGAACGCGCGAAGATCAAGAACATCCTGGAGGAACTCGCGCTGGGGGCCACCGGCGTGGTGGATGACGCCACCAAGGCGAAGATCGGCAACATGACCGGCGCCAAATTCATCATCACCGGCCGCGCCATGGTCGTTGGCAAGCAACTCTATCTGACCGCGAAAGTCATGAGCACCGAAACCGGCAAGGTGGGGGCCAAAATGGTCAAGGCGAGCCTCGACGCCGACCTCGATGACGGGGCGCAGAAACTCGCGGCGGAACTGGTCTCCTACCTGAAAGAGAACGGTCAGGCGATGCAGCCCAAGGTCATGACGGAGCAGGAAATCGCCGCGGCGCTGAAGAAATCGCTGGAGGGCAAGACGCTGCCGAAATTCGCCGTGGCGATCCCGGAGAGCCACGTCAATCGCCCCGCGGTCGACCCCGCCGCCGAGACGGAATTCAACTTCCTGCTTCGCGCTTGTGACGCGACGGTGATCAACACCAAGGATGATGCCATGAGCGACTGGGCCAAATCGCTCTTCACCGAAGCGGGCAAGCCGACGCCGACGGGGCTGGAGGGCGCGGATATCGCCATCGTCGGGCAGGGGTTCAGCGAATACGCCGCGACCACGGAAAAACTCATCTCCTGCAAAGCGCGGCTGGAAATCAAGGCGGTGGAGGTCAAAACCGGCAAGATACTTGCCGTCGGACGCGCGACCACGACGGCGGTGGACCTGGCTGAGAACATCGCAGCGAAGTCCGCCCTGCAAAAGGCCGCCAGCGAAATCGCCGTGAAACTGATTCCGGAAGCCGTGGACGCCTGGGCCAAGAGCGTCAAGAGTGCGGAGAAGACGGGCAAGTAGTGAACGAACGGGCTGTTCGGGGAGCGGGGCGCTAGAGGCAGCGCCCCGCTCCCATATTGTGGGTTGTGAGGGACCGAGCGGTTAGTGTTTCGCAGGGGCGAGGCATGCCTTGCCCTGCAGGCTTGCTGAAAATCGAGCGAGGGGAAGAACATGCGGCGGTTCCTCGTCACCGGGCTCCTGATCGGCTGCGCCCTCCTATCGGCGCTACCCGCCATCGCCGCCGACGTGCCTATCCATTTGGCCATCCTCACCGGCGATGGTGACCGCGCGGTGAGCGACGCGACGCTGGCGCAGGTGGAAGTGGCGCTTACAGAGAACAAAGAAGTCACGCTCCTTGAACGAGCACAGATCAAGAGAATTCTGACGGAGCAGAAGCTCTCCGCCGCCGGACTCACCGACCCGGCAACAGCGGTGAAGATGGGGAAGCTGCTTTCGGTGGAGATGTTCCTGTTCCTTGATCGAATTCCCAAGTCCCAGCCTCCAATCTGCCGCGTACAGGTCGTCGAGAGCGAGACGGGAGCAGTCCTGGCTGCCGAGCTTGTCGACGAGGATGGGCTTGGCCAGAAGACATCTCGCATAGAGAGTCTGATCGCTTCGGCGTTGCTCAAGCGGCGTGTGCCGCTGGCGGAACGGCGTTACATTGGGCTGATCGGCTTCCGCAATGAGGAACCGGGGCATGCGCTGGACGGTCTGGCCGAGGCTCTGGGGATGTTCGTGATGGCCGATCTCGACCAGTCTCCGCAGATCATTGTGTTGGACCGGGAGCGGTTGGAGCGCCTTGCGCAAGAGAAGGAACTCACGGGATTTGACCAGCAACTCCGCTCTTCGGCCGTGCTCTTGGATGGCGCCGTTCGCCGTGCCGCCACCGGTGTTCTGGCCATCACCGTCACACTCCGTTCCCCGATGAGGGCGGAAGGGCGGCGGGTGTCGGCATCGGCGCCGGAACAGGATGTTATTGCCGCGCGGAAGGCCCTGACCGCAGCCGTAGCTGAGGCAGTGTGCTGCTATCCCATAAAGGCTGGGCCTCAAACGGACGCTCGCGCGGAGTCTGCGGCCTTCGTTGCGGAGTGCAACCGACTCCGGGTGGACCGGGACTTCGAGGGAGCGGTGCGCGCGGCGGAGGCTGCTTATGCTCTTGCGCCGGAACCGTCAACCCAACTATGTTCAGCCGGAGCTTGGGGGGCGTTGCGCCGGAACCTTGCCGGTACACTCGATTGCCGCTTTGCCGAACTCTCTCCCGCGATCAAGGCGCGCGCACTCACTGCCACCCTGCGAGAACAAACCCTGTTCTATGATTTGTGCAACGAGAAGCTCCGAGCAAACAGGAACATTGAGGATTTGGTGCGCGGCTTCAGTGGCGACGCAATCTTTGTTCCCATTCAGATGCCGGAAGCCGGCGAACTTGGGCAACTTCAGCAGGAAACGCGCCAGGCGCAGCGGAGGTTGTTTCAGACCGTATTGGATTTCTGCAAGGCCCACTTTGCCGAGCGAGACGTCCCTGAGGTTTACGAACGCGTCTGGCGAGCCCAGACGTCGAGCCTTCAAATAGGCCCCCCGGAGTTGGCGGCTCAACAAGTGGACGTGCTGCGCGGGGCAGTGGACGCCTTCGCGCACCCGCCCGCGGACCCGGGAGTTTCGTACGCGACGTCGCAACTCGGATTGCTCAAGAATCTTCCTTTGGCGATGCAGCTATTCCGGAGGCCTCACAATGCCCCTCCGGCGGCGACGCGCGATTGCTTCGTGGCGTTCTGGAAAGAGATGACGAAGCACGAAAACCCGTTTGTGAGGCTAACAGCTTACCGTGCGTTGGCGTGGGCGAATGAAAATCCTCAGGCTTCTTCAAGAGAGGCGATTAGGACTTTCATCGAGGGGTTTCCCGCCAACCACCCTTGGCGTACGATCGGGGGCGACGGCCAGTTCCAGAGCATGTTGTGGGACTCTTTTGATATCCTGCGCAAGTCGGATTCGGTCGCCGCGGCCGCGTACGCCCAGCAGATTCTGGAGCCGTGGGTCAGGGAGCGCAATGCCGAACGACTGGCGAGGTGGGATTCGATTGTGCTGGCGTGGCTGGATGCGCTCCAAGCCGCCAACCGTTTGGATGAAGCGGACGTTCTGGCTAAGAATATCCACGAGATACTGACCTCAGCAAATACGTCGCACTCCGCCATCGCACTGGCCAACAACATCGCGCAACGCCGCACGATGTGGGCGACAAAACTGGCGCAACCCACACCGGAGGACTCTGTCTGGAGCGACTATCGCATTGAGCCGCTGAGATTGCAGGGCTATTCTCCGGGGGACCCTCTGCTGGTGAGTGGAAACAAAGTGTATTGTCTTTCCTACGCCGGGAATGTCGGCGAGATGCGTCAGCATGCGCGCCTCTGCGTTTTCGAACTCCCTCTGGGTGGGGCGCCGTTGAAGAAACAAGAGCTGCATTATGACAACCCCTCGCGAGGCCTTGTCTGCGTGTCAGCAGTAGTCCGTACCGATAACGCGCTTTATGCCGCGACCGACCTTGGTTTGGAGGAGTTTCCCGATGACGCGCGACCGCCGCGCGTGCTCAAGGAGGCGGATGGGCTTCGAGGCATGGACATTTCCGCCCTGGCTTATTACGGGGGCAAACTGTACATGGGGCTGGGTGGTTCCCGTTGCGGAGTGGCCTCCTACGCCCCCGATACCGGTGAGGGGGAACTTATCGCCTCTTCAGTGGCGAAAGACATTCATTCCGGGTTGGACGGCGGAGATAGATACAGGATTACCGCTATTTTGGCCGATCCCGAAAGGAAGTGCCTATGGCTTGCGGTTATGGGCATGGGAATGCATGTGAAGTGCGGCGGTTTTTGGCGCCTGTGGCCGGCCACCGGCAAACTGGAGCAGGTTATCTCCGACGAGAACGCGGTCACCCATGCCGTCTTTTGCGGCAGAGACATCCTCCTCGATACGTACAACGGACTCGTATTGTTCAATCCCGAGCAGAATACGAGTACTTGGCTTCTGGAGATCGCTTCCGCTCCACGTCCTCCAGGTTGCGTGAGCGGGCCGCTTTTTGGCGCTCGCGCCTTGCCAACGTGGCCGGCCGCATGCGATGGTGAGCGATTGTTGACGGGGGGCGAGGAGATATTCCTCGCGTTGCACCGAAAGGGCGCGGATCCCGTTCTCTGCGGCGGGCTCCGGCACGTGACCATGCTCGATCCAACTCCCTGGGGGATTTTGGCCGTCGGCATAGCAACAAAGAAAAGCAGCGGCAATGCCTGGTTGATTCGGAGAAATCCGACGCCCGAAGCGCAGGCGGCCTCGGACATGTCAAAGGAAAAAGCGGCAAAGGAAACCCAATGAAAGCTCCATCTTTTATATGCAGTTCTTGCGACAACACACTGAATAAACAAGGCTTTGGTCAGGAGGAGGCGTGATGAACAGCTTGGGAATGAGCAGCCATCGCTGGAAGCGGGTTACCCTGTCTGTGGCGGGAGTGCTGGCGCTGGGAGTTCTCCCCGCGCGCGCGGAACTGAGCGTGCCCCCGGATAAGCGCTCGATCGACTTCGAGCAGGTGATTACGACCGCGAAGGAGAAGGTCTTCCCGGCGCTCATCTTCGTCAAGCCGATTCGGGAGAACTACGAAGAGGGAGAGAAGGAACGCGAGCAGGTCTTCGGCAGCGGCGTCATCATCTCGCCGGACGGTCTGGCCATCACGAACCAGCACGTCGTGGACAAGGCCATTCGCGTCAACTGCGTCCTCTGGAAGAAGGAGCAGGTGACGGCCCGCGTCGTTGGCGAAGACAAGGAGACGGACCTCGCGCTCATTCAGTTGAAGTGGGAGGGCGGCCCGCTGCCCTTCGCCGAGTTCGGCGACTCGGACAAGCTCACGGAGGGGCAGTTCGTGATGGCCCTGGGAGCGCCGTTTGGCTTCACGCGCAGCATCTCCCTGGGGGTCATTTCCAGCACGCAGCGCTATATCGGCTTCCGCACCATGTACAAGTACAATCTCTGGCTCCAGACGGACGCGGCCATCAATCCCGGCAACAGCGGCGGCCCTCTTGTGGACACGAACGGCCACGTGGTGGGCATCAACACGCTTGGCCTCATGGGGGTGGACATCGGCTTCTCGATCCCTTCAAACGAGGTGCGCAAGGTCGTCGAGCGCCTGAAGAAGGATGGCAAAGTGTTTCGCGCATGGACCGGCCTGGACCTCCAGGCGTTGAAGGACTTCGACTCCAACACCTTCATCAACAGCGAGGAGGGGGTTCTCATCAAGGGGGTGGAGGATGACTCCCCCGCGGAGCAGGCAGGCATCCGCAGCGGCGACATTCTCTTGGAAGTCGGCGGCCGGAAGGTCCTCGGCGTGTTTGTGGAGCAGCTTCCTCAGCTTCGGTGGGACCTGGCGGAGCTGCCGGTGGGCAAGCCGGTGACTCTCACGCTCCGGCGCGCGGGAGAAACGCTGAAGGTGGATATCGCGCCGGCGCTCAAGGAGGACTCGGAAGGGGAAGACTTCGACTGCCACCGCTGGAATATGACGGTCAAAGGCATTACGAGTCACGCTAACCCGTCGCTCTATTTCTATCGCAAGAAGGGGGTCTTCATACGCGGCGTGCGGGCCCCGGGAAATGCGGCGCTGTGCGGCCTGATGAAGCACGACATTCTCCTGAAAGTCGGTGCGGAGCCGGTGGAGAGCATCGGAGACGTCAAGCGCATCTATGGAGCGCTCCTGGCCGATCAGGCGCGCGAGAAGAAGGTGCTGGTCACCGTCTTGCGTGAGGGAATCGAAAAGCTTCTGGTGCTCGACTATCGAACCGATTATGAGAAGGAGGATTGATCCATGCGGCACACGAAACAGGCGGCGAGTCTTGCAGTCCTGGCGCTGGCGCTCCTGCTGCCGGCGTGGGGAATGACGGTCCAGGCTAAGGAGTCGGCGAGCCGGGAGGCGATGCTGTCCGCCGGACGCGCCGCGCTTTGCCGAGTGCACTTCTTCTTCAAGCGGCCGGCGGATATGAAAGAGCGGCAGGCGGGGATGCCGTACGACATGGACCTGTTCAGCCGCATGCCCTACGAGGAGTTGATCGCCCAGCAGAAAAGCCTCGTGCTGCCCGGCGTGCTCCTGGACGATGCCGGGCACGTGCTCATCGGCGACATCCACCTGGAAGAGAAATACGTCGACCATATCGAAGTCATGGCGCCGGACGGGACGCGCTATCCGGCAAAACTGGACCGGATTCTCGACCGCAGCACGGGGGTGATGCTGAGCATCACGGAGCCGCTCAAAAACTGGAAAGCGCCGAAGTTCGCGAGCCAGGCGACGATCGCCGACGCCGGCGTCGTGACGCTGCGCAGGACCGGGCGCGATTGGCTTCTCGACGTCGGTTCCGCCGGTGCGGACTACTCCTACGAGGCGGGCAACGCGGTGCCGAAACGCTTCGGCGGAGCCACGGAGACCTCCATGATGGCGGCGGCATTCGGAATGTTCGGCGAGGAGGGCATGGCCGAAATGATGAGCGCGCAACACCGGCCCATGCTCCTGTGCAACGAGAAAGGGCAGCCGGTGGGGGCCCTGGTCTCCGACTTCGCAATCGACCAGGAGCAGAAACTCGGCGACTGGCAGCGCGAGCGTCTCCTCGCGGGGCCAGGCATCTCCTACGCCGACTTACGGGCCCTGGGAGAGAAGTGCAACGAAGAGCTCGGCGGGAAGGCCTATAAGTGCGTGATCCAATATCGTCACGAAGAAGAGGAAGGGGCCAACGGGTACGTTCCGCACTACTCTCCCGGTTCCTCCAGCGAAATGGAGGAGGGAAAAGACCGCGAGCTATTCGGGCTGGCGATCTCGCCCAAGCAGCTATTCGTGCCGCAGCCGATTTCGCGCGATGAACTGGCGAATATTGACAAGTTTGAGATAGTCGTCGGCGATAAGCCCCAGCCGGCGGAGTTTGTCGCGGCGTTTCAGGACGTGGCAGGGTTCGTGGTCGCGCTGAAGGAAGGGGAATTCCCGGCGTTTGCCGCCATATCAGCCGGTCAGACGCCCGAGCGCATGCGGTTGTTCCTCACCGCCACGGTCGAAGAGAAGTTCGGCAAAACACATTTCGAGGTGGCGCCGAATCGCTGGCTCCATGAGAGCCTGGGCTACAAGGATCTCTTCTACATTTCCCCCACCTACTCCGTCTCCGTCGGCGGGTGGATACTGGACCGCCAACTCAACATCCTGGGGGTCTTTGCCGGTCAGCGCCTGACCGGAGAGGAGATACAGGCGCTGGGCGCGGGCTACCGGGGCGACTTCGGGCGGCGTTTGATGCGGATATTCTGGAACTCCGAGCTGGCGCCGATGCTGGCCAACCCCGTCGCCTTTGCCGATCCGCAAATCCGCCACAAGAGCAAAGAGGACGCCAAACGCCTGGTCTGGCTGGGCGTGGAGTCCAGTCCGCTCACTTCCGATCTGGCCAAACAACTCAAAGTGGAAAGAGAGACCAAGGATGGCACCATCGGCCTCTACGTCAACCTGGTCTACCGCAACTCCCCGGCCGCACGGCTGGGGATCAAAGAGGGGGATATCCTTCTCCAGATCGAGACCGCCAAGCAGCCGCATCCCATCGACCTTAACGCGATGAACATCGATAGCGAGATGTTCCGATTCGACTGGCGGCAATATGCCGATTACTCAACAGTCGAAGAATACGGCGAAGCCGAGCCGCGATGGCCGCTGCAAATCAATTACATGACAATGCTTCTCCAGTCCATCGGCGAAGGAGAGAAGATCAAACTCACCTGGCTGCGCGCCGGCGCCAAAATCGCGCAGGAGTACCAGATAGAGCTCGGCCCGCCGAACTTCCTGTGCGCGCCGAAGTTCAAAAACAAGGAGATTGGACTCACAGTCAAGGACGTCACCTATGAAGTGCGGACCGCTCTGCGGTTGGACGACGAGCGCGCGGCAGTTGTCGTGGCGAAGATTGAGCGTGGCAGCCCCGCCGAAGTCGCCCGAATTGCGCCGTTCGAACTGATCACCGCCATGGATGGCGCGCCCGTGGGCTCGGCCAGGGAATTTGGCCAGCGCATCCAGGAAGCCCAGGCCGCTGGCAAGAAGAGCGTGCGCCTCACGGTGGAGTTGTTGGGCGCGTCGCGCCTGGCCGATCTGGACATCACCAAAGCTGCGGCATCCAAAGAGAACCCGCAGGAGTGAGGCGGCGTGCCCGAGGGATTGCCAGGCAACCATGGCGCCTGGGAGCAACTCGTTCACATGAGGGATAGATACAAAGTAATGCGACACTTCCTGAGACTCTCAGCCTCGGTCCTCGCGCTTCTCGCGGTGGCGGCTATGCCGGCTATTGCCGCCGACGCCCAGACGGACGCCCCTACGCTGGCCGTCTTGAATTTTTCCAACCGCACTCCGGGAGACGGCTCGGACTGGCTGGACAAGGGGCTGGCCGACATGCTCATAACGGACTTGTCGGTCACCGACAAACTGCGGCTGGTGACGCGCGAGGATATGCAGTCGATGTTCGACGAAATGCGACTTGGCGCGAGCGGCGCAGTATCGGCCGACTCCGCGCAACAGTTCGGCAAGATGGTGCAAGCGGACCTCGTTCTGACGGGCACGTTCGCCTTGAAGGGCAACCTCTGCGAAATGGAGGCGCACGTCGTCGAGATTGGCACGCAGAATGTCCGCCGAGTGGAAGTCGTCGCGGGCCAAGCCACCGACGTGCTGAAGCTGGAGAAAGAGCTGGCGCTCAACGTGGTCAAGAACTTCAACGTTCCCTTGAGTGAGGGTGAGCGCGCGTCGCTCATGCGGATGCCCACACAATCTGTTGATGCCGGCAAGTGCCTTTACGAGGGACTGGACGCGCACGACCGGGGCGAGTCGTATGACGCGATAGCTGCCGTCCGCAAGGCTCTGGAGAAGGACCCGGCATTTGACCGGGCGCGGTTTGAACTGGGAGGCATTTACCGCGCGGTGCTGGAATTTCATCACGCCGACGTCGAATTCGCGCGTCTGGTTGTTCGTCAACCCCGCAGCCCCTTTGCCGCAGGGGCGCTCCTTGCGCGCGCTAAACTCAAAGAAAAGTTCTTCCCTGCCCCGCCGGATAGCGTGATTGCCGCATATGATGAGGTCGCCAAATGCTATCCGGAAAGCGATTTGGCTCTGAGCGCGCGCTTCCGCGCGGCCGTTCTAGCCTACGAGACGGACAAGGTGGACCTTGCTCTGGAGCTTTTTGACACTCTCGGTAATCTGAGCGTCGGACGTTACGGGCCGGGCTGCAGATGGATGCGGGACTACGGCGCAGCTACGGCTCGTACGATTCGGAAGAATCAAGAGAACCCGAACGCGGCTCCGAAGCTGCGCCGGGCCAGAGATGAGAAAGTGAGCCCGCGTATCGAACTCGCCGCAAGAGCGGGCCGACAATCATTCAACTGCGTCGAGCAGCTTCTAGGCTCGTGGAATAAGCGCGTGACCGTCATCGTGGACGCTCCAGCCGGCTATGCGATCCGTTCCGCCAAGTTGCAGACGGCCAGCGAAGAAAGCACCTGGCGCGTTGAAGTGTGCGAACCGGTCGGTCGAACCTTGTGGACGGAGTCCGCCTCTGCGAGAAAGACGGAAGATGTCAGGTTCGACACGCCTCTTCCTGCTCTGGTGCTCAACGTGGATTGCGGCGCCGGCAACCGCTCACTGGCATCCGGCACCACGAACTCTCTGGGGGGCATGGTGGTGCTGGAATCCGTTGGCGCGGCGGACGCCACGCCGCAGACGGTTGCGCACAGTCTTATGCTGAAGCATCGCCCGCTGCCTCTCATGTTTGTCGAGGATGCCCTTGAGCGTTTCTTGCAGGAACTGCCCTCCGACGCCGTCACGCTGCCGCCTATGGAGAGCGGGGCATTCTATCCGTCCATGGCGCAGGACGCGGAAGGCCGCCATTGGATCGTGTTCAATGACCAATGCGGCTCCGATCTGGTGGCGCCGACGGGGGGCGATGCGGACCTTTGGATATCCAGTTCTCCGGACGGGCGCTGGTGGTCCAGGCCGGAGCGCCTGCCCGTCAGTTCCGACGGGCACGACTTCCATCCCTGGCTCATGGTGGACCAGCAGCGCAACCTGCGGCTGGTATGGGCCAGCATGCGACGCGGGGACCGCAATTTCGAGATACTCACCTCGATTTCACGCGACGGCGCCAGTTGGTCAGTGCCTCGTCTTTGCAAGCTGAAACAGAGTTTCGGTTCAGTCGAAGAGGCCGATAAGGAGCGCAGAAAAGGGTTGAGTTGGGGAAACTATTGTCCCCGGATTGTGCAGGACAAAGACGGACGGTACTGGATGGCGTATCTCTCGTTCGTCGGGGTACCAGGGGGTTCCGACGAGCCCACCGGGTGTCCATTGGTCGCTTGTTCCGATGATGGATTCAATTGGCAGGAACAACCTGAGATACAGGGGATTAGCGCTACGCGGGGACCGCTTTCCTTCGTTCAAGGAAGTGATGGCTCGCTCAACCTCTCCGGAGTCTGGGGCAAGGAACTTCGTGTAACCAGTCTTCAGAGGGGAGGACCGAGTTGGCAGGCGCGCAGCTTGGGCCTTGGCCCGGAAAAGATACGCTGGCCCAACTTAAGCGTGGACCGCGAAGGGAACTTCTACCTGGCCTATCATGGGATCAACGGCAGGCTGACGGTCATTGCATCGCGCAACGCGGAGCGCTGGAGCGGTCCGCAGTTGGTTGGAACCACCGGCAGCAGCCACGGCGCCCCTTTCCTTTTCCACGACCGCGAGGGCAACCACTGGCTCGTAGGCGGCACGTATCATGCGACGGCAATCCTTCAGTCCATCCATCTCCTCAAGGTCACGCTGCCGGCGCCATAATACCAGCAAAACAAGGGATGAAATGAATACGATAGTCACGCGCGGAACATCATCGTGGCGAATTCCGAAGCAGCCTGCGGCCCTCTTGTGCGTTGCGCTGGCCATTGCGCTCCTCGCGCCAGTCACCCTTTCCGCCGTCGCCGTCCTGCCATTCCATAACTCATCGAACCAGCCGGACCTCGACCCGGTGGCCGATGGGCTGGGGGACCTGCTCATCACTTGCGCGCAGAATACCCCCGGCGTCACATTCGTCGAGCGCGTTGCGCTCGACAAGGTTCTGGCCGAGCAGAAGATCAGCCTGGCGGGTTTGACCGACGATAAGACGAAAGCCCAGGTGGGCAAACTGCTCGGGGCAAAGTACATCATTACCGGGGGATTGGTCATGTTGGACAACAAGCTCACGATCAACGCGCGCCTGTTCGAGGTGGAGACCTCACGCGTGGCGAAATCATCCGAAGCCACAGGCACGCTCGACAATCTGATGGAAACTGTTCAATCGCTGACGGTGGACTTGATGAAGGGAATCGGAATCGAGCTGAAACCATTGAGTGCGGCGGAGATCGACCGCTCACCCGAGGCGAACCTGCACTTCATGCGCGGCTTGGGCTATTTCTATGGCAACATGAAAAATCAGGCGATCTCCGAGTTCATGAAATCGCTCGCCATCGACCCCGCTCAGCCCCGTGCGCGCTGGTGGAACGCGGCTTGTTATTACGATCAAAAAGAATGGGAACACGCCGCCATCGAATACGAACGGTTCCTGAAGGACTTCCCGAAAGACGCGTCCGCCGTCGAGGCGCAGAAGAGACTGGCCCAGTGCAAGAACATGCCGGGCAATGTCATTAAGCAACATGAGCCGCCACCCCGACCAATGCCTTCGAGAGTTCGGCAGGGCCAAGGCGCTCCAGGAAAGTAAAGTCTCTGTGCGCTGTTCACCTAAGCGGCCTGCGGATGGGGCATGCGGTGCTGGTCTTGTGCAGAACCGAAGCGAGAGGGAGATATGAAACTGGCGCGGCCGGTCCGCCTGGCACTGTGTTGCGTAGCGCTAAGCTACTGCTCCGCCTTTGCGCAGCAAGCCGCACCCGTCCGCCTCGCCATTCTCACTGGCGACGGCGACCGCGCCGTCGCCGATGCGACGCTGGCGCAACTGGAGGTCGCGCTGACGGAGAACAAGGAGGTTACCCTCCTCGAGCGCGCGCAGATCAGGAAGATTCTGGCGGAGCAGAAGCTCTCCGCTGCCGGTCTCAGCGACCCGGCGACGGCGGTGAAATTGGGCAGGCTGCTGTCGGTGGAGATGTTCCTTTTCCTCGACCGCGTCCCCAACAGCAATCCCCCTGCGTCCCGGCTTCAAATCGTCGAATCCCGGACGGGCTTTTCCCTCGTCGCTGGCGTGATCGAAGAGAAGGCCACGGGCGCTGATGTTGGCACGGTCAATTCTCTCCTTCGGCTCGCGGTCATCAAGCGGAATGTCCCCCTGGAAGACCGCCATGCCGTCAGTGTGTTGGGAGTTCGCAACGAAGAGCCGGGACACGCGCTGGACCCTCTCGCCCAGGCAGTAGAGATGTTATTGGCCGCGGATCTTAATGAAGTGCCGGGACTGATTCTTCTCGACCGTGATCATCTGGATCGATTGCGCAAGGAAGAAACCCTCACCGGTCTCTCTGCGGAACTCCTTCGTTCGGCCACTCTGCTTGAAGTGGGTGTCCATCGTGCCACCGAAAAGGGGCAACTGGAGGCCACAATTCGTCTCCTTCCCATGGCCGGGGGTGAGCCGCGACGTTATTCACGCGCACTTCCTTTGGGCGACCTCGCTGCGATACGCAGCGGAATCCTCTCCATTGTACTGTCAGCCCTCAACGCCAAAGAGAGGCCTTTTCAGGCTGAGGACCCCTTGCGCGAAGCAGCGGCGTTCAATCGGGAATGCCGTACTCGTGTCTGCGCGGGGGACTTCGATGGCGCAGTGCGGGCGGGGGAAGCTTCCTTCGCGTTGGATCCGAACGACATCAACCGCGTTCAGTTGGCCACGGCATGTGCGTTCGCCGCACAGTCCGTTTGGGGGTATCGCATGGGGGGGTACGAGCGGTTGGCCGATTCAGGCAAACGCCGTGCGCTGCTCGCAGCAATTCGACAGAAGTCCCTGGTGCGCGATCAGTACAAGCTGAACCTGACTGAGGGCAAGGGATGCCCATCGTCGGGGGATGGTTGGTATGGCGTACCTGGGATGTGTTTCCGCAGCGCAGGCGGCGATATCGGCGAACTTCAGCGCGAGTTGCAGGGCATCGAAGAAGAGATCTATCAGATGCGTCGCGCACAGTGTGCTCAGCGGGTAGAACAAACCGGCGAATTCTGGCAGTGGTATCGATTCTGGGGGGAAATGAACGGCTGGTTGCGCCTCGGCCAACCGGGTCTTTCCAGCGATCAGATCCGGTGGCTTCGACGCGCATTCGAGTCCATCGCGCAACCTGTATATTCAACCCAGTCCGCGATCGAAGACAAGCTGATATGGCCGTGGGACTTGGCTCAAGGTCTCCTCAAATACGCCGACGATGCCTCCTTGAAAGAGGACCGCGCGGCTTTCGTTCGTTTCTTTCGCGAGTTCTGCGACCATCCTGATCCCAAATTGCGCATGGCGGCCTACGCCTCGCTTTTTGCGCTGGGCGAAGACCGACAGGCGTCCGGCAATGCCCTGGTGGAGACGTTCCTGACGCATTTCCCTGACAATCATCCCGCGCGCAGCGCCTGCGCCGACCAGATGTTCTTCTGCCAGTTGATTCGACCGGCGATCACGCTTGGATACAAAGACGACGCCAAAGGCATGTCGGCGTGCTGTATGAAGATCGTCGGCCCATACCTGGATCGCGCCTCGGTGCCGTATGTCTTGGCTTGGCAGTCCCTAATCGAGGAATGGCTCAACGTTTTGGGCGTGCAGAAGAAAGAGGCTGAGGAAAGGGCGCTCGCCGAGCGGGTGCGCGCAGTATTGGCGAACGATCCCGACAAACGGGCGAACCACAATCGCGACGAGTGGTTGCGAACGTTGACGGCCCGATATGGGCCGCCACCGAAAAATGCCGTGGCGGACAGTCTCGAGTGGGGCGGTCGCGAACTCGCACCGGTGCGGTTTGCCTCTCCCAAGTCACCCAACTCCATCATGTGGGAATCTCCGCTCACGCGTGTTCGAGGCAACCGCCTTTATTATGCCTCATGGGAAGATATCAAAGCGCCGCCGGAGAAGATTCACCTTCGCGTCTATGCTCTGCCTGACGGCGGCGATCCGCTGCTCGACTCGGAAACAACAGTGCCGCCGCTGGCATCATTTCAATTGTCCGGGTTGCCCACCCTGCGCGGCGTGACCGCTTCCGACAAGGACGTATATGTGGGGACCGCCCGCGGGATCGTTGTCTTTCCACTGAATGGCAGCAAGCCCCACATGATCGCCGAGCAGGAGGGGCTCTCGACGGCGGACGTCACGGCAATTGAGTGGCACGATGGCCGCCTATACCTTGCCTTGGGCGGGGGCGCCGACATTGGCAAACGTGCATTGTCCGCCTTTGACCCTGGCAGCGGTTCCTGCACGCTGATTGCCTCCACCGCCGGCACGCAGCCTCGGGTGGACGTTCCCGACTTTCAGAAACTCTTGATTGTCAACATCCTGTCCGACCCGCAACGGCGCTGCCTGTGGCTATGCACAACCAACGCAGGCCTCTGGCGCTATGATCCGGCGGCAGACAGGTTTGAGCAGGTCGCAGCGTGGGCAAGCCCGTTACGGGATGGACGCTGGATAGACTGGTCTGAGAACAACTTGCTGGTCCACGACTATGACCACGTGTTTCTGGTGGACTTGGACAAGCGGTCTGTCGCATGGATCGCGGGCATCTACGAACCGTCCCGAGTCTACGTGCCCGCTGGGAGCGAAGGGCCGCCGAGGTATCAATGGAATTTCGTGCGGATTCAGACGGTTGCGCTCGCCGGAAGCATCTTCGTTATGGATGATTCGCGGAACCTCAATCTCTACGGCGAGGGCAGTGCGCCGGCCGTGAAGCAGCAATCGGTCATCTCGCTGCATTGGACATCCTTTGGCATCCTGGCCGTCGATGGAGAGAAGTCATTCTATATTCGCAGCAAAACGCAGGCTGCCGGAGGTGCACCATGAGGCTGTACTGCCTGTTCACGCTGATCTTTCTGGTGGCCGCGGACTTTGCATTTGCCGAGCCCGTCCGCCTTGCCATCCTCACCGGCGAGGGCGAGCGCGCCGTGGCCGATGCGACGCTGGCGCAACTGGAAGTGGCGCTGACGGAGAACAAGGAGGTTACCCTCCTGGAACGCGCGCAAATTAGGAAGATTCTGGCGGAGCAGAAGCTCTCCGCCGCCGGCCTTACCGATCCGTCGACAGCGGTGAAGATGGGAAAGCTGCTGTCGGTGGAGATGTTCCTCTTCCTCGACCGCGTGCCCAGGAGCCAGCCACCCATCTGCCGTGTGCAACTGATCGAGACGAAGACGGGGATTGCGCTGGCGGCGGGGACAATGGAAGAGACCGAATTGGGGGGCGGCGGCGCGGAAATGGCCGGGATGATTCAGAGGGCCATGGCGAAACGTGCTATGCCTGTGGCGGAGCGCCATTATGTCGGGCTTCTCGGCGTGCGCAGTGAGGACCCCGGCGATGCCCTCGATGGAATGGCGCGGACGCTCTGGACGCTCCTTTCCTGTGATTTGGAGGAGTGTCCCGGGCTGGTCCTGCTGGACCGCGAGCACGTGCAGCGGTTGAGCGAGGAGAAGCAGTTGACCGACGCGGAGCAGGCGCTCAAGCTGTCCATGGTGCTGATCGATGGCGGACTCCGGCGCAGCGCGGAGAAGAACAAAATGGAACTGACGCTGCTCCTGCGCCCGTTGGCCGGCGGCGCGCCGGAGAACCTGCCCGCTTTCCGAAAAGAGTTGATTGCAGCGCTGGCGGAACGGCTCAAGGCCAAGCTGCCCGAGCGGCAGGGGGGCAATCCGGAGAAGGAGGCTCAAACCTTCATGTCGCAAGCCCGGCTCCTGACGTTGTGCGGTGATAGGGAGGCCTCGCTGCGCGCGAACGAAACAGCGTATGCCATCTGGCCGGACCGAACAACACGGCTCGCGCTGGTCGAGGCTTACTCCAAGAGAAAGTATATGTGGGAGACTTTCAATAAGGTGCCGGAGCAGGACCAGGTGAAGGCGCTGCAATACGAAGTCCGAATGCTCACCCTCCTGCGCGAACAATGGCGAACTGAATTGGCCCCCGGCGCTCCGGAGGCGCAGGACTCGGGGCCTCAGGGCGCCTCGTTGGGGACGCCCATCAATGCGGGCTTCGGCGTCCTGATACGGGAGGCGCCGCCCGAGATTTCCGCGCTCCAGAAGGAAGCCGTCGCGCTTCAGAGGAATATCTTCGACATGGCGATGGATGCAGCCCAGCGGGATCCCAAGAAGTACGGCTACGCCTACTGGGAAGCCCTTGGAAGCGCAGTTTGGAGAGTGAACAGCATACATTTCTTGCATCCCCAAGAGCAGGCGGCGGGTTGGCGGGAGTTTTTCATCGCCTTGCGCAAGAGGCCTGCGAGCGATGAGGTGGGCCCCCGATGGACCATCCAGAGCCTGCGAGAGGAAATGAACTCGCTTCGGGGGCTGAGCGAGCCTGACAAGGCGGACGTCCGCCGCCTCTTCATTCCCGTATTCAAAGAGTTCACCAGCGACCCGGACCTCACCGTTCGTCTTGCCGCCCACGTCGGACTGATTAACGTGGACCCGTCGGCCGCGGACTCAGCCGAGATATTTCTGCAGTACACTGCGGAGGGAGTGGACTGGAAGATAAGCTCGGATTATTCGGCCCCACCGGACCTGTCTCCGGCGCAGCGTGCCGCCGCCCTGCTATGTGACCAGCGTCCCGAACTTGCCGGGGCATACTGCGAAAAAATCATGGGCGCCTGGATAAAACAGGGCGTCTTGAATCGTGACGAGAAATGCACCGGCCTTGTCGGGACATTAGTGCGCGGCACGGAGAAAGCGAAAGGGAAGGCTGAGGCTTGCGCTCTGTGTGGGCGCGTCCTTGCCGCTCTTCATGAATGCAAGGACCGCCAGCCGAATGCCCCGAGGTGGGTAGACCAATATATTCACACGTTTGAGGAACTGCGGGCGCAAATGACTGCGGCCGCCGACGCCCCGAAACCCGCCCCGGCGCCGGAAGTCGCCGGCGCGCCGGACCCCGACGACCCCTGGAAACAATACGAAGTGCGATGCCTGGGGCTGACGCTGAAGGCCCCCGTATGCGGCGCGATTGTGCGCGGAGACCGCCTGTACTGTATCTCCTGCGCGGATATCTCTTTCGGTTCAGCTGGTCCATATCAGGAAGATGGGACACGCAAGGTGACGGTGAGCGCCCACAGATTCCCGGATGGCGGCCCCGCGCTGCGCGCCGACACTCTCGCCGTTCCATTGGGGAAGTCCATTATCAGGAGTCAGGCCGTGTGGGCCGGATTCGCCGGCGACTCTCTCTACATCAGCACGGGCGGCAGCCTGGTGAGTTTTCCAGCCAATGCGGTGCCGCGTGTCCTGACGGACGCCGATGGCTGGACCGTGACCGGGATGCCGATTGCCGCCATGGCGGCTTTCGGCGGAAAGCTATACCTGACCGTCGGTGAGCGGGTATCCGGCGACTGGGTGAAGCCGAAGCACGCGTTCGTCGTTTTCGATCCGGCGGCGCGCGCCGTGCGCGTTATCTTTTCGAACACCGCTCTTGAGGAGGCGCAACGGCGTGACGTGATGATAGTAACCGTCCTTGCGGACGAAGCCCGCAAGTGCCTTTGGGTCACCCTTGCCGGCGGCAAAGATTCCTCGGGCCTCTTCCACTACGATCCCGCGACGGACAAACTCGACAAACTCGAAGCAGCCAATCAGTCTGACACACCTGCCGACATCGCCGCACCTTATGCGGGGCCGCCGGTTCAGACGGTCACGTTGTGCCCCATGGGCCTCCTGGTCTTGACGATGCATCAGGGCCGGAAGCCCCCCATAGTCAACATGCTGGCGGTCCTGGACCCGCAGACCCGCAAGGAGACTTGGCTGGCGGGGCAGGTCTTTGGTCCCTATCTCAAAAGGCGCGATGGCGACCCCCTGTTCGCTTCCTCCAGCATCGCTCTTTGGCCGGCATGGTACGACGGGATGACCCTCATCACCGCCGGTATGAACGCCGGAAGCGGCATGGAGAACAAGGGGGGCGGACGCCTGTTCCTTCACCGCATGGAGCGGGAACCGGCATGTTATCAGGCACTTGTCGTCACTCCCGTCTTTGAGCCGACGCCGCAGGGTCTGCTGGTCTTCGACACGGCGGGTGAAGGGTATCTGATCCGGAAGAAGTAGAGGAGGGGAACAGCGGTGGCGTTGGAGAAAGAACACTGGAAGTGGGGGGGCGCCTTCCTGCTGCTTCTTGCGTTTCTCACGGTAGTTCAAGTTGCCCGCGCGGCAGATTCAGTCCGCCTCGCCATTCTCACTGGCGACGGCGACCGCGCCGTGACCGATGCGACTCTGGCGCAACTGGAAGTCGCGCTGACGGAGAACAAGGAGGTTACCCTCCTCGAACGCGCGCAGATCAGGAAGATTCTGGCGGAGCAGAAGCTCTCCGCCGCCGGTCTCACCGATCCGTCGACAGCGGTGAAGATGGGGAAGCTGCTGTCGGTGGAGATGTTCCTTTTCCTCGACCGCGTGCCCAGGAGCCAGCCGCCCATCTGCCGTGTGCAGCTGATCGAGACGAAGACGGGGATTGCGCTCGACGGTGCGCTGAGGGAGGAGTCCTCCCTCGCGCAGACGGAAGGGGGGATCGGGCCTGTTGTGCGCCGGGCGCTGGCAAAGCGGGAGAGTCCTCCAGCGGATCGACGCTATGCCGCGATTCTCGGCCTGCGCAACGAGGAGCCGGGGCAGGCGCTGGATGGCCTCGCGCGCACACTCTGGATGCTGCTCTCAACGGACCTCCAGGAATGCCCGACCCTGGTTCTCCTTGACCGCGAGCACTTGCAGCGTCTGCGTGAGGAGAAACAGTTGACGGACGTGGAGCAGGCGCTGAAACTGTCCACAGTACTGCTGGAGGGGGGCATTCGGCGCAGCGCGGAGCAGGGACAAGTGGAGTTGACGCTTCTTATTCAGCCGTTGGCCGGAGGGGAACCGGAGCGGTTGACATTGCGATTCGATCCAGCGAAGCTTGAGCCCTTCCGGCGCGAACTGGTCGCGGCGATCACGGAGCGGCTGAAACTCAAACCGCCCTCTCAGGTCGTCGCCGATCCGGAGAAGGAAGGACGGCGGTTCCTCGCCCAATCGCAGATGCTGGCCACCTGTGGTGAAAAGGACGCCGCGCTGCGCGCCATCGAAGCCGCCTATGCCCTCTGGCCCGACCGTTGCACTCGGATCGAGCTAGCCGCCAGCTACGGCGATCATGTGCTTGGCTACCCCCATCGCATCAGTACCACGTCTCGTCGATATGAGCCGCCGCCATTTGACGAAGCTACGGAGCAGCAGCAGTTGCAGTCCATGCGACTTGAAATCCGGATGCTCTCATTGCTTCGCGAGCAGTACCGGCTCGATTTTGGTCTTGAAGGGAATGTGGCTCTTACGAAGATAGAGTATGGCCGTGAGTTCGGCATGCATGACTATCCGACTCTAGGACTAATCACGCACAATGCAAAAGGGGAGGCCGCGGTTCTTCTGCCGGAGGTGGCGAGATTGCAGCGGGACCTTCTTGACGCCGCCGCAGTCGCTGCCAGGAAGGACCCGCAGAATTATGGCATCGTCTATTGGGAAGCCATGGACAGCGCGCTGCGCGATCTGTGTATCGGCAGATTCGGGCACGCCGCCGCGAAGGCTGCTGGCTGGCGAGAGATAATTACCCTCTGGCGCGATGCGCCCACGGGGCGTGGTAACGCGGTCGGCGGCGCATTCAGGTCGTTCGGGTCATCGTTGCAGGGTTCAATTAACAACGCGCTTCAGTCATTGCCGAAAGAAGCGCCGGAGGTACGCAAACCCTTCGTGGAGGCGTTTAGCTCCTTTCGGGAAGACCCGGACCCGAGAGTTCAGTTCACAGCCAACGTCGGCTTGTTCATCGTTGATTCGGCGTCCCAGGAAGCCGCCAAAGCGGTCTTGGAGTACCTATGCAACGACATAGAGTGGGCTGACTATCCTCCAGGCTATGACGGCACGATGAATTTCATTGCCTACCGGGCGGTCAATCTGCTCAACGAGACGAAGCCCGCGCTTGCAGCCGCCTATTGTGAACGAATCGTGGGGCCTTGGATAAGGGAAGGTGGGGAGTCGCAGCGGCTGCTCCAGTCAGGTGGACTGCAGAGTGAGTGGGTGCAGGCGGTGGAACGGACGAAGGGAAAGGCTGAAGCCGACGTTGTGTGTCAGCGCCTCATCGCCGGTTTGCAGGACAGTCTCAAGCGCCAGCCCAATCTCTATCCCGAAACGATCCGGGAGATGATCCGCACTTGGGAAGCATATCGCGAGAAGTTGGGCGTGGCGCTTCCCGCGCTGCCGGGGCCGGACGATCCGTGGAACCAGTACGAAGTGCGGCGCTTGCTGTTGGGCTTGAAGGGGACTGCCACCGGCGCGCTCGTCCACAAGGATCGTCTGTATTGCATCGTGCTCACCAACGATCATAAAGGGCGTCACAGCGTAACGGTGACCGTGCATCCATTCCCCTCGGGCGGTCCGGCGCTGCGGACACAGACGTTAACGCTGCCCGAGGAGAACATGCTGTACGTCTCCGAAGGCATGGGCGCCATGATGGGGGAACGTCTCTACATTGGCACGACGGTCGGCGTGGTCGCTTTCTCCGAGACCGAGCCCCCCCGGCTGCTGACGGAGGCCGATGGCTTGCCCGGAGTCCTGATCACCGCCGTGGCAGCATACGAAGGAAAACTCTACCTGGGCATCGGCCCGCCGACTCAGTTCAAACATGCATTTGTCGTATACGATCCGGCCTCCCGCCAGGCGCGCACCATTGTCTCGAACACTGCTTTGGAGGCCTCCCAACGACGCGATATTGTGGTTCAGACGCTTCTAGTCGACGAAGAACGCAAGTGCCTTTGGATTGGATCAAATGCGCTCTATCGCTACACCCCTGAAGCCGACAAACTCGATAAGGTCATGGAGTGGGTCTACATGGTGGACGCCGGCCACACGATGCTCTTCTCCGCGCATGGACTACTGTACGCCATGGGCTCCAGCGCGACATGGCTCGACATCAAGAACATTAAGCAGACCTGTTTGCTCGGGCATGATGGCCTAGTCGAAGACAAATCGCTCTTTGGCTACCCCGGCACAAGCTATTGGCCGGCGTACTACGACGGGCAGACTCTCATAACGGGTGGGAAAGATCTCCTATTGCACCGGGTTGGACAGGAGCCTGCGCGGAGCAGGCTGGCGCAGGACATCGCTTTCTTCGAGCCCACTAGCGAAGGCCTTCTTGCCATGAGCAGGAATGGCGACGGCTATCTGATTCGGAAGAAGCCGGAGGCGGGTGTTCAGAAGTGACGACCCTGACGGCATTGGAAGATTCGAGGAGTCGAGCGCCTGTGAATATGGCGCGCCAGGAGGGAGTCGAACCCCCGACCATCGGATTAGAAATCCGATGCTCTATCCAACTGAGCTACTGGCGCGTTCCGAGGCGTCCATGTGAGTCTATTGCGAACCGCTCTGAAAAGCAAGAACGCGCTTCCCACGGAGTCCGCCTCACGGCAGGGGGGGCGGTTCGGCGCTGGGGTTGAAGAACTCATCGTAGATCGCCCGCACGGCCACGGCGGCATCCTCATCCTTGACCCCGAGGATCATGGTCAGTTCGGAGGGGCCCTGCATCAGCATCTCGATGTTCACCTTGGCGGTCGCCAGCGCGCCGGTGACGCGGGCCGCCATCCCAAGCGTTTTGCGCATGCCATGCCCTACGACGCTCAGCAGCGCAATGTCATTCTCAATGGACACCGTGTCGGCGGCCAGTTCGCGCGTGATGCGGTCCTTGATGCGGTCGATCAACTGGGCGGTCAACTGGTTCTGCCGCAGGATGACGGTGAGATTGTCCACGCCGGAGGGGGCGTGGTCGAACGAAAGGTCCTCCTCCTCGATGATCTGCAGCAGCTTGCGCCCGAAGCCCTTTTCACGGTTCATCAGGTACTTGTTGACGTAAATGCCGCAGAAGCCGCGGTCGCAGGCGACCCCGACGATGGCGCGTCCGCCGATGTCGCGCGTGGAGACAACCCAGGTGCCGGGATGCGAGGGGTTGTTCGTGTTGCGGACGTTGATCGGGATGCCCGCCTCGAAGACCGGCAGCATGGCTTCTTCATGGAAGACGCTGAAGCCGCCGTAGGACAGTTCGCGCAATTCCTGGTAGGTGAGCTCCGGGATGAGCGCGGGGTTCTTGAGGATGCGGGGGTCGGCGGCGGCGATGCCATCCACGTCGGTGAAGTTCTCGTACACCTTCGCCCCGACGGCGGCGGCGAGGATCGCGCCGGTGAGGTCGGAGCCGCCGCGGCTGAAGGTGGCGATGTGCCCGTCGCGGGTGAAGCCGTAGAATCCCGGGAAGACCACAAGCTTCTTCCGGTTGCGCAGCTTCGCCAGGCTCGCGTAGGCCGCTTCCAGCACGCGCGCGCAGCCGTACTCCTCGGAGACGAGCAGCCCCGCCTCTTCAGGCGCGACGAACTCCGCCGGGGTGCCTGATTCATTCAGGTAGGCGGCCATCAATTGGGCGCAGTACATTTCCCCCAGCGCCTTGATGCCATCCTCGAACTCCCGCGTGCGCGAGGTGTCTCCCTCAAGCCGGCGGCAAAGATCGGTGTGGAATCCCTGGATCAACTCGGCGGGAAGGCCCAGATCGCAGGCGATGCCTTCATAGCGGGAGATGATGCGCGCGATTTCCCCTCCGACGTCCCGCCCGCTGAGGCGCATCCGCGCGCTCTGGATGAGCAGGTCGGTGACTTTGACATCCTCCTTGGTGCGTTTACCGGGAGCGCTGACGACGACGATGCGGCGCGTCGTGTCGGCCAGGAGGATATCGCGCACCTTGCGGAACTGATTGGCATCCGCTACGGAGGAGCCGCCGAATTTGATGACTTTCACTTAACCACCTCATTTACCGGGGCAACGCGGTGCCTCGCCCCGGCGAACAAAAGGCCATTGCCACTTCATCTCACGGTGCGCCACGTCCCTAGTTGCACTCCGCCACGAGCGGGCCGGCCAGGCCTCGGAGGAAAAAGAGCCGGCCGGGCATGGTGGACATGTAGCTGGCCGGAATCCACGGGCTGGGCCGGTGATGCAGCGCCACCCACAGCGAGAGTCCCTGCCACATCATGCCGCGATTGAGCAACCCGTCCGCGCCGCCGATGCAGTAGTCCGCCTGGAGGAAGAGCCCCGGCCCGATGGTGTTGGCGCGGGCGGGCACCAGCGTCGTGCGGCTGCGGAACGAGGTGATGGCGTTCTGCTCGATGGTGAGCGGGTGCAGCTTCGCGCCGAGCCGATACGGCTGCTTCTTCCACTGCGCCTCCGTGCGGAACTCGGCGGCGAAATGCGGCTCCCAGAAGGCGATGTGGAAGACGCGCCCGATGCCGTAGGCCACCACCAGCTTGGCCCCTTTCTTCTTGAGGGCGGCGATCTTCGCGGGATAGCTGGGCAGGTTGTTCTTGACCGCAAAATTGCGCTGGCTCCTGGGGATGGTCAGCTTGCCCAGCGGGTTGTAGAAGGCCTGCTCCATGGCATACTGGAAAGCGCCGGGGTTGCTCGGCGGCAGGGTATTGCCGTCGCCGTCGCTCCACTCGTCCATGTTGAAGCCGTGGACGTGGTCGCAATGGACGTTCCACTCCGTCAGGAAGTAGACGGCCCACCGGTACATTCCCATCGGCCCGACCGGCAGGATCATGGCCAACTGCTGGCCCGCCTCGCGCGTGCGGCGGATCTGCATGGCCATTTCATGCCCCATGAGCATGTCGAAGTCATGGATATCGTCGCAGACGACCGGCTTGTACCCCTTGTTCCACCAGGTTTCGCGCCGGGTGAGCTCCTTGACCGGCTCCTTCTCGGAGCGGCTCAGAATTCGGTCGAACTTGGCGAGGTCCCAACCCTTCGGGAAGAAATTCTCCAACAGCGACCCGCGGAGGGTGGTCATCAGATTAATGGCCATGGCGTTGTCCTTCCTGTTGACATCGGAAATATGCGGACGTTCGAAAAATATCTCGACAGCATAACGCGCAAAGGGCGCAGGCGCAAGTGAAACGGCTTACAGAACCGGCAGTTCCGCCGAGAGCGTGCGCTCGTCGCGCGTCATGTCGAAAACCCGGGTCAGGAGCGCCACGTCCTCTTCGCTTTGCTGCACATTTCGGCGCGCGAACATCCGCTTCTGCGTGACGATCGCCTGCTCCAGCGTACACTCCGTGACTTGCCCGAAGGACTTGGCGTAGTTGCAGAAGGAGGGGACGTTCTGGCTGACGTAGCCGTACAACATGCTGGAGACGCCGATGATCTTGCCGGTGAAGATGCTGGTGTTGATGGCGCTCTTGGAGAAGTCGCCGATGACACAGCCGAAGAACTGCATGCCGGTGTCGAGCCGCCGGCCGCGGTGCTCGATGCGGATTTCGCCGTAGGTGTTCTTGAGGTCGCTGTTGCTGGTGCCCGCTCCGAGGTTGACCCAGGAGCCGATGTAGGCATGACCGAGGAATCCGTGGTGCTGTTTGTTGCTGTACGCCTCGATAATGCTGCATTCGACTTCGCCACCGACCTTGCAGGTGTGCCCGATGGAGCTGAACTCCTTGACGGAGGCGTGCTCGATCACGCGCGAGCGCGGGCCGATGTAGAGGGGGCCCTGGAAGTAGGTGAAATCGAGGATGCGCACGCCGTCGTCCAGAACGATGGGGCCCTGTTCCGCGTGAAAGACGGCGGAGTGGGGTATCTGAACATCCTTCCCGGCGTACACGCCGGGCTGCACCTGGGCGAACTTCTTCTCCGCCGCCTTGAGGCGGATGTTCTCCGGGAAAACTTTCTTGAGGTGCGCGATGATCTGGAAGGGATAATCCAGCAGGGCGAAGTGTTCACTCTCGGCCAGCGGGAGGTTGCAGTTGAGCAGGAAGGGGGTCACCGACTCCGCCGTCAGGCCTGACGGCAGGGGGGTCCCGGAGGGGAGGAACGCGGCCGCCACGCGCTGGCCGACGGGGCAGAGGAAGGGGCGGCCGGCGGCCATAAGCTTGCGGATCTTCTCCGCATAGCGCACGTCGGGAACAACGGAGGCGTTCAGGAACAACGTCGGCCCGCCGGCCGGGGCGGCGGCGGGAAACTGCCGGAGGGCGGACTTGGCCAGATAATCGCGGACGATGTAACTGATCTCGCTCGACGCCATCCGCGCCACGTCGTACAGGTTGTATGCGGCTGAACTGACGGCGAAGGCGGGGCGCGTCAGCGTCACCGGCGACATGTCGGCGAGGCAATGGTCTTCGAAAAGCACGAGGTTGCAGTTCATCGGCTCACTCCACAGTGACGCTTTTGGCCAGGTTGCGCGGGCGGTCCACGTCGCAGCCGCGCCGCACGGCGATATGGTACGCCAGGAGTTGCAGCGGAACCACCGCGAGGATCGGAACGAGCGGGTCCAGGGTGGGGGGGATGAACAGGGTGTGCTCCGCGATTCGCGGAATCTCCGTATCCCCCTCGCGGGCTATGGCGATGATGCGGCCTCCCCGCGCGTGAATTTCCTGGAGATTCCCCATCATCTTTGGCAGGATGCCGGACTGCGCGGCGAGCACCACCGTGGGCATCTGCGGGTCCACCAGGGCGATGGGGCCGTGCTTCAACTCCGCGGCGGGAATCCCCTCCGCGTGAATGTACGAGATTTCCTTGAGCTTGAGCGCCCCCTCCAGCGCGACCGGATACTCATAGAGCCGCCCCACATAGAGAAAGTTATTGGCGTCGCCATACAGCCGCGCCAACTCCTTGATGGAGTCGTCGCACTTCAAAGTCTCCGCCACCTGCTCCGGCAGTTTCTCGATGGCCTGCATGAATTGGAGGCCGTCGCGGAGGGACATGCCGCGCATGCGCCCGAGGTGGAGCGCCAGGAGGGAGAGGACGGCCAATTGGCCGGTGAACGCTTTCGTGGAGGCGACGCCGATCTCCGGCCCGGCGTGGATGTACACCCCTTGGCCGCACTCGCGCGCAATGGAGGAGCCGACGACGTTGCAGATGCCGATGGCGGTGGCGCCGCGCAAGGTCGCCTCGCGCACGCCCGCCAGCGTGTCGGCGGTCTCGCCGGACTGGCTGATGGCGATGACCAGCGTGCCCGGCTCGACGACGGGGTTCGCGTAGCGGAACTCGGCGGCGTAGCTCACCTCGGTGGGCATGCGCGCCATGTTTTCCAGCAGGTACTTGCCCACCAGCGCGGCATGCCAGGAGGTGCCGCAGGCGAGGATGTGGCACTTCTTCACTTTGCGCAGCAGCTTGTCATCGAGACCCCCCAGCCGGGCGGTCGCCTCCGAATGGACCATGCGCCCGCGAAAGGCGTTGTGGATCGTCTCGGGCTGCTCGAAGATTTCCTTGTGCATGAAGTGCGGATGGCCGCCGCGCTCGATGGAGGGAAGATCGAACGCGATCTGCTGAACCTCGTGCGTCACGGGAATGGCATCCAGGCTCTGCGTATGGTGGCCGCCGGCGGTGAGAGTCGCCACCTCGCCATCCCCCATGTAGACGACGCGGCGTGTGTGGGCGACCAGGGCGGCGGGGTCGCTGGCGACCATCATTTCCCCCTTGCCCAGCCCCAGCACCATCGGGCTGCCGTGCCGCGCCACGAAGAGGGTGCCGGGATGCCGCGCCGAGATGACGGCGAGCCCATACGTCCCCTCGATCAGCTTGAGCGCATCGACGAAGGCGGTCTGGAAGTCCGGCTGGCTCTTGAGCATCTCCTCGATGAGGTGCGGAATGACTTCGGTGTCGGTCTCGCTGCGGAACTTGTGCCCCTGCGACTCAAGTTTCCGTTTCAGGACGGAGAAGTTCTCGATGATGCCGTTGTGGACGACCGCGATTTCGCCGGAGCAGTCCAGGTGGGGGTGCGCATTGGATTCGGTGGGGGCGCCGTGCGTCGCCCAGCGGGTATGCGCGATGCCGCCCCAGCCGCCGCTCGATGGAGACTCCTCGCTGCGGAAATCGCCGATGCGTCCGGCCTGCCGCCTGACTTGAAGCCCCTGCGCGCCGCCAAGCGCCACGCCCCAGGAGTCGTAACCCCGGTATTCAAGCCGCGCAAGGCTCTCCAGCAGCAGCGCGCCGCTGGTGCGCGGACCGACATATCCGAAAATCCCGCACATAGTTGCCCCCAGGGGGAATAATCAATGGGCAATGGTCAGTTGCCAAGAGGCCCGCGCTTATTCCTGCTTCAGTTCCACGGACCAGTATGCGCTGTCCAGGAAGGTCTTCCAGGAGCGGTAACGCCCCGACCGCAATTTCAAATGAATCACCGGGCTGCGTTTCGGCTCGACGGGCTGCTTGAACAGCCGCATATTCGCCTGCAGGGGGGTCCGGCCCCCTTTGCGCTTGTTGCAGTTGGTGCAGGCGCAGACGACGTTCAGCCAACTCGTGCGGCCGCCCTGCGTCTTCGGCACCACGTGATCGAGGCTTAGTTCGCTCGTGGGGAAGCGCCGCCCGCAGTATTGACAGCGGTTCTCATCCCGCGCGAACAGGTTGCGACGGTTGAACTGAACTCGTTCGCGCGGTAGCTTGTCGTAAGTCAGCAAGCGGATAACCCGTGGCACGCGGATATCGAAGGAGACCGTCCGAATCCACTCCAGGGGATCGTTCGCGTCGTCAAAGAGTTCCTTGTACTGCGATACCTCGCGCCAACTGTCGAAGCTGAAGGAGTCGTAACGATCCTCAGTGACGTGCACAATCTCAGCCACGCGCTTGCAGACGAGCGTGAACGCCCTGCGCGCCGAAATGACGTGGACCGCCATGAAGTAGCGGTTCAGAACCAGGACGCTGGAGTCCAGTCCACTCGCATATTCGGGCATAAGATTCATCCGCCTCCCGCAGCCAGGAAGCCAGGCTGCGTATCTTGGTATTATAGAAAGGAGTTGGGCCTGCCGCAAGGAGATGTGGCGGGGAGGAACAAGGAATGGCATCTTCCAACTCCATTACTGCTATTATCATGGAAGAAACGGAGCTTCCCACGGAACTACTCTTGTGACTGCAAGTTATGGTGCGTCTCCGGGCCAGGGTTGCCGCCGAAAAGGAGGCTGAATACCGTGAAAGGCGTTATTTATAGCGTCATTCCAGCGACACTGATTGCCGTTGTCCTGATCTTGGGGATGCAGCTTGCAGCGTCAGGGCAGGACAAGGAGCTTCCTGCCGGTGAGGCGGCGTTTATTCTCAGCAGTTCTGAAGTGACAAGCGGCGGACAACTTCCCAAGGAGTTCACCGGCGACGGAGCCAGCGCGACGCTACCGCTGGAATGGATCGGTGCGCCGGAAGCGACGAAGAGTTTTGCCCTGATCATGCACCATATCCCAGGCCCCGGAGACGTCAAGTGGTACTGGATACTTTACGATATCCCCGCCGACGCCAAGTGCCTCCCGAAGAACGTCAAAGGGGTCGGCACGCTGGGCAACAACAGCATCAACGGGCGGACGGAGTATGCTCCGCCTCATTCGAAGGGACCGGGACCCAAGACGTATATCTACACCCTCTACGCCCTGTCCGCACCGCCGACGATCACGGTTCCGCCGAAAGAAGTCAGCCGCGAGGTGCTGCTCGACGCCATGAAGGGGCGCATCCTTGGCAGCGCCGAACTCAAGGTGGTCTACACTCGGTTCCCAGGGCCTGAGGAGACTCGCGACCGCGAAGGCCCTCCTCCGCCTCCGCCACCTCGAAAGGAGTGAGCCATGAGAGCGTTCGTCGCCTTGAGCAGCCTGCCGACCGCGCTCTGCCTGCTGGGCGGGATGGCGCACGGGGGCGTCCCCTATGCCGTCGTCGGCACCGGCCAGAGCAAGTGCTACGATAACTCCAGAGAGATATTCCCTCCGAAGCCGGGCGAACCGTTCTACGGCCAGGACGCGCAGCATCCGGGCCCCGCGCCTGCCTATAAGGACAACGGCGATGGGACGGTCACCGACGTGAACACCGGGTTGATGTGGGTCAAGGCGCGGGGGGGCAAAGTCACGTGGAAAGAGGCGGCCGCCGGAGCGGCGGAATGTCGCGTTGGCGGGCACGCGGACTGGCGGATGCCCACGATCAAGGAACTCTACTCGTTGATCAACTTCATGGGAGGATTCCACCAGTCGGCGGCCAACTCCACGCCTTACCTCGACGCCAGGGCGTTCGAGTTCGTGTACGGGGATGAAGCGCAGGGCGAACGGGGGATCGATTGCCAGGATTGGTCCGCGACGACCTACGCCGGAACGACGATGAACGGCAACCCCACGGCGTTCGGGGTCAACTTCGCCGACGGGCGCATCAAGGGGTACCCGAAGAGTTCGCCCCGCCCGGGCGCGGGCGAGAACAGACTCTACGTCCGGTATGTCTGCGGCAACCCGGAATACGGCAGGAACGATTTCCTTGACAACGGCGACGCAACGATCACCGACCGCGCCACCTCCCTCATGTGGTCCAAAGCCGATAGCGGAGCGGGGATGAACTGGCAGGGGGCGCTGGCGTGGGTCCAGGCGCGGAATAGGGAGAAGTTCCTGGGCTTCGACGACTGGCGGCTGCCGAACGCGAAGGAGTTGCAGAGCATCGTCGATTACACGCGCGCCCCGCAGGCGGCGGACCCAGCGCGGCGCGGTCCCGCCATCGATCCGATCTTCCAGATTTCGAAACTCGCCGACGGCGAGGGCCCGTTCTTCTGGACCGGCACCACCCACCTCGACGGGCCACCGGACCGCCAGGGCGTCGCCGCCGTCTACGTCGCATTCGGTCGCGCCACCGGCTGGATGCAAATGCCTCCCGGCAGGGGGGAGTTCAAACTCCTGGACGTCCACGGCGCCGGGGCTCAACGGAGCGATCCCAAGATGGGCAACGCCGCCGACTATCCCCACGGGCGCGGGCCGCAGGGGGATGTCATTCGGATACAGAACTACGTCCGTCTCGTGCGTGGAGGAAGCGCGACTCAGGAGACCGCAACGGGCAAGTCGCCTTGACGCGCAGGTAGGGGCAAGGCATGCCTTGCCCTGCTAACCCTGGCCCTATTGCTCGCAAGCGCAAGCGGAAGACCGAACGTCAAACTGATTATGTGGCGAACAACAGGTTCAGCATATGAAAGGAAGAAGCCATGTTGCCGAAGATTGGACTCGCGAAGGGCGTGACAACAGCCGCATTCCTGGCTCTGTGCCTCGGCCAGGCGCAGCTCGCGCTTTGCGCGGGGCAGCCGCCGCCCCGCGACGGCGATCAGCGGCAGGGTCGGCAGCAATACTCGATTGAACAGGCCGTTTCGGACGAGGCGCAGCTTCATACGATAGCTTTCAGCGGCCTGGCTTTCATCACGGGGGATTACGGCGCCTGCACGTTCCTGCCGCCGGGAAAAGTCTGCGACTTCTTCGGCTTCCAGTACATGCGCGATATCGACGCGGCGGAGAAAGGGCACAATCCGGTCTTTCTGAATCGCGTCTCGGGGAACGTCCTGTACATCCTGAATGACGGGCAGCGCGCCCTGTTCGAGAAGTCCGCCCGGCAGGAGGCGGAACAACTGCGCATTCTCGCCGAGAAGCGATTTCCTCTCATCAAGGCGTTCTGCCGCCAACTGAGCCGCGACGTTCCGGCGGGCAGCCAGGGATTGAACCAGGAGTACGTCGCCCAGTACGTCGGCGACCTCTTTGCCTTTGACGCGGAGTTGAGCTACCGGCGCGCGCAACTCTACGGCCAAGTCGCCGCTTCCTTCACGCCGGAGCAGAAAGCGTATCTGGCCAAGATGAAATTCGGCGACTTCGCCACATGGCCCGATGTGGACGTAGAGAAGTACAAACTGCCCCGGGGTACGGAACAACTGGTCAACGTCGCCTACATGACCTACGCCAGCGAGTTCTTCAGCTGGTACGCGGGGTCGGTCGAGGCGGACACTTATTTCTGCCCGGAACGGCATGGGACCTACTTCGGCGGGTTCTACATGAAAGATATGCCGGCCATGGGCAAGCGCGACTTTGACATCAGCACGTCAGTGACCGGCGACAGCGGGAAGGCGTTCCTCGATCTCCTCACGCCCGATCAGCGCGCCTGCATCACCGGGATCGTAAGCCAGGAGCGCAAGGACATTGCGGAGATGATCACTGTCCGACGGGCGATTTCGACGGAGTTGCGCAAGTTCCTGACAGGCGGAACGGCCGACAAGGAGAAGGTGCTCGAACTCGGGCACCGGTACGGTGAGTTGGATGGAACGCTGTCCTATTGCTGCGCCGTGGCGTTCGCCAAGGTCAACCAGACGCTGACGGTCGACCAGCGGACTGCCATGGTGAAGCTCCGGAACCTGAGCGGATACAAGAGCGCGCCGGCTTATCTCTACTCGCAGCCGCTGAATAAGGCGGCGACGCTGCCGGACACGGATCTCTTCTTCTTCCAACCCAAAAAGGCGGGAGGGGCGTAGCGGATGCGCTAAGCGCGGCGCATTCCGCTGACGGTTCTAGGCCTGCATGGCGTTCGGCTAGAGCGGCGCGGGGATCTCCCAAGCGGAGGCACCCGCGCCGCCGGCCAAACCAGCGGGGGTTGGGAGGCGGCAACCCAACGACTTGCCGGGCGAGAAAAGCGTCCAGTTTCCATCGACTTCCGCTCGGAAGAGTACGAACACCGCCAGGGAGACCAGTTGCCGGTTCTTGCTGCGAAGGTGGAGTATATCGGGACGGCGGCTGAAAGAGTGGCGGACGGCCAAGGGGGCACATCAGTTGGATAGAGCATCGGATTTCTAATCCGACCCATGGCGATAAGACCTTCGCTGTGGGATGCCAGCCAGGCCGAAAGATCATGGGACAGGAACGGGGTGCGGATGCGTGGCAGCAAAGACCGGTCCAGCCGAGGCACAAGAGCAATCCATTGTCGACATCAGCGCCCGGCGCATATTGCCGCCCCTGCAACGTCCGATAATATATCTTATGTTTCCACGTTGAACCGGCGGTCCCTCACTTGGGGTAAATCTGATGAAATCCCTTGGAAATCTCGCTCTTTGGGCTGGGCCTTCTATCGGCTGGAATGCCCGCCGCGGATCAGCGCCATGGCTTCGGCGCGGGTTGCGGCGTTCTCGCGGAAGATGCCCCGCACGACTGAGGTGACCGTGATCGATCCCGGCTTCTTGACGCCCCGCATGGTCATGCAGAGATGCTCCGCTTCGATGACAACCATGACCCCTTTGGGCCGCAGCGCATCGGCGATGCTTTCGGCGATGATGGTGGTCAGCCGCTCCTGCACCTGCGGCTTCTTGGCTTCGATGTCCACGACGCGCGCAATCTTGCTGAGGCCGGTGACGCGCGGCCCGTCCGGGATGTAGGCGACGTGCGCCACCCCCAGGAATGGCAACAGGTGATGCTCGCAGATGGAATAAAACGGGATGTCGCGAATCAGGACGATCTCGTCATGGTCCTCCGACCGGAGCGGCTTGATGATTTTGCGGGAATCCACGCCGACGCCGGCGAATATTTCCGCGTACATCTGCGCCACGCGCTTGGGAGTCGCTCGAAGGCCGGGACGATTGACATCCTCGCCGATTCCTTCCAGGAGGAGTTTAACGGCTCGTTGAATCTTCAACTGGTCCATGCGGATAGTTCTCCTATGTTATTTACAGGAAATGTCGCAATACGCGCCCCGCGCCACGGCCCTGAAACAGGTCCGAGTCCGCCTCAGAGGATTCCGGCGGCGGCCAAAGCGGCTTTTAGCCGCGCCTTGTTCTCCGGGCGCATCGGCGAGAGCGGCAGGCGCATCTGGTCCGAGCAGAGCCCCAGCATCCCCATCGCGGTCTTCACCGGAATCGGGTTGGTTTCATAGAAGCTGGCTCTGAAGACCGGGAAATAGCGCTCGTGGACCCGGGTCGCCGCAGCCAAGTCCCCCGCCAGGGCCGCCGCGACGAGTTCCGCCACCTGCTTGGGCATGAAGTTCGCCGCCACGGAAATCAGGCCTGTGCCACCCGCCGCGATGATCGGCAAGGTCAGGCTGTCATCCCCGGAGAGGACGTCCAGCTTCGTGCGGGTGCAGATATCGCTGACGCGGTCGATGGAGCCGGAAGCCTCCTTAATCGCAACGACCTGCTTCACTTCGTCGGCGAGCTTGAGCACGGTCTCCATGGCGATCTCGCGGCCGGTGCGGCTCGGGATGTTGTAGAGAATCATGGGCAGCCCGGTCGCATCGGCGATGGCTTTGAAGTGCAGGAACATGCCGTCGGGCTCCGGCTTGTTGTAATACGGGGCGACCTGGAGCGTTCCCTGGGCACCGGCTTTCGCCGCGGCCAGCGTGAGATCGATGGCCTCGCTCGTGCTGTTGGAGCCGGTGCCGGCGATGACGGGAAGGCGGCCGCGCGCCGCCCTGACCACGAAGGCGATGACTTCCTTATGCTCTTCGGTGGAAAGCGTCGGCGATTCGCCGGTGGTGCCGCACGGAACCAGCCCGGCGGTGCCGTTCTTCACGTGCAATTCCACCAGCCGCTCCATGGCGGCGTAGTCGACTTCGTCGTTCTTGAAAGGAGTCACCAGGGCGACGAACGAACCTTTGTACATCACACCCTCCGCTGTTATTGTGTGCAGGAAAACTTTTCAATCAGCTCGCACATTTCGCGCACGGCGCGTTCCATCCCCACCAGGACGGCGCGCGAGATGATGCTGTGTCCGATGTGCAACTCTTCGACCCGGATCGCCAGCAGCAGGCCGCGGATGTTGACGTAGGTCAGTCCGTGACCGGCGTTGACGGTCATGCCCAGACGCCGAGCTTCTTCCGCGCCCTTCACCAATCGCGCCAGTTCCCGCGCGACGGCGCGGCCGGAGCGGGCGTTGGCATAGGGGCCGGTGTGGAGTTCCACGGCATCCGCGCCCAAATCCGCCGAGGCGCGTATCTGCGCCAGGTCCGGAGCGATGAACAGGCTAACAATGATTCCCTTCTCTTTCAAGCGCCGGACGCCCTGCGCCAAGGGGCGGCCCCCTTTCAACACATCGAGCCCCCCTTCCGTGGTAACTTCCTGGCGCTTCTCCGGGACGAGGGTGGCCTGCTCGGGCCGCGTGCGCACCGCGATGCCGACGATCTCACTGGAGCAGGCCATTTCCAGGTTCAACTTGCTGAAGACGGTCTGCTTCAAAAGCGCGACATCCCGGTCCTGAATGTGCCTGCGGTCTTCGCGTAGATGGACGGTGATGACCTCCGCGCCGGCCAGCGTGGCCAACGCGGCGGCGGCCACCGGGTCCGGCTCGAACGTCCGGCGCGCCTGCCGGATCGTTGCGACATGGTCGATGTTCACGCCCAGTTTCGGGATGCTCATTTCAGATGCTCCTCTGCGTATCACTTCGGCGGAGTGGGTTCGGCGACCTTGACCGCCCGGTCGGGCGACCCCAGGGTAATCGTCAACTGGCCGGCGTTCGGCACGCGGACGATCTCGGCCTCGATCGGCGTCGTGTGGTACAGCTCGATCGGCTTGAGTCCGCGCACGTCCACGAACAGGATGATGTCTTCCAGCTTCAGCGAGTTAACGACGCTGGCGGGGCCGCGGACGCGCACACTGGTGGCCGATTCCCCCTCGCGCAGCGAAGCGACATAGGGGTAGTCCGGCGGCGCGAGCAGCATAATCGGCACGTTGTCAAAAGTTCGTTCGATGGAGGCTCGCACGAGGGAAATCCGGCATTGCACGCTGTCCTCGGAAAGCGTCACCGGGTACCGCTCGGTCCCGACCGTCACATAGGGAACGAGGCGCGCTGTAGTCGTCACCGTCCATTCCGGAAGGTTCGGACCGGGGATGGGCGCGCTGATGTCGATGATCTCGGTCTCGATCCCGGTTGCGTTGGAGATGATGTCCTTGGGGCCGCGCACTGCGACGGCCCTCGGAGTGCAGTATGGCACGTAGGCCACCTGGTAGTCGGCCGGTGGGTCCGAAAGGCGCGGGAGCACATCCAGGTTCTTCCGCATTTCGCGTACGTAAGTGAGGGTGATGCTGTGCGGATGGAATTGGATGTCATTGATCCCCAGCGCGCGGCTGACAACGAGGTCGGACTCCTTGAGATTGACCTTGATGGGCTGAGTGTCTTCACCCGCCTCGTTCAGAGTGTCGCCGGGGCGCACCTGCACGTAGACGGCGCCCTCCGTGCGGAACAGCTGCTCCACCTGCGATTGGAACCGGCGCGGGTAGGTAATATCCACGTCGATCATGCGGCGGTCGTTATCGTCCATCGAGACGGCCCACCCCGGGCTGGTCGGTATGCGCACAGGCACGGTGAACCGCTCCGGCTTGGCGTAGCTGAAATTGTACGCGAAGACCCAGAGCGCGAGCGCCATGGCCAGCGCCATGAGGGCGGCCACCATGTTGTTCCACAATGGCCTGACGATCAGTTCTTTGAAGCTCTTCAGTGGCATGATTCAACTATGGGTGTTGGCCGGCGCCGAGGTGACTGACTCGGTCAGTATCTCCTCCAGCATCCGGCGCAGTTGGTCCCGCTCCACGCTCACACGCAGTTGGCCGCGATAGGCGACGGAAACCCTTTGAGTCTCTTCGGATACGACAACGGAGAGCGCATCGGACTCCTCCGTGATGCCGATGGCCGCGCGGTGGCGCGTGCCGAGAGTCTTGGCCAGCCCGGATTGCTCGGTCAGCGGCAGGAGGCAGCCGGCGGCGACGGCCCGGTTCCCGCGAATGATGAGCGCGCCATCGTGCAGTGGCGTGCCGGGCCAGAAGATGGTCACGATGAACTCGCTGGAGATCGTGGCATCCAACTGAGTGCCCCCTTCGATCACGGTGCCCAGGCCGACTTCGCGCTCGATGACCACCAGCGCGCCCATCTTCTTCTCCGCCAGGGTGTACATGGCGTCCACGATCTCCGGGACGACGGAAGGCTGGGTGTGAAGGAGCATCCGCAGCACAGGGGCCTCGCCCATGCGCAGCAGCAGCCGGCGAATTTCCGGCTGGAAGAGGACGACGATGAAGAGGAAGAAGATGAGGGTGTCCCCCCCCATCAGGAATTCGATGCGCAGCAGTTGCAGCTTTTCGACCAGGAAGACGACCACCAGCAGCGCCATGAGCAGGAAGAAGACCAGCCCGCGCAAGAGGCCGGTGCCGCGGGTGCCTTGCAGGAAACGCAGGACGGCATAGATCACGCTGAACAGAAGCGCGATCTCAATGAGGGCCGGCCAGACGTTCTGCCATTGGAGCGCTGCCAAAGTCACCGGTTGTGCCTCCCTTGAATCGCCGCAATCACTTTCACCACGTCAACACAGCCCTTCACATCATGCACGCGCACGATGCTCGCCCCCTGCGCCGCCGCCCACGCGACGGTGGCCGCAGTGCCCATGAGGCGTTCACCCGGACGCGCGCCGAGTATCTGCGCAAACATCGCCTTGCGAGACGTCCCGACCATGATGGGGCGACCCAGCGCATGAAGCGCACTCAACCCTCGCAACAGAGCCAGGTTATGCTCCAGCTTCTTGCCGAAGCCGAAGCCGGGGTCCACCAGGACTTGTTCCCTGGCAATCCCCGCCGCAACGGCCCACTCCACGCGCTCCGCCAGGAACCGGCAAACGTCCTGAACGACGTCCGCATATTCCGGATGCTCCTGCATCGTCCGGGGCCGGCCCAGCATGTGCATCAGAACCACCGGCGCGCCGCGCGCGGCGGCCAGTTGCGCCATCCCCGGATCGTCGCGCAGCGCGGAGATATCGTTGAGAATCTGCGCTCCGGCGTCCAGCGCGCGTTCGGCGACCTCCGCGCGCGTCGTGTCGATGCTGATCGGAACGTGCGAACGCTTCGCGATGGCGGCAATCACAGGCATCACGCGCGCAATCTGCTCCTCCGGCGGCACGTCATCCGAGCCGGGGCGCGTCGACTCGCCGCCGACATCGAGGAGATCAGCCCCTTCGGCGATCATCTTCTCCGCATGCGCCACCGCCCTGCCGGAGTCCAGGAACATGCCGCCGTCGGAAAAGGAATCCGGCGTCACGTTCAGAATGCCCATCACCAGCGTGCGGCATCCCGGCCCAAGCCGGAGGACTCCTCCGCCGGGCAGGCGCAGCTCATGTTCGCCGGCGGCAAGGCTTTCAGCCCGAGCTTGCATGGCTCTATGCCTTCGTTTCCTCGGCGGGGGGCGGGCGCACGGCCCCGCCGTCCGGCGCGCGCTGTATCTCCTTGCCGGCGAGCAGATCGTCCACGTCGGAGGCGTACAGCACCTCGTACTTCAGCAGCGCCTTGGCGGTGCATTCCACTTCGCTCTTGTGCTCCGTGATGATGTCCTTGGCCCGCGCATACGATGAACGGACCAGCGAGGCGATCTCTTCGTCAATCTTGAGGGCGGTCGCCTCCGAGCAGGGCCGGCCGTGCGTCTGGCCGTTGCCCATGAAGGACTCCTCCACCTCGTGATAGCTGATGGGCCCGATGGCATCGCTCATTCCCCAGCGGCAGACCATCATGCGGGCGATATCGGTGGCCTGATCTAGGTCGCTCTGCGCGCCGGAGGTGATATCCTCGCAGAAGACCTCCTCGGCCACGCGCCCGCCAAGGCAGATGGCGATCTGCGCGATCATCCGCTTGCGCTGGATGTGGTAGCGGTCGCGCTCCGGCAGGGACATGGTCATGCCAAGCGCCATCCCCTGGGGGATGATCGAGACCTTGTGAAGCGGCTCCGCACCGGGCATCAGCTTCGCGACAATGGCGTGGCCGCTCTCGTGATAGGCGGTAATCTTCCGGTCCTCCTCGGTCATCTCGCGCGAGCGCCGCTGGCGGCCCCAGCGCACCTTGTCGCGCGCCTCCTCCATGTCGTCCATATCCACGCCCTGCTTCCCCTTGCGCGTGGCGATCAGCGCGGCCTCGTTCATCAGCGCCTCCAGGTCCGCGCCGCTGAACGTGGGCGTTCCGCGCGCCACCGTGAGCAGGTCCACCGACGGGGCGAGCTTGTACTTGCGGGCGTGGACGCGCAGGATCGCTTCGCGGCCCCGGATGTCCGGCAGGTCCACGACGATCTGGCGGTCGAAGCGGCCGGGGCGCAGCAGCGCCGGGTCGAGCACGTCCGGGCGGTTGGTCGCGGCAATGACGATGATGTGATCGTCCGTCTCGAAGCCGTCCATCTCCACGAGGATCGCGTTCAGGGTCTGCGCGCTCTCGGCGCTCGCGCCATGCAGGTCGATGGCGCGGCGGCGGCCGACGGCGTCAATCTCGTCCAGGAAGATGATGCAAGGAGCGCTTTCCTTGGCCTGATGGAACAGGTCGCGGACGCGCGAGGCCCCGACGCCGACGAACATTTCGATGAAATCGGATCCGGAAATGCTGAAGAACGGCACTTCCGCCTCGCCCGCGATCGCCTTGGCCAGGAGCGTCTTGCCGGTGCCCGGAGGGCCGACCAGCAGCACGCCGCGGGGGATGCGCCCCCCCAGTCGGCGGAACTTGGAGGGGTTCTTGAGGAACTCCACCAGTTCTTCCACCTCTTCCTTGGCCTCGTCAATTCCCGCCACCTGCCCGAAAGTGACGTGTGACTGCTCCTTGGTGTGGAGCCGGACGCGCGCTTTGCCGAAGGTGAGCACCCCCCCGGCCCCCCCGCTGGAGCGGAACTGCCGCGCCAGCAGATACCAGAGGATACCGACAATCACCAGGATCGGCAGCAGTTGCACCACGAGCACCTGCAGCAATTGGCTGCCGCGGTCATGCCCCCACTTCACCTGTTCCTTCGGGTCCGGGTGGGCGCTGTTGTAATCCTGAAGCATCTTGGAGATATCCTCGATCCAGGGCTCCAGGATGACCATGACGAACTCTTGTTCGCCGCCGGCCTGCGGGGCGCGGTACTTGCCCATGACGCTGTCCGGGCGCACTTCGACGGAGGCGATCTTGCCGCCCTTCAGTTGCTCGCTGAACTGGCTGAGGTCGATTTCGAGCCGCTTCGCCTTCTTGTTGTAGTAGACGAGCGCCCAAACGGCGATCATCACCGCGCAGAAGAAGAGCATGTACACGAAGAGGCCGGTGCCGGGGGCGGGACGCGGTGTCGGGGAACGGCCCTGCCCTTCGGGGCGCGGCGGCTGGTCGTCGAGCGGATTCTTCTCGTCGTCAGACATCAAACCAACTCCCTTTCCTGCGGCCTGGGGCCGAGACGTCAAAAACCTTCCTGCATCTTTTCCACGATCTGCCGCGCTACGAATTCAAAGCTCCGCCGCGAGGCCATAGTGAACGTTTCGCCGCGTTGCACGACAAAGTCCGTGGGACGCGACAGCCCAGTCGCGCTGGCCAGCACGCGGCCGGTGCGCCGGTCCTTCCAGGTGAAGGACACCTTGATCTCCACGCGCTCGGACAGCACGTTGTCCTCCGAATCGCGCCACAGCACGCGCGGCTCGACCGCCGTGATGGTCGCCTTGAGGACCGAGTCGGCCCGGTCTTCATCCAGAATGTGCAGTGGCGTGGAGCGAAGCAACTCATCCTTCAGTATATCGGTCAGGTCGGACTCCATCGTGTAAGCAGGGAGAGGCCCCTGCGGAGTCTCCGAGTCGATGTTGTCCAGCTTCTTCGCTTCGCGCCAATAGGCCTCGTTCTCGGAGACTTGAATGTGGATGCTCTTGACGTCCGCGGGAAGGAGGAAGCCGGCGCGATAACCGCAGCCGGCGAGCATCGCCGCGCACAGGAGGAGCGCCAGGCAGAGGGCGGAGCGTTTCATGGATGCGTCCCCCCTGTCGCGCCAAGCGCCTTCAGCCTCGCCTGCGCCTGCGGCGCCACGGAGGAGACCGGGAAGCTCCCGACCACCAGCGCGTAGTAGACTCCGGCGGCCTTCGGCTCATGGCGGCGCTCATAGAATTTCGCGATGGCGGCCAGGTTCTCCGCCTGTTGTTCCTTGGTTGTGATCAACTGCTTGCGAGCCTCCTCGGCGAACATTCCCTGCGGCTCGTTGCGCAGGTAGAGCTCGAACTCGCTGCGCGCCTTGCCCAGCACATCCTCGCGGTCGCCGGCCAGGTCCGCGCTCTTCAAATCCGCCACGCCGCTGAAATACAGCGCGGCGGTGGCCCATTCGCTGCGCGGGTAGCCCTTCAGGAGCGAATCGAAGGTCTTCTTCGCCTCGTCATAATGACCCCAATCCAACTGGGCGCGTCCGATGAACATCAGCGCGTCATCGGCCAGCGGGCCGTTCGGCTCGTCGGTCGTCACCGTCTCCATCACCGTGATCGCCCGGCTGCGCTTCCCCTGATCGCCCAGGAGCTGACCGATGTGGAACTCCCTCTGCACGACTTGCTGCAGCCGCGAGGTGGCGGGATACCCCTTCAGGAACACCTGAAACTCCTTGAACGCGCTCCAATAGTCCCGGCTGCGGAAGAGCGACTCCGCGTAGTAGTAGGACGCGGTCTCCCCGGCCAGCGTGTTCTTGAACTCATGGCGGGCCGTGTTGAACAGGGACCGCGCTTCGTCGGGGCGCTCCTGGTACAGCAGCGTGGGAGCCATGTAAACGCGCATGTGGCGGACGTCGAGGTCGTTGAGGGCATCCTCCGCCAGGGGGAGATACTCCTGCGCGGCGGTCGTCGTGGCATCGGTGCGCCCGGAGGTCGCCAGGGGCCGCAGCAGGGCAATGGCGCGGTCCAGACGCAGCAGGCTGGGCTGCGTGACCCGGCAGGCGATCAGGTCGCACATGGCGGCCAGAAGGCGCGCGTCATCCCGCGACGTCTCGGAGTACGCCCTGTCGGCGGCCGAGAGCGCGGAGTCGCGCGCGTCGTCGAAACGCTCCGCGATGAGCAATGTGCGCGCCTGTCGCATGATAGCCTCGTACAGCAGCGTCGGCGTCGGAGCGCCCTGCATCACCGGCACGAGCAGATCTTCCGCCCGTTGCGGATCGCGCTCGGCGAGTATCCCGACCTGATCCAACTGGAAGGAGACGACCTCTTCGAGATTGACGCCGGCCGGCTTCTGCATGAGCAGTTCGTTGCAGAGATGCACCGCGTTGCCCGGACGCCCCAGATGCGCCTCGCAACGGGCGAGGCCGAACTGCGCCTTGCCGGCAAAGGGGGAATCGGGGAAAAGCGCGTTGACTTTCGTGAAATATTCCGAGGCCGCCGCGTACTCTCCGCGCGTGAAAAGGCCCGCCGCGTATCCGTAAAGCCCCTGGTCCGATATCGCCGGAGGCTCTCCCATATTGATCCAACCGGCGTCGGCGTCCCACGTCCATTCCGCCCGCGCTTCGGTGGCGAGGCCGAAGTACAGGAAGAGGACGCCAAACGCCGAAACCAATGTGGTAACGCTAGTTATGCGCATAGACCTACCGCTCTCCCCGCATCGTTCAATGCGGAGTCGCAAGTTCCTTCCAGATTAGCCTCTCCGTTCTGAGAGGCCTGCCCAAATGATACTGTATCTGCTCGCTAAATGCACGTCGAATTTCCTGAATCTGGCGCTCGCTCAAGCGCACGGTGGCCTGGGTTGGCCCTTCCCTGGCCGCCAGACGGCCGAGGATCGCCAGGGCGCCCCGGGAGATGGGGAAGGCGGCGGGGTACCCCGCCGAACAATCCCCGCAGAGAGCGCCGCCCGCCGCTGGAGTGAAGCGGGTTTCGCCTTGCAAAAGCCCGCCACAGTGCGCGCAATGCTCGGCCATGGGACCGCTTCCCAGCACGTCCAGGGCGCGCGCGGTGAACTGCAGGAGACGCCAATCCCGATCCTCGCCGCGGTTCAAGCCGCGAAGCAGCTCCAGCAGGAGGCCGAAGAGCGGCCCGTCCTCCGCGTTTTCGGAGGTGAATGCGAGGCAGAGTTCGTCCGCATACAGCGCGGCGGCGATGCGCTGCAGGTTGGCGTGGATGCCCGGGAAGTTCTCCTTGGTCTGGTACTCGGCCAGGATATGAAGCTGCCCCGCCCCTTTGGCGGCAATGACGAGATCGCAGTGGTTGATCAAGTCCAGCGGCACGCTGCCATCCTTGCGGGGGCGGCGCGACCCCTTGGCCAGGACGTGCACCTGCCCCATATCCGGCGTGAGCAGAGCCGCGACCTGGCTGGTCTCGCTGAAGTCGGTGCAGCGCAGGACGATGCCGGTTGTTCGGACGTAGGGCACGGCTACGCCTTCTCCATCGGTTGCGGGGCCTCGTCGAACGCGATTCCCACGCGGATGACGTGTCGCGCGTCGGCTTCCAGAACAGTGATGCGCGCCCCTCGAACTCTGAAGGACTCCCCTTTGGCCGGAATCTTGCCGAGCAGGCACATCGCCAGACCGCCGAGGGTGTCGTACTCCTCCTGCTCCGGCAGGTCAAAATTGAATTGCTCGTTGAACTCCTCGATGCGCATCACCGCGCGCACCTCGATGCTCTTCGCGTCCGTCCACTTGTAGAGCGGAGGCTCCTCGGAAGCGCTCTCATGCTCGTCGTGGATGTCCCCCAGAAGTTCCTCCACCACATCCTCCAGGGTCACGAGGCCGCTGGTGCCGCCGTATTCATCCAGGACGATACCCATGTGGACGCGCGTTCGCTGGAGCTCCTCCATCAGTATGGAGACGGTCTTGGTTTCGGGGACGAAGAACGGAGGGCGGACGATTTCCATCAGGGCGGCTTGATGCCACTTGTCCGTGGCGGCGTACGGAAGCAGGTCCTTGGCGTGGAGAACGCCGATGATCTGGTCGCGGTTCCCGCGGTGGACGGGGACGCGGCTGTAGCCGCTCTCTATGCAGATATGTGCGGCCTGCTGCAAGGTGGCGGTGTCGGCCACGGAGACCATGTCGGGACGGGGCGTCATGATTTCGCGCACATGGGTGTGGCGCAGGTGGACGGCCATGCGGAAGAGCTCGCGCGCGCCGGCGTCGGCGCTCTTCTGGGCTTCCGGGTCTGCCGGGGCGGGCGCGCCCGGCGCAGCGGGCGAGGGGGCGATCAATTGCGCGCGGATGGCGCGGAAAGGCTGCCGCACCAGCAGGTAGAGCGGCGGCACGAGGCGGATGGATATGAAATCGCTCAAGCGCCCTGCGGCGGCCTCGGGAATCAGCCAGAGAAGCGCCAGCACGAGCCCCCCCACAGCCCCCTTCTGCGGCCAGTCGGGAGCGACGGCGTAGAGGATGGCGACCATCGAGACCAGGAACAGCGTGCCGATGACCAGAAAACTGCTGATGACCAGTTCGCGCTCTTCCAGGCATTTCTCCACTCGCTGGCGGCGCAGGCGCGGGACGTCCAACTCCTCCAGCCGCGACCAGCGGAAGAGAATGAAAGCGCGCTCGGCGATGTAGAACATCAAGGCCGCCAACGCGAACAGAATGGCCAGGCCCAGGCTCAGGGAACTCATCTTCTCTCCTTCTTCCCGCCGGCTTTTCCCACCGCGCGGCGGCGCGGGCGATTGCGGACGTAATTCACTCCGGCATCCTTCAAAAGCGTCTCTTCCGCCGCATACATGCGCTTGCGGTCACCGGGCGAGTGGTCGTCGTAGCCCAGCAGATGAAGAAACCCATGGGCGACGTACAGCGCCAGCTCTTCCTCCGGCGGAACGGAACGCGCCCGGGCCTCCGCCGCCGCGCGCGACGCGCAGACGATGATCTCGCCCACCGTCCCGTCCGGGCTGTCTCCCTCGCCCAGGGCGAACGCCAGCACGTCGGTGTCCCCTGAGCGTCCGGTGAAGCGGCGATTGAGATCCAGTATCTCCTCATTCCCCACGACGGTCACGCTCAGCCGCGCTTTCTTCCACGCGGCCGGAGCGGCGGCGCGCAGCATGCGCCGCCAGAGCGCGCGCGCCGCGGGGAGCGCCTTCTGCCGGTTGGCGATGGCCACCTGGAGCATGGATCACTCCGCCGGAGCGGGATAACGGATGCGCGGATGCGAAATCGCCATGAGGCTTCGGCAGAGGCTGCGTTCGACCGCTCGAATGTCTGTGATGTTCATGCGGCAATCATCGAGTTGGCCATCCTCCAGCCGCTTCTCCACGATCGAGTGCACCAGCTTTTCGATGTGCGACGGGGAGGCGCGTTCCAGGCTCCGCGCCGCGGATTCGGCCGAATCGGCCAGCATCACGATGGCCGCTTCCGGGCTGTGCGGCTTTGAGCCGCGGTAGCGGAACGGTTCATCGGAAAGTCCCTCCCCCGCCGGGCCAGCGGCTTTCACCGCCTTGTTGTAGAAGAACTCCGTTGCGCAGGTCCCATGATGCTCGGAGATGATCCGCCGGATCGAAGAGGGAACGCCGTACTCCGATGCGATCTCCGCGCCGTCGCGCGTGTGCGCCGTGAGGATCAGGGCGCTGAGCATCGGCTCCAGCCGGTCGTGCGGGCTGGGCTGGCCGGTCATGTTCTCCACGAAATACTCCGGGCGCGAAATCTTGCCGACATCATGCAGGTACCCGCCCGCGCAGGCCAGGAGCGCATTCGCGCCGATCTCCTCGGCGGCGACTTCGGCCATGTTGCTCACGAGCGTGCTGTGATGATAGGTGCCGGGCGCCTCCAGCGCCAGGCGTCGCAGAAGCGGCTGGTTCTGGTCGGTCCATTCGAAGAGCCGCAGGTCGGTGGCCACGTCGAAGGCGCGCTCGATGTAGGGCAGCGCGCCGGTCAGCACGGAGCCCGCGAGCAGGCTGCCCGCCAGCGCGGCAAGGGAGTTGGCGAACGGCAGAGGGACGGATTGAGCGGAGTTGGCCAGCTGCCCCTGCTGAATCGCCCACATGGTCCAGACGACGACGGCCTGCGCCACCCCGGCAAAGAGGCCCGCTTCAAAGGCCTGGCTCCGGCGGCGGAGACGATAGATGACCATGACGCCGACGCAGGCGCCGACGGCCATGGGAATGGCGGCGGTGATGCCTCCCCCGGTCACCAACCCCGCCAGCACGGCGAGGAAGGAGGCGACGCCGATGGCGGCGGCGGGCCCGGCCATGACGCACAAACTCATGGCGGCCAGCACGATGGGAGTCCATTGCAGCGACGTCCCGAGTTGCTCGAACAGCCGCGCGAAGCCGAGGGTCAGCAGCGAGATCAGGTAGATGCCGAACACGCGGGTGTTGGAGCAGGTCAGTTCCGGCGCGACGTGAAAAGCGCCCACGGCCAGCAGCAGGAATCCGGCCACGAACAGGCCGGTCAGTCCTGCCGCGCCCAGCAGCGTGTGCCTGAGATGGCGCGCCTCCCCTTCCAGGTCGCGCGACGCCGCCGGGCTGGCGTCGTATGCGATCTGCTCCGCCTCAATCTCGGCAATCGCCTCCGGTGTGGCGCGCTCTCCCTCCGCCAGCAGAATGCTCTTCCGGGGGATCAGCCGCAATTGGTCGGGGGCTTTCTCCTCCGCGGAGAGAATCGCCTCCGCCGTGGCGGCGGCGTCCAGCTTGAGCGTCGGCGTGGCGGCGTGCGTCAGAAGGTCCAGCACCGTCTCGTTGAACTTCTCCGGCTTGCCCTGAAGGACCGGCAGCAGCTCCCCCTTCAGGAAATCGCGCAGGCTGGCGGGGTATTCGAGCACGAGGGCGACGCTGCGCCCGCTTTCATCCTTCCCTTCGATGTCCTTGCGGACGCGGATTTCATAACGCAGGGCGTTCAGTTCGATCTTGCGGAGCGCCCCGTCCATGATGCCGAAATCGCGGGCGCGCTGCGTGGCCTTCTTCAGCGCGGGGATGAAGAGCGCGATCCATTTCTCATCAAGGCCGGACTTGAGGATGCCCAGCTTTTCCTCCGAGAGGCCCCAGCGGTCGCTTGTCGCGGGGACGATCAACTCGTCGGGCCGGCGGGCGTCGTTCAAGCTCTTGAGGAACCGCTCCAGTTCCACGGGAAGACGGTCCAGATGCTCATCCTCTTCGCGAAATATGCGGACCACGCGGGACTCGGCGGCTTCGTGCGCGCGGCGGGTCTCCGCCTCATCGATTGCCTTGAAGCTCACGCGGGCGCGGTAATCCCTCCGGGCGGTCTCCCCCTTCTGAATCGCGGGGGGAGTGAACGGCCAATTGAGAACGAGCGCGCCTCCTGCCAGGAAGAGCAGAGTGAGGAGGGAGAAGGTCAGCCCCTTCCCCGGAGGGGTGATGGGGCGCGACGGCTTGCGTGTCGAAGGCCTGAGGCGCTCCAGCGGGACGCGGCGTGATTTGGTTCTTCTAAGGAGCCAGGCCATGGCCGCTCCTGGAATCAGGCTGCGCCGCCGGCGGGTTGAGAGAACGGTCGCGCGCCTCGTAGGCGTCGACGATGTCCTGAACGAGCCGGTGACGAATGATGTCGCGCTGGGTGAGCCTCACGAAACCGATGCCCTTGATCCCCTTCAGCAGGGTGGTTGCCTCGACCATGCCGGAGGGTTCGCTGCCGGGGAGGTCGGTCTGGCTGATGTCGCCGGTGACGACGCTCTTGGACGAGGCGCCCAGGCGGGTGAGGAACATCTGCATCTGCTTGCGGGTGCAGTTCTGTCCTTCGTCGAGGATCACGAAGGCGCGGTCGAGGGTGCGTCCGCGCATGAAGGCCAGGGGCGCGACTTCAATCACGTCATTGTCCATGTAGCGCTGCAGTTGCTCGATGGCCATCATGTCGTGAAGCGCGTCGTAGAGCGGGCGCAGGTAGGGGTTGACCTTCTCTTCGAGGCCGCCGGGCAGGAATCCGAGCCGCTCCCCCGCCTCGACGGCGGGGCGCGTGAGGACGATCTTTCGGATGGCGTCGCGCTTGAGCGCGGCGACCGCCATAGCCACGGCCAGGTAGGTCTTGCCGCTGCCAGCCGGGCCGACGCAGAAGACGAGATCGTTTTCGGCCATGGCGCGCAGATAGGAGTGCTGTCCGACGGTGCGCGGGCGGATGGCGCGTCCGGGGGTGAACACGTCAATGCGGACTTCCTCGGCGTTCTCCTCCCCGAGGTGGCCGCGAGCCAGGACGCTCTCCACGTCCTCCTGCGAGATCGCCTGGCTGGCGCGCGCGCGCAGCAGGTCGCGGACGGCGCGGGCGGCGCGGCGCACCGCTTCCGCCTCCCCCTGAAGGATCATCTGGTCGCCGCGCATTACCGCGCGCACGCCGAAGGCATCGCGGATCAGGCGGAGGTTCTGGTCCTGACGCCCCAGAAGGGAGCGGACCTTCTCCGGCTGTTCAATTTGAATCACTTCGGTGGTTTGTTCGCCTTCGTTTGACATCGCAATGCCTCAGCGAGACTCAACGACTGAAGGCGTCCGGGCGTGGGGGCGTTCCGGCTTCACGGCACCGAAACGGCGCTCGCGCCGCGCGTAGGATTGGAACGCTTCGTGAAGCTCCGGCTCCCGGAACTCGGGCCAGCAGATGGGGGTGAAATAGAGTTCGGTGTACGAGCACTGCCAGAGCAGGAAGTTGCTCATGCGCGTCTCGCCGCCGGTGCGGATCATCAGGTCGGGGTCGGTCATCTCTTCGTCGTACAGGACGCGGCGGAACTCCGCCTCGGTCAGTTCCGGAGGATCGGCATCCAGTCGGCGCGCTTCGATCGCCAGCTTGCGCGCCGCGTCCATGATCTCCTGCCGCCCGCCGTAGTTGAGGGCCAGGCGCAGAATCATGCCGTCGTTGTCGCGGCTCAGATCGATGGACTTCTGCAACTGCGCGCGGACCCCCTTGGGCAGCGCTTCGAGGCGGCCGATGGCCTTCAGGCGGATATGGTTCTTCATCAGCCCCTTGCGCTCCGCGGCGAGAAAACGGCCGAGGAGGTTCATGAGGAAGTGGATTTCGGTGGCGGGCCGCTTCCAGTTCTCGGTGGAGAAGGCGTACAGCGTCAACTGGCTGACGCCGAGGCGGCGGCACTCGCTGACCACGGCGCGGACGGACTCGGCCCCCTCGGAATGGCCGCGGCTGCGCGAGAATCCGCGCCGCTTGGCCCAACGCCCGTTGCCGTCCATGATGACGGCGACATGGCGCGGGACTTCCCGCGGCAACGAGTCGACTTGTTTCGATTGAGGGTGCATGCTCCCGCCGTGCGGGAGGCGGGCCCGCTAACGGCGGATGGTCGCCTCGCGCGAATTGCCTACGGAGATACATTCTATGGGAATCTTGATCAGCTTCTCAAGCGCGATGACGAATCGGCGCGCGTTCTGCGGCAGTTCGTCGAACTTGCGGGCCTTGGAAATGTCCTCCGTCCATCCCGGGAAGGACTCGTAGACGATCTCGCATCCCTGGAGGGCGCCGGTGTTTGCCGGGAAGTTGCGCACTTCCTTGCCGTCGATGCGGTACGCGACGGCCGCCTTCACCGATTCCAGCCCGCTCAGCACGTCCAGCTTCGTCATCGTGATGCTGTCCACGCCGCACAGAGCGGCGGTGTGGCGAACGGCGACGGCGTCGAACCAGCCGCAGCGGCGAGGGCGGCCGGTGGTGGCCCCGAACTCCCCCCCCTGCTGCCGGAGGCGCTCGCCGAGCGCGTCGGTCAATTCGCTGGGGAACGGACCTTCACCCACGCGAGTGCAGTACGCCTTCATGATGCCGATGATCCGGCCAATGGACTTCGGCGGCATTCCGGTGCCGCACGCCGCCCCGCCGGTGCCGGCGTTGGAACTGCTGATGTAGGGATAGGTCCCGAAGTCAACGTCCAGCAGCGCGCCCTGGGCGCCTTCGAAAAGGATCTTCTTGCCGGCCGCCTCCGCCTCGTTGAGCAACTGCACCGTGTCGGCGACGTAGGGGCGCAACTGCTCGGCGAGTTCGGCGTATTCCCGGTACATGTCCTCGAACGAGAGCGCGGTCGTATTCTTGTACAGCGCGGCGAAGAGGCGGTTCTTGAACTTGACGTTGGCCTGCAGCTTCTCCTTGAAAGTCGCGCGGTCCAGCATGTCGCAGATACGGATGCCGCAGCGCGCGGACTTGTCGGTGTAACAGGGGCCGATGCCGCGCCCGGTGGTGCCGATCTTCGCGCGGGCGGAGTCGTTTTCCTGAAGGATGTCCTGCTGCTTGTGGTACGGGAAGACCACATGCGCCCGGTCGCTCAGGAGCAGGTTCTTGCCGACCTTCACCCCCTTGGCGCGGAGCTCTTCGATCTCCTTGAGAAGCAAGGGAGGGTCCACGACCACGCCGTTGCCGATGATGCAGAGCAACGACTCGCGCAGGATGCCGCTGGGCACCAGGTGCAGGACGAATTTCTTCCCGTCGATGACGACGGTGTGCCCGGCGTTGCTGCCCCCCTGGTAGCGCGCGACGATGTCGAACCCCTCTGCGAGGGCATCGACGATCTTACCTTTTCCTTCGTCCCCCCACTGCAAGCCAACGACGCACAGGTTCTTCATTCATCACTCCAAGCGGCGCAATGGACGTGCGATATGCAGAAAAACAGCGTTCCCGCGGGATCACCAGACCGCCGAAGGTGGCAATCGGATGGCTAAGCCTAAGCGGCATCGTCACTTAAGACGAAAACCCCGACCCGTCATTATAGTGGGTACCGGCGGCAGAGTCAAGAAGCGCGCCGTGAGAGAGCGCAGGGGCGCAAAGGACGGGAAAGGCGGACAAGCGCAGCGGCGCCTCGCCACGGGGGTTACCAGCGTTTGCGCACCCATTCGCGCGCCTGCTCGTTGCCGGTGAGCGTGCCCTCAAGTTGCTCGTCGCGGACGGCGGAGAGGATGGTGTGGAAGAGCGCCCCGGGCGCATAGCCCATCTCGATCAGGTCGCGCCCGGTGAGCAGCGGCTCGGGGGCGATCTCCTCCTGGCTGAGCTCGCGCAGTTTCTGCTGGAGGAATTCGTAGTTGTCCACCTTGCCATGGCTGGCGATGCAGTCCAGACGGTGCAACTCCAGATGCTCATCGAATCGCGGGAGGGCCAGGAGACGCTTAAGGGTGCTGAGCTTCATGCGCTGCACCGCGGCAAAGCGCATGTGGCTGCCGACGAGCGAGGCGATCTGCTCGGTCTGGTCGCTGGAGAAGCGCAGCCGACGGCAGATTTCCCGGGCGATGGTCTCCCCCGCCTTATCATGTTCATTGAAACGGATTCGGTCCACGTAGGTCTGCGTGGAGGGCTTGCCGGTGTCGTGGAGCAGCGCCGCCACGGCCAACTCCAGCGAGGGGCTGCGCGCTTCGTCCAGCATGATGCAGGTGTGCTCGAAGACGTCCCCCTCGGGGTGGAACTGCGGCGGTTGCTCCACCCCCACCAGCGCGTCCACTTCAGGGAGGATGGGGGCGAGCAGTTCCAAATCCCGCATAAGGCGCAGCGCGCGGCCGGCGTGCGGGCCGGTGAGGATGCGCACCAGTTCGTCGCGAATGCGCTCCTGGCTGACTTCGCCGAGGCTGTTGGCAACCTGGCTGATGGCGTTGTAGGTCTCCGGTTCGATGGAGTACTCGAATCGGGCCGCGAATCGGATGGCGCGCAGGAGGCGCAGCTTATCCTCCCGAAAGCGCTCCAACGGGTTGCCGATGGCCCGGATGACCCGCCTGCGGATATCTTCGCGCCCCCCCACCCAGTCGATCACTTCGTCGGTCTTGGGGTCGAGCATCATTCCGTTGATGGTGAAATCGCGCCGGAGGACATCCTCGCGCGCAGTGGCAAAGCGCACCGACTCAGGATGCCGCCCGTCCTCGTAGCCTTGATCCACCCGAAAAGTGGCGACTTCGACGGAGCGGGACTCCGTGTGGACGAGGATGACTCCGAACTGCGCCCCCACAGCGGCCGTCCGCGGGAAGAGCGCCATGACCTGGTCCGGGGTGGCGGAGGTGGCGACGTCGTAGTCGTGGGGATCGATCCCCATGACCATATCGCGCACACAGCCCCCCACGAAATACGCTTCGTGGCCGGCCTGGCGCAGCGCGCGCACGACCGTTTCGGCGTCTGCTCGAATTGCGGAAGTCACACGCTCTCCCTTTGGCGTCATCATGCCAACGGCGGGTCACCCAGTGTACTGGAAGGCACGGCTATGGCGGAATTGGCTACCCGGCGTGGATTCGAACCACGATCAGAAGGACCAAAACCTTCTGTGCTACCATTGCACTACCGGGTAGTATCTCTCATTGCAGGGGTGCGAGTCGAGTATATCAGCGGCCCCGGACAACGTCAAACCGGGCCTTCCATTATCTCAGTCTGCCCTTGCACTTAGAGCTTGCTCAGGGTATTCTTGTCGGCGGCACAAGTTGCAGCAACGGGTTGAGAATTCCCCGAGTTGAGGAGCGACAGCCCTGATGGCGGCCCCCAGTCCGGTCCTGTACGTCAACCATGTCTCGCAGATCTCCGGCGCGGAGGAGAGTCTGCTGGCGCTGATGGCCCATCTGGACCGCGCGCTCTTCTCCCCCATCCTGGCCTGTCCGCCGGGAGAACTGGCGGTGCGCGCCAAACAGATCGGGGCGGAAATCGTCCTGCTGCCGATGACGCGGTTTCACCGGACCGCCAACCCGCTGAAGGTCAGCAGCTATGCCGTCTCCTGGGTCATCGGAACCAACCACCTGCGCCGGGTGGTCGGGGAGATGAAACCCCGGATCATCCACTCGAATAGTTCCAACGCGCAAATCTACGTCGGCTCCATCGCCGAGAAACAGGGCATCCCCTGCGTCTGGCACTCGCGCGACCTGCGCCAACTGCCGCTGCCGGCGCTGACGCTCTGCCGCAGCGCGGACAAAGTGATTGCCATTTCCGAAGCGGTGGCGGAGTTCCTGGCGGGCTCCGGGCTGTCCCGGCCCAAGGTGACGCGCATCTACAACGGTATCGACCCGGCGGCCTGGGCGGCGCGCGTGACCGGCAAGGACGTGCGCGCTGAACTGAGCCTCAAGCCCGAGGACAGGATCATCCTGATGGCGGCGCAGCTGGTTCCGTGGAAACGCCATGAGGATGCCATCCGCATGATGCCGCACATCCTTGCCAAAGAACCGCGCGCGCGGCTCCTGCTGGCGGGGTCTGACCTGTTCGGTGAACATCCCCAATTGCTGCCCGGGCTCCAGCAGTTGGCGATGGAGTTGCACGTGGCGGACAAAGTGCTTTTCGTGGGGCAGCAGGCCAACGTGCCTGATTTGATGGCCGCGGCGGAGATGCTGGTCGTCCCCTCCGATGCCGAGCCGTTCGGGCGCGTGGCGATCGAAGCGATGGCGCTGGGCAAGCCCGTGGTTGGAACGCGCTCAGGCGGCCTGCCCGAAGTCGTGCGCGACGGCGAGACCGGGTTGCTGGTGGTGCCGCGTTTCCCGGAAAGCCTGGGGCTCTCCTGCCTGCGCATCCTGGAAAATCCCGCTCTGGCGCGGACTCTGGGAGAGGCGGGGAGGAAACGGGTGGGCACTCACTTCCACATCGACCGGACGGCGGAAGAGACGCAGACGCTCTATAAGAACATGCTCCACCCGCCGCTGAGGTGGATTCACAGTTGATCGGTTGAGCCGGGTCTAGAGCACGGTGCCCTTCGGGAGCGATGGTTCTTCACGCCGCCGTGAGCACCAGAAACAACCCGTGAACGCCAGCGGCACCCCCACGATTTCCAGGAGCAGCGCGGAGGCGTAGCAGAAAGTCGCCCCATCCGGCGCCGGGTGGCTCATGCGGGTTAGAAAGGACCTGTGAGCCGGAGCTATGGCGTGGTCCACTTTGAAGATCGAGCCGCGCTCATCCGCCCCACGGAATATGGGCGCGATGACGAAAATAAGAATGCCCATTGCCACCAGCACTTTTCCAATGGTCTTGACTTGCGCACCCACGGCACTTCTCCCGTCTTGCACAGACATAAGAAGCATTCCTAACTATCCTTTTATCATATTCCGGGCAAAATTCCAAACCTGGTTGCACCGATTTTACCGGGCGCTTGTAACTCATGAGGGGCACAGGCTCTACAAGAGGAGATTGGAATGAAATCACGCACGGACTATCTCTGGTTCAACACTCCCCACCACCGCGACACCGTGAACATCACGCAGCAAGTGGCCGACAGCGTGGAGAAAAGCGGGGTGCAGGAAGGGATGGTACTGGTCTCAGCGATGCACATCACCGCGGGCGTGTTTGTGAACGATGACGAGCCGGGCATCCTGAAGGATATCGATGAGTGGCTGGAGCGTCTCGCCCCCTTCCGGGACGACTATCGCCACCATCGCACCGGCGAGACGAACGGCGACAGCCATCTCAAGAACATCCTCGTCCACCACCAGGTGATCCTGCCGATCACCGCCGGCAAACTGGACCTGGGACCGTGGCAGCAGCTGTTCTACGCGGAATTCGACGGACAGCGGCGGAAGAGGGTGGTCGTCAAGGTCATGGGGGAATGAAGCTGTTTTGCTCTGTTGGAATCATCCAGCGAACCCCCGCAGGGGGTGATGGATAGTAGCCCACGGCGAGCGAAGCGAGTCGTGGGGAACGACACGACCTGAAAGTGA
>CAIUPP010000061.1 GCA_903901045.1 uncultured Planctomycetota bacterium
GTCATACGGGACGGCGGCGGTTTCATTATGCGGGCCCGGGCGCGTTGGGGGCCCCCAGGTATTTCTCCACCGCCGCCATGTAATCCGTCACGTTCGAGAGTTTCTGCACCGCGAGGTTGAATGGCTTGCCGTTGGCGAGCACTTTGGAGTAGTGGCAGGACTGCTTGCGCATCATGACCGTTCCTTTGCGTTCGCCGTGCAATTCCACCAGTCCGCGGTAATGCTCCAGCAGGATGGCGCGGATTTCCTCGTCGGCCGGGGGCGGGGGGAGGAGGCCCGTCGCGATGAGCGCTGGGGCCTGGCGGAAGATCCAGGGACGCCCGATGGCCGCCTGCCCGATGGCGACCGCGTCGCAGCCGGTCTCGCTGAACATCTTCTGCACATCCGCGGCGATGTGGATTCCGCCGTTGCCGATGACGGGAATCTTCACCGCCTGCTTCACCTGCGCGATGACCGCCCAGTCCGGAGCCGCGACGGCCGCCCCCTCGGAGAAACGCGGGTGGATGCAGAGCGCCGCCGCGCCGGCCGCCTCGCAGCGGCGCGCGGTCTCCACCGCGGTCACCTCCCCCTTCCAGCGCCCGGCGCGCATTTTGACGGTGATGGGGACGCGGCTCGCCTTCACCATCGCGGCGACGACCTGCTCCACCTTCTCCGGGAACTCCATCATCGCGCCCCCCAGCCCGTCGCCGATGACGCGCCGCTTCGGACAGCCCAGGTTGAGGTCCACCATGTCGAAGCCCAGTTCGTTCATCACCCGGGTCGCCTCGGCGGCTTCGTCGGGGTCACCGGACATGAACTGGCCGGCGATGGGGTGTTCGTCGGGCTTGAAGGCGATGTAGTCGTACGTGGCCTGCATGCGGCGCACGAGTTCGCGTGCCTTGACCACCTCGGTGGTGACCAGCGCCGCGCCGAAGCGCCGGCAGATGCGCCGGAAGGGCCAACTCGTGTACGCCGCCATCGGGGCGAGCGTCAGGTTGCCGGGGATTGTCACCGAACCGATTTGCATCCAGGAATCCTCGTTGTTCTCACCGCAGGCGCAAAGGACAACAACAGACCGGACAAGATAACAAGATAACGCAAGATATGGGCAAAGGACGCCGTTGATATCTTGAGAATCTGGTAATCTTGTCCGGCCGTAGCCGTTCTCTGCGTCCGCGGTGAGCTTGAAGCGCGCCACGCCGCTTACTGCGCCTCGCGCAGCGCCTCGACCAGACAGAGCGCGTTCTGGATCGTCAGCGCGAGGCCGGCGGCCTCGTCGCGCCCGACGCGCCAGGAGCCGTCGGAGCGCTGCTGCTGAATCAGCCCCTGCGCGATTTTCTCGGCGGCATCGTAGCAGACGCGGCGGCGCGTGATGCCGTAGAGCGCGGCGGCGGCCCAGGCCAGCGTGGCGCTCTCCTCGCCGACGAGCGCTTCGTCGCGCAGCCGTTCCGTGAACAGGAAGTAATCCATCGCGGCGTCGAGCCACTCCGTCTCCCCGGTGGCGAGATGGAGGCGGCAGAGGAAGATGACGGGCCCGGCCAGATAGCTCAACTGCTGCGTGCGGCGCTTGGCGCGCAGCGCGGAGGCGGAGGCGAGCCCGTGGGCGTCCATGCGCACGAAGAACACCTCCTGGTCGGCCTGGAGCTCGACGGCGCGCAGGAGGAACTTGCCCGCCATGCGCGCGTTGAAGTCGAGGCTCGCCGCCTGGAAGAGCAGGCCCGCGCAGGCGGCGGAGCGCACGTCGGCGGTCTCCTCGCGGGCGCCGGAGGGGTCCACATCGTACACGGCGCCACTGGTCGGCCCCTGCTGAGAGGCCAGGAACCGCGCCGCCGGCAGGGAGATGTCGTAGCGCGCGGTGACGTGCGCGGCCAGTCCCAGCCACGCTTTCTCGCGGACGGGGGCGGGCGCAGGCGCGGCCCCTTCCCTGGGCGCCGGAGCGCTCAGGAAGTCCCCGTTCGGGAGCATCAGGTTCGTCTTGGTCCACATCAGCAGCCGGCGGCCGTGCTCGGTGCGCCCGCAGCCGAAGTAGAGGCTGGGCAGTTTGTGGAAGACCGACAGCGGCTGCTCCGGGGCCGGCCAGGTTTCCTGCTCTTTCGATTTTTCATCCAGCCAATTCATGGCCGCATTGACCGCCTTGCAGCAGGCGGCGGCGTTGCGCAGTCGGGGCATGTGCGGGACCTCCGTTAGCGTACCGTAGAAACAAAGGACAGAGTACAAAATGACGAATGACGAAACCCGAATGCCGAAGGAATGTCCAAAACGGCAAGCCCGAAAACGCCAGCTCCCGTGGAACGGGTCGAGGTGGGGACACAAAACTTTCCTTTGGAAAGTATTGTGTCCCCACCGGCCCGGCCTGTCACCCCGGATGGCTTCAACAGAGCAAAACAGCCTCTATTCAGGACTCTTGTCATTGGCGTTTCTTTCGTCGTTTGAGCATTTCACTCCCCCACGGAGCCCGATGCCGGACCGGCGGCTAGAAGAGCCTCGAAATTCCGGTAGCGATAAATATCCGGTCTCCCCACAGCATCGCGATGATCGCGGCCATCGAGAGGAACGGGCCGTAGGGGATGTGATGGTCCTTCGTCCGGATCAATTGAATCACCCCGATGATTAGCCCGAAGAAGGGGGCGAGGAAGAAGGTGACCAGCACCAGCTTCCATCCCAGGAAGCCGCCGATCATCGCCATGAATTTCACGTCGCCGAAGCCCATCGCCTCGCGCTTGAAGAGCATTTTCCCCAGCACACCGGAGAGCCAGACCGGGAGCGCGCCGACGGCCATCCCCACCAGCGAGGCGCAGAGCGGACCCAGGACGTTGTCGTCGAAGAAGACGTAGGCGCGCCCGAAGGGCGGATTGCTGTGCAGCCAGGGAACCAGCACGCTGACGACCGGGGCCAGCACCGCCACGCCCAGGGTGAGGGAATCCGGAATGATCCGCAGTTCCAGGTCGATGAAGCTGGCGGCGATCAGGAGGCTCATCAGCGCCAGGTAGACGGCGGTCACCGGCAGCGCCTCGTCGCGTCCGTTGAGCACCCAGAAACTCAGCGCGAACAGCGCCGCCGTCAGGAATTCCACCAGGATGTAGCGCGGCGAGATGTACGAGCCGCATTGCCGGCATTGCGCTCCGAGCAGGAACCAACTGACCAGCGGGATGTTGTCATACCAGGCGATCAGCTCGTGGCAGTGCGGGCAATAGGAGCGCTGCGGACGCCAGGGAGCCTTGTCGCGCGGGAGCCGATAGATGCAGACGTTCAGGAAGCTGCCGACGATGGCGCCGAGGAGGAACAGCACAATGGTCCAGAAGATCAGCATCCGGGAGATCGCTCCGAGTGAATTACCAGGCGACGCTCGACAGATTCTAGCAGGCGCTCCCCCGCGCGGCAAACGGGTGCAGGGCGGGCTTTAGCCCGCCTTTGCCGCGCACCGGCTGAAGCCCGCGCCTATGCCTTGAGCGCGGCGGCAATCTTTGCGCGCCACGTCTGCAATTCTCCCGGCGCATATTTGCCGGCGACCCAGCGGAAGGAGTAGCCGTCCCCCTCGTGGCGCGGGATGATGTGGATGTGGACGTGCGGCACCACCTGCCCGGAGCAGGCGCCGTTGGTCTGGAAGAGGTTGAACCCGTCCGCCTTCGCCGCCGCGACCACCGCGCGCGACAGGGCAGGCAGCTTGCGCCCAAGCGCCGCCGCCAGATCCTCCGGCAATTCCGTGAACCGCTCGTAATGCTTCTTCGGGATCAGCAGAACATGCCCCGGCTGAACCGGCCCGATGTCCATGAACGCCAGCAGCGACTCATCTTCGTACACCTTTTCCGAAGGGATCTTGCCAGCCACGATCTTGCAGAAAATGCAGTCGGACATGTCATGTCTCCTCATGTGAAGTTGCCACTGCGTTGACCGCTAATATACACCGGCACAATGCAGAGGGAAAGTGGGAGGAGGATGACGAATGACCAGGAGCTGTTTTGCTCTGTTGAAATCATTCTGCGAACCCCCGCAGGGGGTGACGGATAGTAGCCCACGGCCGCTTCGCGGCCTGACGAACGGAACAGGATGATTTCACCAGAGCAAAGTTGTTTCATAACTCGGCGGGTGGAACCACGCGCAGAAGCGCTTATCTCGTCGGCACCAGGACAAACAGCTTGCACCTCGGGCACTGGGCGCGCTTGCCGGCTTGCTCGGGGGGAGCCTTGAGCGACTTGCCGCAGCGGCAATGGAAGCGAATGAAGTGCGCGTCGCCTGTTGCGTCGGCGGGCGCATCGCTCGGCGCGGCGGGCAGTTCGAGGGGGGGCGTCTGCTCCTGCTTCTTGCGCGCTTCCGAGGGAAGAATGAGCGGCTCATGCTCCGCCAGCGGGAGCGGCTGGGGCGGCGCCGTGACCGCCGGCAGGGGCGCGTGCGCCCCGGAGCCCAGCGCCGTTTTGTTGGACGCGTGCACGCGGGAATACTCCCGGCCGCGCTCAGTGGCGGAGTTGCGCCGGCGCAGGATATCCAGCAGCGTGCGCTCCCCCTCCTCGATCGTCACCCATCGCAGCTCCGTCAGGAACACGGCCAGGAACATGCCGGCGGCGAAGCCCCCCAGGTGCGCCCAGTAGGCCACGTCCCCGCCGCCCAGCACCGCCCCCGCCAGGTCGAAGAGCAGCCAGAGCAGGATCATCCAGTAGCTGCTCAGGTCGAACCAGCCGTACCAGACCTTGACGATGAACCAGGTGAGGTAGAAGCAACTGATTTCGTTGATGGGGAACCAGATCAGGAACATCCCCACCACGCCGTTGATTGCTCCGCTGGCGCCGATGACCTGGGCGTCGCTCATGAGGTTGTGCGCCGCGCCGGCCAGCACCCCCAGGCCGACGAAGACAAACGGGTAAGCGATGTTCCCCACCTTCTCGCAGACGGCGTTGCCGAAGACCCACAGGAAGAGCAGGTTCCCCGCCAGGTGCATGAGGCCGCCATGCAGGAAGATGTGGCCGATAAGCCCCAGCGGCTGCCAGCCGTCCAGGACAAACGGGACGCCCTCCAGGTCGGTCACGTGGCCGGTGGCTTCCTGCGCCACGTAGCAGGCAATGATGACCGCGACGATGACGTAGTTGGCGATGGGGTACCGGTACAGCGGCACGTCCACGCGGTACGGGATCAGCAGAAACATCGCAGTTCATTCTCCCGCCCGGGAAGGGGCGATTGCCGGCGAACGACAAGATGATAGCTTAATCGGGAGGGGATGTTCTAACGCCGAATTACTGAGTCGGGACCGCGTGCCCAACCACCCAATCTCCTAATCTCCCCTGCGAACACGCCAGGGAGACTGGGTAATTGGGAGATTGGGTGATTGAGGCATTCCTTCGTCCTTCGTCATTCCGCCCTAGCAGATCCTCGGCAAGTCCTCGCCGACCGGAACGGTGAGGATGCGCTCGCCGCCGATGGTGGTGCGCAGGAGGGCGACGCCGGCGGGGGAGGCGATCACCTCTCCGATGACGGCGGCCTCGCGCCCCAGCGGCATCGCCCGCAGAAGGTGCAGCGCCTGGTCGGCATATTTCGCGGGGAGGACCACCACCGCTTTCCCTTCGTTGGCGACCCCAAGCGGGTCCAGCCCCAGCAGCCCGCAGGCGCCGCGCACGGCAGGATTCACCGGCACCGCAGTCTCGCGTATCCGCACGGCCACCTTGGAGGCCTGGGCGATGTCGCACAGCGCCGCCGTCAGCCCGCCGCGCGTCGGGTCGCGCAGGGAATGAATCTCCGGGAGCGCCTCCAGCAGCGCGCGCACCATCGGCCAGAGCGGGGCCACGTCGCTCACGATTTCCGATTCGAACCGCAGCCCCTCGCGGCGGCTCATCACGGCCATGCCATGGTCGCCGAGGGTCCCGGTGATCAGCACCGCGTCGCCGGGGCGCGCCGCGGCCACGCTGCCGCTGGTCGCGTACCGCCGCACGCCCAATCCGGTGGTGTTGATATAGACGCCGGAGCCCTTCCCGCGCTCCACCACCTTCGTGTCCCCCGTCACCACCTGCACGCCCGTCTCCTTCAGCACCGCCGCAAAGGAGCTGAGCAGGCGCTCCAGGTCGGCCACCGCCAGCCCCTCCTCCAGAATCAGCGCGAGGGTCATGTACAACGGCTCCGCCGCCTGCATGGAGAGATCGTTGATCGTCCCGCATGCGGCGAGCCGGCCGATGTCCCCGCCGGGGAAGAAGATCGGGTCCACGACGTAGCTGTCGGTGGTCAGCGCCAGTTCCGTGCCGGGCATGCTCAGACAGGCGGAGTCATCCAGCCGGTCCAGGATGGGGTTGCGCAGCAGGGGGAGCATGAGGTTGCGGATGAGCTCCGACGTACGCTGCCCGCCGCCGCCGTGGGAAAGAAGAATGCGTTCGTTCTTCATAGGACCTCCAGGCCGGCTAATTCACACAGACGAACATGGTCAAAGATGGACACACGAACGGACACGGTAAACCTGCAACGCCGAGATGCTCCGCAACTCAATACGAAAGCGAACCGCCGAACTCCTGACTTTCAGTTCTCAGTTTTCAGTTTTCAGTTCTCGCCGTTCTCCGTGGCCCTCCGTGGCTCTCCGTGGTGAAACAAGCCGTGGCTCACGGTTTGATCGCCGCATACTTGTAATACGCCGCGCAGGTCCCCTCGCTGGAGACCATGCAGGCGCCGACGGGCGTTGCCGGGGTGCAGCGCTTGCGGAAGAGCGGGCACTCCGGCGGGGTGATGACCCCCCGCAGCACTTCGCCGCAGCGGCAGCCGGTGTGCTTCTTCGCCGCCGGGAGGGGCAGCCCCGCCAGAAGCGGAGCGGCGTCGTGCGCGGCGTATTTTGACGCAATCGCCAGCCCGCTGGCCGGGATCGTTCCCAGCCCGCGCCACTCGGCATCGCATTCCACGAACGCCCGCTTAAGCGTCTCCTGCGCCTTCGCATTCCCTTCGCGCGTCACGGCCCGTTGGTACTGAATCTCCACGCGCGGGCATTTCTCCGTCAGTTGCCGCAGGATCATCTCCATCGTGATGGCCATGTCGGAGGGCTCGAACCCCGCGACGACGCAGGGGACGCCGTGCTTGCGCGGGATGAACTCGTACGCGTTCGAGCCGATGATGGCGCTGACGTGGCCGGGACACATGAAGCCATCGACTTTCACCTCGCCGCTGGAGAGCAGCGCCTCCATGGCGTTCGGGATGGTCTTGTGCGCGCAGAGGACGCGGTAGTTGGAGAGCTTTTCCTGCGCGGCCTGGAGGATCGTCCAGCCGATGGTGGGGGCGGTGGTTTCGAAGCCGACGCCGAGGAAGACGATTTTGCGCTGAGGCTGCTCGCGGGCCATCTGCAGGGCGTCCAGCGGGGAGTAGACGACGCGCACACTGGCCCCTTCGGCGCGCGCCTGCTCCAGCGATTGCTCGCTGCCGGGCACGCGCAGCATGTCGCCGAAGGTGGCGACGGTGACATCCGGCCGGTGCGCCAGCGCGATGGCCTGGTCCACGTAGCCGTCGTGCGTGACGCAGACCGGGCAGCCCGGCCCGCTCAGCAGGGAGAGCCCTTTCGGCATCAGCGTGCGCAACCCGCTGCGGAACGCCGCCATCGTGTGCGTGCCGCAGATTTCCATGATTTTCACCGGGCGGCCCAACTCGCGCATGAGGGAACTCATGCTCAAGAGGGTGGAGGAAAAACTCATGGCTTCTCCTCCTGGTCGCACTCGGCGGCGGCCTCCTCCACCTCCTTCATGATGCGGTCGAACTCCGCCACATCTTCCGCCGACCACTTGCGAATGGCGAACCCGGCATGGAGCAGGACGAAATCCCCCACGGCGGGGTCGTCGATGAACGCGACGTTGGCCGTGCGGGTGAGGCCGCGCACCTCCACGGTCGCGTTCGGGCCATCGAGCTTCACGATTTTGGCGGGAACGGCGAGGCACATGGTCATACTCCTTCTATTGGCACTGCGCCAGCGCGACGGCGGCCTGGCCCAGGCACATTCCTCCGTCGTTGGGAGGCACTTGCGTCTGAAAATACGCCTGGAACCCCTCGCGCGCCAGCGCGTCGAGCGTCAGTTCCAGCAGCAGCGAGTTCTGGAACACGCCGCCGCTGAGGGTCACTTTCTCCAATTTCTCGCGCTCGCGGATCATGACGCAACTCCGCGCGACGGCTTCGGCGAGCGTCCGATGGAACGCCCCGGCGATGAGACGGCGGTCCCTTCCCGCGCGCAAGTCTTCTGCGATATGCCTGATCATCGGGCCGAAGTCGAGCTGGTGGAGCGCGCTGTCCTCAGCGCGCTGGGGACACAGGGAACGACAAGCGCGCTGAGAACAGCGCGCTCCACCAGCGTCGGGAGCGGAACGAAGCTCGAATTCGTACGCCTCCGCCTCGCGCGCCGCCATCGCCTGCAGCCGGATCGCCGCCTGCCCTTCGTAGGAGACGGGCTGGTTCAGGCCGACCAGCGCCGCGACGGCGTCGAACAGCCGCCCCGCGGAGGAGGTCATCGGCGAGTGCAGCCGGCGCGTCACCATCTGCGCCAGCAGGGCGCGCTCCGCGCCGGGCAGCGCGTCCGCCAGCAACTCCAATTCCGGGGCCTCCGGGCCGAACTCCTCCACCAGGTACGCCAGCGCCATCCGCGCGGGATGCCGCACCGCTTCCTCGCCCCCCGGCAGCGGGACCTGCCGGAAATGCGCCGCGCGGCGGAATTGCTTCAGGTCCGCCACCAGGAACTCCCCGCCCCAGATCGTCCCGTCCGTCCCGTAGCCAGTGCCGTCGAGCGCGACGCCGATCACCGGCTCGTTCAGACCGTTGTCCGCCATGCAGGAGGCGACGTGCGCATGATGATGCTGCACGGCGACATGCCGCCCGGGGAGCGCCAGCGCAAGGCGCGTGGAATGGTAGTCCGGGTGCATGTCGTGGGCGATGATCTCCGGCTTGAGCGCAAACGTGCGCTGCCAGTCCGCGACCGATTCCCGGTGGAAGCGGTTGGTGGAGAAGTCCTCCAGGTCGCCGATATGCTGGGACATCAACGCGCGGTCGCCCCGCGTGATGCAGAAGGTGTTCTTCAGATCAGGCCCGACCGCCAGGACGCACGGTCCCGAAAGAGGCAGGGAGACTTCATTGGGCACATACCCGCGCGACCGCCGGATGAACTGCGTCCGCCCGCGCACGATGCGCAGCACGGAGTCGTCGCAGCGGCGGAGAATGACGCGGTCATGGTCCAGCGCGTAGTCGGCGATCGGGCCGAGGATCGGCGTCAACTCCTCCAGGTTGCGCGCCACCGGCTCCTCGCTGACGTTGCCGCTGGTCATCACCAGCGGGCTGATGCGGTCGAGGAGCATCCGGTGCAGCGGGGTGTAAGGGAGGAACGCGCCGACGTCCGGGGTGTCCGGAGAGATCAGCGCCGAGAGGGTGGATTCCGCGCGGCGCGGCAGGATGACGATGGGGCGGGCGGGGTGAAGCAGTTCCTCCTCTTCCGTCTTCCCCACGAGACAGTGCTCGCGCAGTTGCGCCATCGAGGCGAACATGACGGCCAGCGCCTTGGCCGGGCGAACCTTGCGCTCGCGCAGGCGGCGCACGGCGTAGTCGCTGCGCGCATCGCAAGCGAGATGGAAGCCTCCCATTCCCTTGATTGCGACGGTCGCTCCTTCGGCAAGGAGACGGACGGTTTCGGTAAGCGGGTCGAGGGATCCGTTGGTGGAGCGCGCTGTCCCAGGTGCGCCGCAGTCCGGATTCTCGCGGGCGATTTCGCGTCCGGAGGCATCCAGCAGCCGCAGGCGCGGGCCGCAGGTGGGGCAGGCGTTGGGCTGGGCGTCGAAGCGCCGGTCGGAGGGATCGCGATATTCGCGGCGGCACTCCGGGCACATTTCGAACTCCGCCATCGTGGTGCGTTCGCGGTCGTACGGCAGCCCCTCGATGATCGTGAAGCGCGGCCCGCAGTTGGTGCAGTTGGTGAAGGCGTAATTGTGGCGGCGGTTGGCGGGGTCGGCCACGTCCGTTTCGCACTCGGCGCAGGCGGCCAGGTCGGCGGGGACGGTGGCGGCGGATTGCCCGCCCTGCTCGCTGGCGACGATCTCGAACCCCTTCAACCCCGCCGGTTGGAGTTCGCGCTCCAGGAAGCTCTCCATCTTCGCCTGCTTCGGGGGGTGGGTTTTCAATTGCTCGATGAAACGCAGGATGCTCTCCGCCTCCCCCTCCAGGTCGATCACGACGCCGCGCGGCTCGTTGCGCACGCTGCCGGCAAGCCCCAGTTCCTGCGCGTAGCGGTACACCGTGGGGCGGAACCCCACGCCCTGAACGCGCCCGCGGATTACCAGTTCGACTCGCTTGGCCACGGTGCACCTGCAAGAATTGGACGGACGCGGACGACGCGCGCAGGCACGGGCTTCAGCCCGCCCCTACGCGCTTCCCTTGCCCAGCCCTTCGCGCTGGGCGGCCACCCACTCGATCCAGGGCGCCACCCCCTCCCCCTTCAGCGCCGAGAGGGGGAAGACCGGCACCTGACCGTTCACCTGCCGGATGAACTCCATGCAGCGCTCCATTTTGAAAGGCAGGTAGGGGATCAGGTCAATCTTGGTCAGCACCACCGCCTTGGCCTCGCGGAAGAGCATGGGGTACTTGGCCGGCTTGTCCTCCCCCTCGGTCACGCTCAGCACCGCCACCTTGCCCATCTCCCCGAGGTCGAATTCCGCAGGACAAACGAGATTCCCCACATTCTCCACCACCACCACTTCCAGCGCGTCCAGCGGCAGGTCGAGCAGCGCCTGGTGGACCATGCGCGCCTGAAGGTGGCAGCCGCCGCTGGTGAGCAACTGGCTGGCCTGGATGCCGATGCGCACGAGCCGCTCGGCGTCGTACGTCGTCTCCACGTCCCCTTCGAGCACGGCGAAGCGGAACTTCCCCGCCAGCCGGCCGACCATCGCCTCTAGCAGCGCGGTCTTCCCCGCGCCGGGCGAGCCGATGAGGTTGAGCATCAGCAGGCGGCGCTTCAGGAGCAGTTCGCGCGTGTGCTCGGCCCAGAGGTCGTTCTCTCCCATGAGATGGCGATAGACCTTGATTTCACTTCGGCTCATTCTCTTCCACCTCCAGAGATTCCAGGTGCAGTTCCCGGCCGGTCAGCAAGTCCAGGTTATGGCTGGCGCATTTGGGGCAGATGAAGTAGTTCTCCCCCACCGCGCCCTCCCATGCGCACGAGCCGCACCGAGCCGTGATCGGCACATGTCGTATTTCGAGCGTCGAGCCGGCCAGTCGGGTGCCCGCGACGAGCGCCTCGTAGGCGAAGGTCAGCGTCTCCGGAATCACCTGACGCAGGTCGCCCACGGCGACAACCGCCTTGAGCAGTTTCGCCTCCGGGGCTTGGCGCTGCAACTCCGCCGAAACCAGCTCCACGAGGGCGGTGCAGATGGAAAGTTCATGCATAAAGCGTTCACCTGACTAGAAGCTGTTTTGCCCTGTTGGGTCGAGGTGGGGACACAAAACCTTCCTTTGGAAAGTATTGTGTCCCCACCGGCCTAACCGAGCGTACCGTAAGGCGTAAGACGAAGCAACAACTAACGTTCGGCGCTATCACAGAGAGCATGAAATCAAGCGTCAGCAAGCGGAAAGCGCGCGGGCTGAGAATAGTTCTTATTCCCGACTAATTCCATCATATATGCCCCAGGGCTGTTGCGCAAGGAGCAACTTCAGATTCTGCGCAACATAGCATACTCTAATGTGTAACGACAAAGCGTTCATCTCGGAATGGCGGAGAGTGTATAATACCGGCAAGAGTATTTTGCGTTCCACCGTTCAGGCGCCCAATCATCAGAAAGGCGCGATGAATACGCCCGTGACCAGACTCCGCCTCGGCATCAGCGCCTGCCTCCTCGGCCAGTCGACCCGCTACGATGGCGGGCATAAGCTGGACGCTTTCCTGCGCGATACGCTGGGGGCGCAGTTCGAGTTGGTGCCGCTCTGCCCGGAGGTGGAGGCGGGGTTCGGCGTTCCGCGCGAGGCGATGCGGCTGGGGGGTGATGCGCCGGATGTCCGCCTCGTGACGCGCCGGACGCGCCGCGATATGACCGAGAAGATGGAGTCCTGGGCGGAGAGGCGCGTGACGGAGTTGGAGAAGGAGAAGCTCGCGGGGTTCATCTTCAAGTCGCGCTCCCCCAGTTGCGCGGTGCATGGAGGGGCCGTGGGGCTTTTCGCGCGCGCCTTCATGGAGCGCTTCCCGCAATTGCCGGTGGAGGAGGATGAACGCCTGCATGACGACGCGCTCCGCGCCGCGTTTCTTGGGAAGCTGCTCGCCGCAGGGCGCTGAGGCGGCGGAGACGCGAGCGGCAAGTCCGCGCCAATGAATTCGCGGGTTTGATAACCCGCGCTACATCTGCAAAATCGGTTCCAGAAAGAAGGAGGACCTCGTGGCGCTGATTCACTGCGATTTCTTTTCCACCGCCCTGAGCTTGAACACGTCCATGTGCGTCATTCTGCCCAATCCCGCCGAGCCCCCCGATGGGGGGTTCATCAGGACGCCGGACCGGAGGCGGCACCCGACGCTCACCCTTCTTCACGGGCTGTCGGACGACCACACGATCTGGCAGCGGCGCACCTCCATTGAACGCTACGTCGCCGGCATGAACCTGGCGGTGGTGATGCCGACGGTGCACCGGAGTTTCTATGCCGACATGGCGCGCGGTTCCCGCTATTGGACTTTCGTGAGCGAAGAACTGCCCGCCCTGGCGCGCTCCTTCTTCCCGCTGTCGGACGCCCGGGAGGAGAATTTCGTGGCGGGCCTTTCCATGGGAGGCTACGGGGCTATGCGGCTGGCGCTGACTTATCCGGAGCGTTACGCCGCCGGGGCAAGCCTGTCGGGCGCGCTGGACCTAGTTGGCCTCGTCGAAATGCCGGCGTATGAGCCGATACGGGCGGAGTTCGAGAATATCTTCGGCGATCCGCATGCGATCGCCGGAAGCTCCCATGATCTGCTGCATCTCCTGGACCAGCTCCCCGCGCGCGGCGGAGCTCGGCCGCGCTTGTTCCAGTGGTGCGGCACGGAGGATGCTCTGTACGCGGGCAACGCGCGTTTTCGCAGCCGCGCGAAGAAGGCGGGGGTGGAAGTGACGTACGAGGAAGGGCCGGGAGGGCATGAGTGGGGCTGCTGGGACCGGCAGATTCAGCGCGTGCTGGCCTGGCTGCCGCTGCCGCGCTGAGGCGCGGCCTTCACTGCGGCGGAGCGTCCGCCGCCGGAGGAGGCCTCGGCGCTCTTTCGCGCAACTCGCATCCGCCGGCGTGGCCGATCAGTTCTTCTTCGTCGCCGCGGCGAGCTTCTTGACGAACCGCCCCACTTCCTGCACCAGTTCCGGGAGTGGGCGGCCCGCGCTTTCGGCGACCTTGCGGACGATGGCGCTGCCGACGATCACCCCGTCGGCCGCCTGCGCCACCGCGGCCACCTGCTCGGGAGAGGAAACGCCGAACCCCACGGCCACCGGCTTGTCCGTCGCCGCTTTGACGCGCGCGATGTGCTGCGCCAGGTCCAAAGGGAGCGCGGCGCGCGCGCCGGTGGTGCCGGCGACGGCGATGTAATAGATGAAGCCGCGCGAACGCCGGACGATCCCCTTCATGCGTTCATCGGGGGTGGTCGGCGCGACCAGGAACACCGGGTGCAGCCGGGCCTTCTCGGCCAGCCGCGCCACCGCGGCCCCCTCCTCGATGGGCAGATCGGGGATGATCACGCCATCCACCCCCGCCTCCGCCGCGCGCCCGAAATACGCCTGCGGCCCGTGGCGCGAGACGATGCTGAAGCTGACCATCGTCAGGATCGGCAGCTCGCAGCGCTCGCGCACGCCGCGCAGCATGTCGAAGATATCCTCCAGCCGGCAGCCAGCGCTCAGCGCGCGCCCGTAGCTGGCCTGGATCGTCGGGCCGTCGGCCACCGGATCGGAGTAGGGGATGCCCAGCTCCAGCATGTCCGCCCCGCAGCGCTCACACTCCTCGATCAGCGCCGCCGTCGCGGCCAGAGTGGGGTCGCCTGCGGTGAGAAAGGGCATGAACGCCGCGCGATTCGCCGCGCGGCATTTCTCGAAAGCAGCATCAATTCTGTTCTTCACATCCTCTTCCTTCTGTTCGCGAAATGTTCACCACAGAGACACGGAGGCACGGAGAACGTCGGCTTGCGATCTAACAGTAAGCGCGCTGGGACAGCGCGCTCCACTACGTTCTGCATTCTGCACTCTCGGGAGCGCTTGCGCGCCCCTCTCGCGTTCTGCACTCTGCATTCCATCCCCCTCCGTGGTGAGCTAAATCTTTTGCCCAAGTTTCTCCGCCACCTCGACGCAGTCCTTGTCGCCGCGCCCGGAGAGGCAGATGACCATGATCTGCTCCGGCTTCATTTTCGGCGCGGCCTCGACGGCGTGCGCGATGGCGTGCGCCGATTCCAGCGCCGGGATGATCCCCTCCAGCCGCGAGAGCAGCCCGAAGGCTTCCAACGCCTGCCGGTCCGTGGCGGAGTTGTAAGTGACCCGCCCGGTCTCCTTCCAGTAGCTGTGCTCGGGGCCGACGCCGGGGTAATCCAGCCCGGCGGAGATGCTGTGCGCCGGGAGCGTCTGCCCTTCGGCGTCCTGCAGCACGTAGGAGCGGCTGCCATGCAGCACGCCGATGCTGCCGCGCTCCAGCGTCGCCGCGTGCTCGGGGGTGTTCAAGCCGCGCCCGGCGGCCTCGACGCCGATCAGTCGGACCTCCTTGTCCTTGATGAAGGGGGAGAACATCCCCGCTGCGTTGCTCCCGCCGCCGACGCAGGCCAGGATCACGTCGGGCAGGCGCTTCTCCGTCTGGAGCATCTGCCGGCGCGTCTCACGGCCGATCACGGTCTGGAAATCGCGCACCATCATCGGGAAAGGGTGCGGCCCGCCGACGGAGCCGAGGATGTAATGGGTCGTGGCGACCGAGCCCATCCAGTCGCGCATCGCCTCGGTCATCGCCTCCTTCAGCGTACGGGTGCCGCTGGTGACGCTGACGACGCGCGCGCCGAGGGTGCGCATCCGGAAGACGTTGAGCGCCTGGCGGCGCATGTCCTCCTCCCCCATGTACACATCGCATTCGAAGCCGAACAGCGCGGCGACCACCGCAGTGGCCACGCCGTGCTGCCCCGCGCCGGTCTCGGCGATCACCCGCTTCTTCCCCATGCGCCGGGTCAGCAGCGCCTGCCCCAGGGTGTTGTTGATTTTGTGCGCGCCGGTGTGGAGCAGGTCTTCGCGCTTGAGGTAGATCTTCGCGCCGCTGAGGCGTTTCGTCAGCCGCTCGGCGAAATACAGCGGCGTGGGGCGCCCGGCGTACTGGCGCAGGTAGTACTCCAGTTCGCGCCGGAAGGCGGGGTCGCGCCGGGCGGCGCGGTACGCCTTGTCCAACTCGACCACGGCGGGCATGAGGGTCTCGGGGATGTATCGGCCCCCGAACGGGCCGAAATGTCCTTTGGCATCGGGCAGCATGGCAACTCCAGTCACAAACAGACGAAAGGCACAACGCAACGAAAATTGTAATCCGATGGGGTCGGAAATGAAAGAGAGAACCTCAGGAAGCCGAAAAACTTGACGAATTGAGCCTGAACCCGGTAAACTGGATCGGTTCGTGAAAGCGAGGCCGCTCGTGCCGTGCGGCATGACGCGCTTGGCGTTCGGACCGTTCGTTCGCCTGAAAGGCGTGCCGATGCTTGACCCGGTGTTTGATGCGCCCGATCGTCAGGAATGGGACGAATTGGATTGGGAGCGTTTCCTCCAGCGCGCCGACGCCCGCACCGCCAAGTACCAGGAACTCTACGAAACCCTCGCCCAACACCCCAACCGCGACCTCCTGATCGCCCATGAGATGGGTTGGGAGGAGGAGCTGCGCCGCTGCGGAGGGGAACGCAACTGCCCGGCCTGCGAGGACCGCTTCGACTGCGAGGCGTACGAACTCATGCGCCTGATGTCCGACCCGCAGAGCCTGGAGGAGGACCCGGACGCCGCGGAGTTGATGGCCTGCTTCGAGCAGTTGCGCGATATCCCCGCCTATTGCCGCGCTCAGGAATTCGCCGCCGCCCTCGAAGAGAAGCTGCGCGCCTCCGTACCGCGCTGGGCGAACGACGAAGAGGCGCGCAACGCCGCTTTCCACGCCCAGATGGTCCCCGCCCAGATCGCCGGAGGGCACGGCATCGGCTACGAGCGGGATTCCCTCTGCGGCAACATCGCCAACTGCAAACGCGCCCTGCGCAGCCTGGACCAGTGCCTGGATGAACTGGCCGGTCTGACCGCGCGCGGCCTGCTGGGCGCGCCCGACCTGGAGCAGGTTCGCACCCAGGCCGCCTCGCTGGTCCAGGAGGTCACCTGCTGGATCGACCAGTTGCGCGGCCGCATCTGGTGGCGATGAACGCGCCCTCCGCCGCGCCTCTCTGTCCGGCCCAATGTGAATGCTCCGGCCCCTTGACATGGCTTCTTCGGCGCGGCTATAGTGCGTCTTGGGATTCCGATTTCACGAGACGGAGGATGTCCGAATGCGTCCGGCGCGCTCCCTGCTGACGGCCCTGATTGCCCTGCTGCTGCTGGCCCCCACCTGCCTCCTGGCGCAAACCGCCGCGCCCGCCAAAGATCCGATTGACGCGGCGATCGATACGTTCTGGAATACGGGCAAGCAGGATTACCTGGACGTCAAGTTCTCCATGGAACTGGACCGCGCGCGCAAGCTGCTGATCGAGCAGCGCGACCAGTCGCTCAAGAAGGTGGCGGCGCTGCTGGACAATAATGAAGTGCAGGTTCGGCTGAACGCGGCCGTGGTCCTGGCGGGGATGGCCCAGGCCGGCGGCGACAGCCCCGAGCTGCTGCAAGCGCTGAAGCGCTGCGTGGGGGACAGCAGTCCTGCGCTGGCGCTGTGGGGCGCGCAGGGGATCATCGCCAACCCGCAGTTCCCGGACACCGAAAAACTGGCCACCCTGACGCTCTGCCTGAAGTCCACGCGCCCGCGCCCGCTGCGCGTGGCGGTGGCGCTGGCCGCCAGCGATGCGAAGCTCAAGCCGGCTATTCCGGTGATCATCAAGTACATGGAGAGCCTCAAGGATGAATACCGAAAGCAGATCGACACGGCGCTGACGCCGAAGAGCGAAGGCCGGATTGAAGTCGGCCCCGGCGGAGCCGATGCGAGTTTCCCCGGCGCAGGCGCAGCCGCGCGGCCGGGCGCAGGCGGCCGTCCCGGCGCGGCGCAACCCCCCGGGGCCACGCCGCCGGGCGCCACCCAACCCGCTGGCTCGTCCACCCAACCCGCCGGTACGTCCACCCTGCCTGTAGCAACGCCCACGCCGAAGAAGGTGCTGCCCCCCATCGACCCCGCGAAGCTGACGATGCAGGAGCAGGAGACGCTCATCCGCGATTTGGAGACGCTCCCGACCGTGATGGAGCTTCACCACATCGGCTTGGCGCTCGAAGCGCTGGTGAACAGCGCTTACGCCCTGCAGCGGGCCTCCTTCGATTTTGACGCCACTCCCCCCTGGGCGCTGAACGTTTGCGTGGATGCTGCAAGCAAGTGGCTGACAAGTCACCCGGCGGAGGAGTTCACTCCGGCGGCGACCGTTCGTCCCGCGCCGGCCCCCGCCGCTCCGGGCGCAGCTCCCGCCGCTCCGGGCGCAGCTCCCGCAACGCCGGGCGCACCGGCCGCGACGCCGCCTGCGTCCGAAAAGCCGGCGGCATCACCGGCCACGCCGGCGGCCCCAGCCGCGCCCGCCGCTGGGGAAAACGCGAAATAGGCTGCGCCGCGGGTGCAGGCGCGGGCTGCAGCACGCACAACGCGGCCTCGGCGGGCCAAGGCCCGCCGCTACACATGCCACTCCCCGTGAGGTCATCAGACATGGCTGGAAGATCGCTCTTCGCCAACGTAATGCTCTTCATCATCGCCGTGCTTCTGGCCGTGGGCCTCTACCTGACGGTCGGGGCGGTGGACCTGTTCCGCCAGCGCGAGGAGCGGCTCATCGCCGACCTCGCGGATATGCGCGCCGACCTCGCGCGCCTGCACGAGGAGATGGCCTCCGGCCGCCTCAGCGCGCCCCCTTCCAATTCTTCCGCGTCCGTTCCGGGCGTAGCCGAGCGGGCGAGCGCGCTGCCGCATTTCCCCAATATGGAAGTGCGCGATCCGGCCGCCGTCTCCGGCGACGGGGTGGTCAGCGCGACCGGCGCCGAGACGGGCAATATGAATTACATCATCAACAATGAGGCGCAGGTCGCCGATTACTGGGGGATGACGTACGATACGGTGGGCACGCGCAACTTGATCGACCCCGACCGGTGGGAGCCGCTGCTGGCCGAGCGCTGGGAGATCAGTCCGGACAAGCTGACCTACACCATCCACCTGCGCAAGGGGGCGCTGTGGCACGATTTCACCGACCCCACGACCGGCGAGTCGTTCAAGGACGTGGAGGTGACGGCGCAGGATTTCAAGTTCTACATGGACGTGATCCAGAACCCCAAGATTCCCTGCGATTCGCAGCGCGTCTATTACGAGGACCTGGACCAGGTGAAGGTGCTGGACAATTACACGTTCCAGGTCATCTGGAAGCGCCCGTACTTCAAGTCCGAGGAGCTGACGCTGGGGCTGCTGCCGCTGCCGCGGCATTTCTACCGGTTCGATCCGGACAAGGCGTATGAGCAGTTCGCGCAGAACAACGAGCGCAACCGGATGATCGTCGGCTGCGGGCCCTGGATTTTCCGGGGATGGGAGAAGGGGAAAGAGATCGTATTCACGCGCAACGAAAAATACTACGCCCCGAAGCCGTACCTGAAGAGCCGCATTGTGCGGGTCGTCAAGGAGCCGACGGCGCGGCTGGAGTCGCTGCGCAACGGCGAACTGGACCGCATCGGCCTGCTGCCGGAGCAATGGGTGAAGCAGACCGGCGACGCGGCGTTCGCGGCGAAGTTCTCCAAGTTCCGCTATGCCGCGCCGAACTATTTCTACATCGGCTACAACCAGCGCAATGACCTGTTCAAGGACCGACGCGTCCGGCTGGCGCTGACGGAATTGACCGACCGCGAGCGCATCCTGCGCGAGGTGTACCTGGGGCTGGGCCGCATCACCACCGGCACGTTCTACGTGGACAGCCCCGCCTACGACAAGAGCATCGAGCCCTGGCCGTTCGACCCGGCGCGCGCCAAGGCGCTGCTGGCCGAGGCCGGCTGGGCCGACCATGACGGCGACGGCATCCTGGACAAGGATGGCAAGAAATTTGAGTACACCTTCCTGGTCCCCAGCGGCGGCTCGACGATTTTCGAGCAGATCGCGGAGATCGTCCGCCAGGAATGCTCCAAAGCCGGGATCATCGTCAACGTCAATCCGATCGAATGGTCCGTCTTCCTCCAGCGGCTGGAGGAGTGGAACTTCGACGTGTGCAGCCTGGGATGGCAGCTCAGCTGGGACGACGACCCGTACCAGCTCTGGCACAGCTCCCAGGCGGACCTCAAGCGCTCCAGCAACCACATCGGCTTCAAGAACGCCGAGGCGGACAAGCTGATCGAGGCGGCGCGCGTGGAGTTCGACCCGGCCAGGCGCAACGCCCTCTATCACCGGTTCGACCGCATCCTGCACGAGGAGCAGCCGTACACGTTCCTGGTCTCCCCCGATTCGCTCATCGCGCAGGACAAGCGCTACCGCAATGCGAAGGTGTACCCGCAAGGGCCGGACAGCGGGATGGACGTGAACAGCTTCTGGGTGCCGCTGGCGGAGCAGAAGTACAGAGAGTGAGGAAGAATGCAGAGTGCAGAGCGCGAGAGGGGCGCGCAAGCGCTCCCGAGAGTGCAGAATGCAGAACTGCACGGCGTTCCCCCTTCTTCCCTTGTCCTTGCAGTCTTTGCAGTCCTTTATGTCCTTGAGTCTGCCAACCCCGCATGAAGAACTACATCCTCAAGCGCCTGGCGTTCATGGTGCTCACGCTGTTCGTGATCACGCTGGTGAGCTACACCATGATGCGCCTGGCCCCCGGCGACCCGACCCGCCCCAAGGCGCTCGGCTCGGAGGGCGCCGGCGTGCAGCGCGCCGACCAGCGCGATACGCTGGCCGGCAAGCTGATGCGTGAGAAGTACCACCTGGACAAAAACCCCCTGATCGGCTATGGCTACTGGCTCAAGGACGTCGTCACGCGCTTCGACTGGGGCAGTTCCATCGTGGTGGACCCCGGCGCGCCGGTGATGAAAGTGATCGCCAGCCGCCTCGCGCCGACGCTCAAGATCAACATCCTCAGCATCCTGCTGGTGTACCTGTGCGCCATCCCGCTGGGGATTTACGCGGCGGTGCGGCGCAACAAGCTGGATGAGCGCGCCGTGACGGTGATGCTCTTCCTGCTCTACTCGCTCCCGGGGTTCTGGGTGGGGCTGCTGCTGCTCATGTTCTTCGCCGCGCCGCACGTCCTGAGCATCCACCTCGGCTTCATTCAATTCGTCCTGTGCTCCCCCACGCTCCCCGTGGCCGGGCTCGCGCCGGCGGAGTATCTGACCTGGGGAAAGAGCACCTGGGAGATCCTCTGGGCCACCTCCAAGCACTTCATCCTGCCGGTGCTCTGCCTCTCGTACGCCGAACTGGCGGGGCTTTCGCGGTACGCGCGCGTGGGGATGCTGGAGATCATCCGCCAGGATTACGTGCGCACGGCGCGCGCCAAGGGGCTGCCGGAATGGAAGGTGATCGGCAAGCACGTTTTCCGCAACGGATTGATCCCGCTGGTGACGCTCTTCGCCGGGCTGCTGCCGGAGCTGATCGCCGGCTCGGTCATCGTCGAGTACATCTTCTCCATCAACGGGGAGGGGAACCTGTCGCTGCTGGCGCTGACCAGCCGGGACTACCCCCTGATGATGGCGCTGTTCACGATCGGCGCGTTTCTGACCCTGCTGGGCATTTTGCTTTCGGATATTCTCTATGCCGTCGTCGACCCGAGAATCAGCATCCAGTGAGACGCCCGAGCGCGGGCGCTCCTACGGCGAACTGGTCTGGCGACAGTTCCGGCGGGAGCATCTTGCTATCGTCGGGCTGGCGCTGATCATCCTGCTGTTCCTGGTGGCGATGGGCGCGCCGCTGCTGGCGAGCAACAAGCCGGTGCTGGCGCGGGTGGATGGCCAGTGGCAGGCCCCGTTGCTGCGCGAGCTTTTCGCCCCCAGCCCGGAGACGCCGGAGTTGTTCCTGGAGCGGCTGTTCAACTTCGGCCTCGTAACTCTGCTCGCGTCGCTCCTCCTCGTCCTGCCGGTCTGGGGAATTGTTTGTATCGTGAGGCGGCGGTGGCGGGCTGTTGTAGGGGCAAGGCATGCCTTGCCCCTGCGTATGGGCGCGGCGTGGATCGCCCTCGGGATTGTCGCCGCCGCCTGCATGGTTCCCTTCTTCACCGTGCAAAGCCGCCTGGACAATACGGACTACCGCGCGGCGCTGGCCGACGCGGCGAAGCGGCCGGGGAATTTCGCGCTCTGGCCCGTCGTGCGCTACGGCCCCTTCGAAAGTTCGGGCACGCCGTTCCAGCCCCCCGGCCGGGAGCACACGCTGGGGACGGATCGCTCCGGGCGCGACGTGCTGGCGCGGCTGATCCACGGGTCGCGCGTGTCGCTATCGGTCGGCTTCCTCTCGGTCGCGGTGGCGGTGGCGCTCGGGCTGTTTGTCGGCTCCCTCAGCGCTTATCACGGCGGACGCGTGGACCTGGTCCTTCAGCGCGTGGTGGAGGTGGTCATCTGCTTCCCCACCTTCCTGCTGATCCTGACGATCATGGCGTTCGTGGACAAGCGCTCCATCTTCAACGTGATGCTGGTGATCGGGCTGACCGGCTGGACAGGCATCGCCCGGCTCGTGCGCGGGCAGATGCTCGGGGAGAAGGCGAAGGATTACATCACCGCCGCGCGGGCGCTCGGCGCGGGCTCCTGGCGCATCATCTTCCGCCACCTGCTGCCCAACAGCATCGCCCCCGTCCTCGTCTCGGCCACGTTCGGCGTGGCCGGGGCGATTCTCACCGAGAGCGGCCTCTCCTTCCTGGGTTTCGGCGTGCGCCCCCCGACGGCCAGCTGGGGCGAGCTGCTCAACCAGGCCCAGACCTGGCCCACCGGCTACTGGTGGCTGACCATCTGGCCCGGCGTGATGATATTCCTGACGGTGACGGTATATAATCTCGTGGGTGAAGGATTGAGAGATGCGCTGGATCCGAGGATGAAGGCGTGACGGATTCAACGTTCGACATCCGACGTCCGACGTTCAACGTTCGAAGAACGGCAACAAACGACGAAAGGCAACGCGGTGGCGGTGTTCGATCTGGAAGAGCGGCTGTTGGACTATGCTGCGCGCATCATGCGGCTGGCCGAGAAGCTACCAAACACACGCGTAGGCAACCATGTGGCCGCGCAACTTCTGAGGTGCGGAACATCGGCCCTGCCCAACCATGGGGAGGCGCAGGGGGCGGAGTCGCCCCGGGATTTTATCCACAAGATGCGCATCTGTCTGAAAGAGCTCCGCGAAACGCGGCGTTGGCTCAGGCTCATCCAACGTGTTCCTATGGTAAAATCCCCCCGCCAGGTTGAACCGTTGCTTGAAGAAACCGAAACGCTCATTAAGATATTCTTCACCAGCATCCGCACCGCCCAAAGGAAGCAGGACGCTATCAAGGGTTGATCTGTCGGCCCTTGTCGTTGTTGCCGTTACTTGGACGTTGAACGTCGGACGTCGGATCAGGTGCGCAGTGCGCACCGCGTCGAACGTTGAATCCGTTTCTTGAAAGTTGAGCGTTGAATGTTGAAAGTTGAATCCGTAAACCTGCTCCAGGTCAAGGATCTCCACACGAGTTTCCACACCCTCGACGGCATCGCCCGCGCGGTGGATGGCGTCTCCTTTGAGGTCGGCGAGGGGGAGACGGTGGGGCTGGTGGGGGAGTCGGGGTGCGGCAAGTCGGTCACCGCGCTCTCCATCCTGCGGCTGGTGGATGCGCCGGGGCGGATCGAGAGCGGCGAGATTCTGCTGCGCGGGCGGAACCTGCTGACGCTGCCGAAGAAAGAAATGCGCGCCGTGCGCGGCGGGCAGATCAGTATGATCTTCCAGGAGCCGATGACCAGCCTGAACCCCGTCTTCACCATCGGCGATCAGGTGATCGAGGCGGTTCGGCTCCACCAGAAGCTGGGGGTGGCCGAGGCGCGGCAGGAGGCGATCGAGATGCTGCGCAAGGTGGGCATCCCCAGCCCCGAACAGCGGATCGACAGCTACCCGCATCAACTGTCCGGCGGGATGAAACAGCGCGTGATGATCGCGATGGCGCTGGTCTGCCGCCCGTCGCTGCTGATCGCCGACGAGCCGACCACGGCGCTGGATGTGACGATCCAGGCGGAAATCCTGGATCTGCTGGCGGCGTTGCAGGGCGAGTTGAAGATGGCGGTGCTGCTGATTACGCACAACCTCGGGATCGTGGCGGGGATGGCGCGCCGCGTGGTGGTGATGTACGCCGGGAAGGTGGCCGAGAGCGCCGAGACGGCGGACCTCTTCGAGAACCCGCGCCACCCCTACACGATGCTGCTGTTCAAGGCGGTGCCGCGGCTGGACACTCCCCGGCTGTCGCGGCTGGAGGATATCAAGGGGGTCGTGCCGAACCCGAAGCGCTGGCCCGCCGGCTGCCGCTTCCACCCGCGCTGCCCGTACGCGATTGAGAAATGCTCCCGGCAGGAGCCGCCGCTGGAGGAGAAACGCCCGAACCACTGGGCGGCCTGCTGGGTGTTGAAGTGAGGGAAACGGCGGTGAACCGCCAAGACGCCAAGTCAGGTTAACGGCAACGACTTTCACCGCAGAGACACAGAGGACGCAGAGAACGGCAAGGCCGGTTAACGAAGACGGCAACGGCGTCTCACGCAAAGACCGGAGCGCGCGGCGTACCGCGCGCGGTGCAAAGGCGCAAAGAACGAAGCAAGATGGCAACAACCAGAGAGGCTTGTCTGATGAACGCATGCTGGCAGCAAGGACTTCTTCACCGCTCCTCGTCCTTGCCGTCCTTGCAGTCTTCTTGGTCCTTTGGAAAGTAGAGTGGCCCACTGATGTCAGCCGCCGAAAACGAGACCCCCGCCGCGCCCGCCGCCCCTCTGCTGGAAGTCCGCGGGCTGAAGAAGCATTTCCCCGTGCGCAAGGGGCTGTTCAGCCGCGTCCACGGCTACGTCAAGGCGGTGGATGACGTTTCCTTCACGCTGGGGCGCAAGAGCGCGCTGGGGCTGGTGGGGGAGTCGGGCTGCGGCAAGACGACGCTGGGGCGGACGGTGCTGCGGCTGCTGGAGCCGACAGCGGGGCAGATCCTCTTCCGCGGGCGCGACCTGGCCGCGCTCGACGCCGAATCGCTCCGCCTGGAACGACGCCACATGCAGATCGTTTTTCAGGACCCGTACAGTTCGCTGAACCCGCGCATGACGGCGGGGGCGATTGTGGGGGAGGCGCTGGCGGTACACGGCCTGGCGCAGGGCGCCGAGCTGCGCGAGCGCGTGCAGGGGCTGCTGGAGCGCGTGGGGCTCTCCGCCGAGCACATGGGACGCTACCCGCACGAGTTCTCGGGCGGCCAGCGCCAGCGCATCGGCATCGCGCGCGCCATCGCGCTGAACCCCGATTTCATCGTCTGCGACGAGCCGGTCAGCGCGCTGGATGTCTCCATCCAGGCGCAGGTGATCAACCTGCTGATGGACCTCCAGGGGGAATTTGGCCTGAGCTACCTGTTCATCGCCCACGACCTGGCGGTGGTGCGCCACATCTGCGACCGCGTGGCGGTGATGTACATGGGGAAGATCGTGGAGGTGGCGTCGTGCGACGAGTTGTTCAACCACCCGCAGCACCCCTACACCCACGCGCTGCTTTCGGCGGTGCCGGTTCCCGATCCGAAGACGAAGCGCGCGCGCATTGTGCTTCAAGGAGGCATTCCCAGCGCCTTCAACCCGCCGGGGTACTGCCGCTTCTTCGACCGCGGCTGCGCCCGCTGCTCCGCGCGCTGCAACCAGGAGGAGCCGCACCTGCATTCCGTCGGCCCGGACCACCAGGTCGCCTGCTTCGCGGTGTAGAGACGGCCGCGGCGCTCACCGCGGAGACGCGGAGAACGCAGAGAACGGCGGGGGCAGGGTGACGGCAACGGCGGATTGCATCGCAAAATCCACGAAGGACGGAAACGACAACGAACGACGACAGAGCTCACGCAAGGACCGGAGCGCGCGGTGCAAAGGCGCAAAGAACGGAAAGCCGTAGATTAACAAAGGGAATCACGTCGTTGTGTACTTCGCCATGAACGGCCCTTCTCTGCGTCCTCCGTGTCTCTGCGGTGAAATCCCCCGGCCTTCTCCGCGTCTCCGTGGTGAGAACCGCCGCCGTTAACACGCCCCCTTAAAACACCAGGAGGTGGCTCTTGCGAGCCACCTCCTAGGTGCAACAACAAGGCAAGGATGCCCAATTACGGAGCAACCGTACCCACGCGGGTGTCAACGCCGTCCCACAGATACGCGTCAGTGTCAGCGCCCCAGCCCATTTCGGACTGGTACATGTTGTCCTTCGGCTCGTCACTGCCGTAGACCGTATCGGCCCAACGGACGTGACCATCGAAGTACATGACGTTCTGACCGTTCTCGTGGTTCGACTTGTTCGGCAGACGCGACCAAGCACCAGTATTCGTACCAGTCGAGGTCGTAGCGGAAGTCGAATAAGTCGGATACTGACCGGTCCCCAAGAGCCACGTCTGACCATCGGCGTCGCTCGCCATGGCCTGGCTCGGACCCACGTCGCGGAAGTGAGTGAACTCATCGTACAGATAACTGCACTTCCCTGCCGTGGTGACGGACGACGTGACCAGACCGATGATCTGTGCAGTCGTAGTCGCCGTCGAACCGATCGCACCGAACGACACGAAACGCCCGCCCTGATCCACAACGGTGAAGATCTGGGGGTTGTCGCCGGTCGACGGGCAACGGAACACCTTCACGTTATCCACATAGCCCGGATACAGTATAGCCAGAGACGGCATGGGACTAAAGGCGTCCGTAGTGCCGCTGTTATACTGCGAATGGGCCGGGAAGAAGTCGCCGTTCGGTTCCTGGTAGGTCGTGCAAGCCTTGACCAACTGACCCAGGTTACTATTACACTGCTTCCGGCGAGCTTCCTCGCGAGCTCTTGCCAATGCCGGCAACAGAAGGCCGGCCAAGATAGCGATAATGGCGATCACGACCAAGAGCTCGATCAACGTGAATGCTGATATCCATTTTCTCATTTGATTTCACCTCCTTTCCATTTTTTTCTGAAGAACCCCTGCTAACTATACGAACCCCAAGCAATAGTTATTATAGCCCCCCCAACAGGGAAGTCAACAGAATTTTAGCTTAAATTGCGCCCCTGGGAGGGGGGAGGGGGAGGAGTGCACCGCCAAGACGCCAAGGCCGCCAAGAACGCACCGTCTGCGTTGTCTCCGCTGCCTTTTTTCGCCGTTTTTGGCGTCCCTGGCGTCTTGGCGGTTGAATCCGTCGTCTTCCGCTTGTTGCATTCTGCCGCACTCCGCCGGTACACTGCGCTAACGACCCCTTTCAGGAGTAATTCAATGCGTAAATCGCTCTTTCCGGCGTTCTTAACCCTGGCGCTGACGGGGACGGGCTTGTTCGCGGCTGAACCGGCCTCCCCCCCGAACTCCACCGCATCGGCCTTTTCCGCTCCCGCGATCGGCTTCGCCGGGGTGAAGGTCCATAAACTTGATTTCGACACGCTTGATTTGCACCTGGCCGACGTGAACGGCGACGGACGCCTGGACGTGGTGGTGGCCAACAACGCGCGCACGCGCATCGAATGCCTGCTCCAGGCGACCGATAAGCTCAAGCCGCAGGCGGAGGGGGATGTCGAGGCGAATGAGCTGCTGAATGACCCGCTCTTCGTCAGCCGCCCTTTCCTGGTGGACAAGAAGATTTTCAGCCTGGAACTGGGCGACCTCAACGGCGACGGGCGGACGGATATGGTCTACTACGGCGACCCGCGCGAGCTGGTGGTGGTGTATCAGGATGAGAAGGGGGAGTGGGGGGCGCGCCGGACGTTCGATATCGCGGATGGCTCCTCCCAGCCGGCGGCGCTGGCGATCGGCGATGTGAACGGCGACGGACGCAACGATATCGTCCTGCTGGCGAACGACGGCATCTATTTCATTCTCCAGAACGCCGAGGGGAAGCTGGAGGCGCCGGTGAAGGAGTCCGGCCTGCCGGAGGGGGCGTTCGCGGTGGTGCTGCGCGACTTCAACGGCGACAAGCGCAAGGACTTGATGTACGCCTGCTCCAGCGATACCGCGCCGATCTGCTTCCGCTTCCAGGGGGCCAACGGCCGCCTGGGGCCGGAGGTGCATTGCAAGGCGCCCGCCATGCGCGGGCTGGTGTTCGGCGATGCCGATGGCGACGGCGCGGACGAACTGATCGTGGTCGAGCAGGCCTCCGGCCGGCTGGTGATCTACAAGGTGGTCACCCAGCCCGACGGAGCGACCGGGCTGGAAGGGCCGCTGGAACGCTACACCTTCAGCACCACCGGCTCGCGCCGCCCGCGCGTGCTGGCCATCGGCCCGCTGACCGATCCCAAGCGCCCGGATATCCTGGTGAGCGATCCGGACGCCGCCGAGGTGGAGCTGTTCACCCAGACGCGCCCCGGCTACTGGCAGCGCAAGGCTTCCTTCCCCTGGTACCAGGGGGTGACCGATATGGCCGTGGCGGACCTGAACGGCGACGGAGCCTCCGACGTGCTGCTGCTCAGCCCCGACGAAGGGAGCCTGGGCTGGTCCACCCTCGATCCGGCGACCGGCCGCCTGAGCTTCCCGCGCGCGATCAGCACCGCCGGCAAGCCGAGCTGCATGACCGTGGCGGATGCGGATGGCGACGGGAAGCCGGAGATACTCTACTGCGCCGTGGACGCGAACAAGGAGCGCGCAATCCACATCCTCTCCACCGGGACCTTCGCGGAGAAGGGGAAGGTGGTGGTGACCGACGCGCGCGCCGACCCGGACGGCCTGCTGGTGGCCGACGCGAACCAGGATGGGAAGATGGATATCCTCCTGTTCACCCCCTTCCAGGAAATGCGCATCTTCAAGGGGACGGGGAGCGGCTTCGCGGATGTCTCGCGCGGCGCGGATTACGGCAAGGGGCTGGTGCAGAACGTGAAGCTCAAGAGCGTCACCATGGCGGATATCAACGCGGATGGCAAGCCGGAGATTCTCATCGCCATCAAGAACTTCGCGCGCGCGCTCAAGCTGGACGAGCAGGACCGGCTGCAGGTGGTCGAGCAACTTAACGGACGCTCTCCCACCAGCCAGATCGTGGGGGTGGCCTCGGCCGACCTGGATGGCGACGGCGTGCCGGAGGTGGTGCTGGCCGACGCGGCGGGCCGCTGCCTGAGCGAACTCAAGCGGGATAAGATGGGGATGTACAACATCGTCGAGAACTTCCAGATCGGGCCGCTGAACCTGGAGCGGTTCCTCGCCGGAGACCTGGCCGGGACGGGCAAGCCGCTGTTGCTGCTGCTGGGGCAGAACGATTTCACGCTGCTCCGCCCCGGCGAGCCGGTGACGGCGCTCAAGGAGTTGGCCTCCTACGAGACCCCGGTGCGCAACGGGCGGCTGGAGACGCTGGCCGCCGGCGATTTGAACAACGACGGACGGCTGGAGTTCCTCGCCTCGGAGGGGACGCACAACCTGATGGAGCTGCTGGTCTGGAAGCCGGAGGAGAAACGGATCGTGCGCGCGCTGAACTGGCAGATATTCGAGAGCCGCAGTTTCGCCGGGAGCCGCCACGCCGGCCCCGGCGGCCCCGAGCCGCGCGAGATCGAGATCGGCGACGTCACCGGCGACGGCAAGCCGGATGTGGTGCTGCTAATCCACGACCGCGTGCTGGTGTATCCGGGGGAATGAGGAAAGGGGGTCTGGCTGCTTTTCGCCGTTGCGAAAAGATGCCTGACCCCCTATCCCGCCCAACACCACGGATTGAATTTGGCCATCCACCCCGGAGGCAGGCCGCGCGGGAGACGGAAAAGAGGGTCAGGCAACTTTTCCAACGGAGGAAAAGTAGCCAGACCCCTTTTCCTCCCAGGGCGCAGCATGCTGCGCCCCTGCAACGATTGCACGCCGCGGTCTTCGCGGGCTGAAGCCCGCGCTACACCGCTCGCTTCTTCACCTTGCACGTCACCCCCATCTTCTTCAGGATGCCGAGATGCCAGGGGGCGATGCGGAGCTCGAGGGTCACTTCGTCGTCGGCGTAGTCACGCGCGAGGATTTCGGCGTGCTCGGCCAGGTAGGCCTGGGCGCGGCCGGCGGAGGGGCTCATGCGCGCCACGACGGTGACGGCCTGCTTGTCGAAGAACTCCCGGATGAGCGTGCGCAATTCCTCCAGCCCCGTCCCGTTCAGCGCCGAGACCGCCGGCCCCTCGCCGAATTTCCGCCTCAGCAGCGGCAGGGCGATCTCGTCCGCCAGGACATCCGTCTTGTTGAAGACGTTCAGCGTCGCCTGCTCGGCGCAGCCGATCTGCCCCAGCACCTCCACGACGCTGGCCATCTGCTGCTCCGCCTGAGGCGAGGAGGCGTCCACGACGTGCAGGAGCAGGTCGGCCTGGCGCGCTTCTTCGAGCGTGGCGTGGAAGGAGGCGACCAGGTTGTGCGGCAGCCGGCGGATGAAGCCGACGGTGTCGCTGAGCAGCACCTTGCGCCCCTCCCCCAGGGTGCAGGCGCGGGTGCGCGTGTCGAGGGTGGAGAAGAGCTTGTCGTCGGCCAGCACCCCCGCGCCGGTGAGGGCGTTCATCAGCGTGGACTTGCCGGCGTTGGTGTAGCCGACGAGGCAGACGGTCTGCTCGTCGGCGCGCGCGGCGACTTCCTGGCTGTGGCGGCTCGCGCTCAGGCGGATGCGCTCTTTGAGGTCCTGAATGCGCTTGCGGATGAGGCGGCGGTCGGTCTCGATCTGCCGCTCGCCGGGCCCGCGCATGCCGATGCCTCCCTCGATGGTGTCCAGGTGCGTCCACATCTTCTTCAGGCGCGGGAAGGCATACTCCAGTTGCGCCAGCTCCACCTGGTCGCAGGCCATGGCAGTGCGCGCGCCGCGCGCGAAGATGTCCAGAATGAGCTCCGTGCGGTCGATCACCTTGCGGTCGGTGAGTTCCTCCAGGTTGCGGACCTGCGCGGGGGAGAGATCGGCATCGATGACGATGCTGTCCACCTTGAGCTCGTCGCAGAGCGTGACGAGTTCCTCGACCTTTCCGCTGCCGAGGAAGGTGTCCGGATCGGCGCTGCGGCGGCGCTGGAGCATCTCGCCGACCACCACCGCGCCGGCGGTATCGGCCAGACGGCGGATCTCTTCCAGCGATTCGGTCTCGTCGTGGGCCACCCCCACCAGCAGGACGCGCTCGCGCGCGACGGCAAGCTCTGTGCGTTTCAGTTTCACCGGGCCGGTTCACTCCTGCGTGAAAGAACGGGGGCGATGGGGACACAGTACTTTCCAAAGAAAGGCATTGTCCCCATCTCTCAATGCGTCTAGCGCGATTATGACAGAGTTGGCGCGGCGGCTCAAGACGCGCGGCGGCGGCGCGTGTGAATAAGTGGTCATCGCGAGCGAGCGCCGCTGAAGACGATGTTTGCGGACAGACGCCCCTCGGCGCGAACGTGGCGATCTTCCTTATTTCCGACCCACTCGCCGCGAGGGCGTTGGCTCCGGGGAAGGTCATCGAAAGCGGAAGATCGCCACGGCCGACCGACGCCGCGCCTTCCCGCCAACACCGTCCATCATCGGTCGGCCTCGCGATGACATTTATTGACGACGCCGTCCGCCGTCGCCGGAATTGGACGTTGCGCGTCGGATCAGGTGCGCCGTGCGCACCGCGTTGAACGTTGAATCCGTTCCCCCGTCTTGACGCCGCCTCTCCCCGGTTCTACGATGTTCTGGTTCTCTTGACCACTATGGGGAGATGAAGAATGAACCCGACCGAGCCGACCGCTACGCCGCAGGAATCGAAGCCCCCCGTGAAGCGCCGCCGCCGCTGGCTCTGGGCGCTGCTGGCGCTGTTCGCGCTGGGGGTGCTGCTGGTGGCGCTGGCGCCGACGCTGCTCTCCACCGGCCCGGCGCGCCGCTTCGTGCTGGGGAAGGTGAGCGGCCAGATAAACGGAAGCGTGACGGCTTCCTCCTGGTCGTTCGGCTGGTTCTCCGGGGTGCGCATGACTGATCTGAAGGTCTCCGACGCAGCCGGGAAGGAGATGCTGACGGTCAGTTCCATCTCAGCGCCCGCCGGGCTGCTCTCGATGGCGCGCTCGACCAAGGAACTCCAAACCGTGGAGGTGGTGAGGCCGCAGGTGGAGTTGGTGGTGGATGCGGATGGACAGACGAACTTTCAGAAGTTGATGAAGCCAACCGCACAGACGGGCACACCGTCCTCTTCGTCGTCCGCGCCTTCGTCCGTGTCCGTCCATGAGCGTCCATCGGCCCCCGCGCCGAAGCCGCTGGGGTTCGATGTGAAGGGGCAGTTCAAGGTGACCGACGGCCGCGTGACGGTGCGCGCGGCGGGGAGCGACCAGGCGTTCGAGATCAAGGGGCTGAATGTCGCGGTGGGGATCGATGGAGTCAACAACCCGGTGACGTTCGACGTCAACGCCCTGCTGGGGCAGGCGAACGCTCCGCTGAAGGTCACGGGCAGCGCGAAGGTGATGGAGAACGGCGTGGCGAAGCCGGAGGCGCTCGACGCCAGTTTCACCGCCGACCTGACGGGGCTTCAGTTGCGCGAGTTCCAGCCGCTGGCGGCGCAGTTCAAGGCGCTGGACAAGCTCTCCGGCTCGGTCAGCGCGCACGTGCAGGCGCACGCGAAGGGCGCGGACCAGGCGCAGGCGGGCGGCTCGGTAAAGGTGACCGCGTTGGCGATGGGGGGCGGGCTGCTGGGCAAGGATGAGCCGACGTTCGATCAGGTGACGCTCGATTTCGACGTGGCGCGCGAGGGGGCGAACGTCGCCATCAAGAAGTTCAAGGTGGACTCGCCGGTCGCCAAAATGGAGTCGAACGGCACGCTCTCGCTACCGAAGCCGGGGGAATTGCCGGCGGGGGATGTGAAGCTGCGCACGGAGGTGAACCTCCCGGCGCTGGCGCAGCGCTTCCCCAACACGCTGCGGCTGCAGCAGGGGCTGACGCTGACGGGAGGCACGCTGACGGCGGAGTCGTGGCTCTCCTCGGCGACGGGGGCGGTGCGCGCATGCGCCGTCACGAATGTCACGGTCACCGGGCTTGCCGCGAAACGCGACGGGCGCGAGTTCGCGCTGGAGAAGCCGATTTCGCTGGTCGCGGAGCTTTCGCAGACGCAGGCCGGGGTGAGCCTGGACCGGTTCGAGTTCTCCTCCTCGTTCGCGCAGGCCAAGGGGGCGGGGAATGCGGAGAAGTTCGACCTGACGGCCTCCAGCGACCTGGCCGCCGCGACGGCGGAGGCGCGCAAGTTCGTGGACATGGGCAAGCTGGACGCCTCCGGCAAGCTTCAGTTCGAGGCGCACATGACCTCCCCCGCGCCGCAGCAGCGCGCGCTGCGCGCCGTCGCGCAGGTGAGCGACCTGGTGCTGACCGGCCTGGGGCCGCAGCCGGCAAGCATTTCAAAGGGAACGCTTTCGCTCGACGCGCGCGCGATGCTGGACGCGAAGAACGCGCCGCAATCGATCGAGGGGCTCAAGATCGCGCTGGAGTCCCCGCTGGCGATTTTCTCCATGACCTCGGACAAGCTCACCTTCCCGCAGGGGCAGTCGCTGCCGGTCGCGGGGAAGCTGGCGATCGAAGCCTCGGCGGAGCTTTCGCAGGTGATGGCGACTGCGCGCGCGGCGGGCGCGGCGCCGGCGGACCTGGACGTGGCGGGGGCGCTGGCGTTCAAGGGTGAGGCGCTGCTCGACCAGGGGAAGGCGCTGCTGGCCCCGGCGAAGCTGACCATCGCCAACTTGATCGTGACGCAGGGGACCAAGCGGATGACCGAGCCCTCGGTGGAGCTCTCTTTCGCGCTCGCCGCCGCCCCGGCGACGCGCAGCGTGAAACTGAGCGACGTGAAGTTCGCGCTCTCCAGCGGGCAGGTGACCGGTTCGGCCGAGGTTCCCGACTGGACCGCGCCGCAGCAGGCCACGGCGGCGTTCCATGGGCAGTTCGATGTCGCGAAGCTGCTGATTTCGCTGCATGATTTCGCGCCGCTGCCGCAGGGGACGACGGTGGCCGCCACGGCGAGTTTTGACCTGAAAGTGACCGCGGACAAGGGAAGCCAGAAGGCTGATGTGACCGCGCAATTGGCCGACCTGAAAGTGACCAGCCCCGGCAAGCCGGCTGTGACGGAGAAGAAGATCGAACTGGCCGCCGCGGCGATTTTCACCCCCGCCAAGCCCAATACCGCCGGGGGAAGCTGTTTGGCGCTCGACTCGCTCAAACTCTCCTCCGAACTGCTCGCGGTGCAGGCGAAGGCGCGCATTGACGACCTCGAAAAGAGCCGCAAGTTGCAGGCGGACGGAAGCTGGACGCCGAATTTCGACAAGATCGGCCCGCTGGTCGCCGCGCTCAGCGGCCAGCCGGTCGAACTGAGCGGCAACGAGTCGCGCGAGTTCCACGTGAAGGCGGAGCTCGGCGCGACGGATATTTCCGCGCTGCTGCGCGCGCTGTTCGCGCAGGCGGGGGTCTATATCAAGCGCTTGTCGGTGATGGGGATCGAGACGGGGGTGATGGACGTGCCGCTGCACTTCGAGAACGGCGTCGGCACGATGAAGGTGGATACCACCGTCAGCGGCGGCAAGCTGCTGCTGCCGCTCCAGGTGGATGCGCGGCCGAAGGTCGCCGTGGCGACGGTGCCGGACAACACCGCCGTGCTGACGGGGGTGAAGATCACCGACTCGATGGCCGACCAGTTCCTCTCCCGCGTCAGCCCGCTGTTCAAGGGAGGGGTGGTGTCGGCCGGATCGGTGGGGCTGACGCTGCGCAAGACGACCGTCCCCCTCGCCCCGCCGATCCTCACGGCGGCGTCGCTGGACGGGGAGATGGCGCTGAACGGCGTCCGCATGAGCGCCAGCGGCTTCCTTAAGGAGCTGGCCTCCGCCGTGAAGCTGGGCCAGACAGAACTGCTGGTGCTGCCGGACCAGAAGGTGGGGTTCACGCTGCGCAACGGCGTGATCCGCCAGGAGCCGCTGACGATGATCCTCGCGGGGTATCAGATCAAGCTCTCCGGCTCGGTGGGGCTGGTGGACATGCGGCTGGATATGCTGGCGGAGGTGCCGGTGACGCGCGAGATGCTGGGCGGGCGCGCCGACCTGTACGCGATGGTAAAGGACCAGACGATCAAGGTGCCGATCAGCGGCACGACCTCGCACCCCACCGTTTCGCGCGAGGCAATGGCCAACGCGCTCGCGCCTCTCATCGAAGCGGCCGGCAAGCAGATGCTGAAGGAAAAGGGGGGAGCGATCCTCGAAGGGCTTCTCAAGAAGAAGAAATGAGCGCGGCGACGACGGCGGGAACCGCCGATGAACGCGGATGAACGCCGATAGAAGCCAAGCTGCTCTGTTGAAACGACCAGCATGTCTCGCTGTTCGTCCCGTAGGGACAGAATGAAAATAGCCCGCCAGTGAACTGCCGGGCTATTATCCTGCCGTCCCTACCCTTCGATAAACTCAGGGCCGTGAGCAAAGTCGAACGGCGGGACGGCTCATCGAACGACAATGGTTTCAGCAGAGCAAGACTGCTTCTACTTCTTCGCCCCCGCCAGTTTCGCGCCGAGCGCCTTCAATGCGGTCAACGTCGCGCCTTCCGGCTTTCCCTTGATCAGCGCCGCGTCCGCAATCTTCTTGAGCTTGAAGGACTGGGCGACCGATTCGATGCTCGCAATGGCCTTTCCCCCGCCGCCATGCGTCAGGAAGGCGGCATAGGGCTTGTCCGTTACCTGGCCCTGGGTGGGATAGTACGCGCGGTCGAGGAAGTCTTTCAGCCCGCCCCCCATGTAGCTGAAGGCGTCGTAGGAACCGAGCGCCACGGCGTCGCAGTCGGTCAGGTCCTTCGGCTGCGCCTCCACCCCGCTCTTCAGCGTGACCTTCGCCCCCGCGCCTCTGGCGCCCACGGCAATCGCCTCCGCGGCGGCTTTGGTGTTGCCGGACATGCTGCAATAGACCACCAGCACTTTCGCCATGATCGCACCTCCTCTGTTCTGTTCCCCGGATGGACCCACTCGCCATTCTCGTCTGAGCCGTCCGCGATAGTAGCCCGCTCCTCGGCAGCGGGTCAAGCGCTTTCTGGCGGTGGTCCACGGACGCGGCGTCATTGTGAGGAGTTTCGCCGCGGCGGGGTCCTCGCAAGGGCGGCGCGCCGCCTGTTTTTTCTTGTTCTTGCACTGGCCGGTGTTTCCCGGTAGAATGGAACTTTCGGGGCGCAGCAGTTGAAGATTCATAACGTCAGGAGTCATTATGTCAACAGCAGTTATGACAAACTATCAACGTCTTTCCGACGAGGCGGAGCGGGTTCTGGCCGAGCGTGCAAGCACGACCAAGATTCGCATCCAGGTCGGTTCGGCGACGTGCGAAAACGCCTCGGGGGCCGACGGGGTCCTGGCGGAATTCCGCAAGCACATCGCCGCCAGCGGGCGCACGGACATCGTCCTGCGCCAGACCGGCTGCACCGGGCGGTGCAGTTGCGAGCCGATCGTCGGCATCCTCATCCCCGGCCAGATGCCGGTGAAATACGAAAAGGTGGACCGCGAGCTGGTCCATGAAATTTTCAAGTCGCACGTGCTGGGGGGCCAGCCGCTGGTCAACCGCATTCTGGACCACGACCGCGACACCCTGCCGCAGTACGAACTGCTCTTCTGCGGCGGCGGGCGCTGCGGACGCAGCCTGGAGACGCCGTTCAGCGAGCTCTTCGTCGAGAAGCTCGACAAGGCGGGGATCGGGCCGGAGCGCGCGCGGGTGGTGACGGCGGGCTGCTTCGGGCTCTGCCGCTCGGAGGACCTGGCGAAAGTGACGCACGTGCTGGTGCGCCCGACCAAGACGCTCTACCGCCTCACCGACCCGGCCGATCTGGATGAGATCATCGAGAGCCACATCCGCGGGGGCAAGCCGGTCGAGCGCCTGCGCCTCAAGGGGCACACGATCAGCCAGCGCTTCTTCGACATGTACGGCGACGTCGCCTTCTTCAACCGGCAGAGCCGCGTGGCGCTGCGCAACAGCGGCATCGTGGACCCGGAGAGCCTGTTCGAGTACATGCACTACAAGGGATTCGCCCCGCTGGCCAAGGTGCTGGAGAAGGGGAGCGCGGCGTGGGTGGTGGAGGAGATCACGCGTTCGAAGCTGCGCGGGCGCGGCGGCGCGGGCTATCCGACGGGCAAAAAATGGGCGATGGCGGCCGCCGCCAAGGATGAGACGCGCTACCTCATCTGCAACGCCGACGAAGGGGACCCGGGCGCGTTCATGGACCGCAGCATGCTGGAGGGGGACCCGTACAGCGTGGTGGAGGGGATGCTCATCGCCGGCTACGCCATCAGCGCGCATCGCGGATTCTTCTACATCCGCGCGGAATACCCGATGGCGATCCAGCGCGTGCAGAACGCCATCGAGCAGTGCCGCAAGCACGGCCTGCTGGGGAAGGACATCTTCGGCAGCGGGTTCGATTTCGACCTGGAGATCCGGCTCGGCGCGGGCGCGTTCGTCTGCGGCGAGGAGACGGCGCTGATTCACTCCATCGAGGGGCAGCGCGGCGAGCCGCGCATCCGCCCCCCTTATCCGACCGAGAGCGGGCTGTTCGGCAAGCCGACGGTGATCAACAACGTCGAGACGCTCGCGAATATTCCGCCGATCATCTACTACGGGGCGAACTGGTTCAGCCGCATCGGCAGCGAGAAGAGCGGCGGGACGAAGGTGTTCGCGCTGGCCGGCAAGGTCCGCCACACCGGGCTGGTGGAGGTGCCCATCGGCACCACGCTGCGCGAGGTGGTCAACGAGATCGGCGGCGGCGCGCCGGCGGGCAAGAAGCTCAAGGCGATCCAGACCGGCGGCCCCGCGGGCGGCTGCATCCCCGAGACGCTGCTGGATACGCCCGTGGACTTTGACACGCTCTCCAAGGTCGGCGCCATCATGGGCTCCGGCGGCATGATCGTGATGGACGAGGATGACTGCATGGTGGATATCGCCAAGTACTTCCTGGGCTTCAGCCAGGACGAGTCCTGCGGCAAGTGCAGTCCCTGCCGCGAGGGGACGACGCGCATGCTCGAAATCCTTGAGCGGATCACGACCGGCCAGGGGAAGATGGAGGACATCACGAACCTGGAGCGGCTGGCGAAGCTGATCAACAAGGCGGCGCTGTGCGGGCTGGGGCGCAACGCCCCCAACCCGGTGCTGAGCACCCTGAAGCACTACCGCCACGAGTACATGGCGCACGTGCTCGAGAAACGCTGCCCGGCCAAGAAGTGCTCCGCGCTGATCCGCTACGAGATCGACCCGGGCAAGTGCGTCGGCTGCTCCGCCTGCGCGCGCCACTGCCCGGTCTCCTGCATCAGCGGCGAGCCGAAGAAGACGTACCTGATCGACCAGTCCCGCTGCATCAAGTGCGGGAAGTGCTTCCAGATCTGCAAGTTCCATGCGGTGAAGCGGACGTAAGAAGAGCGCCGCATTCCTCGGGCGGATCAGTGCAGGCACGGGCTTTAGCCCGTGCGCCTGTGGCGCGCTTGAGCGCGCCGCCACACACGGCGCCGGCGGACGCGAGGCGCTCACTCACGATGACTTTTATATGGAAACGAATCGGATGGAAAAGAAAATGATCTCGCTGACGATTGACGAAAAGAAGGTCTCCGTCCCCGAAGGGATGACGATCATGGAGGCGGCCGAGACGCTGGGGGTGCGCATCCCGCGCCTCTGCTACCACCCGGATTTGAGCCTGGCTGGCTCCTGCCGCGTCTGCATCGTGGATGTGAAGGACATGGGGATCTACATGACCAGTTGCTCGGTGAAGGTGTGGGAGGGGATGGTGGTGCAGACCAGCTCGCCGGAGATCCGGCAGGCGCGGCGCGATATCGTCGAGCTGCTGCTGGACAACCACCCGATGGACTGCCAGACCTGCGAGCGCGACGGCAATTGCGAGCTGCAGAACCTCGCCTATTCGCTGGGGGTGCGCCAGCGCTTCTTCGCGGGGGAGCGCAAGCGCTTCGAGAAAGAGGACAGCAGCGACTCCGTCGTGCGCGACTCGGAGAAGTGCGTCCTGTGCGGGCGCTGCACGCGCGTCTGCTCCGAGGTGCAGGGGGTGCACAACCTCAGCCGGCACGGGCGCGGTTTCCACTGCGTCGTCACCCCCGCCCACGGCGCCAAGATGAAGGACTCCGTCTGCATCCAGTGCGGGCAGTGCATCAACGTCTGCCCGACCGCCGCTTTCCTGGAGAAACGCGCCACCGAGGAGGTCTTCGCCGCGCTGGCCGACCCGGAGGTGCACGTGGTCGTCCAGGTCGCCCCCTCCATTCGCGCCGCCCTCGGCGAGGGGTTCGGCCTGCCGCCGGGCACTCCGTGCACGGGCAAGCTGGTCACGGCGCTGCGCCGGATCGGCTTCGACCGCGTCTTCGACACCGACCTGGCCGCCGACCTGACGATCATGGAGGAGGCGCACGAGTTCCTTCGCCGGATGAAGGGGGAGGGCGGTCCGCTGCCGCTGATCACGAGCTGCTCGCCGGGCTGGGTCAATTTCATGGAGAAGTTCTACCCCGAGCTCATCCCGCACGCCAGCAGTTGCCGCAGCCCCATGAGCATGATGTCGGTGCTGCTGAAGACCTACTATGCCGAGAAGATCGGGAAGGACCCGAAGAAGATCTTCGTGGTCGCCGTGATGCCCTGCACCGCCAAGAAGTACGAGTCGCGCCGGCCGGAGCACTACATGGCCGACGGCATCCCGTACACCGACGCGGTGCTGACGACGCGCGAATTGATCTGGATGATCCAGAGCGACGGGGTGAATTTCAACGGCCTCGAAGAGGGGAAGTTCGACGAGCCTCTGGGGATCGCGACCGGCGCGGGGGACATCTTCGGCACCACCGGCGGGGTGATGGAGGCGACGCTGCGCACCGCCAGCGAACTGGTGACCGGCAAACCCTTCCGCCGCATGGAATTCACCGAGGTGCGCGCCGTGGAGGGACTGCGCGAGGAGTCCATCGCCCTGGGCGACCTGGTGCTGCACGTCGGGGTGGCCAACGGCCTGGTGAACGCCAAGACGCTGCTGGACAAGGTGGTTCGCAAGGAGAAGGAATTCCACATGATCGAGGTGATGGCCTGCCCGGGCGGCTGCATCGGCGGCGGCGGGCAGCCCTATCCGCCGCGCGGCACGAAGGTGCTCGACCCCGCGCTGCTGGCCGCGCGCGCCCGCGCGCTGTACTCGATCGACGGCGCCAAGAAACTCCGCAAGTCGCACGAGAACCCGGCGGTGAAGAAACTGTACGCCGAGTTCCTCGGCGAGCCCGGCGGCGCGAAGGCCCATGAGCTTCTGCATACCCATTATTCGGCGAAACTGCCAAGAGGGATCCGATGAGCCAGTGTTGCTGCTCCCATTCCACGGACAACCGCGAAAAAGTTCTGGCCGGCGCGCGCGCCGCGCTGCCGCCGGAGATCGTCACTTTCATCGAGCAGGTGCGCCAGGGCCCCGAGCCGGCCAGCCAGCTCATCTCCGTTCTGCACAAGGTGCAGGGGCACTTCGGGCATCTCGGCGTGGCGCAGATGAACGCGGTGGCGCAGTTGATGCAGGTCCCCTCCTCGACGGTGACGGGGGTGGCGACGTTCTACCACTTCTTCCGCCTCAAGCCGGGCGGGAAGTTCCTCATCAACGTCTGCCTGGGCACCGCCTGCTACGTGAAGGGGGCCAGCGCGGTGGCGGAGCGGCTGAAGGAGGAGTTGGGCGTCGATTTCGGCGAGACGAGCAAGGACGGGATGTTCACGCTGGAGTCGGCGCGCTGCCTGGGCACCTGCGGCCTGGCCCCCGTCATCATGATCGGCGCCGACGTCCACGCCAAGGTGAAACCCGACCAGATCCCCGCGCTGCTGGCGAAGTACCGCGAGAAGACGTAAGAGCTGCGCGGGCGTGAAGCTGGGAAGATTGCCGCGGCCGGCGCGAACGCGCGCCCTGCCAAAGGGCCGCCCTGACGCGCCAGCCTCGCTGTGACGTTTAATGGCCGCGGGCGCGACGCTCAGGCTCCCTCCCTCATGGAGACTGAACGCCCCGCCCTGTTTGACCCCCCCTCCGGGCATCCCCTATAATCTTCACTGCCGCACCGCGTTGCGATGCCCGTTCCCGTCACACCGGCCCGCTGCTCAGGGAGACCATGGCCAGCGTATTGCTCGCGAATATTCCGATTCTCCTGGTGATGCTCCTGCTGCTGTGCTGCTCGGCCTTCTTCAGCGCGGCGGAGACCTCCCTCTTTTCGCTCACCCAGGAAGACCTCCGCGCGATGGCCGCCAAGCCCTCGCGCTCCGGGCGGCGGATCACGCTGCTCCTGAGCGACGCGCATACCCTGCTGGCCTCCGTGCTGTTCGGCAACATGCTGGTGAACCTGACCATCTTCGGCTTGGGCGTTCTGGTGGCGTGGGAAATAGCCGAGGTCAGCCACGCGCAGGCGGCGGCCTGGAGCGTCGGCACGCTGCTGATCGTGATCCTGTTCGCCGAGGTCAGCCCCAAGGGGATCGCCGTGGGCCGCCCCGTGCCGATCGCCCACCTCGTCGCCGAGCCGATGTACTGGTTCTACCGCGTCACGCGCCCCGTCAGCGACGTGCTGCACCGGATCTCCGAGTCCACCACCAACCGCCTCTCGGTCCGTTTCAGCCCCGCGCCGTACGTCACGCGCGACGAGTTGAAGATGCTGATGGGGATGGCGGAGCAGCAGGGGGCGCTGGACGCGCGCACGCGCAGCATGATCGAGCAGGTGGTCGAGCTCGCGGAGATGCGCGCGAAGGAAGTGATGACCCCGCGCGTCGACGTCCCGCGCTTCAACCTCGCCGACGGGCGCGCCGCGTTCTGCTACTACATCCTGCGCGGACGCCATACGCGCGTGGTCGTCTACGAGGGGACCACCGAGAACCTCTACGGCATCCTCTTCTCGCGCGACGTTTTCCTGCACCCGGACAAGACGCTCAAGGAGCTCGTGCGGCCGGTGCGCTTCGTCCCGGAGACGCAGACGCTCGAACGCCTCCTGCAAGTCCTGGGGCGCGATTCGCAGTCGGTGGCGATCGTGGTGGACGAGTACGGCGGCATGGCCGGCCTCGTGACGCTGGAGCATGTGCTGGAGCATGTGATCGGCGAGTTCGGCGCGCGCGCCGGCGGCCCGGAGCAGGTGGAGCAACTGGATGAGGACACCTACCTGGTCTCCGGCGACCTGGGCGCGCGCGAATGGCCGCAACTGCTCGGCGCGACCTTCGACCGGCCGGGGGTGGAGACCGTCGGCGGGTTCGTCATGTCGTTGCTGGGACGCGTGCCAAAGGTCGGAGAGCGCATCGATTGGCGCGGGCTGGAATTCGTGGTGGAACGGATGTCCGGCCGGCGGGTCCAGCAGGTGCGCGTCCACCGCGTGAAGAACGGGGAGGGGGCATGACCGGCATCCTCCTGCTGATCGCGCTGAGCATCCTGCTGGCCGGCTTCTTCGCCGGGGCCGAGACGGGCGCCTACCGGCTCAACCGCATCCGCCTGCGCCAGGGGGCCGAAAGCGGCGCCTGGAGCGCCATCCTCCTCCACGGCATGGTCGGCCACATGGAGCGCTTCGTCTGCACGACCCTGACCGGCACGAACATCGCCGTATACGCCGCCACGGCGCTGTGTACCTCCCTGCTCATCCCGCATTTCCAGAATCAATTATGGGCGGAACTGGGCAGCACGCTGATCCTCGCCCCCATCCTGCTGCTGCTGGCCGACGTGATCCCCAAGAGCCTCTTCCAGGTGCTTTCCGACCCGCTGATGCGCTGGGCCAGCCTGCCGCTCTGGATCGCGGACAAGCTGCTCTATCCCCTTTCCGCGCTGCTCCTGGTGATGCTGAGTTTCTGGCATAAGCTCCTCGGCGGGCGCGCCGACCCGCACCAGACGGTGGTCACCGCGCAGTTCCTGAGCAGCCAGCTTGCCGCCGGAACGCAGGATGGCGTGATCACCGCGCAGCAGGATATCGTCGTGCGCAACATCATGCAGTTGGGGACCCACAGCGTTCGCCGGGTGCTGGTGCCGCTGGAGAGCGTGAGCATGCTCTCGCTGGACGCCCCGCGCGACGAGGTGGTGCGCACGATGGCCGAGAACGACCACGAGCTCTACCCCGTATACGAGGGGGGGCGCGAGAGCGTCGTGGGGATTGTCCAGGTGCTGGATTTCGTCTGCGAGGGATCGGACGCCCCGCTGGGCAATTTCGTCACCGAGCCGGTCTTCCTGCGGTCGGACCTGACGATGGATGACGCGTTCCGCCAGTTGCAGGAAGTGGACCAGACGATGGGGATCGTGGTGGACACGCGCGGCCGCGCACTGGGGATCGTCACGGTGGACGACCTGCTGCGCGAGCTCTTCAGCAGCCTGCGCCCGGCGCGGTGACGACAACGGCTTTTCACCGCAGAGACGCGGAAATGCGGAGAACGGCAGTTCAGGTTAACGGCAATACCGCGCAAGCCACGGTCCGTCTCCCTGAACTGCTGTTCTCCGCATTTCCGCGCCTCCGCGTGATCTCCGTTTCCGTTCCCCCCCGCCGTTCTCTGCGTCCTTCGTGCCCTCTGTGGTAGAAGTCGTCGTTGTTGTTTCCGCTACCCCGACTCGCCGTTCTCTGCGTCCTCCGCGTCTCCGCGGTGAGAGGCCGTTAGCTACACGGCCTCCCCTTCCGCTTTCAGGATTGCGGCGCGCATGGCGGCCGCGTCGGTGGCGGCGCGCAGACGGGCGACCAGTTTCGTGCGCGTGCAGATAAGGCACAGCCGCGCCAGGATGTGCAGGTGGATGCGGTCGTCCTGGCAGCAGATCAGGAAGAACAGGTCGGTGGGCGCGGCGTCGGGCGCGCCGAAATGGACCGGGCCGCGCGTCCGCCCGAGGGCCACAAAAGACTCGCTGAACATGTACGGGTCGTGATGGCGCGCGTGCAGCAGCGCGAAGCCGCCGGGGAGCGCGGTCGAGCAGAGGTCCTCGCGCTGCCGCAGCATCTCCAGCAGCTCGCTCGGATAGTTCACCAGCCCGGTGCGTTCCCCCAGCGCGACCATTTCCTTCAGCACCGAGGGGCGCGTGCGGGCGTCGAGCGCGGGGGCGATCGCGTCGGGGCGCAGCAGTTCTTCCAGCATCTCGCCGCCGGTCGTCAGGCGTTCGAGGCGCGCCGTCGTCTTGCGGTGGTAATCCGCCAGCCGCTTCTCCGACAGCCCCAGGATGCGCCGCGAGGCCCAGGCATCCACCTCCTTGCGAGTGAAGACCAGCCGCCCCCCCAGCCGCTCGTGCGGAATCTCCCCCTCCTTGACCAGGCGCTCAAGATCCTCGCCCGTCAGGTGCAGGTACTCGGCGACTTCCGTCACACTCATCCGGCGCAGTGGCATGGGACGTCCCTTGGAAAATGATGAAGCCATAATGACGAATGACGGAGGAAACAGCAAGTGCTGGAAACGTGTCGACCGATAGCTCGCCTGGTGGAGCGCGCTGTCCCAGCGCGCTGGGTTCCTGGAGCGACACGTTTTGCCTGGCACAAGCGCGCTCGGAGAGCGCGCTCCACCATCACCGTTCCGCCCGGAATCGCTTCCCCCTGAGAATATGATGGTAGTGAACCGCGAACCGGTGCGCTTCATCCCGGACGTATTGGAGGATCAGCAGCGCGGGGTTGTTGCGGCGCAGGCGCAGCTCGCGCGGCGGCTGGCCGAAGTAGAGCAGTTCCTCGCGCTTGGCCAGCGCCACGATGCACGCGGGCCGGATGCCCACCTCCGCCAGCGCGTCGGTCGCCGCCTGAAGCTGCCCCCTGCCTCCGTCGATCAGGAGGATGTCTGGCAGGGGGGCCTGCTCCTCGGCGAGGCGGCGGAAGCGCCGCGCGACCACCTCGCCGATCGAGGCGAAGTCGTTCAGCCCCTCCACCGTCTTGATCCGGAAACGGCGGTAGCCGGACTTGAAGGGGCGGCCATCCACGAACGTGACGAGGGAGGCGACCGAGTCGCTCCCGCCGAGGGTGGAGATATCCACCCCCTCGATGGCGCGCGGGAGCGCCGTCAATTCCAGCACGCGCTGCAACTCCGCGAGCCCCTTTGCGGCGTCCATCTCCGGCGGGAGGGTCGCCTCGGGAAAGAAGTCGAACGACCCGCGCTTGCCCAGCGCCTCGAAGGCTCTGATCTGGTCGCGCACCTGGCCGGCCTTTTCGAATTCCAGCCGCTTGGAGAGCTCCGCCATCCGGCTTTCCAGGTCGCGCAGCACGCGCTTGCGCTTGCCATCCAGGAAACGCTGAAGCAGTTCGATCTGCCTAAGGTACTCCTCGCGCGAAACGCGGTCGGCGCAGGGGGCCGTGCAGCGGCTGAGGTGATAGAGCAGGCAGGGGCGCTCGAAGCGGCGCTTCACGTCGTCGGCGCGGATGGGGCGCGAGCAGGTGCAGAACTTGAAGACGCGCTGGAGCAGTTGCACCGCCTGGCGCAGGCCGCGCGCGTCGGTGAAGGGGCCGTAATACTTGCTCTTGCGGTTATCGCGCTGGCGGGTGACGAAGACGCGCGGAAAGTCGTCGCCGCGCGTGATCTCCAGGTAGGGGTAGAGCTTGCTATCGCGCAGGTCGGCGTTGTACTTGGGCTGGAGGTCCTTGATGAGGCGCGCCTCCATGAGCAGCGCGTCCACCTCGGATTCGGCGGGGATCACCTCGAAGTCCGCCACCTGCGGCATCATGGCGGCGATCTGCGGGCGCTCGTCAGAACGCGCCTCCTGGAAGTAGCTGCCCACGCGGTCGCGCAGGGCGTTGGCCTTCCCCACGTAAAGCACCGCCCCGCGGGCGTTCTTCATGAGGTAAACGCCGGGAGTACGAGGCAAGGCGGCGGCTTTTTTTTTCAGGTCGTCAGGAGTCATGGCTGTGAACGGATTCAACTTTCAACATCCGACGTCCAACGTCCAACATTCAACGAACAACAAAAGAACGCCGCGCGCGGAACGTTGTTGTTTGTTGCCGTTACTTGAACGTTGAAAGTTGAACGTTGGATGTTGGACGTTGAATCCGTTGTCGTTCTACCGAGGCATCTCGAATTCCTGCTCGGGATGTCTCACGCTGAGCACCGGGCAGGGAGCTTTGCGGACCACTTTCTCCGCGACGGAACCGAACAGGGCGTGCTTGATGCCGCTGCGCCCGTGCGTGCCGCAGACGATCAGGTCCGCCTCGATCTCCTGCGCGCAGCGGATGATTTCGAGGAAGGGCGCCCCTTTGCGGATGAGATACTCCACCTTGAGCCGCGCGCGCACGTCGGCGGGGAGCAGTTCCTGCAGCGCCTTGTTCGCCTGCTTCTCGATGTCCGCCATGAGCTGCGCGAGGGGGGGCGTTTGAAGCATGTCGAAGTAGAGCGCGCTGGAAATTTCCTCGATGACGTGGAGGATGACCAGTTTCGCGCTGAACTCATCCGACATGGAGATGGCGTACTTCATGGCGTGCTTGGACGGCTCCGAGAAGTCCGTCGGGTGGAGGATGGTTTTCATCTTGATCATTGCGCGCTTCCTTTCGCAAGAACCCTGCGTTGGGCGCCATGTCTGCCGTATATCATAACATCATAAGCGATGGATGCTTCCGACGCCAGCGCGGAATCGGCTCCGCGGTGCGGCGTTCCATCCCCGCGGAGCATCGCAAAGAGGCCCGCGTTTATGCGTCATTGCGAGGACTCCGCCTACGGCGTTGCTTTCTCCGCCGGTTTCGCCTCAGATGGCTTCTGGCGCGTCTGCTGCTCCGGCGTGGCGGGGGGCAGGCGGCTGGCCGAGAGCATGCTGATCAGCGCTTCGGTTATGTCGCGCGGCGCCAGCGACTCCGGGAACTTCAGTTTGAAGTCGTTGGGGTCTATGGCGATCCCGGAGCGAACGTCGGAGTAGGTCACTTTCAGAAATGTCGCGCCGTTCGGGTCGTCCAACTCGACGTGCCGCACCATGCCATCGGCCGGGCAGAGCCAGAAGCGCACCTTCGCCGGCTCGGGGAGCCAGAGCGCGACATTGGCCGGGAGCGAGAGCCGCCCCCGCGGCAGGTCCGCCTGGTAGCGCGTCACGGCGATGCCATCCAGCGTCCCTTCCCCCAGGCTGACGGCGCGCCCGTCGGTGAGCAGGCTGCGGTAAGCGCGGGGGTCGTAGGTGAGGACCGGGTCGTACCCCGGCATCGCCTTGTGCACGCGCTCCAGGTCCACCGTCACCGCGCGACGCCCGTCGGGCCCTTGCTCGATCTGCCGGACCATGAGCCCGTCGCTGGCGATGGTCAATGTGCTTTGCTGCTCCTTGGGACTGCTGAGCGTCATCGTCCCTTCCACGCGGAACTGGCGGTCGCCGAGGAATTTGGCCTGGTAGTCCGTCGCGGCGTTCAGCTTGCCCACCGTCATTTCCTGGCGGATGCGCGCGGTGAAGCCGGTCGCATCCGCCGGCGCGGCGGAGGCCACGCACGCAAGCCCCATCATCAGCCCGGCGGCATAAAGGAACCCTCGCGGCCTCATGGCTGCTTATCCTCCGGCGGAGCGGTCGGCTTCTTGCCGAGCCGCAGTTGCAGGTTGAAAATGTCCACTTGCACCTTGTGGGAATAGGGGTGGTCGTTCGGCAGCCGGTCCGCCACGGTCAGCAGGATCTGCAGGGCGGTCTGCGGGTCGTCTTTGACCATGTTGAGGGCGCGGTTGTAATCCACGATGGCGTCATCTTCCATCTTCTTGATCCGGGCGGGCGCATTGCGGTTGGTGGGGTCCAGGAAGATCGCCTGCTGGTACTTGCGCCGCGCGGTGAGGTAGTCGTTCTGGAGCAGCGCCTTGTCCCCGGCGTCGACCAACTGCGTGGCGGCGGCCCCCTTCTTCGCGCTCAGGGCGGCCAGGTTGGCCTTTGCCTCGGCGGCGTAGTGGTTGGACTCCGGCTTCTCATAGCGGAGGACTTCGTTGAATTTGTCCTGGGCGGTCCCGAACTCCAAATCCTTGAGCGCCGCGAGGGCGGCGTCATGCGCGGCGACGACCTGCTTGATCCGCTGCACTTTCTCCGGATCGGCCTTCGGCAGCGTGGCGAGAATCTCAAGCGCCTTGGGGCCGTCCCCGGCGTTGTAGGCCGCGTCGGCCTGCTTGATGAGATCCTTCGCGTGGGCGACGGCCAGCAGGCCGGCTGCCTCTTTGGCGTAAGGGCTGTCCGGGGGAATGTCCGTCAGGGCGTCCACGGCGCGCCCCGGCGCGCCCGCGTCCGTCTCGGCGCGCGCGGCTTCGACCTTCTTGCGCTGCTCCTCGTACCGCCGGTACTGCGCGATCTTCGGTTCGAGCTCCCCGGCCAATGCGGGGGAGGCGCCGGCGAGTTGCTTCATCGAGGCGATGGCGTCGGACCAGTTCTGCGCGGCGGCCTGGTCGGCGGCGACCTTCTTCAGTTGGGTGATCGACTCCTCGAGAATCGCGGGCACGTCCTTGTAGAATGCGCTGTTCTCCCTGACCTGCCGGGCATACGTCAGCGCCTTGAGGAAATCGCGGCGCTCCATCGCTTGTTTCGCTTCGGTGAGGCTCGCCATGGATTCGGTCTCGTCGCGGATCCAGAGCAGCCGCGCTTCGGCCAGGAGCTTGGCGGAGGGGACGCCGCCGCTTTCGGCGGAGCGCTGCACGTCGGCCCAGCGTTTCTTGGCCTCCTCGAACTTCTCTTCAAAGGCGCGGCGCGCTTCGGCGTCGGCCTTGAACGCGACCAGGAGCAGGCTCGGCAGTTCCGTGCGCGTCTGCATCGGCATTTTGCTCAGCCGTTCGAGTTGCTGCGCGGCGTTCTCGGTGCGCCCCTCCTGGTACTCCTTCACGGCGCCGGCCATCATCTCCCGGTAGGCCGTCAGCGAGAGCGACTGGGGCCCTTTCTTCGCCGGCAGGAACAACGCGAGCGCCCCCAGCAGAACGGCCATCAGAAGCGCGCCGATCAGCAGAATCTTCAGTTTGCGGCTGCGCGGGGAAGCGCCGAGGGGCGCCCCTTCCACCGGCGCGGCGCGGCCCGATTCCTCGCGGCGCGTGACGACGGCCGGCAGCACGACGGGCGCCGCGTCCCCGGCGGGCGCGGCGGAGGGAACCACTTCGACCTCGGCCCCGGTGGTGGTATCGCGCACGTACCAGCGGCCGTCGCGGACGATCATCTCCGTCCCGGCTCCTTCGCCGCCGGCGGCGGACTGGGCGAGGCTCTCATCGGCCGGGGTGGGGGCGTCGTCGGCCTGGAAATCCGGGGCGTCCGGGACGCGGCGCTCCAGTTCGGCGGAGCCGACTTCCAGCGGGCGCGTGTCCGAAGGCTCATCCTGGTCGAAGCGCATCCAGACGTTGCCCGCGCGCAGGCGCATCCCCGGCTGGAGGCGCGCTTCGTGAATGCGCTGCTGCCCGATGAAGGTGCCGTTCTTGGTCTCGAGGTCGCGCACGGTAAGCTGCTGGCCGGACAACTCCAGCTCCAGGTGGCGGCGGGAGAGGCTCCCCTCCGGGTAGCAGATGTCGCAGCCGGGGTCGCGCCCGACGACGCTGATCCCCTCCGGCAGGCGGAACTCGCGCCGCTTTCCCTTGCATTCGATGATGATCCGCACGGCGGCCTCCTCACTTCCTCTTCGTCATTTGCGGCAGAAAGATGCTCTGCAACAGCGCGCGCACCTTCTGGTTGCGCCAGTCATTCTCATCCGGGATCAGCTTGAGCGCTTCCTCCAGCAACTGCCCCTCGCGCGCCGCGTCGTGGTTGCTCAGCGCCACGCGAATCTCGCCGGCGATCTTCTCCCACTTCGCATCCACCGCGGTCTTCGCCGCGATCAGCCCCCGGCTGGCCGCTAGGTAATCCTCCCCCTTGGTCAGCTTGGAAAGCACCGCCAGCGCGCATTCGTACTGCTGCTGCGCCAGGTAGGGGCGTTCCGCCTGAAGCGCGCGCCCCGACTCGACATAGTAATGCGCGCGCGCGCGGCGTTCCACGTCGCTGAGCTGGGCGTAGGTGAGGTCGTCCAGCGAGTTCTCGATCCGGCCGCGCACGAGGACGCGCATGACGCCTATCGTTCCGTCCTCTTTAGTGATCTTGACGTCCGCCTCCCCGCCGCTGACGCCGGAGACGACGTATTCCCAGGGATCGTCCAGCTTGGTCACTTGGACAATCTGGTCCGGGCTGACCTCAAGCGTGGCGATCGCCGGCCGCTTATTGCCATCCTTATCCGCCTTCGAAATGGAAAGCCAGCGGTTCTCGCCCACGCGGATGAGAATGGTGGGTATCTGGATTACGCCGCTGCTGGTGTCCTTATTCCTTCCGAGGATGAGCGCGCTGACGCCGACGGCCAGCAGCAGGCCCACGACCGCGGCGATCAGCAGCTTCACGTTGAGCTTGGCGCTGCCGCCTCCCTGCGTGGCGGCGGGGGAGGGCGCGGCCTGGCCCGTCCCCGGCGTCACCGGCTGCCAGCCGGCCGGGATGGCCGGCGCGCGCGACGGGGCGACGGCGGTCGAAGGCGCTCCCTTCTGCGGCGCGCTCCCCGGCGCTGAAGCGCCGATGATCTCAAAGCGCATCTCGATATCGCCCACGGTGAACAGGTCGCCGTTCTCCAGGATCGATTCGCGCACGGGATTGCCCCCGACGGTGATCCCGTTGCGGCTGTCCAGGTCGCGCAGGACGAAATGCCCCTTCTCCTCGGTGATCCGCGCATGCTGGCGGCTGATCGAAGCCTGGTCCAGGATGATCTCGCATTCCGGGTTGCGCCCGATGGTGGCGACGGGGCCGGTGAGGATGAAGCTGCGCCCCTGCAACGGAGGGGTCAGGATCGTCAGGCGCGGGCGTCCGGTTCCGGATGAAGTCGCGCTCATGCAGACTCCTCAAGTCGCAAAGCGTCGCCGGGCATCAGCCCGACGCCGTCCAGGGCCCCGGCGGGCAATTCCAGCACGCACCGGGCGCCCCAGCAGGAGGCCAGCCGCCAGGGCTTCAGGCCAGGCGTCACTTTGCGCACCACCCAATCATCGTCCAGAAAGACCGCGTCGATCGCAAACCGCATGAAGAAAGTATGGATGCTCGCGCAGCGCTCGATCAACATGCCGCCGCCGGGGGGCAGACCGTCGCGCCCCAGCAGCCCGCGCATGCGCGCCGCCGTCGTCCGCGCTATCTCCACCCGGTCCGCAAGCACGCGGCCCGTGCGACTGTGGACCAATTTTACCATAGAATTGATAAGTGATGAGTGATGAATGTTGATTGATAATTGGTCATTGTTCGGCCTATTCCTGGCAAGACGTGACTGTGCGCACGGGGGCCCGATAGTTCGCCGTCTTCGAAGAGGCAACGCAGATCGCCGTCAACTCACCGACTTCCCGCAAGAGGCCCTCCATGCGTTTGGCCGGAATCATTTCAGCCGCCGCAATCAGGCGCAGCCAGTACTGGGCCTCGCGCAATTCTTTGACGACGATCTGCAGCTTGTGCGCAAAATCTCTCTTGCTCTCCGCGCCGCACGCTTCGCTGTAATTTGCCCCCGCAGAAGTGGCCGCGCGGAAAAGCTGAAGACTTACGTGCTGCGCCAGCGATGTTTTCGGCAGGGCCGAGGCAAGTCCGTAGGTTCGCGCGCCGAATCGAAGGAACCTCTCGCACAACTCCCTGCTATTCATCATCCCCTCGCCAACATGATAATTGTCGTTCTCCTGCTCCAATTATCAATCATCACTTATCACTCATCCATTATCAATTCTCTTATCTCGTCATCAATTTAAGAACAATCGGCCCGAAGATCATGATGAAAATCGTGGGGAAAATGAACAGGATGAGGGGCAGAAGGATCTTGACCGGCGCTTCCATCGCGAGCTTCTCGGCAGTCTGGCTGCGGCGCGTGCGCATCTGGTCGGCCTGGATGCGCAGGATCGGGCCGAGGCTGGAGCCGAGCTCGTCGGCCTGGATCAGCGCACTGACCACGCTGTTGAGTTCGGAAGCGTCCACGCGGCGGCTCAGTTCGCGCAACGCCTGCGCGCGCGTGCGGCCCAGCTGGATGTCGCGCACCGTCTGCCCCAGTTCCACCCCGAGCGGCCCGGGGCCGAGTTTCTTCACGATGCGCGCGAGCGCCTGCGTGAAGTCCAGCCCGGCCTCGACCGAGAGGGTGAGCAGGTCCAGCGCGTAGGGGAGCCCGCGGCGGATTTCGTCGCGGCGCGCTTTCACCCGCGAACGCAGCCAGAGCAGCGGCATGTACATGCCGCCGAGGGCGAAGATGAGAATGATCGCGTTGAAGTTCATCCGGAGGTTGAACAGCGCTCCCAGGAGCCCCCCGCAAATCCCCCCCAGCAGCACCATCCCGAGGAACTCGTCGGCGCTGACCCCTTCCGGGTAGGAGGCGCTGCGCAGTTGTTTTTCGGCCCAGATGCGAGGGGCGAGCAGGAAGGACTTCTCCGCCGGCCGGCCCGTGGCCATTTCGACGCGCGCCGAGACCCTCGCCAGCACGAACGAGAGCGCCCGCGCGGGGGGCCGCAGCAGCTTGAACAGCGGCGAGGAGGCCGGCCGCCCCAGGCTGCGGTACTGCCGCGCCTCGGCGCGGGCCCCCATCAGGGTGCGCGCCAGCGTATACGCCAGGAGCGCCACGCTCGTCCCCGCGCACAGCGCCAGCAGCATCGTCTGCAGCGATCCGTCTTCCATTCCGCTCACACCTTGATCGAAACGATTCGCCAGATCATGAACACTCCGATCGCCTCCATCACCACCACGCCCGCCATCATCAGCCAGCCGAGCCAGTGCGTGAACATGGGCCGCATGAGCTCCGGGCTCCAGGCGTTCAGCGCCAGGAAAATCAGCACCGGCAGCAGGCCGATGATCACCCCCTGCATTTTCCCCTGCGCGGTCAGCGAGGAGATCTTCCCCTGGATGCGGTGGCGGTCGCGGATGGTGTCGGCGATGTTGTCGAACACCTCGGCGAGGTTCCCGCCCACCTCGCGGCTGATGAGGATGGAGGTGATGAGAATGTCCAGGTCCTCGCCCGGCATGCGGTCGAGCAGGTGCTGGAGCGCGTCCTCCATCGTGACGCCCAGGCGCATCTCCTGCACCATCAGGCGCATCTCCTGCCCCATCGGGTTCTCCGTCTCGCGCGCAATCAGCTCGAACGCCGCCGGCAGGCTGTGGCCCGCGCGCAGACTGTTGCCCATCGCCACCAGCGCGTCCTCCAACTGCACGCCGAACTTCTTGTCCCGCCGCCACTTGAGGAAGCGCACGATGATGGTGGGGGTCGCGAACGCCGCGATCCCCACGAAAATCGCCAGCACGACGTTCAACGTCATGACGGCGAAAATAATGAACACGACCAGCGTGGAAAGGAAAGAGAGGTAGAGGATCTGCTGGACTGTCATGGTCAGGTACATTGCGTCGAGGGTGCGCGTGGCGCCGGAGACGTACTTCTCCTCGTAGGTCTTGAACCCCTTGGAGAGGAACGCCATCAGCCCGTACATCAGCAGCACGACGGCGAAGAACGCCGCGCCGAGGGTCACCACCGTCCAGGCCTGACTCAGTTGGCCGGGGTTCATCTCATTCCTCCACCGGCTTGAACAGTGCCAGGTCCACCGGCACGCCGCGCTCGCGCAGCTCCTGCACGAACTTCGGGATTGCGCCGGTGGCCGTCATCACCCCCAGCACGCGGCCATGCTCGTCGTATCCCTTCTGTCGGAACTCGAAGATCGGCTGCATGATGACCGTGTCCTGCTCCATGCCGGTGATCTCGGAGATGTTGGTGATCTTGCGCGTGCCGTCCGGCAGGCGCGCGCCGTGGACGATGAGGCTGATGGCGGCGGTGATCTGCTCGCGGATGGCGCGGCTGGGCAGATCGAGGCCGGCCATGAGCACGAGCGTTTCCAGGCGCGCCAGGACGTCGCGCGGGCTGTTCGCGTGGAGCGTGGTGAGCGAGCCATCGTGGCCGGTGTTCATGGCCTGGAGCATGTCGAGCGCCTCGCCGCCGCGGCACTCGCCGACGACGATCCGGTCGGGCCGCATGCGCAGGGCGTTGATGACGAGCTTTCGGATCGGCACCTCCCCCTTCCCCTCGATGCTGGGGGGCTTGCTTTCCAGGCTGATCACATGCTCCTGCGCGAGTTGCAGTTCGGCGGCATCCTCAATGGTGATGATGCGCTCGGTCGATGGAATGAAGCCGCTGAGGATGTTCAAGAGGGTGGTCTTGCCCGAGCCGGTGCCGCCGCTGATGACGGCGTTCTTGCGGTTGACCACGCCGATCTGAAGGAAATCGGCCATCGCCTGCGAGAGCGAGCCGAAGCGGATGAGGTCGGTGGTGGTGAACGGGGTGCGCGCGAATTTGCGGATGGTGAGCGTGGGGCCGGTGAGCGCCAGCGGCGGGATGATGGCGTTCACGCGCGAGCCGTCGGCCAGGCGCGCGTCCACCATGGGGCTGGACTCATCCACGCGCCGCCCGATGGGCGCCAGGATGCGCCGGATGACCGCCAGAAGCTGCTCGTTGCTGGTGAAGCGCTTGTCGGTCAGCTCCAGCCGGCCATGCCGCTCGATGTAGATCTTGTCCCAGCCGTTGACCATCACTTCGTCCACGGAATCGTCGGCCAGGAAATCCTCCAGCGCGCCCAGCGCGATGGCCTCGTCCACGACCTCCTTGACCAGCGCCTCCGAGGTGAGCCAGGAGGGGCGCTCCGAGGCGAACTTGGCGACGGCGGCGCGGGCGGCGACCGAGGTTTTGCCCCGCACTTCCTCCGTGGTCTTCTCCGTCAGGTCGGTGTGCTTGAGGTCGAGAGAGGCGAGGATTTCATCATGGATCTTCTTCTTCAGTTCGACCGGCGTGCGGCGGTCCGGGCCGAGGCGGGGATGTTTCGCGGAACTGGGCGGCTTGCCCACCGCTTCGGGGGCGGCCTCGCCGGCATGGAAGGTGAGCGTGAACGGCCCGATGCGAATGACGTTGCGCTCCCCCAGCGGCGCCTGCCCGATCACCTTGGCGCTGTTGAGGAAGGTGCCGTTGCGGCTGCCCAGGTCGTGCAGCACGTAGGCCTTGTCCTCGTAAGCGACGATGCAATGCTCGCGAGAGATGCTGGGGTGGTCGAGCACGAGGTGGTTGACGCCGGCCTTCTTGCCGATCTTGAAGGGCAGCGGGTCCAGCGGAACGCTGCGCGCGGAGCCGCTTTCGTCTCGCAGGATCAGTACCGCCATATCATCCTCTCCCGTTCAGGCCGGTCATGGGTCCGCCGCGCCGGGGCGCAGCGTTCTTAAGCGCGGAGGCAAGGCAGAGCCTGGCCCCGGCGACGGCATGCGCCGCTACGGTTGCGGAACAAACTCTTCCAGCGACCCCTGCTTCTTCAGGCGCTCGTCTCGGTCCTTGCGGGCGGTGGCGGCCAGGTCGAGCAGGTTCTTGTCGCTGACATCCTGAGCCTCCGGGACGTTGGTGTCGGCGACCGGGCTCCGCAGGGACATGGTCAGCGCGCCATCCTGCTGCGCGTAGACCAGAAGGTTCGCCTCCAGCGGGCTGACCGCCACGGTGATGGTGCTGTAGCTCTTGACGCGCGCGCCGTTGCTGATGACGTACTCCTCGTCATGCGTGCGGCTGTCCACGGCGAGGATGCGCACGTTGTCCAGCAGCAGCACGGTGTGGCTGGCGGTAGCGCCGGTCATCGGGGCGCCCGCGGCGGCCGGGGCGCGAGCCGCCGCCCCTTGCTGCGTGCTGGTCGGGAACGTGCCGATGACGTCCACCCGGCTCCCGGGAACCAGGTTGCCGGCGACGCCGGTGACGTTATCCACGCGCAGCGTGACCGCGCGCTCGCCGGCGTTGAGCTTCTGCTCGAGCTTCTCCACCGGCTGCCGGAAATAACTCCAGCGCAGCGGCTCGCCGCGCTCCACGGTCTTGTTGATGACCTGCCCGAGGAACCGCTGGTCGTCGGCCATGATGTCGTCCGCCGTGACGGTCGACTCGGTGACGATCTTGCCGGGGAGGTTGTCCACGTCCTTGTAGAGCATCTTCGGCAGGACGGGGGTGCCCGCCGTGATACGCTCGCCGGCCGCCGCGATGCGCTGCGGCTTGAACTTGTTCTGGAAGTCGTTCTGCCGGTTCTGAAGCACCTTCTGGAACCCATAGACGGCGACGAGGCCCAGGACCACGGCCAGGATCAAGGCGAGCTTGTTCTTCACTGCATTTCCTCCTTGGGGCCCGCTGCGGCGGGACCCCGGTTGGGGACGGAGGCCTGGCGCATGAGGGTGACGGCTGAGCCGCCTCCTGCGCCCGCCTCGACGATGCTTATGATACACCAACTGCCGGTAGGGTCTGCAAATGTCAGGGGCATCCCGCCGGGCTCCTCCATCATGCCCGGCAAGCGTTGCGTTGTCCAGCCCCGCGCGGGCATTTCATGCCTGTAGAACTCCGCGACCGCGTCGGCGGACTCGCGGCTGACGTAGCGAACCAATACGCGCCCCGAGCCCGGCGCGGAGTTCAGGATGCCGGCCAGTTGCGATTCCGGCGGCGCGGGGATGTTCTCCAGCGCCCGCCCCGCCCTGCCCGTTGCCCCGCGCTCCACAATTGCGGGCAATAATCCGTAATGGCCGATGGCGAAAGACAAGGCTACGATAAGCCCGGCGCCTGCAAGACGGAAAACGATTTCTGACTTCTGATTCCTGAATTCTGATTTCTGATTTGCCATGTTTCACATGCTACGTTGACAATTCGTCCTGTCTGAGTGAGTCCGCATTCTTCCGCGACTTGTACGTGGTGACCGCGGCGACGAAGATACGGATCAACTGGTCTGCCTCGTCGAGCATCCCGGTCAGACGCTTTGCGGGCAAGAGTCCGGCTTCGGCTATCAGCCGCAGCCAATACTCGCTCTCGCGCAATTCCTTCAAAGATATCTGCATCTTGTGAAGGAAATCCTGGCGGCTTTCCGCCCCTGACGCCTCACAGTAGTTTGCCCCGGCGGAGGTGGCGGCCCGCATGAGTTGAAGGCCGACATGCCGCCCCGTGGCCGACTTGGTCAGCGCATTTGCCACATGAATACTTCGGACTCCGAATTGCAGCAGCCTCCGGTTCAAGTCGTGCTTGTCCATGCTGTGCGCTCCCGATGAAACCTCACACTGCTCTCCGCCCGAGGCACAAATCAGAACTCAGAAATCGTTTACCACCGTTTCCAAAGATTCTGCGTCGCATCATTCACCGCGGGCAGCGCGACGGCGCCAAGCAGGTCGGCGGCCTCTCCCAGCACCGCGGCGGAGGTGTGCCCTTGCTCGCCGGCGGCCAGCCGCGTTCCATTCCCCGTGACGTGGCCGGTCAGGTCCATCGTGAACTCCCACTGCGGGCGGCTCGTGGGGTTGGGGTACGTGCCGGTGATGTAATTTCCCAGCGTGGTGGGCGCCTCGTCCGTTGCCCGGAAGACGGAGGGGAAGTAGGGGGGGCTGTACGTGGCGCGCAGGTCCGCGTGGCGACGTTCGAGCCAGTGCGTGCCGCCGACGCCGTCGAAGGCGGATGCGATCCAGGCGGTGGTGTTGTCGATGACCGGCGGAGTGGCCTCGTCGGCGGTTACGAACCCGCCGCCGAGCTCCACTCCACCAGCTAGAGGGTTCAAGTAATGTGCGGGGGAAAATTTGTCGCCATATTCCGTATTCGAGACTTCCGTGATCCCCTTGACCGCGTCCCAGACGAAGCTCTGCGTGGTCACCCCCAGCGCGTAATTCCAGAGGCTGACGGCAAGCCGCTCGCGGTCGAACGTGTCCGGCTGGCCGCCCCCCATCAGGGGGCCGGTCGTCAATTGGGTGGGGATTTCCTGGCGGTAATAGTCGTCGAGCTGGCTTGAGAGCTCGGACGCCTCCAGCGTCAGGTCTCCCTGGGCGGCCGCCGTCTGGCCGCCGCTGACGGGGCGGACATTGTCCGGCGTCCCCCCGCCGGAGGGCCAGAGCTTCATCAGCAACAGGTCCGCCGGCTGAGCCGTGGGCATCCAGACGGCAAACGTCGCCGCCTTGACGGCGCGCTGCCGGGTCAGCGTCGCATAGCCGAAGTAAAGCACCCCCAGCACGATCAGCATGTACAGCGGCATGACCAGCGCGGTTTCGACCATCGCCGTTCCGCGGAGCGAACGACAACGGCGAGCGTAGAGTGTAGAGTGCAGAGTGATGAGTGTAGAGCTATTCATTTTTCTCATGGGCCATGTTCCTCTTCACAGTTACGACAGATCGGACCGCCATGGCGGTTAACTCACTGCATTCCCGCAAGGCGCCGTCGAGTTGTGCCGGCGGCAACAAACGGCTCTCCCTGGCAAGAGTCAGCCAGTAGTCCGTTTCGCGCAGTTCTTTGATGACAACCTGCAGCTTATGCACGAAATCCGCACGGCTCTCAGCGCCCTTTGCCTCCCTGTAATTTGCCCCAGCCGACGTGCCCGACCGTAGCACCTGCTTGGCAATCACTCTGCCAGCCATGGTCTTGGGCATAGCCTGCGTAAGGCGAATCACCTCGATAGCGTAGGCCAGCAGGCGCTTGTCCAGCATGCCCTCACGTTCTGCCATCGCCATAACTCCCCGCTCAGGTCCTTGTCCTCGTCCTTGTTCACTCTGCATTCATCGCTCTGCACTCTACACTCTACGCTCGCCGTTAATGTTCCACCACATCGCTCATCTGCCTATTCCCATAGTCGAGAACCGGCGTGATCGGCTTGCCGTACTCGTCGCGGCGCTGGCTCATCTGGCGCATCTTGAGGGCGATGCTGGGGTCTCCCTGCCCGTTGAATTGGGTGGCCCAGCCGCTTGAATCGTAGCCGGAGGCGAACTGCGCGCTGAGCACCGTATCCCACAGGTAGGAGAGGGCGTTTTCGGTTTCGAGCGTGATCGCCTGCCCCTGAATGATCTCGTCATCCAGGTCGTAATCCTGCATCTGATCGCGCGAGGGATAGAGCTTTGCCGTCGCGCCCGCCATGTACAGATTGTTCGGGTCCTGCTCGACCCAGTTTGCTCGATCCGCCTTGCCGCCGAACTGGTACCGCGTTCCGCCGCCGTCGTCCGGAACGCCCACGCGCGAGCAGGAGATGGCGACGTACCCCCAGGGCGGCTGTAGCGCCTGCGGGAAGAGCATGGGGAGGTCGGGTTGCTTGTAGACTCCGACATTGACGCCATACTTGAAGAACTCATCCGTCAGCACCAAGGGGTATCCGGCCGGTGCCGCGGGGGCGTTGCGGAGAATGTAGGAATCGTACCGGTGAACGCGGCTGTCCAGAAAGTCGGTGTCCGTCCATCCACGCTGACCGTCGGTGATGGACAGATCATAGGAGCGCGGGTCCGGCGGGTTGATGCGACCGGAGGGGATATCCGCGATGAAGACCCGGATATCCGTGGCCCCGTCGCGGTTGTTATCGTAACCGCCGCAGACTTTACATACTTCCTTGTGCGTCCCCTGGTTGGGATCATTGGGATCGTTGGGGACATCCACAACGCCGCTCCCGCCGCAGCCCAAGGGAGGCTCCGGGCAGGGCTCCGTCTGGTAGTAGGCGTCCTCCGGAGGGTCCTCATTGGGCTGGAGGATCGCCAGGCTGCCGGGCGGACGCAGCGGATAGGTGTGCCGCCAGAACGGCTCGCGGGGACCCGCCGTGCCCGTATTGTCCGGGATCGGATTGAACCAGGCCGTCCACGCCGGCAGTTGGTTCCCGGAGATGCCGCGGTCGCCGAAGGCATGGGTGTAGACGTACCGATTCATATTCCTTTCGCGGGACAGCATCGCCCCGGAGGTCTCGTGATCGTATTGCCATTGCTTGAGTCCACCGTGCTCCGGGACCACTTCGGTAAGCTGCTGGCGCGACCAGACCTGCTCGGTCGGGTCGAACCACTTGCGCCAGCGGCCGTCCGCGTCACCGGCGGTGAGGCTGAACCCGCCCGCCGTGACGCTGAAGGAGTTCGGGTCGAAGCCGTGGACGCCGATCGTGACCGGGCCCAGAGTGGTCGAGATGGTCGGGGGGTCGCTCAAGGTCAAATGGGCGTGGCCGATGGTGACCTGGGTGGGGTCCCCGATGGTCGCGCTGGCGTCGCCGGGGAAGTGGATAACGTTGGTGACGTTCATCCGCACTTCCACCCCGGCGATCGTGGTCGTGTTGCTGGTCATGTCGGTGTAGGAGTGCGCGGCGTTGTCCCAGAGGTACAGGTGGCCGTTGCCCGCGTTCTTGAAAGTCTGGGAAAGGTTGCCGCAGGTGACTTTCGTCCCCTCCTTGGTCCCGTCGCCGTCCATGTCCACTTTCTCGAAGGAGATAGTCGGCAGGGAGGGGCCGCCGTTCGCGGCCTGTCCCCAGACCACCCAGCCGAGGTCGTCGGTCTTGACCAGGTAAATCTCCTCGGTCAGCGCCCCGTTGGTGTAGAAGCTGATCTTCCAGCGGTTGGGGGATTCCTGGCTGATGATCACCTCGGTTTCGGTGACCCCTTCCAGGGAGTACAGGATGTGCCACTGCCCGTCCACCAGCGTCACCTGGATCATCTCCTTGCTGCCGCCGGTGAGGTTGGTGACGCGCCAGCCGTTGCCCAGTTGCTCGATGCTGAAAGAGATGAGACTCTCCGGGTAAGGGAAGAGCCGCTGGCTGGGGAAGACGCTGAGGCGCTCTCCGCCGGCGCGCGTGCCGATGGCGAACATCTCCTCGGCGAGCAGGCGCGGGGTGAGGATGGCGACGGCGTTCTCCGTCTGCGAGAGCTGCACCATCAGGCTCTTGGCCTGCGGCAGGGCGGTGTTGGCGAGGTCCCATGCCTGCCGGTGCGCCATGACGGCCGGGCCGGAGGCAACGCCGCCGGTGCGGATCAGTTCCATGCGCGCGGCGACGCCGGTGACGTTCACATCCACGGCATACTTCAGCGAGTTGTAGTACGTCTGCGCCATGGCGCTGTTGATCCAGCCGATGGCGCTCAGGCTGTTCGCTTCCACCATCGCGCCGGAGTACGCCGCCGAGTCCGCCGCCACCTGCACCCGCGTGCGCCCCTCGATGATCCGCCCCAGGTTGTACACCAGCGCCACGAACCCCACCAGCACGATCAGGCTCGCCGCGGCGAAGATAATCCCCTGGCCGCGCTCGTCGCGCAGGAAACGGCGAAAACTGAGAACTGAGAACTGGGAACTGAAAGTTGCGAAAGAACGGCCCCTCCGCGCCATAGCGCGGTGGACCGGAATCGGCTCGTTATTCTTGCATGCACTCATGGTATTGTTACCTCAATCTCAACATCGCGCCATCTTTCAGTTCTCAGTCTTCAGTCTTCAGTCTTCAATTCTCGCCGTCCTTCATCACTCGCCCCACGGATGCGCCAGCACGCAACTGCCGGTCATCAGCCAGTGCGCCGCGCCTCCCCACTTCGAGCGGTCCACGTCGAGGCCGGGGGTCAGGTCGCCCAGCGCGTAGAGGGCGTCGCCGGCGATTGGCACATTCAATTCGTAGTCATGCGATACGTCGGCGTGGATCACCGGCTGGCCGTTGACCGAATCGGGGTAGACGTTGACGTCGGTCTTCAGTTCCGCCGCGGCGCTGCCGGGGAGCGTCCCCCAGCCGGGCAGGGTGATGGTGTCGTTGGCGACGACGCCGGAAGTTCCCGTGATGCGGCTCAGCGGGATCAGCGCCGCGCGCTTGCAGGCGGTCGGGTCGATCGCCGGCGACTGCGCCAGCCCCGCGCGCGCCGCGCAAAAAGCGCTGTACTCGATCACCTGCTGCGCGATGAACAGATGGGCCAGTTGAATGATGACCAGCGTGATCAGCAGTTGGAGCGGGAAGATGATGGCGTATTCAACCAGCGCCTGCCCCGACTCCGCGCGGGCGGCGCGGCGAGAACTGAAAACTGAGAACTGAAAACTGAGAACTGAGAGTTGGCGGTTCATCGCGCAGCTCCTTTGTTCGACTTCGCCGTCACCACGGACTTCACGCCTATGGAGATCAGTTCATTCACCTCACTGGCAATGCCGTCCAGGCGAGCCGGCTTCAACAAATGGGCGTTGCGGCAAAGCTCAATCCAATAGAGCGTCTCGCGCAGTTCTTTCACTACAATCTGCATCTTGTGCGCAAAGTCGGCGCGACTCTCGGCGCATCTCGCCTCGCAGTAGTTGGCGCCAGGCGACGTGCCGGATCGCAGCAATTGCAGTCCCACATGCCGCCCCGCCGCCGTCTTGGGCAGCGCGTTCGTCATCGCGATGACCCTCACGGCCAGTTCTTGCAGGCGCTCACCATAATTGCCGCTCTGCGCCACGTTTTATCCTCTCAGTTCTCAGTCTTCAGTTCTCAGTTTTCAGTTCTCGCCGTTTACTTCAGCAGCAACTCCATCCACGCCCACACAACCCCGATCCCGATGGCCACGCCGTACGGGATCGTCGTCGCCGGCGCGCCGTCGGCCGGCTTGGCGCGAAGAGTGAAGAGGGCGCGCAGGCTGGATTTGAGGCCGGACAGGAGCCGTCGCTGCCAGATCAGCACGCAGACGGCAATGGCCGCGCCCACGAGGGCGGCATACATCAGCGCGATGATCACGAAGCCGATGGCGCTGACGCCCGCCGCGCCCGCGAAGGGGGCCAGCGCGCCGACGGCCCCCATCATCTTGACGTCTCCCGCGCCCAGGCTGCCCATGAAATAGACCACCAGCAAAATGCCCGCCCCCACCCCCGCCGCCAGCGCCGCGTTGCCGAGGTGCCAGAAGCCCGGCTGGTTCGTGTCCATCAGGTACGCGCTGGCCAGCCCGATCGCTAGCGCCCCCAGCGTCACCCAGTTATAAAGCTTCCCGCGCGCCATGTCGGTGTAGACGCACACGACCGCCAGCGCGAGAAGACAACCCTGCCGAACCAGTTCTATGGTTGCCACAGATCAACCCACCTCAATGTTCCTGCGATAATGTGGCGCGGGTTATCCAACCCGCGGTCATCGTGCGTTCATTCCGCTTTCGTCTCTCGCGGGCCTGCGGCCCGCGCCATATCGGCTTCAAGACCGGAAGCCCCGCGCGCTCCACTTCAAACGAATAACTCCGACCGCTGCGGGCGCAGAGGCCGGAGTTATCCATGCGACAACGCCCGATCGGGCAGCGGACGCGCCGTCAGAACGTATTGACGTTCTTTCCAGAAGTGGCGGTGTCCGCCTCGCTGCTCTTGTCCTGAACGGTCTGTTCCGTGCCGGTGCCGATCCGCTTGACTTCGCTGCCGAACAGCGCTCGGATCTGGTCCCCGAAGATCAGGATCACGGCGATGGAGCTGACCGCCACGAGCGCGACGATGATCGCGTACTCGGCCGTCGTCTGTCCCTTCCGGCTCTTCAACCCGCTCACCTTCATAATCCACTGACGCATTTCAGTACCCTCCAAAAGTTAACTCTTAAGACCCTATGGAATCGGAAGACAAATCAGCGACGCCACATCCTGAAAGAAGTTCAGCAGCGCCGCCTGCATCGCCTCGATGGAAACCATCACCACGATCACCGTCCAGAACGCCACCAGCGCGTACTCCGTGGCGGCCTGCCCGGTTTCGTTCCGGAGCAGCGCCGACGGGTCGGAGCGCAGGTGAAGCATGGTCAGCAACTCGTGCATGGTCTTCTCTAACTCCATTATAAGCCTGTCGCCGCAACGTCACTAGGACTATCTTCGCAATGCCCGTGCCATTGGCGCAGCGAAATCGCAAGCGGCTGCTATATTTCATGTTACAGTATTTGGCCGGTTCGCGCCCTTGGTGAAATGTCGCCGCACACCACAGCCCGCATGTAGGGAAATCCGCCACCGTAAACCACTTGCGCCCTTGCGTTTGTAGGGGCAAGGCATGCCTTGCCCCTGCGCCAGCACCCCCACGATGGCGCGCGCTTTCCCGCAAAAGCGCGGCGCCCTTCGCTGCCCCGATACAGCGAGCGGCCAGTCCGCGTCCCGCGCCGCAGGCGCGGGGAAAAGAAAGCGGAAAGAACGCACGCTGATTGCGGGTTTGATAACCCGCGCTACATCGGCCTCACGAACCGGAAGAACTGCACGGTAATCGCGGGTTGGATAACCCTCGCCACACCGCCTGCTTTCAGCGGCCACACTCCACCTGGCTCCGGTAGAGGGAGCTGCCGGCAGCATCAATCGCGACGATGGCGGGGAACTCCTGAACCGTCATCTCCCTAAGCGCCTCGGGGCCCAGGTCTTCGTACGCGATCACCCGGGACGCCGTGATGCACTTCGCCAGAAGCGCGCCCGCCCCTCCAGTGGCGGCGAAGTACACCGCGCCGTGGCGCTTCATCCCCTCGATGACGGCCGGGGAGCGATCCCCCTTGCCGATCATCCCGCGCAGCCCCAGGGCGATCAGCCGCGGGGCGTAGGCGTCCATGCGATAACTCGTGGTCGGACCCGCCGCGCCGACCACCTGCCCCGGCGCGCCGGGCGTGGGGCCGACGTAATAGATGATCGCGCCGCGCAAGTCGACCGGCAGCGGCTCGCCGCGGTCGAGCGCGGCGACCAGCCGCTTGTGCGCGGCATCGCGCGCAGCGTAGAGGATTCCGCTGATCCGCACCGGCGTCCCCGCCGTCAATCGGCGCGCCGCCTCCTCGCTGAGCGGGGGGGTGATCCTGACGGGAGCGCTATCCATACTTCTCCTCTTCCCTGCTGCGCCGATCTATTCACCGCGGAGGCGCGGAGAACGAACGACGCCGTCTTTCATCTCTCAGTTCTCAGTCTTCAGTTCTCAGTTCTCGCCGTCCTGCGCATCTCCGGGGTGAAAAGGGCAAACGCCCGTCTCGGAGAGAACGTGTAGCGCGGGTTATCAAACCCGCGATCATTGTGCGTTCTTTCCGATTTCCTTTCCCCGCGCCTGTGGCGCGGGACGCGGACTTGATAGTCCGCGCTACATACGCGGCTCACAAGACGACTTCCGCATGCCGATGGCTGTGGCAGTCCAGGTTGACGGCGACCGGCAGCGCCGCGAGGTGGCATGGGGCCGATGCAACGTGCACCGCCAGCGCTGTGACTTCCCCGCCCAGCCCCATCGGGCCGACCCCGGTGGCATTGATTTGAGTGAGCAGTTCGCGCTCCAGTTCGGCATCCAGCGCGTTGGCCGCCGGCTGGCCCAGCGGCCGCAGGAGCGACTCCTTGGCCAGCAGCGCGCATTTCTCGAAGTTTCCGCCGAGGCCCACCCCGACGATGACCGGCGGGCAGGGATTGCCCCCGGATTCGCGCACGGCGCGCACGACGAACTCCACCACCCCCTCGCGCCCGGCCGAGGGGGGGAGCATCGCCAGGCGCGACATGTTCTCGCAGCCCCCGCCCTTGGCGGCGAAGAGAATGCGCAGGCGGTCGCCCGGGACGATGCGCGTGTGCAGGATGGCCGGCGCGTTCGTGCCGGTATTCCTGCGGGTGAGCGGGTGGTCGAGGATGCTCTTGCGCAGGTGGAAGCGGTTGGCGCCTTCGGCCACCGCCTGCTGAACCGCTTCGGCCAGGTCGCCGCCGGTGAGATGAAGCTCCTGCCCGATCTCCAGGAAGATCACGGAGACGCCGGTATCCTGGCAGAGCGGCCGGCGCTCGGCCCGGGCGATTTCGGCGTTGTGCTGAAGGTCGGCCAGGATAGCGCGTCCGATGGCGCTGCTCTCGCGCGCCGCGGCGGCGGCCAGCGCCGCGCACTCCGCGCCGCCCAGGTCAAAAGTGGCCTGTTCGATCAGTCGCAGCAGCGCCGCCTGAAGCTCTTTCACCGGCAACTCGCGCACGGCGGACCCTCTCCGCAAAACGGGAAACCTGCCTGCACGATATGATAGCAGCTTGCCGCAGCGGTGCAACAGAAACGAAAGGACCTAAAGGACTGCAAGGACAAAAAGGACCATGGATGTGTCCTTGCAGTCCTTGCAGTCCTTTAGGCCCTTCTTCGCCAGAGCGCCCTCACACATGATACACCCGCCCCGGCGCGGACTCCTCCTTCGTGTACCGCGCCAGCAGCGCCATCGCCTGCTCCAGGCCGCCGGCCAGCTCCACGTCGAACCCATTCACATGGTCCCCGTGGCGCTCCAGCCAGCTCCAGGCGATGTGCAATTCCTCGGCGTCGCTCGGCGGCGGGGGGGTGGAGAAGAAGAACTCGTTCAGCGCGGCGCGCGCCTGTTCCGGCTCCGCGCGCGGGATCACCAGCCGCCGCAGCGCGCGCTCGCCGTAGAGCAGGAAGAGCTCCGCCTGTCCCTCCTCGGGCGCGGGCAGAATCAGCGTCAGGCGCTGCGTCGGCGCTTTCGCCAGCGCTGCGCGCTCGTGGATGTCGAACTGGATATTGATCTTCGGCTGGAGTTTGCGGATCGCGGCGGATTCTTCCAGCAGCGCCGCCAGTTCGGAGCCGGTGCGGCGGGTCTCCAGCCGCGAGACGGACTCCAGGATGCGCTCCCCCTTCTCGTCGCGGCGCACGCGGGCGCGGAAGTAGCTCTTCACCCGCTGGCGCAGGTTCAGCGCTTTCCCCACGTACACGGGAGTGCCGCCGGCCTCCTTGAAAATGTAAATCCCCGGCTCCTCGGGCAGCTGATCGAGGGTCGCCTTGTCGAATTCATACCCGCTGAAATCCACCTCGCGCCGGACGGGATGCTGCAGCGTGGTCCATTCCTGAGGCGGGGCCAGGCCCACCTCCTCCGAGCGCGCGAGCATCGCGGCGAAGATCTCGGCGATGAAGCGCGCCTTCTCCTCCGCGCTGGCCGGCTCGCGCGCGGGCAGCCCGAGCTTGGTCGCGAGGCCGCCCGGCGTGGTTGCGCCCGCACCCAGCGTGCGCTTGGCCAGGCGTTCAAGCGAGAGCGTCTCCGCCTCCTCGCCGGCGAAGGAGAGGGCATGCGCGACGGCGTTCTGGAACGCGCCGATGCGGAAAGCGACCAACGTGGCGCCCCGCGCGAATTCGGCGGCTTTCGCGACGCACTCCGACGCCGGCGGCGCCTGGCGGATCGCCTGTTTCAAATTCGGCGGAAGAATGAGGCCGGAGGGGAAGGGGTCCGGACGGATGGGGGAGCCCGCCGTCCCCTGCGAACGGCCGGCGGAATCGAGCCGCAGCGCGAACCACTCGACGTCCAGGAAGCGCGCGCCGTCGCGCACCAGCGTCGTCTGGAGGATGGCGTATTCCCCGGCACCGGCTCCTCCCGCGGGCGCCTTCGCGGCCACCCAGGCGCCCGACGCGTTCTGGCTCAGGCGCGGGTCGCCCGCCAGCACGGTCTTCACCAGCTTGTCCGTGAGTGGGGAAGGCTTGCCGGTGGGGAAGAGGAACTGCGCGGCGATCTCCTGCGACGCCGCCCCCTGTTCGCCGCGCTCGGCGACGAAGGCGAAGATTCTGTCCTGAATGGAATTGCTCATCCCTTGCGCAGCGCCTCCAGCGTCCGGCGCATATCCTCCGGCAGCGGCGCCTCGACCGTCAGCGGCTGCTTCGTCGCAGGATGCTTGAACGTGATCCGCGCCGCGTGGAGCGCCTGGCGGTCGAGAAGCAGAATGTCGCCCGGGTCGCGCGGCGTTTGCGCGGACTCTGTTTCGTTGGTGGGGGCGCAGCATGCTGCGCCCCTACGCTCCGTGTGGACGCTCTTCCCCTCGTCCTTTGCTCGCGCGGAACCCTCCGCCGTTGTAGGGGCAAGGCATGCCTTGCCCTTGCGCTCCGCATGGGCGCTCTTCCCCTCGTCCCTGTCCGGGCCGGATGCCCGCAGGTCCGACAAGTACAACTTGCTCCGCACACCGTACGACCTGTCGCACAGGATCGGATGCCCGAGGGCCTGCAGGTGGACGCGGATCTGGTGCATCCGCCCGGTATAGAGCCGGCAGCGCACCAGCGTGAAGGCCGCGAAGCGTTCGACCACCTTGAACCCCGTGCGCGCCTCCTGGCCGTCCTCGCGCACCATCATCTGCGCGAGGTTCGCATTCTCGTGCTCCTCCCGGCCCAGCCGAAGGTCGATGAGCCCTTCCTCCTGCTCGATCACCCCCTCCGCGATGGCCAGGTACTCCTTGGTGATGTCGCTCTGCTCGAAGATGAGCGGCACGGAGCGATCGTTGCGCCCCGTCTTGCAGACCACGAGCACGCCGCTGGTGTCCTTGTCGATGCGGTGCGCCAGCTTGGGGACGACGTCCTTGCGGTGGTCCTCCAGGTTGCGGTAGCGCAGGTGCAGGGCGTTGATGAGCGTGTCGTAATGGTGTTTCCCCGCCGGGTGGACCACGATGTTCGGCTGCTTGTTGAGAACGAGAAGCTGGTCATCCTCGTAGAGGATCTCCAGCGGGATTTCCGCCATCCGTTCGCAGGCGTCCGCCGGGGCGGGGGGGAGCGGCACGCGCACCATCTCGCCGGACTTGACGCGGTACGAGCAATCCAGCCGCGTCCCCGACGAGGTGACCTCGCGCAGCTCGATCAGTTCCTGCACCTTGGTGCGCGAGCGCCAGCGCAGTTTGACCTTGAGAAATTGATCGAGCCGAAGGCCGGCCTGGTCGGGATAGACGAAATGCTCCTCCGCCGCCTGGGGAGTGATGAGGCGGTCGGGCGCCTTCCCCGGCGGCATTAGCTGCCGGCACTGGCCGGGGCGGCGGGGTTTCGCTGGCTGGGAGGCGGATTGGCTCATATCGCAAAGATACCGGGCGGAGGGGGACAGGGTCAAGCGAGACGGTCCATGCGCCCGCCTTCATCGGCGCTCCAGGTCGCCGGCGTTTTCGAAGTCCGCGAGGGAATGCTATGGCTGCGGCGGACCGATGTGGCCGGTCATGGGGGCGAAGTCGCTGTGAACGCCGCGCGAGTTGATGGTAATGGTTCCCGTCGGGGCGGAGGAGGTGAGCCAGCCGCGGCTGATCAGACCGCCGGCCGCGGCGCCAGGGGAACTCCACGTGCTGGAGGCCACGCCCAGGCCGACGAGTCCGCCGATAGTGGAGATCGGGGAACTCCACGAGGAGGTGGCCGACAGGGATGTGGCGGCCGGCGCAGCCACGGCGGCAGCCGGCGCCGGCGCCGTCGCGGCGGCTGGCGCGGCGGAGGCCCGCGCGGCGGAGGAGGCGGTGGCCGCGACCGAAGCGGTCGCGGCGGCGGACGCTGCGTCTGCGGCCGCGGCCCTCCCGGCGGCCGGCGCTTCCGGCGCGCCGTTGGAACTGGAGGAGGAGCCGAAAAAGGGCATGGAGCCGCAGCCGGCCAGACCCAGGGCCAGAACCGCCACGACGGCCGCCGTCAACACCGTTGAGCGCATGATTTCTCCTGATGAGAAATTATAGCAACTCCCGCGCCGAATGTCTCGGCAAGCGTTCAGTCGGAGAGTTCTGCGGGCGATCCGCCGCCGCGCTCCGTCCGCTTTCCCGTCGTCCATTCGTCGTCGGGCATCCCCGTTTCTCTATTGTTCCAACTCCCTCCTTGACAACCATCCGAAGCGGGCCATAGACTAGCGTGGGCGCGGTGTCGGCTCATCAGCCGGGGAGTGGGTTATGTCCATACGGTTCAAGTGCGCGTGCGGCAAGAGTTTCAAGGTTGACGACAAGTTTGCCGGCAAGCGAACCAAGTGCACCGCTTGTGGCGCGAGCATTCAAATCCCGACGGCCGCGGCGCCCGCGCCCACTCCGCCCGCGCCACCCCAGGCCGAGCCGCCCCCAGTCGAGCCGCCGCCACCCGAGCCCGCCTCGCGCAAGGGAATGGAGCTGTCGCTGGAAATCGAGCCGCCCGCTCCCAAGGCGGCGCGCCCGGCGCTGGCCGATGAATTCCCTCTGGCGGCCGGACAGCCCCCGCCCCCCGCCGAGCCCGCGCCTGCCCCCTCCCTTCTGTCCGAAACGCACGCCGTCCAGGAACCCTCCGCGGGAGGAGAGGATATCCCGCTGGCCGCGCCGGAGCAAGCGCCCGAGCAGCATAAGAAATGCCCGAAGTGCGGCGCAGCGGCGGAACCCTCCGCGGCGATCTGCATCGAATGCGGCGCCAGTTTCCTGCCCGCCGCCCCCGCGGCTGCTGCGAAGCAGAGGGGCGTCGCCGGCTTCTTCAGGAAGAATATGCTGGTCATCGGCATCGCAGGCTGCGGCTTGTTGCTGGTGGGAGGGCTCGTCTTCGGGGTGGCCTATCTGTTGAAATCGCGCCGCCCCAAGCCGCCGCCCGCCGCCGCGGCGAGACCGCCCGCCCCCGTCACCACCACCACGCTGGCGCCCGCGCCTTCCCCGGAAACCAAGGCCGCCGCGCCTGCGCCGCCGAAAGTCGAGTGGAACGGCTTCAAGGATCCCCGCCTGATCGCGCGCGACCGCCTCGCCGCCGCCGGCGGCCTGCTCCTGGCCGCGTTGCAGAAATCCGGAAAGCCCCCCGCTGCGCTGGGCGATATCGGCCTGCCCGCCGAACTTCACACCGGCCTCTCCTATGTCGGGCCGGAGGTGGCCGCGCTGGCCTGGTTCCGCCCGCTGCTGTTCGAGTCGGTCGAGAACTCCGGCAAACGCTACGTCTTCTTCAGCGACGGCCTCACGCGGCTCCTCTCCGCCGCCGAATGGCGCGCCGCTCTCCCGGCCCAGAGCGCGCAGGGATACCTCACCCCGGCGGACCAGGACCTCCTGGCCGCCACCGCGCCGCGCGTGCGCGTCTCCAACGCCCGCTATGCCCGGCTGGAAGTGTCACTCGACGGCGCGAAAGTCGCTTCGCTGGCCCGGGGGGAATCGCGTTCGCTCAATCTCGCCGAAGGGGAGCACCAGTTGAAGCTCTCCATCCCCGACGGTCCCAGCGAGACGCTGCCGCTCTCCGCCGCGCGCGGGTTGAACATCTCCTATTCCCTTCCGCTGCACGCGGATACGTTCTACATCGCCGCGCGCGCCTATCGCGCCATCCTGACCCAGCAGGGGAACGCTTCCGGCTACACCGCGGAGAAGGAGGGGAACACGATCGTGGCCCTCAAGGGGCCCTCGGAGCGCGTCATCTTCACGACCCCCGGCGCGCGCTCGGCGCTCTCGCCGGACCTGCGCTCGCTGGAGGCGCGCATCGAGCGCGACTTCGGGACCCTTGAAGGGCTCGATGGGAAAGCGCTGCGCATGGATGAACTGAGCCGGCTCGAAGAGGGCGTGGTGAAGTTCAAGGGGGGCTCGGTGGCGACCTATCGGCGCAGCGCGCTGGGCACGCTGGCCGTGCAAGTGGCGCCGAACCTCACCGCCGCCCGGCTGGCGCAGGGCGCGCCGCGATCCGGCACAGAGAAGACCGCGCCGGGGATGCGCCCCGCCATGCCGCCGCGCGCCGCGCCGCCAAGCGCCATGCCACCGGGCATGGGACGGCAAGCCGCCGCACAGGCCGATATCGAGTTGAAATATCCCGCCGCCGCGTTCGCGACGACCCCCGATCTGTCGGCGATCAGCGCTATCTTCCACAGCGCCGGCGCCGCCCAGGCGATCCTGGACCGCGAGCGCGATTCGCAGAAACGCGCAGCCGGGCCTGAAGGCGCGCGCGGCGCTCCGCCGAATGCCGGGATACCTCCCCCAATGAGAGCGCCTGCCGCCGCGCCTGCGGCGGGGATGCCGGGCGCCGGAGCGATCCAGTCCCCCGATCTGTTTGCGCTGAGCGATGCGCAGGAAGAGCTCGCGCGCGCCCCCTCCGATGAAGCGCTCTTCGCCGGTCTCGTCATCTACGGCGGGCCGGAGTCGGTCGCCACCATGCTGCCGCTGGCTGAGAAGCTCCAGGCCTCGGCGGCGGGGTACAACGAAATGCTGCTGGCCCTCGCGCGATGCGGCAAGGGCGCCACGCTGGCGCAGCTCGCCGCCGCAGGGCAGAATTCCCCCGTCGGCGCCGTCATCGCTCTCTCCCTGATCGACGACGATGCGGCCCGCAATGCCTGCGGAAAGATCATGGCCGACTGGAGCGCCTCGCGCGTGCAGGAGGCGGTAAGCGCCTGGCCGCTCATCGCCGCCCCCTCTGCGCGGCGCAATTTCATTCTCGCGCTCGACGCCGCCAAGCCGGCGCTCCTGGAGGATCCCTCCGTCCTCAACGCCCTGATGAAACTCGACCCCTATGTGCTCGATCTGGTGCTGGCGCGCAAGCTTCCCGAGGCGCAGAAACCCGCGGAGCCGGCCAAGACCCCCGAAGGAACCGCCGGCGCGGCAGCCCAGCCCGCGCCCGCGCGCGCCGCGGCGGCGCCGCAGGATTCCTCGCAAGGAAGCGCCAGCCGCACGGACTCCGCCACGCCCCTTTCCTGGCGTCTGCTGGCGCACCGGCAGAACGCGCAGGCGGTCGCGCGATTCGTCGCCCTGCTCACCGGGGCCGACGCCACGGCAAAGCAGCAGGCCATCGCGGCGCTGGCCGAGGTCGGCGACGACAGCGTCGTTCCTTCCCTCGGCGCGATGTTGCAGGACCCGGCCCCGTCCATCCGCATCGAGGCCGCCGGCGCGCTGGCGCGACTCGGCTCCGCCGACGCCGTGGCGCTGCTCACCGACAGGATGACCGCCGAGCTCCTGTCCGAGGAGATCGTCAAAGCCGCGCCGGGCATGGCCGCTCGGGCCGGACGCGCGGCGACCGGCCGCCTCCTCGCCGGGATGCTCAAGCTGGCGCTGCCCAAGCCAACCGCGGAAACGGGCGCGCCCGCCGCACCGGGCGCTCCGCCCAGGCCCCCCAACGCGGGCCGTCCCCCGGAGCGGCCGATGCCGCCGAGTATGCCGGGGATGCCGGGACAGACCGCGACCCAGTCCAAGCCGCTGATTGCGCAGTTGTTGGATGCGCTCGCCAGGGTGGGCGCGCCCGCGGAGGCCCGGGGGTTGATCGAGGAAGCGAGCAAGGAGGCCGACCCCTCCGTGCGCATGGCCGCCTATCGCGCCCTGGCGGTCCCGGCGGGCGGCGGGAACCTCCTGCGCGGCGTCGGCAAGTTGGTCCATATCTCCGGCCCCTCCGCCGCTCCGGCCGGCGCCGGAGTGGCGGTGATGCTGAAGGATGCCGATGCCTCCGTGCGCGTCTCCGCCGTCCGCATGCTGGGCAGTATCGCCACCCCCTCCGCGCTCGAAGCGCTGCAGGCGGCCGCCAAAGACCCCGACGCCGAGGTGCGCCTGGCCGCGGTGCAGGCGGCGGGCCGTCTCTCCGGCGCCTCCCCCTCGCTGAAAGAAGTCCTGTCGGCGGGACTGGCCGACGCCGACCCGCGCGTCGTCGCCGCCACCGCGGAAGCCGCCATCAAGAGAAATGAGACGTCGCTCGGGCAGGCCGTGGTCGCCGCATTGAACCGGCCGCCGCCCCAGGAGGTGAAGACGGAAGGCCAGCAGGAGGCGAAAGAGGACGTTGGCGGGCAGGCGCAGGCGCTGATCGTCCTGACGCGCGCCGCGGCGCAGTTCAAGGCCCCCGGGGCGACCGGCGCGCTCGTGTTGCTGCTGGCGCACAAGCAGCCGGAAGTGAAAGTCGCCGCCGCGACGGCGCTGGGCGAACTGCGCGATGCCGCCACGGTCCCCTCGCTCGTGAGCGCCTCCCGCAGCACCGAGGCCTCCGTCGCGTCCGCCGCGGTGATCGCGCTGACCCGCTTCGATTCCCCCGACGCCGTCCAGGCGATCCTGGCTTCCCTGAAGCAGGAGACGCTGCCGGAAGAGGCGCGCCGCGCCGTGTTGATGCGCGTCGTTGCCGCCGCCGGCAAGCCCGGCCCCTTCGCCGACTGGGTCGCCTCCGGCCAGGCCGGACCGGCCGATCTGACCGCCTTCGCCCTGATCGCCCCCGGCGCGCCCGAGGCCTTGCAGCCGGGGCTCATCGCCATCGGCAAGCGGTACCTGCAGGACACGCGCCCCGACGTGCGCCGCGCCGCCGCCGGCATCCTCGGCCGCTTCAGCGCCGACCCCGCCGTGCGCGCCGCCATCCTGGCCGCGCTCGATCAGGACGCCTCCGGCGTGGCGGGCCCCGCGGCGGATCTGCTCCGCCAGAACAAGGACCCCGCGCTGCTGATGAACCAGACGCTGCGCCTCTACAAGCAACTGGTCGAAGCCGTCACCCCTGCCACCGGGACCGCGCCCGCCGCGCGCGTCTCGGGTCTGGCCAAGGCCTCGCCGGAGGAGAACATGGCGCTTCGGCAGGCGATTATCGATTCGGTCTTCAACTGCCAGAGCGGCGAGGAGGCGGCGCGCACGCTGCGCAATATCCTGGCGATGGATTCCAGCGAGGTGATGCGCCGCCGGATCATCGACGCCCTGGCGCGCACCGAAAGCCCCGTGGCGGTGGGCTACGTGGCGGAATTGGCGACGCGCAGCGGCTCCGCCGTGGCGCCGTACGCGGTCGAGGCCCTTGCGCGCATCGGGCCGCTGAACCGCGGCGTGGCCGAGGAGGCGCTCCTGCTTCTTTCCAAGGGCGTGGCCGCCGACCCGGAACTTGCCGCCTCCGCCCAGGATGTGCTGGATGCCCTCACGGAGAAGCCGCAGCCGGCGGGTTAAGTGCGCGCCGCGCCGGGCATTAGTCGATCGGGCCTCCACCTTCAGGGGCAAGGCATGCCTTGCCCTCTGACGACGCCGGGGTGTTTCTCTGCGAGAGGGAGAGCGGATGCGCCCGGAGGATCATCTGTTCATGGCGCGCACTCATCTGCGGGAGATTTCCCCCGCCGCGCCGCCGCCGGATTGCCTCCTGCGGACTTATCGCCCCGGCGACGAAATCCCATGGCTCGCCCTCGTCCGCGCCGTCTACGGCGGGAAGTGGGGGGAGGATACCTTCGAGCGCTGCGTGCGCGCCGATGAGGCCTTCCGCCCCGAACGGCTTTTCCTGGCCGAGTCGGCCGGCCGTCTCGTGGGGACTGCCGGCGCTTTCCAGAAGCTGGCCTACGGCGATCAGACCGGCTACGTGCACATGCTCGCGGTGGAGGCGGAGAGCCAGGGGAAGGGGATCGGCTCGGCGCTGCTCGCGCGATGTCTGGAGTACTTCCGAGACATGGGCTGGCGCAACGCCGTGCTGGATACCGACCGCCATCGCCTCCCCGCCATCCGCCTCTACCTGCGCAGCGGCTTCCTCCCCCTCCCCGAAACGCTCGACGAGCTGGAGGAATGGCGTCGCATTCTCCCGGCGCTGGGATACGCCGGAATGGCCGAACGGCTCAGGCAGGGGGTGGTGGCAGAAGGATCGCGCGGGGCGAACGACGGCAAGTCCGCGGTATGAGACGGACCACGGCGATTGCTGAACACGGATTATGCTCTGTAGAAAGAAACCCTTCTGTGAACCCCCGCAGGGGGTGACGGACTTTAGCCCACGGCGAGCGAAGCGAGTCGTGGGGAACCGATCTGTTCTTGGTGTCAAGAGCCCCCGAAGGGGGCGACGGACTTGTGGCGGAACGTTCCGTCGCCCCCTCCGGGGGCTCACGGGTCGTGCATGACTCCTCCCCACGACTCGCTTCGCTCGCCGTGGGCTAGAGTCCGACGGCCGCTTCGCGGCCTAACAAGCAGAATGGGATGGTTTCTCCGGAGCATGCGGATTACGCGGTGCGCCCTGCGCACCTGTGAATTACGATTAGCAGGTTGGCCGACCCCTCCAATGCAGCTCGTACCGCGGCGTCGTTCACTTCGCAAATCGCCATTCGCAATTCGCTATTCGCCAATCATCCGTTCCGCAATTCATCCGCTAACCGCGGCAAGAAATATCCCCGCGCTGACGGCGACGTTCAGCGACTCCCCGGCCCCGCGGCTGGGGATCGTGTACCGCGCATCGGCCAGCGCCTGCAACTCCGGGGCGATCCCGTGCGCCTCGCTGCCCAGCAGCAGCGCCGCGCGGCTCGAACGCGCCCAGGCGCTCCACTCCGTCGCGCCGTCCATCGTCCCCGCGCCCAGCGCAAACCCCTGCCCCTTCAGCCGCGCCAGCGCCTCGGCCAGCGGCACGTCGCGGCAGACCGGCAGATGGAACATCCCGCCCATCGTCGCGCGCACCGTCTTGGGGTTGAGCAGGTCGGCGCTGCCGCGCCCCAGCAGCACGGCATCCACCCCGAACCACGCCGCCGTGCGGATCACCGTGCCCACATTCCCCGGGTCGCTCACGCTGTCCAGCGCCAGCGCCACCGCGCGCGGCCCGAACTTCAGGTCCGCCCAGCGCCGCTCCTGCCAGCGCGCCGCCGCCAGCAATCCCTGGCTGTGCACGGTGTCGCTGATTTTGTCGAACTCGAATTCGGCCGTCTCCAGGATGGGAATTTTCCGCTCCTCGAACTCCGCCGCCACGCGCCGCGCCGCGGAGTCCGCGAATTCGGAGAGCAGCAAAAACTCCACCGGCGCGCCGGAGTCCAGAAGCTCCTCGCACAGCCGCGCCCCCTCCACGGCGAAGAGTCCGCTCTCCTCGCGTCCCTTGCGGCTCCCCAGCCCGCGCGCCACCGCCAGTTGTCTCTTGGATGCTTTCATGCCCCTGAATATGACAGACGCGGCGCGGGACGTCAAGAACGAATGATTTGCGAATTGCGATTACCGATTAGCGATTGGCGATTGGGACGGCGCTGGCCCGTCGGGGAGGCACCACGAGGGCGCTTGGCTGCGACAACGGTTCCGTCCCCTGTTTCCTTCATCCTTCGTCATGGGGGCTTCGTGATTTTCCGCCCCTCCCTCCCTTGACAGGCGATATTTATATGATATCATTCTGAAAGCGCAGGGCGGGTGATCTCTCAGGGGAAAGGAATCGTCAAATGGAAGAGCGCGAAACGACGGCGACGAGTGGTTGGCTGATGCTGCCGGTGATGAGCTGCCTGATTCTGGGGGTGCCGCTGCTGATCGGCGCGGCGGTGGAATTCAAGTCGGCGTGGCTCTTGTTGGCCATCGTGGCGCTGGGGCTCTTCGATCTGCTCATGCTCGCCGGGTTCTTCATCCTGCAGCCGGGGGAGGCGCGCGTCCTGGTCCTGTTCGGGAAATATGTCGGCTCCGTCAAGACCAGCGGCTTCTTCTGGGCGAACCCATTCAGCGTGCAGCACGGCGTCATGAGCTCCATGGACCTGAGCATTTCCGTCCGCGCGCGGAACTTCGAGACTTCGGCGCTCAAGGTGAACGACCAGCGGGGCAACCCGATCGAGATCGGCGCGGTGGTGGTCTGGCGCGTCCAAGATACCGCGAAGGCGCTTTTCGACATCGAGTCGTACCAGCAGTACGTCAAAATCCAGAGCGAGACGGCCGTCCGCCACCTCGCGCAGAGCTACCCGTACGATCACATGGATAACGCGGCGCAGACGCAGGTCACCCTGCGCGGGAACAGCGACGAGATCAGCCACGCCCTGGAGGGGGAACTGCGCGAGCGGCTTTCCCGCGCGGGGGTGCTGGTCGAGGAGGCGCGGCTGACGCACCTGGCGTACAGCCCGGAGATCGCCGGGGTGATGCTGCGCCGCCAGCAGGCGGAGGCCATCGTCGCCGCGCGGCAGAAGATCGTCCAGGGCGCGGTGAGCATGGTCGAGATGGCGCTGACGGAGCTCTCCACGCGCAAGGTGATCGAGCTGGACGAGGAGCGCAAAGCGGCGATGGTCGGCAACCTGCTGGTCGTCCTGTGCGGCATGACCGAGGCGGAGCCGGTGATCAACGCGGGGACGCTATACCATTAATCGACGCCCCGGGCTCACCGCGGAGACACGGAGAAAGGCAGTTCAGGGTGACGGCAGCGGAACAACGGCAAACAAATGGGTGAGAAGAAAAGTTTCCTTCTGCGCATAGACGCCGGGCTCTGGGATGAACTCCAATCCTGGGCCGACGACGAACTGCGCAGCGTCAACGGGCAAATCGAATACCTCCTGCGCGAGACGGTGCGGGCGCGGCGCAGCCAGCGCGCAGATAAGCGTAACCCGCAGGGGGCAGCGCGCCGTCCTGTTCTGTAGGGGCAAGGCATGCCTTGCCCTCCAGCCCGCATAGCGCTCGGCGCCCTCGCCCAGCATTGCACCCCTCCTCCGCCAATTGCTAAGATACGGCATTGCGCGATATTCCGTTGTTTCTTCCCGGAGCCCAGGAATGGCAGCCAAAGGCATTGGTTACAAAGAACACGCGTTGACACAGGAGGAGGTGCGCCAGCTTTTCGCCCAAGCGGTCAAGGCCGCCGGCCTGCGCGGCAAGAAGCTCCTCTGCATCATCCCGGACAGCACCCGCACCTGCCCGCTCCCGTTCCTCTTCCGCACGATGTGCGAGACGGCCGGCGCGGAGGCGTCGAAGCTGGATTTCCTCATCGCGCTGGGCACCCACCCGCCCATGAACGACGAGGCGATCAACGCGCTGCTCGGCCTCACCCCCGAGGAACGCCGCGGAAAATACGCCAAGGTGGGCATCTTCAACCACCGCTGGGACAAGCCCGACGAGTTGAAGCACGTCGGCACGCTGGAGGCGGATGAGGTGGAGGAGATCTCGCGCGGCCTGCTGCGCGAGGCGGTGCGCGTCGAGGTGAACCGCCGTTTGGACGACTACGACCATGTCTGCATCATCGGCCCGACTTTCCCGCATGAGGTGGTCGGCTTCAGCGGCGGGAACAAGTACTTCTTCCCCGGCGTCAGCGGCCCGGAGGTGCTCAATTTTTTCCACTGGCTCGGAGCGATGCTGACGATCCCCGTGATCATCGGCACGAAGATGACCCCCGTGCGCCAGGTGGTGGACCGCGCGGCGGCGTTCATCAAGAAGCCGAAGCTCTGCTTCAGCCTGGTGATCCACCACGGCGAGGTGTACGGGCTGTACACCGGAACGCCCGAGGAGGCGTACGAAAAGGCGGCGGAGCTCTCCCGCGAGCTGCACATCTGCTACGTCCCGAAACCGTTCAAGCGCGTCCTCTCCTGCGCCCCCAAAATGTATGACGACGTCTGGACCGCCGGCAAGTGCATGTACAAGCTGGAGCCGGCGCTGGCCGACGGCGCCGACCTCATCATCTACGCGCCGCACATCACGGAAATTTCCTACACGCACGGCAAGGCGCTCGACGCCGTGGGGTACCACGTGCGCGATTACTTCCGCACGCGCATGGAGCAGTTCGCGCACATCCCGCGCGGCGTGCTGGCGCACTCGACGCACGTGAAGGGGATCGGCACGTTCATCAACGGCGTGGAGAAGCCGCGCGTGAACGTGATCCTGGCGACGCGGATTCCCAAGGAACGCTGCCGCAAGGTGAACCTGGGCTACATGGACCCCGACCAGATTCGCGTGGAGGAATTCGCCGGGCGCGAGGAGGAGGGGATTGCGCATATCCCCAAGGCCGGCGAGATGTTATATCGCCTGACCGACGGCTCGGTGCCGCGCATTCCCGGGGACAAGGACCTGGTGTGAGCGCTCCGGTGTGGCACAGCCGCTCTCGGCTGTGCTGATACGAGCGAGACCCCCGCACCGCCGAGGGCGGCTGTGCCACAGGTCAATGTGGCCGGCGGAGGACCGCGGTTCGGAAGATTTACTGGACGCGCCTGCGCAAACATCTTAGAATCGAACATACGGATGTTTCTCCGGTAACGACGCAAGGGGTGGTGCCTGCCGGCTTCTCTGACCAGGAGGCCCGATGCATTCGCTTGCCTTTATGCCCCGTCGCGCGAGCGCGTTCACGCTGATTGAGCTGATGATCGTCGTGATCATCGTGGCGATTCTGGCGACCATTCAGCTCCCCATGTACCACGCCAACGTCGTGGCCGCGCGCATGAGCGAGGGGATTTCCGGCGTCGGCACCATCCGCACCGCGATGCGCGTCTACACCGCATCGCACGGCGGGAACTACCCCACCTTCAACCACGTGGACGCCTCGTCCCTGAGCGCCATCGGCATCATGCCCACCGACCTGAACGGCAAGTTCTTCCAGTCCGGCAACTACATCGTCGACTCCACCGCCACGACGTACACCATCCAGGCCACCCTGCTCCCCTCCGGCGAAACCTACATCATCAACCAGGATGGCGTCGAAAGCGGGACGTACCAGACGGGGCAGTGAAATAGGCCACTCGGAGTGCGAGCCGTGTGTGGCGCGGACTATCCAGTCCGCGTCGCGGGCGGAACGCCCGCGGTGCCGTTACTGGGGAGCAGTATGCTGCGCCCTGGTCGGGAAGGGCGATCGCCCAGGGGGCAAGGCATGCCTTGCCCCTACACTTCCGCAATGCCCCCCTCGGGCTACACGTCCAGGTTCCGCACTTCCAGCGCGTGTTCTTCGATGTACTTGCGGCGCAGGGCGACATCCTTGCCGGCAAGGACCATGAAGATGCGGTCGGCGTCGGCGGCGTTGTTGATGCTGACCTTCAGCAGGGTGCGCGAGCGCGGGTTCATGGTCGTCCCGGCCAACTCCTCCGCGTTCATCTCGCCGAGACCCTTATACCGCTGGATCTCCAGGCCGCGGCGCCCCAGTTCGCGGATCGCGGGCAGCACCTCGCCGAGGTTGTAGACCACCGCCTCCTCACCGCTGTCGGTGCGCAGGCGGTAGGCGGGCGGGCCTTCTCCCTCGCGCAGGAAATCCTCCACGGTGAACCCCAGCGCTTCGAGCATTTCGACCGTCTTGGCCGCCTCGCGGCTCTCATGCAGTTCGACGATCTGCACCGAGACCGGGCGGTCCACCAGCGCGGCGTCCTCGGTCGCCTCCGCTTTGGGCGCCCCATCCTCCCCCTTGGCGGCTTCCTCTTCGACGATCTCCACCTCTCCCTTGCGGCGCGTCTCTTCGTCGAGGAACGCGCGCAATTCCTCCTCGGAGTACATGTACTGCGTGGGGCCGGCGCTGCGGATGGCGTACATCGGGAAGCCGCCGCCGCTGCGGCGCAGCCGCAGGTACTCGCCGAACTTCACCCCGCGCCGGCGCAGCACCGCGGCGTGCCCTTCCACGCGCTCGCACAGTGCCAGCAGCTTCTTGAGGTCCTCTTCCCCCATCGTGGTGGTCTTGCCCGCGCCCCAGTCGATGGTCAGCCCGGTCCCCTCCACCCCCAGGCGCTGCAGCCACTGCTGGAGGTGTTTGTCGTCGTAGACGTACTCCTCGCGCCCCTTGCGTTTGACGCGGTAGAGGGGGGGCTGCGCCACGAAGATGTGCCCCTGCTCAATCAATTGCGGCGTCTGCCGGAAGAAGAAGGTGAGCAGCAGCGTGCGGATGTGCGCGCCGTCGACATCCGCATCGGTCATGATGATGATTTTGTTGTAGCGGATTTTGGACGGGTCGAATTCTTCCGCGCCGATGCCGGTGCCCAGCGCGCTGACCAGCGTGCGGATTTCCTCGTTGGCCAGCACCTTGTCCAGCGTGGTCTTCTCGACGTTGATCACGACGCCGCGCAGCGGGAGGATGGCCTGGAAGACGCGGTCGCGCCCCTGCTTGGCGGTGCCGCCTGCGCTGATGCCTTCGACGAGGAACAGTTCGGTGGTCTCGACGTCCCGGCTGGAGCAGTCGGCCAGCTTGCCGGGCAGGTCGCTGTTGCTCAGCGCCCCTTTGCGGCGCGCCAGGTCGCGCGCCTTGCGGGCCGCTTCGCGCGCGCGCGCCGCTTCGCTCGCCTTGCCGCAGATCGACTTGGCGGTGCGGGGATGCTCCTCGCAGTAGGTGCCGAGGGTGTCGTTGGTCAGCTGCTCGACGATCCCCTGCACGTCGCGGTTGCCCAGCTTGGTTTTGGTCTGCCCTTCAAACTGCGGGTCCGGCATTTTGATGGAGACGACGGCGGTGAGCCCCTCGCGGTAATCCTCACCGGTCAACTGCTCCCCTTCCTTGAGCACACCCAGGCTCTTGCCGTATTGGTTGAAGGTGCGCGTCAGCGCCGCGCGGAAGCCGCTCAGGTGCGTCCCGCCCTCGACCGTGTTCACGTTGTTGACGAAGGAGAGGACGGTCTCGGCGTAGCCGTCGTTGTACTGGAGCGCCACCTCCACCTGGTAGTTCCCCTCCTGCTTCTGCAGGTAGACCACCTCGGGGTGGATGACGTGCTTGTCGAGGTTCAGATGCTCGGCGAAGGCGGCCAGCCCCCCCTCGTAGTAGAAGGACTCCGCCTTGTCGGTCCGCTCATCCTTGACGCTGATGCGCAGTCCGCTGTTGAGGAAGGCCAGCTCGCGCGCGCGCGCCGCGACGATCTCGTACTTGAACTCGACGGTCTCAAAAATCTCCGCGTCCGGCTTGAAGGTCTGCCGCGTGCCGCGCGCCTTGGTGACGCCGCGCCGCTCGACGGGGGTGACCGGCACGCCGCGCGCATATTCCTGGAAGTACGCCGCGCCGCCGCGCCGCGATTCCGTGGTCATCCACTCGCTCAGCGCGTTGACGCAGGTCACTCCGACGCCGTGCAGCCCGCCGGAGACCTTGTACGTATCGTGGTCGAATTTGCCGCCGGCGTGGAGGATGGTCATCACCACTTCCAGCGCGGACTTGCCGGTCGCCTCGTGCGTGTCGACGGGGATGCCGCTGCCGTCGTCGGTGATGGAGCAACTGCCGTCGGCGCACAGGATGATGTCGATGTTCTTGCACTTGCCCGCCATCGCTTCGTCCACCGAGTTGGCCAGCACCTCTTCGATCAGGTGGTGGAGGCCGCGCTGGCTCGTGTCGCCGATGTACATGGCCGGGCGCAGGCGGACCGCCTCGATGCCGCCGAGCACGCGGATGTTGCTCGCGGTATATCCTTCGCTGCCGTCCAGCGCCGGGGCGCTTGCGCCGCTGTCGGCGGGCGCGGCGACCGCAACGACTTCCTCTTTATCTTTCTTCTCCGTCATGGTCTTCCTGGTGCGGTTTGTGCGCAAAAAAGATGCTTGAAATGAACGGCTTTTGCACCTCGCGTCGCAGGTCCTGAAGCAGCGCCGCCTTGTGGAACTGGAGGTCGTTGAGCAGGGCGGAGGAGTCGACCGCGATCTCCAGCGCCCCGCGCTGAAATCGACTCACTCGCGTGTGCCCGGCGATGTCCTCGCCGACCGTTTTCTGCCAGGCATCGTGAAGTTCCGGGAACTTCATCAGGCTGGTGAGGCCGCTGTGCTTGAGGAAGCCGCCCAGCGCGTCGCCAAGCGGCACGGCGCGGCGTTCCTCCGGCCAGCCCGACGATTGCCGCCTCCCGGTCATTCCTGCACGATCGGCATGAGGAGATAGAGATAATCGGCCCCGGCGCGCATCACGGCCGCGCGCGCGGCGTCTTTCATCTCGAAGCGGATGGTGTCGCGGCCCATGGCCTTCACCCCGTCCAGAAGGAAATCGGGGTTGAAGCGTATTTCGATGGGAGCGCCTTCATACTTCGCTTCGATCTCCACGCGCGCCTCGCCGCGCTCGGGGTCGCTGGATTCCACCACCAACTTGCTGCCGCTGAGCTTCAGCCAGACCGCGGCGCTCTCGCCGGCCGTCAGCGCCGCCGCCTGCCGCACCGCGTTCCCCAACTCCTCGGCGGAGATTTCCAGCCGCTTGTCGCAATCTTCCGGGATGACCTCCTTGTACGCCGGGAAGCGTCCTTCCACGAGTTGCGCGACCAGCACGCCGTTCTCCGTGCGCATCATCACCTGCCGCTCATGGATGGCTATCTTCACGACTTCTTCATCGCCGATCATCTTCTGCAACTGTTGCAGCGCTTTGACCGCGATGATGGCGGAGTTGCTGCTGGGGGCGGGCGCATTGGCCTTGCGGCGGATGACGGCCAGCCGGTGTCCATCTGTCCCGATCATTTCGATCTTCGCCGTCTTCTCCTTGGTCACCAGAAGCACGCCGTTCAGCGCATACCTCTGCTTCTCGGAGGAAACTGCAAAGACCGTCTTTTCGATCATTTCGCGGAGAACGGCCCCCTCGATTTCAAGGCAGGCTTCATCCGGGAAGTCCGGTATCTCCGGGAACTCCTCTTCAGAGACCCCCACGACATGAAACTTGCTTCCTTTTCCTTCCACATGAAGCGCGCTGTTTGCGACGCTCAGGGAAAGTCTTTCATCGCGGCTCTCGTTGACGATCCCGCCAAGAGGATCCGCCGGGATGACGATGCCACCTGGTTTGGAGACTTGAACATCGCGAACGAAGAACTTGAGCCCCACCTCAAGGTCTGTCGCTGAGATTTCCAATTTATCTCTAAGCGCCTTGATGTGGATGTCTTTGAGAATCGGCTTGATGTTGCGAGGATCCACAACTCCCGAGACAACTCGCAAAGCTTCGCGAAGCTGTGTGCGTGAGCAAGAGACGTTCATCGCGGACCCTCCGAAACTAGATGGTTAATGGAGTGTAATTCTAACATAATCATCTTCATCCATCAAGGTCGACAATATGTGGAGCACAACAAACTCCGTGTTTCTATCATTCTAACACATAACGAGTTACGTAATAAAGTACGATGTGGATAACCGTTGAATTAGTGTGGATAACTTTATTGAAGATATGTGCGCAACCCCACAATCCAACCGCATCAGAATTGATGCTGTTAAGTGATGGCAGGATGCACTCATATTATCCACAGAAACTTTCCCCTTCTGCACAGATTCTTAACGCCTCATCGGCCCGACGACGTCGTGAGGCTCTGCTTGAGTTGATCCATGGTTTTGGAAAGAGAGGGATTATTGCGGACATCTTCCGCAATCTTGGACTCGGCATGGAGCACCGTGCTGTGGTCGCGGCCGCCGAAATACCCCCCGATTTCCTCCAGTGAGAGAGTCGTCAGCGCGCGCGCCAGATACATGCAGACCTGGCGGGGCATGACGATCGAGCGCGTCCTCTTTTTCGATTGAAGGTCGGCGACGCGCACGTTGAAATGCGCCGTGACGACGCGCATGATCTCTTCTATCGTGACCGCCGCCATCGGCGAAGCCGGCTCATGCAGCGCCGTCCGCGCGACTTCCAGCGTGATAGGCTTGTTCAACAGCGAGGCATACCCCAGCACTTTGGTGATCGCGCCATCCAATTCGCGGATGTTGCTGGTGATCAGGTTGGCGATGAACTCGATCACGTCGTCCGGGATCTCCACCTGGCGCAACTCCGCCTTCCGATGGAGGATCGCCACGCGCATTTCGTAGCCGGGGGGGTCGATGCGCGCGACCAGCCCGCTCTTGAACCGCGAGGTGAGCCGCTCCTGCAGGCCGGAAAGGTCCTGCGGCGGCTGGTCGCTGGAGATGACGATCTGCTTCTGCGCGTTGTAGAGATCGTTGAACGTGTGGAAGAACTCCTCCTGGCTGCGCTCGGCGCGAGAGAGGAACTGGATGTCATCGATGAAGAGGAAGTCGAGCTGCCGGTAGCGGGCGCGGAAGGAGGGGAGGTCGTTGCGCTGAATCGCGGCGATGAATTCGTTGACGAACGTTTCGCAGGAGAGGTACGCGATGCGCCGCGCGCCGAATTTCGCGCGGCCGACGTGGCAGATCGCCTGCAGCAGATGACTCTTGCCCAGGCCGACGGCGCCGTACAGGAAGAGCGGATTGTACGTGCGCCCGGGGCTTTCGCTCACCGCGATGGCGGCGGCATGCGCGAGCTGGTTCGACGGGCCCACCACGAAGGAGTCGAACGTGTAATGCTCGTTCAGCCGCAGGCCGGGGCCGATCACGACCGGTTCCATGGGGAGCTGTTCCAGCGGCTCCGGCTCGCGCGGCGCGGGGGCCGGGGCGGAAGCGTCCAGGCTGAAGCGGATGGCCGGCTGGCCGCCCATCACCTGCACAGCGCACTCCTGAAGGAGTTTCAGGTAGTTCTGCGCCAGCCACTCCTTAAAGAAGTTGTTCGGCACGCGGATGACCAATTCTTCCGCGCTGCAGGAGACCGGCTTGAGGTTCTGGAACCAGGTGGCGTACTGCTGCTGGCTGACTCGCTTGCGGATGGCATCAAGAAATTCCGGCCAGACGGTCGTTTCCGTCAGCAAGGTCATAGGCGTCTCCAGTGTGATGCTCCGGCCGAGGCCGGCGGCTTGCGATGATCGGACGGCGCTGCCAGGCGGCAATATGTCCCGGATCGAAACAGACGGCCGAGGATTCGACCTGAACGCTCTGGGCTGCGCCGGACGGCAACCAAGTATGTTACGCACCGCCCGGCAGGATGTCAACAAGCGGAAACAAGAGGGGGGATGCCGGTTGCGCAGGACTTGGAGTGCGCCGCCAAAGGCGGCGCTTTGGCTGCGTACGAACGGGCCATTCCCGGCCGACCCCGCGCATGAGCGAATCCGGCCCAAGACAAAGCGGCGTCTTTGCCGCCGCAGTCCACACTGTCGCGCCTTGTCATCGCACAAGCTTGCCAAAGTATTGGTTGAACGTTGATCCCGGTCCCCCCTCTCCGCCGCTTGCATTCCCCGCAGTCCCTCCCGTATGCTCAGGCTCCTTCAGGAGGGAAAAGGGGTCTGGCTGCTTTTCACCGTTGTGAAAAGATGCCTGACCCCGGTTCGCCCGGGAGAGCAGGATGGTCTGGCAGGAACATATCGGCGCGCTTCACGTGCATTCCCGGTACAGCGACGGCTCCGGGACGGTGGAGGAGATTCTCCGCGCCGCGCGGCAGGCGGGGCTCGACCACGTCGTGCTGACCGACCACGACAGCCTCGCGGCGGCGCGCGAGGGATGGGGCGGCGAGCGCAGCGGGGTGCGGCTGATGGTGGGCGTCGAGATCACCCCCAGGGGTCAGGCGCACGTCCTGGCGCTGCGGGTAGACCATTGCGAGGGGTACGCGGCGCGGCACAACGCGCGGGCGCTGGATGAGGTGGTGGCGCAGGGGGGGTATGCGCTGGTCGCGCACCCGCTGGGGAAGAACAAGCCGCTGCTGGGGATCCGCCAGCCCCCCTGGTACAACTGGAGCCACCCCGCCATTCGCGGCCTTGAACTCTGGTCGTACACGCATGACTGGGTGGATGGGGTGGCCTGGTGGCGGCTGCCGGAGGCGTACAGCTTCTGGCGGCATCCGGAGAGCAAGGTGCGCGGGCCGTATCCCGGCGTGCTGTCGATGTGGGATGAAATGGGCCGAAGCCGCCGGCTGGCCGGATGGGGGGGCGTCGATTGCCACGCCAAGCCGGTTCCGCTGACCGGCTGGAAGGTGTTCGGCTACGAGCGGATGTTCCGCTTCCTGCGCAATCACCTCTTCATCGAGGAGACGGAATACCGGCGCGATCCGGACGCGGCGATCTGGTCGGCGCTGGCGGAGGGGCGCGGCTTCCTGGCGCACGACGCGCTGGCGGATTCGACCGGCGCGCGCTGCGGCTGCCTCTTCGATGATGGGCGGCTCCTGCAGATGGGGGAGGAAGCGCCGTTCGCCCACGGCGCGGTGATGACGCTGTCGCTGCCGGAGGAGGGGGAGATTCGCTGGCTGCAGGATGGCCGTTGCCGCCTCTGCGCCCGCGGACGCGCGCTGCACGGGGAACCGGCGGGGCCGGGGGTGTATCGCTTCGAGGTGCTGCGCCGCGGGAGGCCCTGGCTGTTCACGAATCCGTTCTATCTGCGCTGAGGCGGAAGTTGGCGCGGTTCACCACAACCAGGGCGCAGCCCATCGAGAGCCTCAGGGTCGAACGACATGCTGCGCCCCTACAGCAAACCCACGGCCGTCACTTCGGCCTGTCTTTCCAGCCCGCGATGTAATTGACAAACCCCTTGCTCTGCGTCACCACCGGCTCGTTGTTCTTGTCGAACGTGACGAACATCGCTTCGAGCCCCTTGTGCGCCTCGACGTACTTGAGCCCTTCCTCCACCCCCATGACGCTCAGGGCCGTGTCCAGGATGTCCGTGGTGGTCGTGTCCGGGCCGACGACGGTGACGCTCGGGACGTTGTCCGCGGTCCAGCCGGTGCGCGGGTCCACGATGTGCGAGTAATGCTTCCCCTGGATCGTCACATAGCGCTGGTAATTGCCGGAGGTGGAGACGGCCTGGTCCGTAAGCTCGAGCACCGCCAGCAGGGCGGCGGGGTTGTTCGGCTGGCGCGGGTCCTGCACGCCAATGCGCCAGGGGCGGCCCTCGGGGTTGTGTCCCATCGCGTAGATATCGCCGGAGCCGGCCAGGAGGGCGTTATGCACGCCGCGCTTCTTCAGCACTTCCAGCACGCGGTCCATGCAATATCCCTTGCCCAGCCCCCCCAGGTCGAGTTGAACGCCGGGCTTCGGCAGTTTCACCGTGTGCGCCACGGAGTCCAGAAGAACCTGATCGGCCCCGCCCAGCGCGCGCGCCGCGTCGAGCTCCGCCTGAGTGGGCAGCCGGTCCGCCTTGCCCGCCTCGCGCCAGACCTGGAGCAGCGGGCCGCAGGTGATATCGAAGGTCTTGTTCGTCAGGTCGTACCATTTCACGCCGTCGGCGATGCAGTCGAACAGATCCGGCTCCACGCGAACCGGGCGCTGGGCCCCTTCGGCGTTGACCAGGGCCAGTTCAGATTTGGGATCATGCGCGCTGAGCTCGCGCTGGAGCGTGTCGAGCCGGTCGAACGCGGCGCGGAGATGCCCCTTCGCGGTCGCCTCATCCCGAGCGGCGATGGTGAGGGTGATGGTGGTGCTCATCAGGTTACGCGATTCGCTGACGGCCTTTTCCGGCGTCTGCGCGCAGCCGAGCGGCGCGATGGCCGCCCATCCCAGCAGGAAGAGCGAGCCGAGGAACATGCGGCGCGGTGCGTGAAGAATCATGGGCATAATGGCCTCCTTCTGCCGCCTATTATAGGCCATCCGCCCCGGGGTAAGCCAGACCTCGATCCATGTCCGCGCCAGGAGCAAAAGGAAAAGCCTTGCGAAGGTTCGTTCAGGCCTTCGCAAGGCTCTCCGCACACCAACCGACCCAGCGAAGGGCTAAGCAAGCCTTCGCAGGGTATCGCGCTGGCTCCAGCCGATCACTTCCCGGCGGCCGCCTCCAGCGCCTGCAGCCGGCGCTCCAGCGCCTGCGCCGCCGCGCGCTGATCCGCGCACTCCTTCTTCAGCGCGGCGATCTCTGCCTCTTTCTGCTGAACGACCTTGTAGAGCCCCTGGATGGAGGCCAGGGCGATGCCGTTGGCATCCAGCGCGCAGATCGTCTTGTCGTCGCCGCCGAGCCGGAAGGCGGCGTAGAGGTCCTGCGCCATCGGGCCGAGGTGCTGGACCGACGGGCCGTTGACCTTGTAGTTCCATGCCTGCACCGGCACGGCGGCCAGTGTGCGCAAAATCGCCAGCGTGTCCACGGCGGTGAGGTTCTCTTTGCGCGCCCGGTCGGAGGTGTCGTGCCAGTTGCCGTCAACCCCCAGGTAAGCGCCGGTCGAGGTGTCGATGACTTTGGTCGCGTCGTTCGGCTGAATGGTGATGACCGCTCCGCCGCTATACGTGAACGTGTTCTGCAAACCGGTGAACAGGTTGTTGTTGGCCAGATGCGCCATTTGAGAAGCGTGGTCGCCGTCGAGCATGTCCGCGTTGAGGTTGGCGACCAGCGAGGTCGAGCTGACGGCGAACGGGGCGGTGCCGGTGGCGACCATGGACACGATCTGCCCGCCGGCAAAGATGCGGTTGGGGGTGGCCAGCCCGTACCCGGAGGGGCTGGAGGACTGTCCATACACGCCATAGGTGGCGCCGGAGCCCGCGCCTGCGATGCCCAGGACACCCATGTACGGCGCCCAGGCGGATACGCCGGTTCCCGTGTCGCCGTTGGCGGTGAAGTGGCCGCCGATGTTCGACACCGCGCCGGGTGCGGAGGCGTTCCCTTCCACCCCGAGATGCGGCGCCGTGGCCTCAACGCCGACGCCGCTGTTGCCCGAAGCAATGAAATAGCCGCCGTAGTTGGTGACATCGCCGGTCGCCGTCGCCGAGGCATAGACGCCGCGCGCCGCGTTGCCGCCGGCGGTGAAGTAGCCGCCATAGTTGCCCAGATCCCCTGTTCCGGTGGCTATTCCCTGAACGGCCAGGAATGACGCCGTGCCAAAGACCCCGGTGCCGAAATTGCCCCCTGCGGAGAAACTGCCGCCGACGTTGCTGATGTCGCCGCCGGCCACGGCAGAGCCGCTGACGCCCACGCCGCTCTCACCTGCGGCCGTGAAGTAGCCGCCGTAGTTTGTCCTTGCGCCGGTGGCTGTGGCGCTGCCGCGCACCGCCTGCGCGCCGGAGTTGGAATCGAAGGTCGACACTTGGAACTTCGCCACGGTCCCGGTCGTGCCGACGCCGACCGTGCCGTCCGCGAGAATGCGCATCGCTTCCAAGCCGTTGGTCTTGAGCACGAGCGCCTGCGAATCCGTGGTGCCCAGGAAGTTCGTGCCGGGCGTCGTGTCCGCATTGCCGATGCGCGACCAGGCGTCCAGGCTGCCGGGCGTGCCCGCGGGCCCGCTCAAACCAGTTGCGCCCGTGGGGCCCATTGCGCCGGTTGCTCCGGTAGCGCCGGCCGCACCCGCTGCGCCGGTCAGGCCTGTTGCGCCGGTCGAGCCCGTCGCACCCGTCGCACCCGTTGCGCCGGTCGCGCCGGTCGGACCTGTTGCGCCAGCAGCGCCGGTCGGGCCCGTGGGTCCTGCCGGCCCCGCCGCGCCCGCCGCGATTTCCGCAGCGTGCAATCCGTCCAGGGTGTCTGCGTCGCCGGCCGTCGCGGCGTAAAGGCTCTGCATCAAATTACCGAGGGGCCGCCGCGTGGCCAGCGGGATATAGGTGCCGGTCCCCGCCACGGCGCGATACGCCACCTGCACCCAGCGCGCCTCGCCGTTGAATGCGCCCGCGCCGAAATCGAGCGAGACGGTATACGCGCCCTTGGTGATCACCGTGCCCGAATGGTCCACGGCGCCGCCGATCTGCAAGCCGCCGGTGGCGGCATTCCAGAGAGTGAAGCGCATGTCGCACGGGCTCTTCACCTTGGCCTCGGTCTTACCGATGGTGTCGCTGAATAGGAAGGCGGTTCCCATGGGCGCCGCGAACGCCGCGGCGCAGACGAAAGACAAAACGGCCAGAACGGCTGCGACATTCCGCGCGCACCGCCGCATTCCCGTCGACATGGTCCTCTCCTTATTGCCGTGGCTTTGCCAGGGGCCGACCGCCTCGGTCGCCGCTGACGCGTCCGGCGGTATTCTACGCTTCCGGCGCGAAATCGCAAGAAGAACTCCCCCTCCACTTGCGGCGGGCGCGGCGGTGGACTAAGCTATCCGGTCGACGGCGGATTTTTCCAGGATGGCCCAAACGGGAGAATGACATGAAACGATTCTGGCGCGGCGCGTTGATCCTGACGGCGGTGATTGCGGTGGGGATGGGCGGGTGCGCGAAACAGAAGGTGACGCCCCCCCCGCCGGTGGCGAAGAACTTCTACCGCGAGCTGCCCGCCGGCGCGGCGGCGCTGCGCAAGATCACCGACCCCGCGCGCGTTCCGGACTTCCGCCCCGCCTGGGCCGACCGCGCGGGCCTGCAGGAGGCGCTCGACGAAAGCATCCGCTACATGGCCGCCCCCTCCAGCAACAAGTACTACCCGGTGCAGGGGGAGATCACCCACGCGCGCGTCAGCGCCGGCCTCGGGCTCTTCGCCGAACTGCTCCGCGCCTCCGCCACGCCGGATGAATTGCAGCAGCGCCTGCTCGAATCCTTCGACGTGTACGAATCAGTGGGCTGCGACGACCAGGGCTCGGTGCTCTTCACCGGGTACTACACCCCCATCTTCAATGCCAGCCTCACTCCCACCGCGGAGTACAAGTACCCGCTCTATAAGCGCCCGACCGACCTGGTGAGCGACGGCGAGGGGAACACGCAGGGGCGGCGCGAGGCGGATGGAAAAGTCGTCCCCTATTACACCCGCGCGGAGATCGACGCCGGCGCGCTCAAGGGGAGCGAGTTGGTGTATCTGAAGGACCGGTTCGAGGCGTATGTCTGCACGATCCAGGGCTCCGCGCGCCTGCGGCTGCCCGGCGGGGAATGGTTCAAGGTCGGCTACGCCGGCAACAACGGCAAGGAGCATACCGCCATCGGCAAGCTGATGATCCAGGATGGCCTGATCCAGCCGGCGCAGTTGTCCCTCTCCGGCCTGATGAGCTACTTCGCCTCGCACCCGGAGCAGCTCGACGTCTACCTGCCGCGCAATGAGCGCTATGTCTTCTTCCAGAAGAGCGACACCGACCCGCTCGGCAGCCTGGGCCGGCCCGTGACGGCGTATCGCAGCTTGGCCACCGACAAGAGCCTGTTCCCGCGCGGCGCGCTGGTGTTCGTGAACACGCGCATTCCGACGGCGGACGGCGCGACGCAGCGCCCCTTCCAGCAGTTCATGTTCGACCAGGACGCGGGCGGGGCGATTCGCGCCGCCGGCCGCGCGGATATCTACCTGGGGATCGGCGACGAGGCCGGACGCCTCGCCGGCTGGACGCTCAACGAAGGGAAGCTGTACTACCTGATCGCGAAGGAATAGAGGGCCGCGGGCGAAGGATTGGACTCGTCCGGCGCGGCGGCTTGCTGAAGCGCGGTGTCATGCAAGCCTGTCCCCGACCGCCGTTCCGCAATGATCGCGTCCGGCTTGCCCGGGAGGAAACCGATCCGCAAGCCGTTCGTGAACTGCACTCCGTCCACCCCGGCATCGGAATACGCCGTCGGCGGGGCCGAAGGGGTCTCCTGCGCGTACAGGATGAACTGGTTGGCTCCGTCATGAAGGTCCGGCAGCGCTTCGGGGGCGCACTGCAGCGTGGTCACCACGTCGAGCGACTGAATCCGCAGCCCCGCCTCCGGCACCGAGATTCCCAGCGCGTAGCCGAAGAGCGGCTGCCCGCTGAAGAACTCATCCAGGACCACCGAGCAATCCCCCGTCAATGCGCCCGCCGGCCGCCACGCTTCCAGGGAGGGGAGTTGCCCCCGCGCGAACGGCAGGATGGAAAGCTGCGCAGGCTCCGGCGACTCGACGGAGGCGACGACCCGCGCGCCGGTCATCAGGAAGGGGCTGGTCATCGGAACCACCAGGCTGGCCGGGCGCAGCGGCTCGATCCGGCGCAGCACCAGCGAACCATCCTTCAGCGAGAGGGAGACGTTCTCCAGCAGCAGCCCGTGCGGCGCTCCGCCGGCGAAGTTTTCCGGCAGGTAGCGCCACATCAGCCGGCCGGTGGCTTCGATCGGGAGCGGCATTTCGTAGGAAGCCCCGTTGCGCATGGGGAAAATTTCGGTGCGCTCGCCGGGGAGCAGGTCGAAGCGCATATAGTGGTGGAACATGTGGAAGAGCCCCGGGATGCGCTCGCGGTCGGCCAGCGACGGCTCTCCCTCGGCGCGTTCGAGGTACTCGACCTGCCCTTTGCGGAAAGCGTCGGCCAGCGTCTTGGGGGGGTAGTAGGCGTGGGGCGTGTTCTCCACCGGAGTCGCATCCGCCTTGAGATCCTCGGCCGAGGCCCATTCGCCGTCGGCGCGGCGGTAGACGGCATGCCCGTCTGGGTCCATGTAAATCCAGCGGCCGTCCGCGTACGCCTCCATCACGCAGTGCGCGATGGGAGGTTCCCCCTCTTCATACGTGATCCCCAGCAGGCGGGTCTTGCAGCCGGCCAGTTCGCACAGGGTGGAAAGCGTCTGGGCGGCATAATTGCACTGGGCGGTGCCCATGACGCTGAAAAGGGTGGGGGGATCCAGCAGCATTCCCCCGGTGCTGATGGGGTCGTAGTTGTAATAGTAGCGAGGGAAGAGGGCCCAGAGGGCGAGGACTTTGTCCGTCTCGGTGCGCGCGCCCGCCGTCACCGAGTCCACGATGGTCTGGGCGCTGTAGAAGTTGGGCATGTCGGCGCGGTAGAACCAGAAGTTCCGCACCTGGCGCGAGGAGGCATTCTCGATGACGATCATTTCGGTGAAGGCGTCCGCCGCGTCCGCCGGGATGGCGAAAGAGCACCGCGACATCTGCGGCGCGCCCCGCAGGTCCACCTGACGCCAGCCGTCGGTGAAATCGCGTTCCGCCAGGGTCACCCCCGCCCCCCGCGGCTCCAGCCAGCCATTTCGGCAAGCTGCGATTCCGCCGAGGACCAGCAGCGCCACCAGTCCGGCCGGCACCGTCACCACCAGCAGCCAATGCTTGAACACCGCCATAGCCCACCCCCTCGAATGCGAACCATCTACGTGCAACTCTATTTCATGTGCAATCGGCATGCCGCAACTCGCGCAATCCGCGGGCGCACCGCTTTTGTGCTTGCGGGACTAGTGGATTCGCGCAATTTGCGGCGATCGCATGGCTGGCACATTCCCCCACCTGTTGTGTGTGGAAATCCTACACCCAGGAATTTCAGACACAGGCGGGTCGAAGATAGCACCGGGCCGGGAGAAATTCAAGTGAAATTTAACATGTTTTTTGCGCCCACTGCCGCCAGCAGCGCGAGCGCTTTTTGCGCCGTTTCGTCGAACTCCGCCTCCGGCCGGCTGTCGGCGACGATGCCGCCCCCGGCCTGCAGCCAGACCTTGCCTTCGACGGTCAGGATCGTGCGGATGGCGACGCTCATCTCCAGCGCGCCGTCGAACCCCAGGAAGCCGACCGCGCCGGTGTACACGGAGCGGGCGGTCGGCTCCAGCTCGTCGATGATCTGCATCGCCCGGACTTTGGGCGCGCCGGTGATGGAGCCGCAGGGGAAGGTCGCGCGCAGCAGATCCACCCGGTCGCGGTCGCCGTGGAGTTCCCCCGAGACGGTGGCGACCAGATGATGAACCGTGGGATAGCTCTCCAGGCGCCGCGCCTCCTCCACCCGCACCGAGCCGTAGGAGCAGACGCGCCCGAGGTCGTTGCGTTCCAGGTCCACGATCATCGCCAGTTCGGCGTTGTCCTTTTCGCTGAGCAGAAGCTCCTGCGCGAGCGCGCGGTCCTCCTGCGCCGAGACGCCGCGCGGGCGCGTTCCCTTGATCGGCCGCGTCTCCACGCGCCCCCCGCGCAACGAGAGAAACCGCTCCGGCGAGGCGCTGACCACGGCACGCCCTCCCCCCAAGTCCAGATACGCCGCCATCGGCGCAGGGTTGATCCGGCGCAGCCGCAGATAGAGTTCCCACGGGGGCAGCGCGCAGGCCGCCTCGAATCGGCGCGAGAGGTTCACTTGGAAAATATCGCCCGCCGCGACGTACTCGATGCACCGCGCCACCGCCCGGAGATATTCCGCGCGCGAGAAGTTGCAGCGCAACTCCCCCGCAATGCCGGACGAGGCGAATAGCGAATTGCGAATAATGGGGTCGGGCTGCTTTTCGCCGTGGCGAAAAGATGCCTGACCCCATTTCGTCTTCGCCCAGGCGGATTCCGCCGTGGGGGCAAGGCATGCCCCGCCCCTGCCCGCGACGCCAGGAGCCGTCGCCGGCAGAACGCCGGTCAGCCGCTCCGCCAGTTCCCCCGCCGCCCGCGCCGCGTTGCGCCCGCCCGCCGCGCACCCCACCGCCCACGCCCGCTGCTCCTGCAGGTCGTACACAATGGCGGCATCGTGGAACGCCAGGTGCGATTCCGGCAGGGGGATATCCGCGAGGGCGCGCCTCGGCAATTGCTCGATGAAATGGCAGAGGTCGTACCCCAGGTATCCCACCGCGCCGCCGAGAAACGGCGTCTCCGGGTGCGGAGGAAAAGTGCGCTCGTTCAGCAGCCGGCGCATTTCGCGGAAGGGATCCTCTTCCACGCGGCGCTCACCCGCCGCAGCGCGCAGAAGAAGGCTCCGGCCGGCGGACTGCATCACGCGATACGGGCGGCAGCCCAGGAGGCTGTATCGCGCCAGTCCGGGCATCGGCAGCGCGCTGTCCAGAAAGAACGCCCCCTCCTCGCGCGCCAGAAGGCGGAACGCCTCCTCGGGAGCGGGAGGATGGGGCAGCGGAACGACGCAAACCGGCGCAGGCATGACGCACCCCTCAAGAAGAACCGGCAAATGGTAGCGGATGTGCGCCTCCGCCGCAAGGAAGGCGGAGCGGGTTCTTTGCCCGGCCCGCTCGTTGTTTCCGGATCAAGCGCGCTGGGACAGCGCGCTCCACCATGCCACCGTCGCGTCCGATCTGCGGACTCGCACGTAGGCACGGGCTTTAGCCCGTGCGCCTGTGGGCGGGCGAGGGCCCGCCCCTACGCGCCAATGCGCCCCCCCCCCGCATGCTTGCATCCTCCGCCGCGCGGCGGTATCGTGTCGGCGGTTCAACAGAGCGAGGGCTCCATGCACATCCACGAGACGACGATCCGCGTCCTGTACGCCCACACCGACAAAGCGGGGGTGGTCTATTACGCGAACTACCTTCAGTTCTTCGAGACCGGGCGGACGGAGTACCTGCGCGCGCTGGGGAAGAGCTATGCCGACTTCGAGCGCGACGGAATCATTCTCACCGTCACCGAGGCCGCGCTCAAGTACCATCGCCCCGCGGTCTATGACGACCTGCTCGCCATCCGCACCCGCGTCACGCGCATCCGGCGCACGCGAATGGATTTTCTCTATGAAGTGCGCAACGCCGCCGGGGAGCTGCTGTGCGAGGGGAGCACCGTGCTGGGTTGCCTGGATACGACCACCAAGCGTCCGCGCGAACTGCCCGCCGATCTGGTGGCGCTGGTGGGGGCGGTCGACGCGTAGGCACGGGAGGCCCGCAGGGGCAAGGCATCGGCCTGCCTTCCGACGAACGCGGGGGAGCTGGCCCGCGGAATGGTGGAGCGGGCTGTCCCAGCCCGCTCGTTGTTTCTGTCTGCAGCGCTGGGGACAGCGCGCACCACCACAGCGCACACGGCATCATTTCGCCGGCGGATACTCCGTGCACAGCAGATGCACCGGCGGCTCATCCTCGACGATCTCCGGGAAGCGGCCGCGCGCATCGAAGAACCGGTTGTCCGCCTTGTCGTCGTTCACCGTGGAGACTTCCCCCAGCAGCACCGTGCTGCCGCGTCCGGTGAAGCGGTGATAGATGTGGTCGGTCAGGCAGATGCTCTCCCCCGGCTTCAGCACCACCGCCTCGCCCGCTTTCAGCACGCGCCGGACGCCGTCCACCGAGACGGCGACGTCGGTCTTGGCCAGCGCCTCGCCCTTGGTGGCGTTGTGCAACTCGATGGCGATATCCCCCCCCGCGCGGTTGATGATGTCCTCCGCCTTGTGCCAATGGAAATGCATGGGGGTCTGCTGGCCGACCTGCTGGATGAGGATTTTCTCGCAATAGGTCTTGGGGTAGCGCCGGTCGGTCGAGTGGCCGTTGCGGATGGTGAACAGCACCAGCCCCACCTTGCTGAAATCGCCCGAGCCCATGTCGGAGACGTCCCAGCCGAGCAGGCAGTCGCGAATCTCGTCCGCCTCATGCCCCTTCTTGCGCCATTCCTGCGGCGTCCAGAGGGCGAACGGGGGAAGGCGAAAGTTCTGCTGCGCGAGGAATTTCTTGGCCGACACGATGTTGGCGTTGATCTCGGAGCGTTTCATAATAGTCTCCCAGAAAAAGAACAAGTGGATACATATGCTACCGGAAATGGGCGGCATAGTGTACTGACGAAAAGAATATCAAGGTGTGTCCCCAACAAACTCTCCCGCAGGCGGATTCGAAAGATGTCTGCACTGCCACAACCTCATAGCGTAGCTTGGGTTATGCGCGGCGGCCTGGTTTGTGTTGACAAGATTATGTGCCAGGAGCCGATGATTCGGCGCCACTTGGCACAAAAAGGTATTTGCGGCCACGACGCTGACCCGCAAAACAGATGGCCCCTTCCGCGGCCAGTTCCGCCAGCATTCGCTGCACTCGTCGTCGAGGGATTTCCAGGCCGATCCGCTCATGGATGTCGCTGATAGCCGCTTCGCGGTATATTTCCAAGTCACGAAGCAACAGTTCACGAAGCCGGTGCTTCTCAATCCCACGAAGGGTGGTAGGTCCCCTGAACTCCAACCGTCGCAGGACATCGGGTTTCACATAATATGCCGTCGCCTTAGTGCGGCCCCGGGTAGACACCAAGCTCCAGTCTCGCAGCCGGCCGATCCAGTCGCGCAGTTCTTCGGCGTTGCGGAGGGCAAGCATCTTGCCCAGTTCCACGGCGGTCAGCGACTCGTGTTGGGCAATCAGACCCAGCGCAATCAGTTCCTTCTGTGTTGGCTGGAAACTCTGGTCCGCCTTCGTCATGAAATCGATGACTCCGGCTTTGATAATCTGTTTCCGCACAACGACGGTCACCCTATCGTCGCCTTCCTTGACTTCCGGCGCAGGCCTGCCGCCGGCGAGAAGCAATTCATACATTCGGTCAAACCCGCTTCCTTCACGCTCCATTAGCTTCAGATCATAAAAGACTTTCGCCAAGTGGGGGTTGCGCTGGCTGGTTACGTGCAGAATGTTGTGAGGCGTAACACCGACGGGGAGCAGCCCGGGGCTATGCACCTCCAGCCGGTCCGGGTGTAGATTCAGGAAGATGTCCCCGCGTTGTGTGTACGGACGGTGTACCAATGCATTCGCCAGCAGTTCGCGAACGACCTCCTCCTCATAGTGAGGCACGGTCTTTCGGAACAAGCCCGCCGGCAATTCGTAGCTCTCCTTCCAATCGGGCACATCTCGCCAGACCAGTTCTATCATCTCCTTTGGGTTGAGGTCGTAACAGTCCCAGCCGTCCGAATACTTGCGCACCTTCTTGCCCTGTGCGTCGTATTTTATGCACTGAATAGCCGGAGCATGTAGCAGAGCCGCGCGGTCAGCGCGTCGTCCAATCCACAACACGCCCAGTTGCGTCAGACAACCTTCACGAGCAAAGAAGTAGTGCTCCAGCAGCTCTCGTTCGGCCTTGTTTTTTACGAAATCGGTCACGCGGTCTGAGGCGCGGACTGATTCGACGAACGCCAGGAACTTTTCCGCATCGTACTGATTTGGGCGAAGCCGCCGGACCGGCTGGAGTTCCCACACAAATGAGTTACGGTCCGCCATGAGACGCGTAAGGTCATCGCCGCGAAGGGGGTGCGTCTCGTCAGAGACCCGAATATAGAAGCGGCCGTCTGACGTGGAGGCGACGCTTTGCTGGTTGCGGTGGATGGTGATTTCCACGTATTCGCCGCCATGGCTGGCCGTCTTCTTTACCGCCACGACGCCAACGTTTGTGGTTGTCTGCATAATGCGCTTGCGGATCCTCTCCAGCAGGTCGTCCGCTACGTGTTGTTCCGCGGGCGGCCCCTCCCTGCCGTCTTCAATGCCGAGAAGAATGCAGCCGCCAGCCGCATTGGCAAACCCCACACAATCAGCCGCGAGCTTGGCCGCATCCTCATGCTTGCCCAAGGCATAGTGGATGGACTTGCACTCGAAAACCTGCCCTTCGCCGCTCATATTTTCATCTCCCCACGCGCGAGACATAACCGCGACAAATGGCGTGCTTTAGACCCTTCACGAACAAAGCGTACATATCCCATATGGCGGCGTCAAATTATTGCGGTACATAGGCAGGCCGCGCCGAAGCCCCGCCCCCTTGCAAAACCGCGCATCGGCTGGTACAGTTCGACGGTGTGCCGCAAGACCGCGTTTCCCCATGAGGATGGAGCAAAATGAAGGGCCGCCCCCAGGATTTCATGCGCGTCGGGATGATCCATTTCATGGCCTATCCGCAGGCCATGAAGCCGGGCGGGCCGGTCGTCGAGACGCTGCAAGCGCTCTGCGCGGATGACTATTTCAGCCTGGTCGAGGTGACGCGCATCCCCGATGCGGCGACGCGCGCGCGCGCCATCGCGGCGGTGAGCAAGGCGGGCCGGGAGGCGCTCTTCGGCGCGCAGCCGGCGCTGCTGGCGGGGAAGCACGATCTGAACAGCCCCGACGTGCGCGCGCGCCAGGCGGCGGTGGACGCCGCGCGCGCCTGCCTCGCCGAGGCGGTCGAGTGGAAGGCGCAGGGGCTGGCCCTCCTGAGCGGCCCGGTGCCTGCGCCGGAGCAGCGCGCCGCCGCGCGCTCCTGGCTGGTCGCTTCGCTCAAGGAGTTGTGCGAGTTCAGCCGGCGGCAGGGGAATATCCCCATCCTGCTGGAGGTCTTCGACCAGCTTCCCTTCGGCAAGAATTGCCTGATCGGCCCCACCTCGGAAGCCGTCGCGGTCGCCCGGCATGTCACGGGGTTCTACCCCGCGTTCGGCCTGCTGCTGGACTTGAGCCACCTCCCGCTGCAGGGGGAGAGCGCGGCGCAGGCGCTCGGCGCCGCCGCCCCGTTCCTGAAGCACGTCCATATCGGCAACTGCGTCATGCGCGACAGCGCGCACCCGGCGTACGGCGACAACCATCCCCTCTTCGGCTGCCCCGGCGGGGAGAACGGCGTTGAGGAGCTGGCGCTGTTCCTGCGCGAGCTTTTCAAGATCGGCTACCTGCGCGAGGGGGCGCGCGCCGCCGTGTCCTTCGAGATCAAACCGTACGGCGACCAGACCAGCGAGCAGGTGCTGGCCAACGCCAAAGAGACGCTCGACGCGGCCTGGAAGCGGGTGTAGCTCGGAAACCATGGAACCATCCTCCCTTGGCGGCATCCAACCTATTGCAGGGGTTCGGCGTTGAGCAGTGACACGGAGAACCGGACAGGTCGCGGCGACGCGGAGCTTCTGGAGGCTTCGCGCGGCGGGGACTCGGAGGCGTTCGGCGCGCTGGTGCTGCGCCACCAGGACCGGCTGTATCAACTGGCCTACCGCCTCAGCGGCAACGAAGCGGAGGCCTGGGAGATCGCGCAGGAGAGTTTTCTGAAAGCGTACCGCGCGCTGGCTTCGTTCCGAGGCGAGAGCGCCTTCTTCACCTGGATTTACCGGATCGCCCTCAACGAACATCGCAGCCGGCAGCGGTTCCGGGCGGTTCGCCCGAGGGAGAGGAGCCTGGAAGCGGCGGGGCGCGGGAATGCCGAGGAGGAACGCGCCGGACTGAAGGACCAATTGGCCTCGGACGGGCCGGACCCCTCCGAGGAGGCGGGTCGCGCCGAGCGCAAGGCGCTGGTCGAGCAGGCGCTGGCGCGCATGGAAGAGGAACAGCGCGCGATTATCGTGCTGCGCGACATCGATGGGCGCGACTACGAGGAAATCGCGGAGATTCTGGGCTGCCCGCGCGGCACGGTGAAATCGCGGCTGCACCGGGCGCGGCTGTCGCTCAAGGAATTGCTGTCGGGGGCGTTGAAGTCGGAGACACGGGAAGGATTCGCATGATGCGTTGCGCGCGAGCACAGGAAGAGCTATCCGCCTATCTGGACGAGGAGTTGACCGCCCAGGAGAAGGCGGAACTGCGCGCACATCTGGACGGCTGCGCCGCGTGCCGCGCGGAGCTGGAAGCGCTGCGCGCGACGGTGGACTCGGTGCGCGCGCTGCCGCGCACCCCCGCGCCGGCGGGATTCCGCGACGGCGTCATGGCGAAGCTGAAAGAGGCCCCCGCCCCCGCCGCCGGCGGGACAGGCCAGCCCGCGCCCTCCTTCCGCGCCCCCCTCTGGCGCAGGCTCTGGCCGGTCGCCGCGGCGATCGTGGTGGCGCTGATGATCAGTTTGTTCTATCCGACGCCGCGCCCCGCCCACCTGAGCGCGCGCAGCCTCGCGAAGCGCGGCGAGCCGGTGGCGCGGGACACCCAGTTCGACAAGATGGAGGCCGCGAAGGATGAGGGGGCGATGGGCAAGGGTATCGCTGCCGCGCCCGCCGCCGCCCCGGCCGCGACGGCGGCTCCGGCAGGAGAGAAAGAGGTGGCGCTGGCGGAGCGCGCCGGCAGCGACGCTGAGAACGCCGCCATCGGCAAGGCGGGGCCGCCCGTCGCGCTGAAGAAGGACAGCGACCACTTCCTGGCGAAAGGCGCCGCCGCCTCCACGGGCGTCGTGTCGAACGCCATCGAAGATTACTCGATGGCGAAGACGCCCGCGGTTGCGGACCAGCGGCTGGCCGGAGCCGGCGCGCCGGTGGAAATCGTGATCGCCTCCGCCGACCCGGATTACGCGCGGCAGGTGGCGCGCGATCTGCTTGAGAAACGCGGCTGGCTCGCGCGGGCGGATGTGGCGGCGGCCAAGGGCGGAGCCATGGCGAAAGCCGCCCCGCCGCGGGCGAATCAGACGATTCAATTGAACCTGCTGCCCGATCAGGTGGCGCTGCTGCGCGAGGATTTGAAGCGCGCGGGTTTAGTCATGGCGGACCAGGCGGGGGCCGCTCCGCGCGATCAGGCGGTGCAGAACCTCGCCGCCGCGGTCAAACTGGAAGAGGAGAAGCAGGTCGCCACCCGGCAGGCCGCACCCGCCGCCCCGGCCACCCAGCAGATGACGCAACAACGTTCCCCCGACCTCGCGGTGCAGTCGGAAAGCGCTCAGTCCCAGCGCGCCGCGACGGTGCCGGTGCCGGTGCTCCTGAAATTTGTCGCAGTGCAAGCCCTTCCCGCGCAAGACGCGGATATGAATCAGGCCACCCCCAACCCGCCTCCCGCGCAGGCGAAGTAGGACCGCGCGATAGTCCCATCCCGAACCTTGCGAAGGTTCGTCTAATCCTTCGCAAGGCAGTCCCACGGCGCAGCCACCCCGCCCTTGGCAGTGTATCACTTACGCGCGAAGTCATTCTGAGCGCAGCGAAGAATCTCTCTTTAGATGAACGGTTAGCGCTCCGAAAGACCCTTCGCTGCGCTCAGGGTGACAAAGGGGCAAGCCGTCCCGCGCGTATGTGATACACCGCCCCGCCCCTCTCTGGCTTGAACTTTCGCGGGCGGCATGATAAATTCAAGAGCCTGAGGCTTGATGGACGGGTAGCTCAGCTGGTAGAGCACAGGACTGAAAATCCTGGTGTCGGCGGTTCGATCCCGCCCCCGTCCACCATCTCCAGCGCCAGCCGCCTCCCACCGAGTTGCGCCTGCTAAGTTGTTTTGCTCTTCCGACGGCGCACGCGCCGCCGGATGGATGTTCTTTACAAAGGAGCCGGCAATGCCCCGCCGAAGCATGCTTCTCTTCCTCGTCGTCCTGCTGGTCAGCGCCATGGGCGTCAGCCACGCTTTCACCAAAGACCAGTATCAGGACGAAATGCGCACGTTCTCCCAGATCCTCTACCAGGTGATGGACAGCTACGTCACCGACGTCGATTCGAAGAAGCTCTTCAGCGGCGCCTATCGCGGCATGCTCTCCACGCTGGACCCCTACAGCCAGTACTTCGACGCGCAGGAGGCCAAGAGCTTCCAGGCGGGCACCGAGGGGCAGTTCGGCGGCGTCGGAATTGAAATCAGCATGCAGGACGGGGTGCTCACCGTCGTCAGCCCCATCAAGGGCACCCCGGCTTACGACGCGGGGATTCTGCCGGGCGACCTGATCCTCAAGATCAACGGCAAGTCGACCGAGCGCATCTCGCTGGATGAGGCGGTCAACACGCTGCGCGGCGATATCGGCACCAAGGTCTCTCTCGTCGTGCGCCATATCGGCGCCGCCACCGATACCCCCGTGGAGCTGACGCGCGCCAAGATCTCCCCCTCCTCCATCGAGGCGCTGATGATCGACAAGGCCAACGGCATCGGCTACGTGCGAGTCAGCCAGTTCACCGCCACCGTGATGAAGGACTTCAACGCCGCCGTCGAGGAGTTGCAGAAGAAGGGAATGCGCGGGCTCATTCTGGACATGCGCGGGAACCCCGGCGGATTGCTGGACATGGCGGTTGAGATGTCCGACCGCTTCATCGCCAGCGGGAAGATCGTGAGCATGAAGGGGCGGCGGCCCGAGTCCGAGCGCATCTTCTCCGCTCACGCGGGGGACAAGCTGGAGGAGTTGCCGCTGATCGTGCTGGTGGACGAAGGCTCCGCCAGCGCCGCCGAGATCGTCGCCGGCGCCATCAAGGACCACCACCGCGCGCTGCTGGTGGGGGCGCGCACGTACGGCAAGGGCTCCGTCCAGAACGTCTTCGAACTGGGGAACGGGCAGGCTCTCAAGCTCACCACCGCCAAGTACTACACCCCCTCGGGCAAGCCGATCGAGGACCATCAGGGCCTCGTGCCGGATATCTACATCCCCATGCCCCGCGACCTGCTGATCGCGCTTCGCAACCAGGAGCGCGAGGACAAGCTGCGCGGCATCAACCCGCTCGAGCATCTGACCGATGAGGATGTCGTCCCGGCCATGACCGTCGCGCCGGGGGAAGAGGGTGATCAGCCGGAAGGGACGGGCGCCACCCCCCAGCGCCGCATGCGCCCGGTCGACCTGCAACTCAAGGCCGCCCTGAACATCCTCAAGCTGCTCGTGCCGCCGGCCCCCGAAGCCGCCAAGTAGCGCTGAAGAATTGAAAAGGGGTCGGGCTGCTTTTCGCCGCTGCGAAAAGATGCCTGACCCCTTTCTCCTTCTTGTATAAGCAGGCCATGCGAATCCTTGGAATAGAAACCTCCTGCGACGAAACCGCCGCCGCCGTCGTCGAAGATGGCCGGCGCGTCCTCTCCAGCGTCGTCGCGACGCAGGACCGGCTGCATCTTCCCTACGGCGGCGTCGTGCCGGAAATCGCCAGCCGCGCGCACCTGGCCGCCATCCTCCCCGTGCTGCACCGCGCGCTGGAGGAGTCCAAGACCTCGCTGGATGAGATCGACGCCGTCGCCGTGGTCAATGCGCCCGGGCTGGTCGGCGCGCTGCTGGTCGGCCTGACCAGCGCCAAGACGGTCTCCTGGCTGATCGACCGCCCGCTCGTGGGGGTGAACCACCTGCACGCGCACATCTACGCCTGCGCGCTGGAGCGCGCCGAGCCGCTCTTCCCCTGCGTCAGCCTCGTCGCCTCCGGCGGCCATACCAGCCTCTTCCACAGCCGCAGCCCGCTGGAGCACGAATTGCTCGGATGCACTCTGGACGACGCCGCCGGCGAGGCCTTCGACAAGGCCGCGAGCCTGCTCGACCTGGGCTATCCGGGGGGGCCTGCCATCGACCGCGCCGCGCGCGCGGGGGACCGCCGCGCCATCGCCTTCCCGCGCATGAAACTGAAGGCGGCGGACTCGCTCGATTTCTCCTTCAGCGGGATCAAGACGGCGGTGCTCTACCACTGCCGGGGGCCGAACGGCCGCCAGCCGCGCCTGCTGAGCGATCAGGAGAAAGCCAACGTCTCCGCCAGCTTTCAGGAAGCGGTGGTGGATACGCTCGTGGATCGCCTCACCTCTGCGGCGGAGCGGACGCAGGAGGGGCGCATCGCCATCGGCGGCGGGGTGACGGCGAACAGCCGGCTGCGTGAGCGGCTGACGGACGCGGCGAAACGGCGCGGGCTGGAGCTGGTGATGCCCCCGATGCGTTTCTGCGTGGACAACGGCGCGATGGTCGCCGGGCTCGCCTGGCATCTGCTTCAAGCCGGGCGCGTCGCCGATCTGACGCTGGACGTGCTGCCCACCTCGCGCGCGGCGGCGTTGGCGCGATAATGTGGCGCGCGACGCAATGAAAAAGGGTCAGGCATCTTTTCGCCCTTCGACGGGCTCAGGGCGAAAAGCAGCCTGACCCTTTTCCATACCCAAGAGCCGTAGGTGGCGCGGACTATTCCCTCGGCGGGCTCGGGACCGCGAGCAGAGTCGAGCGGCCAGTCCGCGTCCCGCGCCGAAGGCGTGGGAAAGGAGAAAGCGGAAGGAACGCATGATATTCGCGGGTTAGATAACCCGCGCCACTTTTCCGCCGCGGTTCACAAGAGGTCGAGCGGTTCTTCAGCGCCCCGCCTTCGCGATGAGCTGCTCCGCCTCCGCGCGGTTCGGGATGCCCGCCCGCCCCCCGAGCTTGCGGCACTTCAGCGCCGCCACCGCCGCGGCGAACTCCGCCATGCGCTTCAATTCCCACCCCTGCGACAGCCCGTAGCAGCATGCGCCGTGGAAGACATCCCCGCAGCCGGTGGTGTCCACAATCGGCACCTTGAACGCGGGCTGATGGAACTCGCCTCCGGCCCAGACGAAATAGCTGCCGTGGGAGCCGCTGGTGACCCCCACCACTTTCTTCGGATCGGCGGCGGAGAGTTTCTTGAAGTAACGGTGCGCCGCTTCCTTGAACTCGCACGGCCCGACGCGGCTCTGCGCGAAACGCAGACTGGCCACCACGTGCGTGGAAAGCGCGGCCAGTTCGTCGTTCTCCGGGGGAGTCAGCTCGGCGTCCATCAGGATCGGCATCCCCGCCGCGCGCGCATAGCGCGCCGCCTGGATGGCCGCCATCACCTGAAACCCATCCACGAACAGCACCGTCCCGGCGAGCACCTCCTCGCGGAGGATCTCCTTCGGGTCCACCAGCGGCGCGTCATCCAGGCAGAAGAAGATGGTGCGGATGCCTTTCGCGGGATTCACGATGCACATCGAGCGGATGGCGGAAGCGCCCGGCTTGATGCGGATGCAGGAGGTGTCCACCCCTTCCGCCTTGAATTCGCGGACGATGAACTGCGCGGCGTCGTCGTCGCCGACCTTGCCGATGTAGCGCGCTTTGCCGCCCAGCCGCGCGACCGCCACCAGCCCCGTCGCGACCAGCCCGCCCCCCTGACGCGTCATCTGGGGGACCTGCATCTTCTGGTCTTCCTCGATCTGTCCCTCGTAGATCGTCAGCATGTCCGCCGCCACGCAGCCGACGCCGACGACGTCGAATTGTTTTCCCATGGGTCAATTCCGTTGCTGGAAGAGAAGCGAAAACCGAAACGGGCACAGTATAGGCCCGGCGGGAGCGGAGGTCAAGACACCGGCGGGATATCCGCCTGCGACTCGTCCGGGTCGAACCCGTCGACCGGCGCCGCGACCGGTTCCGCCGGCGCGCCCTTGGGGCGGAGGATGCGGAACGCGGGCTTCCCGTCCGGCGCGCGCAGGTCGCTGACCTTGTCCGGGAGCGGCTTGGTCATGTCGATATCGGCATAGCCGAAGGTGTTCCCCTGCGCGTTCAGGATCAGTTGCCGCTCGTGGACGTGCGCGGCCACCCCTTCGGCGATCACCTCGAATCCATAACGCGCCGCGCGGCTCTGGGTGGGGCCGGTGTGGCCGCTGATGACAAACTTCGCCCCCACGTGCTCCAGCGCCGTTTCAAGCTGCTCCTGCCCGTAGTTGCGGCTCCAGAGCAGGTCCTGCAGCGCCTTCCCCTGGCGTCCCTTGATGAAGATGTTGATGAGCCCCTGCTCGCTCAGGACGCGCGGGCTGATGCTGGCGTGCAGCAGCAGGATGTTTCCGGTGGCGGTCTTGAGTTTGGCCACGACGGGGGACATGCGCACGAATTCGCAGTAGCGGTCGAACACGCTGTGCCCGAACTTGGCGACGACGAATTTCTTGAAGAGCTTGTCCTGCCGGACCTGGCCGCGCCCGGCGGGCACGCCCCCCACGTGCGCGGCGTCGTGGTTGCCGATGAGGTAGTGGATGTTGAAGGGGTTCTCCGCTTTCAGCGTCATGATCAGCAGCATCACGCAGAAACTGTCCTCGTACGCCTCGGGGCTGTTCATGGCGCTGGAGCTGGGGTGGACCGCGTCGCCGACAAAGATCAGGTGGGTCCGCCCGGCCAGGACGTCCCGAATGTTGTTCTTGTCCTTGAGGATGTGCTCGAGGTTGTCGTAGCGGCCATGGAGGTCGCCGACGCAGATGGCGCGCTCTCCTTCGAGCAGGATCAGCCCGCCGGGCTCGCCGCGCACGTCGCGCGGGCGCATCTTGTCCGAGTACGGGCGCTGCGCCTTGACGGCTTGCTCGATGACCTGCGGCCCGACCTGCTCGGCGATCACCCCGCGCGCCGGCACCACCGTTCCCGAGGCGGTGGAGTAGACCAGCCGCCCGTTCGCGTCCAGGCTGGTCTTCCATTGCCACTTGCGGATTTCGTCCAGGAGGACTTCCACCTCTCCCTCCTGATCCTGGCGGCCGAGGACGACTCGCCGGACGAGGGATTTCGCCCCCTCGACCTTCTGGCGGCGCTCATCGCGGCGCTCGGGAGATTGCTGCAGGAGGACGATGTACTGCTCGATGGCCTGGTAGAGCGCCAGGATGGCGTCGGCGCGCTCGGCATGAAGAGGATGGGCGCGAAGGGTGGTCACGGCGGGGTCGACGATCTCGGACTTGATGCGGAAGAGCCGCTCGAGAAGGAAGTCGCTGTATTCCTCTTCCTCCAGGAGGTCATTGATCCGCGTGATCAGGTCGTTGACCGCTTCGACAAGTTTCATATCGCCGTTTCCTAAACCGCCCGCAGTCGCGTCAAGAACCGCGCCGCGCCCGGTCGCGCGGACCCGGGCCGCCCTCAGCTTACGACGGTGGAGGGCGTCTGTCAAATTCCCTCTTCCCGGCGCAAGGCTCCGCCTTGCGAAGGGCTAGATTCCCGCCGCATCCAGCGCCTGGCGCAGCGCCTGGATGTGCGCGGGAGAGGTCCCGCAGCAGCCGCCGATGAGCCGCGCGCCCGCGCGGACGGTTTGCAGCATCCCCTGCGCATACTCCTGCGGGCCGAGCCGGAAGATCACCTGCTCGCCGTGCAGCTCGGGGAGGCCTGCGTTGGCCTGAATCAGCAGCGGAAGGTTGGTGCGTTCGCGGAACCGCGCGACCAGGCCGGGCATCTGCTCGGGGGTGACGCTGCCGCAATTGGCGCCCACGAAGTCCGCCCCCGCCTCGGCCATCGCCTGCGCGGCGTCGCCGGCGCTGACCCCCGCGTTGGTGCGGAAGCCGTCCCGCGCCGGATCGAAGGACATCGTCGCCGCGACCGGCAGCGACGGGGCGACGCGCTTGCATGCGCGGATCGCCAGGGCGGTCTCGCGCGCTTCGGTGAAGGTCTCGATGACGAAGAGGTCCACGCCGGCCTCCGCCAGCGCGCGCGCCAATTCCTCGAAAATCCCGCCGGCCTCCGCCTCGGTCAGGTCGCCGACGGGCTGCAGGAAATCCCCCGTGGGGCCGATGTCGCCCGCGACGAACCCTTTCGCCCCCGCTGCCGCGCGCGCCAGGCGGCAGGCGGTCGAAACGATCTCCGGCTGCCGGCTCTGAAGCTTCTCGTAAGAGAGGGCGAGCCGGTTGGCCGTGAGGGTGTTGGTGAGGAGCACCTCCGCGCCGGCGCGGCGATAGGCGTCATGGACGGCGGCGACGGTCTGCGGTGCCTCCAGGAGTGCGGCGGGGCCGGGGCGCGCGCCGCGGGCGGATAGCTGCGTGCCCATCGCGCCGTCAAAGAGCACCGCCCCGGGCGAGGCGAGACGTTCGAGGAATCGGTTGGCCATTCGGCGGTTCCTTAAAGGACATAAAGGACTGCAACGACTGCAAGGACGGCGGGGGGAAGAAGGGGCTGGCTGTTTTTCCGCCGTTGGAAAAGTTGCCTGCCCCCCTTTTCCGCCATGTTAGCGGCGCCGTCCTCTGCAGGGGCGCAGCATGTCATTCGACCTTGAGGTTCTCGATGGGCTGCGCCCTCAGGCCGTTCTACATATCCACAATCATTCCGCCGCGTCCCAGCCGCTGGGCGATTTCGTCGCGCAGCTTGCGCGGGAGGCGCGGAGCGTCGCCCAGTTTCTCCAGCGCGGGGCGCGCCCACTCTTTGCCGGTGCGGAAGGCATCCAGCAGCAGCTCGACGGTCCGCGTCCGCAGGCGCCGGGCATCCGCCGAACGCGCCGCCGCGGGGGCGTTCGCCGCAGCCGAAGCGGCGGCGGAGAGCACGGCCTGCAATTCCTCCGGCGCGATCTCCGGCTCGATCCAATGCTCCAGCATCTCCAGCGCCGCGACCACGGCGGCGTGGCCGGTCTTTTCCGATTTCATGGGGCCATCGAACAATTGCCCCAGCGCCCGCACGGCGGAGAGACGTTCCGGCGCGCGCGCCAGCGCGTGGATGGTTCGGGTTCGCGTCTCCTCATCGCAACGGGCATCCGCGCCGATGCGCCCGAGCGTCGCAGCCAGCGCCTCCGCGGCGCGCGGCCCCCACACGATCCGCCAGGCGGCCACTTCTTCCCAGGTGAGCAGCAGGCGCTCGGTCATCTGCGCGCGAAGCCCCTCCGGCGTCCCCTCTGCCAGGGCGATTTGCTCGAGACCATGAACCGCCGCCGGGAGCGTGTCGCTGTCGAACTCGACCCGCCCGGTGATCTGGTACACCTTCCCCTTCGGCGTCTCCTTCGCGCGGAAGGGGGCCTTCTCCGGCCCGCCGGACTGAGCCAGCACGTCGCTGAGGAGCCGCGTCACGCGCACCCGCCGCTCCGCGTTCACCTTGCCGCTGCCGGCGATACGCCCGATCGCCTCCGCGAGGTCGCCGTGATATGCCGCGCGCCCGAAGCGCTGCAGGAGCAGGTCGAGGATCTTCCCCGTTTCCCCCTCCGCGACCACCGGCGCCAGCGCGATCCAGCCCAGCGCCTCCGCATAGCCCCCGAGCGAATTGGCCGGCAGGGCCACGCGCCTGCTGAAGAGATCCGCCACTTTGGGCAGGAGCTTCGCCGCCGGCGACCCCTCCTGCGCATCGCGCAGAATCCGCCCGAGGACGCGCGCCGCCGTGTCCGCCTCGGAAGCGGCGGGACGCTCGGCGATCAGATCGAAAAGTCCCTGCGCGGCCGCCGGCCCGATCCTCTCCAGCAGCGCCGCCGCCTGCGAGGCCAATTCCGGGAACTCGCGCGCGCGCAGCAGCGGCAACGCCTCCGCCGCCAGCGCCTTGTGGTTCGCCTCGCCCACTTTCGATTGCAGCAGCGTGCGCGTGCCCATCAGCAGCAGGCGGAGCCGCGCGTCGCCGGACTGGATGCCCTCGAGCATCGCTCGCGCGATGCGCTCACGCTCGCGCGCGGGGAGCGATTCCTGCATCCCCAACGCATCGAGGAACGGCACCAGCGCCGCGCGCTCGGTCGCCGCGCCCGCGTCGAAACGCTTGAGCAGCGCGGAGGCGGCCACTCCCCCCAGCGCCACCATATTGTGGCCGAGCTTCTGGCGGGGGAGTTCTTCCAGCTCGGGCCGCACCAACTCCTGCGTCACCGTCTCGGCCAGCTTCGGGAGGAGCGCAGGGCGCGTTTCGGTCTCGATGAGCAGCCCCAGCAGCAGCGCCCGCGAGCCGGCGGCGGTGACGGTCTCCGCCTCGGTCCAGAGCTTCTCCAGCACCGCATCGGGCGCGACGCGCGCCAGGTGCAGCAACAGGTCGCGCATGGCCTGGCCCAGCCGCTGGGGCTCGGCCAGAAGATGCTGAACGCAGACGCGCGCCGTCTCGGGCGCCAGTTCGGGATGCTCGGCGAACAGCGGCGCGGCTTGCAGGATCAGCAGCAGAAGCGGGTCCTCGGCGTTGGCCGGGTGCGCCTCGCGCAACGCTTCCACGAGCACCGCTAGCAGGACGCGCCGCTCCGGCGCGCGCAGTTTGTTCAGCAGGTCGCCGATCCGCCGAAGCGCCGCGCCGCGCGCGCGCTCCTCCGGCTCGAACAGCCCCTGCATCGCGTCGGCGGTGTCGCGGTCGAAGCCGAGCGACTCCATGCCGCGAATCGCTTCGGCGCGGACGACGGGCGCTCCTTCCAGCAGGGCGCGGAGGAAGAGGCCTCCCTTCTCCTGGCTGCTCAGCGGGGCGAAAGCCAGCTTGCGCAACGCGCCGGCGCGCGACTCGGCATCGCGCCCGGCCAGCGCCTCCAGCTTCAGCCGGGCGATCTCCCCGGCATCGAAGAGGCGGCGGCTCTCGCGCTCATCCAGCAGGCTGGCGGGGGAGAAACCTTTCTGCGGACGCGCCAGCGCCGTCTCCTGCGCGGGGGGTTGCTCCTTCCAGGCCCGCTCCGCCATGCGCTCCTCTTCCAGCGCGAGCAGGGGGCCCGCCTCGCTCTCGACGATGGCGAACGGCCCTTCCGATTCCGCGCGGGCTTCTTTGGCGAGACCGGCGAGTTCGGCCGCAGCCGCCGCTTCCGCCGGAGGCTTGCGCTTCGCCAATTCCAGGAGACCCGGCAGCAGCAGCAGGCGCTCGACCGCGGACCCCGGCCCGGCGATTTCCAGCAGCGCGGCGCTGACGCTCAGCCCCTGCCCCAGCAGCGCCCCCACGCGCGCCGCCAGCCGCTGGCTGATGCAGAATTGCCGGATGAGCTCGTCACGTCCGAGACGGACGCCTTCCATGGGCAGAACCTTAAACGGCGGATTGTAGATTACTGATTACTGAATTGCGATTTGAAAGGCTAGACCCGCGCGACTGTCAGCCCGTCAGGCAGCCGTTCATTCGCAAATCATTCGTCCCCCGCACTCGTTCATGAGTTGAACGAAGTTCGGGAAGGTGATGGCGACCGCCTCGGCGGTGTCCACCGTCACCGGCTGCTCGGAGGCCAGGCCGGCGACGGCGCAGGCCATGACGACGCGGTGGTCGGCGTAGCCGCGCGCGTTGCCGCCGCGCAGGCCGCCGCCATGCACGACCAGCCCGTCGGGCAACTCCTCGGCGCGTCCGCCGAGCGATTCGATCGCCTCGCGCATGCTGCGGATGCGGTCGGTTTCCTTGATGCGCGCCTGCGGGACGTTCAGCAGCCGCGTCGTGCCGCTGGCGAAACAGCCGGCAATCGCCATCGCCGGCAGCGCGTCGGGGGTGGCGTTCAGGTCGAGGTCCGCCCCGCGCAGCGCCCCGCCGCGGATGCGCAGCTCCGAGGGGTGCGCCTCCGCCTTCGCCCCCATCTTCTCCAGCATTCCGACGACGGCCTTGTCCCCCTGCGAGTCGTTCATGTCCAGCCCGCGCAGGGTGACCTCCGAGCCGGTGATCGCCGCGGCGACCAGGAAGAACGTGGCCGAGGAGAAGTCCGCCTTGATGCGCTCCTTGAATGCGCGGTAACGCTGCCCGCCGCGGACGGTGAAGTCGCGCAGGTTCGAGTGCGAGAAGGAAATGTCCTGCAGGCCCAGCCAGTCCAGCGTCATCTGGACGTAGGGGGCCTCGTTCAACTGGGTCACGATAATGTGGCTGTCCTGCCGGGCCAGCGGCGCGCTGATGAGCAAGCTGGTGAGGTATTGGCTCGTGGGGCAGGCGATGCTGGCCTCGCCGCCGCGGAGCGGGCCGCGGACCATGATGGGGGCGCAGCCGTTGCCGCGCGCGCTGATGGCCGTCGCGCCGAGTTGCTCCAGCGCGCCCAGCAGCGGGCCGGCGCTGCGGCGGCGGGTCTGGTCGTCCCCGGTGAAGAGGTTCCATCCCTCCCCCAGCGCCGCCATGCCCAGCGTGATATATAAGGTGGTGCCGGAATTCATCACGTCGATGACGTTCTCGGCGGTACGGATATTGCCGCCAACCCCTTTGACGGACCAGGCGCCGTCGGTCTCGATCTCCGCGCCGAGCGCGCGGCAGGCCAGCACGCCGGCGCGCGTGTCGGCGCTGTCCAGCGGGTTCAGGATTTCGCTCCGGCCCTGAGCCAGAGTGGCGAACGCCAGCGCGCGGATGGTGTGCGACTTCGAGGGAGGCATCAGCGCCGACCCGGCCAACTGCGATTTGGATGAGGTCAGATTCACCGGCAGCTCCTTAGCGTGCTTTCACCGCGCTTTTGCGACCAGCGCCGAAAGCGCCTCTTCGACCTGCGCGACGTCCACGTCGGTATCCTTGCAGGCCCCGTGCGGCCAGGCGTTCAGCACGCCGATGACGCGCTTCGGGAAGGTGGCGCGAATCCCCTCCGCCAGCTCCTTGGAGCAGGCCACCGCCAGGATCGCCCGCACCTCCGGGGCGCGCGCGCGGGCCAGCGCCTCGCGTCCGCCCGAGGCGACGTGCACGGCGACGCCGTACCGCTCCGCCAGCGTGCGCAGGTGCGTCAGCTTGCAGCGCCCGCATCCCTTGCAATGGCGGATATGCTCCTTCACCGGCTCCGGGCAGCCCTGCCGTTGCAGACAATGCGGCAGCAGAAGCAGGACGTTCCGCGCCGGATATCGCCGGGGAATCCCCTTGCGGATCACGCGGTTCAGCCAGACCACTGCTTTATCCAACGCCAGCATGCCTGCTCCTGGTTCTTCCGTTGTCTTCCCATCGAGGCCGGAACATGAGCGTACCAGATACCGGGGGAGCTTCTCAAGGGGGAACGGATTCAACGTTCAACGTCCAACGTCCAATATTCAAGTAACGAACGACCCCGCGCAACGCGGCGGCTGTATTCCGCTTCGTCGTTGATTGGACGTTGAACGTCGAATGTCGAATGTTGAACGTTGAATCCGTTCGCCGTCTCCTTGACCCCCGCCGCCCGTTGTGTTTCAATTATCCCTTGCCCTCGTGCGGGCAGGCAAGGTTTTCAGGTTGGAGGCGGAACGGTGGAAGATCGGTTTGAGCAGGAACGGATGGCCACGGTCGAGGCGTTGCGCGCGAAGGGGGTGGACCCGTACGGCTCCCGCTTCGACGGCGTCGCGCCCGTCGCGCAGATCGCCGGCGCTTACGAGGAAGGACGCGTCGTCCGCGTCGCGGGCCGGATGACCGCCATGCGCAATTTCGGCAAGGCCGCCTTCGCCGATCTGCGCGATTCCTCCGGCAAGATCCAGCTCTATATGAAGCAGGACATGCTCGACCCCGCCTCCGTTGAAGTGCTGCAAGTGCTTGACCTGGGCGATGTTATAGGCGTCGACGGGAAGCTCGGCAAGAGCCGCACCGGCGAGATCACCGTCTTTGCGTCCGGTCTGCGGATGCTCTCCAAGGCGCTGCTGACCCCGCCGGAAAAATGGCACGGGCTGCGCGACGTGGAGATCCGCTACCGCCAGCGCTACGTGGACCTCTGGGCCAACCCGGATGTGATGGCCACCTTCCGCCGCCGCACGCAGATCATCGGCGCGATCCGCCGCTACCTCGATGAGCGCGGGTTCCTGGAAGTCGAGACTCCCATGATGCAGGCAATTCCCGGCGGCGCCGCGGCGCGCCCCTTCGTCACCCATCACAACACGCTGGACCTGGCCCTCTACATGCGCGTCAGTCCGGAGCTCTACCTGAAGCGGCTGCTGGTGGGCGGGATGGAGAAGGTGTACGAGATCAACCGCAATTTCCGCAACGAGGGAATCAGCACGCGCCACAACCCCGAGTTCACGATGATGGAGGTGTACCAGGCGTACGCCGATTTCAATATCATGATGGACCTGACCGAGGGGCTGATCGGCTCGGCCATCGACCTGCTCCATCCGTCGCGCAAGATTTCCTACGGTCTGCATGAACTCGACTTCACCTCCCCCTGGCGGCGCGCGACGTACGACCAACTGCTCAAGGAGCACGCCGGCGTCGGGCTGGATGACGAGGCGGGGCTGCGCAGCAAGGCGAAGGAACTCGGCCGCGACCCCAACGGCGAAATCGCCGCGGTCGCCGACCGGCTCTTCGAGAGCTGCGTGGAGCACCAGTTGATCCAGCCGACGTTCGTAACCCACTATCCGATAACGCTTTGCCCGCTGACCAAGGCCTCTGCAACCGACCCGCGCTTCGCGGAACGCTTCGAGATGTACATCGCCGGGATGGAGTGCGCGAACGCGTACACGGAGTTGAACGACCCGATCGACCAGGAGCATCGCTTCCGCAACCAGGTCGAGCAGGCGGAAGGGCAGCTTCGCGTGGTGGATGAGGACTTCGTGCGCGCGCTGAAGGTCGGCATGCCGCCCGCCGGGGGGCTGGGGATCGGCATCGACCGGATCGTGATGGTGCTCACCAACTCCCCCTGCATCCGCGACGTGATCCTGTTCCCGCTGATGCGGTAGGGGCTGTTTTGCTTTGTCGAAACCAGGCCGGTGGGGACACAATACTTTCCAAAGGAAAGTTTTGTGTCCCCACCCCGGCTTATGCCCCCGCGCTGCGATAGAGCGAAAGTAATACGGAGTATTACCGCGATGCCCCGGATCCACATGCTCCTGCCGCACGCGCTCGGCTCCGCCGAGGCGCTCGCGCGCATGCAGCAGTTCGTCACGCGGCTGGCGACCCAGTACGCCCACCACATCAGCCACGCGGAACAGCGGTGGGAGGGGAACGTGGGGCATTTCGAGCTTCACTTGATGGGGTTCCCGGTGAGCGCGGTCGTGACGGTGGGAGAGGCCGACGTGCGCATGGAGGGGACGATGCCCTGGGCCGCGGCGCTCTTCCGCGGGCGCATCGAGGAAACCATCCGGCGGGAAGTGGCGGCGCTGTTGAAGTGACGGTTGTAAGTCACCGCAGAGACGCGGAGAACGGCGCAGGCTGCCACTACGAAACACGCGAAAGGCGCGAAAGAGGCTTATATTATCTCCTTTTTCGCGTCTTTCGCGTGTTTCGTAGTTCCAGCCGCCGTTGTCTTCGTTGCGCTGCCTCGCCGTTCTCTGCGTTCTCCGCGTCTCTGCGGTGAGAATCCCCTCAGCAGCTCACGATCTCGCCATCCAGCATCCGAATCACCCGCCCTGCGCGCCGCGCCGCCGCCTCGTTGTGCGTGACCATCACGATCGTCTGCCCCTGTTCGCGGTTGAGCGTTCGGACGAGTTCGTGGATCTCCTCGCCGGTGTGGCTGTCCAGGTTCCCTGTGGGTTCATCGAGCAGGAGAACGCGCGGCTGGTTGATGAGCGCGCGGCAAAGCGCGACGCGCTGACGCTCGCCGCCGGAGAGCTGGCTCGGACGGTGCTTCAACCGTTCCTTCAACCCCACGCGCGCCAGCAATTCCTCGGCTGAGCGGCGCACCTGCCGGCGCGTGAGCGTCCAGCCCCACAATCCCTGCCCGACAAGCCCGGGCATCATCACGTTCTCGACGGCGTTGAAGTCGGGGAGCAGGTGGAAGAACTGGAAGACGAATCCGAAAAGATGATTGCGCAGTTGCGCCTGCTCCAATCCGGAAATCTTCCCGAGGTCGCGCCCCTCGAAGAGCAGTTCGCCGGAGGTGGGTTGATCGAGCAGCCCCATGATGTGCAGCAACGTGCTCTTGCCCGCTCCGGAGGCGCCGACGATGGTGAGATACTCCCCCTTCGCGACTTCGAGCGTAACCCCCTTCAGCACGCGCAGCGGTGTTTCCCCCTGCGGGTACTCTTTCGTTATCTCGTGGAGCGATAAGAAGTTACTCATAGCGCAGCGCCTCCACCGCATTCAATCGCGACGCCTTCCACGCCGGGTAGGCGCTGGCAAGCAGACTCACAACGACCGCCGACAGGCAGATGACCGTCGTGTTCCAGAAGGGGTGCTGGTCCACGGGAATCCGATCGAGATAATAGATGTCCTGAGGGAAGAGGCTGTAGCCGACCATCTTCTCCAGCACCGCCTGGATCGCGTTAATATTCTTGGTGATGAGCATCCCCCCGAGCGTCCCCAGCGCGGAGCCGACGGCCCCCATGAGCAGCCCGTTCAGGAGGAAGATGGACATGATCCCTCCGACGCTGCCGCCGATGGATTTCAGGATGCCGATGTCGCGGATCTTCGAGAGCACCGTGGTATGCACGATGGAGAGAATGAGGAAGCCGGCGACGAGCATGACGAAGAAGAGGATGACCCCCATGATGCGGCGTTCGAGCATCACCGCGCGCAGCATCGGCCGGCGCTTGTCCTCCCAGGTGCTGACGCGCAACGCCAGTTTGCTCCCGCGTCCCACGCGGCTCCCCTCGCGCTGCAGGACGAGCTTCTGGAACTCCTCCGCGGCGGGGTTCGCGACGCCGGTTTTGTGCAGCGTTTCAAGCGCGCCGTAGATGTCATATTCGAGGGAACGCGTGACGGTGATCGCGCGGTAATCCGCTGTGGCGAACCAGGTTACTTCACTTGAGGAGAGCAGCTTCAACTGCGCTTCGATCTCCTTGAGTTTGGGCGCCGCGCCGCCGCCGAGCGAGCGGAGCGCGTCGAGCCCGCGGCGCAGTTCGTCCGGCGTCAGAATGCCCAGGAGCGTTGCGCGCACGATCGGCGCGTTGTCGAAAGAGTCGAGCCGGATGTTGATGCTCGTGACCTTCCCCTCGTTGCTCATGAAGCGCTGCGCGTCGGCGAGAGGGAGATAAATGTTCCGCGCGTCGTAGTCGTACATCCCGGAGCGGAATTCGCCGTTCACCTGGCAGCGACGGAAGGTTTGATTCGCGAAGTTGTCCGTCGCGGAGAAGACGACCACCTGGTCTCCGGTTCCCAGCGAAACCTGCGTGCCGTTTTCATCCTGGCCGATCACGAGCAGCTCGGAGCCGGCGAACGCGGGGGAGAGTTTCGAGTCGGGCACCTCCCCCCACTCCACAGGCGTCGCGGCCGCGGTCGCAAATGCGCTTTGGAGAGAGAGCCCTTCCTTCTTCGCCCAGGCCGTCAGCCGCTCACGCGGGAGAGCGTCCATTATCTGTAAATCTTCTGGCCGTAAGGAGTTAAGCTCTGCCGCGACATGCTCCTTGGAGATGGCCGCGATGGCGATATCTCCTTGCGAGAAGAGAGCCGCAAGCTCCTCGCGCGCCGCCCTGCCGCGCCAGGCGCGAACGTATTCTGCGAAGTCGGTCGCCTTAACCTCGCGCGGCAGATCGATCCCCAGGAACTCCCCATAGCGGCGCTGCTGGCCGGGGCCGTACGTTCCATCCGGCAGCTTCTTGCGGAGGGTGAGCAGCGCGAGCCCCTCGTAGCGGGGCGCGCAGGCCGTGACGTGTGGGATCTTTTCGATCTGCGCCATCAGCTCTTCGTAATTGCCGAAGGGCTCGTCGTACCAGTTCTCGACGATCAGGTCCGAGAGGGTGGCGCGGACGCGCGCGCGGAACTCCTCGTCGAACCCCTTCATCACCGAGAGGACGACGATCAGGACGAGCACCCCGATGGCGACCGCCGCGACGCCGACCAGGTTGAGCCAGTTGCGCCGCATATATCGCAGCGCCACCATCAGCTTGTACATTTTGACTTCCGATTATGGGAGTAAACCTGGAGTACGCTATGCAGGGGCGCAGCATGCTGCGCCCTTAGCCCTCCGACAGGCCGAGTACATCCAGCACGCGCTGGAAATCATCATCCGAGTAGAAATGGATGATCATCTTCCCCTTGCCGCCGGCATGCTCGACGTTGACCTTCGTGCCGAAGCGCTCGCGCGCGCGGTCCTCGATATCGCGAAGGTGCGGGTCCTTCTGCGCCGAGGGGCGGTGGGCCGGCTGCTTCTTTGCCGCGCCGGTGCGCACGGCGGCGACCATCCGCTCCACCTCGCGCACGGAGATTCCTTCCTCCTCGATTCGAAGCGCGAGCGCCTGCTGCGCGGAGGCGGTGGGCAATCCCAGGAGCGCCCGGGCATGCCCCATGCTGATTGTTCCACGTGAAACAACGTGCTGCACCCCCTCGGGCAAGTCCAATAGCCGTATAAAGTTGGCTATGGTCGTACGGTCCTTCCCGAGCCGCTTGGAGGCGATTTCCTGCGTCAGCGAGTGCCTGTCGATCAACTCCTTGAACCCTTTCGCTTTTTCAATCGGGTTCAAGTCTTCGCGCTGCAAGTTCTCGACGAGGGCCAGCGTCAGCATATCATCGTCGCTGACCTGCCGCTCGATCACCGGCACCTCGGTCAGCCCTGCCTGTTTCGCCGCGCGCAGGCGGCGCTCGCCGGCGACCAGCTCATAGCCGGTGGCGGCCTTGCGCACCATCAGCGGCTGAAGAATGCCGACTGCGCGTATGGACTCGGTCAGTTCGTCCAGTTCGCGTTCGGAAAAAGCACTGCGCGGTTGCACGGGGTTCGGGCGAATCTGCGCGATGGGAACCTTGCGCGCCCCCTCTCCTGCGGCCGCCGTCACGCTCCCGACGTCAAAGCGCTCATGCGCCTCAGCCCCCAGCAGCGATTCCAGCCCGCGTCCGAGCCGACGTTCTGTTGCCACGCCGAGCACCTCCATCAGTGGATCCATCCGCGCCTCATTCCCGCGCCACTATGTATACTCTCCGTCGCGCTTCATTTCAAGGGCCGCAGCCGCGGGCGCAGGGCAAACGCATCTAAAGAGCGCCGCAGGCTGTGGCGTCAGGGGTCTGGAGCGCGATGGTTTGTGGAGTGCGGCGGCAACGACGCCGCTTTGGATGGCGTGGAGTCCGGCGCTCTCAGGGGCCACCCCCGTGAGTCGTGCGCTCCGTCATAGCCAAAGCGCCGCCGGCGGCGGCGCACTCCACATTCTGCGGCGCTTTTCGGATGCGTTTGCCCTGCCGCGGGCGGGAACGCCGTTGAATCTCCTCACCTGTTTTGCTAATATCACACAGGTAAGGAGAGGCCGATGCGCGCAACTCCATCCGATGCTCCGGAACGGCTCACGGCGTATTTCTCCGGCCATGTGCAGGGGGTCGGGTTCCGCTTCACCGTTCTTGATATGGTCCCGGAATTTCCCGGGGTGACGGGAACCGTGCGCAATCTTCCCGATGGCCGCGTCGAGATGGTGGCCGAGGGGGCGCGCGGCGCGCTCGATGCGTTGCTCGAGGCCGTCCAGCGGCGAATGCGCGCGTATATCTCAGACACCGAGCTCCGTCGCGGGCCAGCCACGGGAGAGTTCGCCGGTTTCATAATAGCGGGGACATAATACTTTCATCCGGGCGAAGCACCGCCGGGGCATGGGCGCCTCCTGTGCGGATGAAAGTATTGTGTCCCGACTTATTAACGGAGTCCATTCTTCATGCGCTATGCGCTGTTCGGCGATGTACATGGCAATCTGGAGGCCTTCCGGGCCGTCCTGGAGCAGATCGACGCGCTTGCCCCCGACGCCGTTTACTGCCTGGGCGATACCATCGGCTACGGCCCCGACCCGGCCGCCTGCCTCGATCTCCTCCGCGAGCGGAATATCCCCGCGGTTGCCGGCAACCATGACATGGCCGTCTGCGGAAAACTCGCCACGGACTGCTTCAACGCCGACGCGCTGCGTTCCGTGGAATGGACGCGCGACGCGCTCGACCCCGAACGGCTCGCCTACGCCGGCTCGTTCCCGCTCAGCCTGAACGCCGACGGCCTGGCCCTGGCCCACGGCACCCTCGCATCGCCGGAGCTGTTCGGATACATCCTGAGCCTTCAGGACGCCGTGCTTTGCTTCATGGCGCAGAACCAGCCGTATGCTTTTGTGGCCCATACGCATGTGCCGATCAGTTTTGTGCTGGACCGGAACGAAATCTCCTTCTCGACCGAGTCCCCGCTGCGGCTGCGCGTCACGGCGCGCTCGGTCGTGAACGTCGGCTCCGTCGGGCAGCCGCGCGACGGGAATGCGGATGCCTCCTTCTGCCTGTTCGACAGCGTGGCACGCACCGTCGAGATCCGCCGCATCCCGTACGACGTGGAGGAGTGCGTCCGGAAGATCACCGCGGCCGGGCTCCCTTCCTCCAACGGCCTGAGGCTGCGGCTGGGCTGCTGAGCGTTCACGGACTGAACGCTGGTTCGTATAATGAACGCCTGTTCCGATAATGAACTCATGTTCATAATATGAACGCCCACCGGCTTGCCGCGCGCGGGGGAGGACGCGCGTCCGGGAGAGGTCGCTCCGGACGCCGAGCCGAGGTGCCCCCCCCGTCCGAGCGACGCGGCCGGTACCCCGCCGCCGGCCGGGCGTCCCGTGGCTCGACGGCCCGTCGCCCCCTTCGGGGGCTCAGGCGTCCGACGCGGCGTTTCCGTGTGTAGCGGCGGGCTTTAGCCCGCCACGTGGGCACGGGCTAAAGCCCGCGCCTACACGCCCTCCTTGCGCTAGAGCGTTTTAACGTTCCATGCCTATGTCGCTGTGTAGGGGCGCAGCATGCTGCGCCCATCAGGCGACCGGCCTGCCGAGGCTAGCGCTCCTCGCCTTTATCACACACCGTAGCCATGAAAGCCTAAAGTGCTCTAGCGGCACTCCTGCACTTCTTCAACAGCCCCACGGCCTGGGCTCTTCTCCTTTATGGTACGCGGGAGTGGGAAGCCAAGAATACGCTAACGAGCGGTCTCAAGGGTAGTGGTTCACTTACGCGCATTGTCATTCTGAGCGTAGCGAAGAATCTTTCGACAAGCCAACGTTTCGCGCTTCGAAAGACCCTTCGCCGCGCTCAGGGTGACATATGACATGCACTCCCCGCGCGTAAGTGAACCACTACCGTCTCAAGAGGATGCTTCACGGAGCCTGTTCTGATCCCGGGGAATGCGTTTAGCACGGCAGAGGGGCCTTTCTCTAGCGGCCAGCCAGGGAACTTTGGGCGCAGCGCTTTATAACTCCTTCTCCGCACACGACTTGCGCGCGCCATGGGCGCGTGGGGTGGAGGCGTGGCGCTGCGCGCCTCGAATGGGCAGGTGGAAGGCCCAGGGACGTGGGGAATTCCGCTGCCCGCCGGGCCCCCCTTGGAGTGATTTTTTTGCTAAAATTGTGTTGACTATTTGGCCAAGGTCGTTATACTTTACTATGCATGGGGTTCGAATTGTCAGGCAGGGGTGCCTTAGAAAAAAATGGAAAGGAGGTGAAACATAATGAGAAAATGGATATCGGCTTTCACCCTCATTGAGCTCTTGGTCGTGATCGCAATTATTGCTATTCTGGCCGGAATGTTGCTGCCGGCCCTAGCAAGAGCGCGTGAGGAGGCTCGCCGTAAGAGCTGCATGGAGAATCTCTCGCAGATCGGTAAGGCCGTGTTTGCTTATACTCAGAGCAACCGCGAGTTCTTCCCGTTCAGCTGGGGTCCCTACAGTTTGGAAGCTACAGACGTCGCGGCTCATACCGCCACCTATCCGATGGCGGCTATGACGGCTATCGGCGGTCTGTACCCGAACTACGTGCAGGCGGCCAAGGGCTTCCGTTGCCCCTCGACCGAAGACGAGCCGTACTTCAAGGTATCCCCGGATAACGCTGGCGTGCCATACGCTACCGACGCCGCGGCCGTTTCGGCCCTTGGCGCCGCCGGGCAGTACCTCTGGTCCAACCGGACCTACACGCTCACGACTAGCAGCTACGGGTACGACTGCCGTGTGTACCCGTCTGCCGTGTCGAACATGGTGATCGCCGGCGATATGGACGGAACGTATGCTTACAACCGCGATACCGCTACCCAGAACCACGTTGGTGGACAGAACGTCCTCACCGTGGATGGGCACGTGGAGTGGGTGGAGGCTAACTTCTGCTCCAATGAGCCGACCGACAACGTGTACTCGGACGTGAACTCCGGAACAGGTGGAAACAACTCCTGGAATGCGGACACTGATGTGCTCCTTCTCAGGATTGACAGCACCACCGGTGGCGCGTCTTACGATGGTTACACGAACCTGAAGCCGTAATAAGCTTTGGGATAGTGGACGTTCGGCGGCCCCTCGCTCACGCGAGGGGCCGCTTCTTTTTAACCCCTCTTTGTCCTGGAATTTTCCCCGGCGCACGCGGCCCGCGCACGACCGGCGGGCTAAAACCCGCCGCTACACCGGGCGACTGCCGACGAATGAGTAATGCGTTAGCCACGCGGGGGTCTCGTCATTGCGATCCGGAGCGTAGCGAAGGGGAAGCAATCTTTTCGCGGTGGGAGCGCTTGGTTTAGCGCGGGCGGTCGCACGCAAAGATTGCTTCGTCGCTGCGCTCCTCGCAATGACCCCCGCATGACTAACGCGTTACACGAATGATGCAGGGCAGACACAGCTAAAGAGCGCCCCAGAATGTGGAGTGCGCCGCCATCGGCGGCGCTTTGGCTATGACGGAGCGCACGACTCACGGGGCTGCACCCTGAGGGCGCCGGACTCCACGCCATCCAAAGCGGCGTCGTTGCCGCCGCACTCCAC
>CAIUPP010000062.1 GCA_903901045.1 uncultured Planctomycetota bacterium
ACCAGGCCGCCGTCCTTCTCCTTGATGACGGCGTCGAGGAAGTTGATCTGCGGGGAGCCGAGGAACGCGGCGACGAACTTCGTCCGGGGCCGCTCGTAGATCTCGAGCGGGGGGCCGCTCTGCTCGACGTGGCCGCCGTTCATCACCCAGAGCGTGTCGGCGAGGGTCATGGCCTCGACCTGGTCGTGGGTGACGTAGATCATGGTGATGCCCAGGCGCTGATGAAGCAGTTTGATTTCCTTGCGCATCTCCACGCGCAGCCGGGCATCGAGGTTGGAGAGCGGCTCGTCGAAAAGGAAGACCTGGGGTTCTCGCACAATGGCGCGGCCGAGCGCGACGCGCTGGCGCTGGCCGCCGGAGAGCGCCTTGGGGCGCCGGTCGAGCAGCGGCTCAATGCCAAGCATCTTCGCCGCCTCGCGCACCCGCCGGTCAACCTCCTCCTTCGGGAACTTCCTCTGGCGCAGTCCGAAACTCATGTTGTCGTACACCGTCATATGGGGATAGATGGCGTAGTTCTGGAACACCATGGCAATGTCGCGGTCCTTCGGCAGCACGTCGTTGACCACGCGGCCGCCGATGCGAATGACGCCGGAGCTGATCTCCTCCAGGCCGGCGATCATTCGCAGCGTGGTGGTCTTGCCGCAGCCGGAGGGACCCACCAGGACCATGAACTCCCGGTCGAGGATATCCAGCCCCAGCTCATGCACCGCAACGACGTTGCCGGGATAGACTTTCTGCACGCGCTCCAGCGTCACATTGGCCATCGTTGTATCCTATTTTTCCGTGGGCACCACGATGCCCCGCATGATGACATTCTGACAGAAGACGAACACCAGCAGGGTCGGAATCGCGGCCACCACGATGGCGGCGTAGGTCACCCCCAGGCAGGACACCTGTTGCAGTTGGTAGATATGGACCATCATCGTCCACATCTTCGGGTCCTGGCAGAGGATGAAGGCCATCGTGAAATTGCCGTAGGCGGCCGTAAAGGCTCCCAATGCCACCACGGCCAGAATCGGCTTGCTCGTGGCCATGGTGATATGCCAGAACATCGTCCATTCCGACGCGCCGTCAATCTGCGCGCTCTCGTACAGCTCCCGGGGCAGCGAGTCAAAGAATCCCTTGAGCAGGAAGATCAGGTAGCCGTTGGCCATTCCCGGGAGAATCAGGGCGGCGAAAGAGTTCAACAGGCCCAGCTTGCGCAAGAGCAGGAAGTTCGGTATCCCCAGCACCATCGAGGGAAAGGCCATTGTGAGCATGAGGAAGAGCAGCATCTTGTACTGGCTGGGGGGCTTGTAGCGGGAGAGCGCGTAGGCGGCCAGCGGATTGACGATCAGCGCGGTGAGGACCGCCAGGAGACAGTAGATCGCGGTGTTCAGCACCGCGCGTCCGTTCGTGAACATCATCTGAAGAACGATGGCGTAATTGCGCGTGAGGAACTCCCAGAAGGCGTGCCGTTGCGTCGCGCGGAAGTCGAAATAGTCGGTCTCCTCGGCGGGCATGGCGACCGCGTCGAACGTCTCGGGGAGCCATCCGTAGCGGCGGTTCATCTCCTGCGCCGACGCGTACTTGCCTTCGATGAACCGGCGCCAGCCGGCCTCGGCCTTCGGCGCATCCAGGAGCAGGAGGTTGCGGGGGCATGCGGCGGCCACAAACGCGCTCCAGCGTTCAGCCAGCTTCGGGTTGGCCGGGCGCGTCAGGGGCACGGTGATCTCCTCGACGCTCTCGTAATGCGTATCCAGCGCGTCATTGAGCGCGCGCAGGTTCACGTCGCGCCCGGCGCCGAAGGGGCGGGTCAGGAAGGCGACCCAGTCCTGGTTGGCGGAGAAGTCCGGGCGCACCCAATCCGGGTCGGCGTGCCGTTCCACGAACTCCACCCAGTCCTCTCCATAGGCGATGTTCTCCTCAGGAAGACGGGGCGTCAGCGGGAGGTCGGACAATGCGGCCACCCCTTCGCCATGGGCGGCGGCGAGGGCCGCGGTATCGCCATATCGGCGCTTAAGGAAATCCCGCCACTGGAATTCGGCGCTGCGGAGGGTCAACTGCGCGGGATCGGCGAGGTTGGTGATGAAATAATTCCAGTCCACCAGCGCGGCCCCGCCCGCGGGGGGCTCGCCGGGCAGCGGCACGTCGGCAAAGCCGGCATAGCGGCTGCCATAGCGCGCGTTGAGGAGCCCGATCTCCAGATAACGGTCTCGCAGGAACTGTTGATAGGCCTGGCGGCCTTCGGGGGAGACCGCGATGAACTGGAGGCTCAGGAGCGTCTTGACGAAGTGCGACCAGTCCTGCCGCAGGCCATCCACCGGCGCCGTGCGCGCCAGAGTGACCTGCGCCCAGGAACGGTAGGCCGTTCCCAGCGTCGAATTCATGACGCGCAGGCTTTGCTGATACTTCGGCTTGAGCTGCTGCTCGACGAAGCAGGCGTCGAGGCTGTAATAGTTGCGGTCGCGGCGCGGCTGGCCGCGGGTGAACTCCAGTATACGGCGCGTCAGCGGACGGAACTCCCCGTCGGCGCTGCGCCGAACCCGGTTGATGATCGGCGTCTGGATCTGGTCCCAGCCGGTGAACGTGGTTCCGTACTTGCGGTTGAAGCGGTCGATGTCGCCGCCCACGTCCGGCTCCGCCTTGACCTGAGCGATGAAGCGGCGCGCCGATTCCGGCGCAATGCCGACGCCGGACGCGTGCGCCAGCGAGAAGTTGTGATCGTCCAGGCGCTCGTCGCAGCCGTCGAGGAAGGCGTTCCAATCCTCGTAGCGTTGCCGGACAGGCGCGGCGGGAAAGTGGAGGGTCTCAAAGGACAGAACTCGGCTCCGGTGGCAGAAGGCGTATTCCTCCGTCCGCTCGTTGTACTTGGACTCCACCCACTTTCGGAAGAGCATCTCTTCATCGTGAAAGTACTCCGGGACGGCGCTGAGCGTCCGTTCGTCCACGCGGCTTTTGACGGAGCCGGAGAGCATCATGAGCAGCGGGTACACCATGGTGAGGGCGCCCAGCAGCAGAAGCGCGTGGATGCTGGTATTGAGCACCCGCACTTTCCAGGACCGCCGACCCACATGGCCGATAATAGGCATCGTCTCGAGCCGTTCCTTCAGGAGGACTGTCCGCGACCGCTATCGGCGGCGCGGAATTCCATGCGCGACAATCGCCGCAGTTGCAGCACCGTGAACGAGAGCATGATGACCCCGAGCAGCCACGCCATGGTCACGGCGCTCCCGAACCGCAGGAAGAGATACGCTTTCTGGAAGATGTGCAGCCCGGCCACTCGGGTGGTCTCCCCCGGGCCGCCAAAAGTCATGACCAGGATGAATCCGGTGCTTTCGCTGGCGGCGATGAACGCGCCGATGAACTGAATGATGATCAGCGGCTTGAGCGTCGGCAGGGTGATATGATAAATCTTCCCCCAGAAGCCGCAGCCGTCCATATCCGCCGCTTCGTACAAGTCATCCGGCACGGACTTCAACGCCGCAAGGTAGATGAGGCAACCCGGCCCCATTCCCGCCCAGATGGTGGGAATCACGCAGCACAGCAGCGCCAACCGCTGATCCGTCAGCCATCCGTGCGGCGCGAACCCCGCCGCCGCGAGCAGAATGTTCAGCAAGCCCACGTCGGTCGGGTCGAATATGAGCTTCCACAGGTAGATCACCACCATCCCCGTGAGGACTGCGGGCAGGTAGTACAAGGTGCGATAAAGCACCTTGCCGTGCGACACTTCCGTCAACAGAATCGCCAGGAAGATGGGGGGCAGGAACCCCAGCCCGAGCATCAGCGCCATGTACTCGAACGTCACCCAAAGGCTGTGCCACCAGGAGGGGTCCCAGAGCACGTCGGCCAGATTCTGCAAGCCCACGAACGCGCTGTGTCCGATGACGCGATAGTCCTGGAAGGCCATCACCGTTCCCATGCCCATCGGCACGTACATCCAGACCAGAACGGAGAGAGCCGCCGGCAGGAGGATGATGTACGCCCAGAGGTACCGCCGGAATTGCCAGCCGCCGCGCGTGCGCGCCTCCTCGGGGGTGAAGATGCGCCAGACGCGATAGAGCAGGAGCAGGAACGCGCTGAACAGCGCGATCGCAACGGCGAGCGCCACGTGGTTGCGCTTCTGCCGTTCTTCGGGCGGAAGGACGCCGAGCATCTCCTCATTCAGACGCTGCGCGCTCTGCTTCAGTATCTCCCCCACCTTCGCCCGGCGCGCGGCGTCATCCTGCCCGAGCTCTCCCGCCAGCTCCAGGTCGATGCACTGGCGCAGCGGGTACTGCATGGCCTGGTAGATCATCTGGCAATTGTGCCCATACGGTTCCGGGCGGCCGCTTCGTATGGCTTCCTCCAGCGCGGCGGCCCAGGTCGGGGGGGAGAGGGCGAGGTATTCGTCATAGCCGAATTTCTTCAGGAGCAGCGGGTTGACCAGCCGCCCGAGCCCGCGCTCGACCAGGGTGCGCGTGCGGATGCGCGCAGCCTCCTCGCCGCCGTAGAACCAGATATACTCCCAGGCGGCGCGGCGGATTTCCTGCGCGGTGTACCCGGCGCGCGGCTGAATGCCGGAAAATATCCCCAGCATGGCGCAGTTGATCTCATTCCCGCGCCGGCCCGTGGGGCCTCGGGGCACCGGCGCGACTCCCACCAGATCGGGGTTGACGTCGCCGGCGATCATGTTCTCCTGCAGGTAATAGATGTACATGCCGACCTTGCCGTCCGCCCACTTGCGCTCGGGGTCCGTCTCCGCGCAGCCGTAGCCGCGCCGGAGCTGGCCGGAGATATCGCGCCATTTCCGGGTGTGCAACTCCACAAAAAAGAGGGTGGCATCCACTCCTTCGGGACTGTCGAACGCGGCGCGCCAGGCCCCTTGGTCATCCTGCGTCACGACCTCGCCCCCCGCCGACCACAATAAGCCCATCCAGTCGATGGAGATCGCGTAGCCGGAGTTGAGCAGGATGGCGGAAATCCCCTTGTCCGGCCGGGAGAGACGCCGGGCGCATTCTTCAAACTCTTTCCAATCCTGCGGCGGACGATTCGGGTCCAGGCCCACTTCCTGAAAGAGGTCCTTGCGATAGTACAGCCCGCGCACCCACATCGAGTAGGGCATGGCCCACCAGTGCTCGCGCCCCCCTTCGCCGGGGCGGTGGATCACCGGGACCACGGGGGCCGGGACGCGCTGCGCAAGCGGTTCGCCGGGAATGCCCTGTATGAATTCGTCCAGGGGATAGAGGAATCCCTGGGAGATGAAGGTGTCGGACATACGGAAATTGACGTAGATGACGTCGGGGGAGACGCCGCCGGCGATGGCCATCAGCGGCTTGCTGTCCAGTTCCATCCCCTCGATGCTGACCCCGGTGTCCCCCAGGAGCTGTATCTCCGGGAACCGGCGGCGGAACTCATCGATCACCGCCAGATCGGCCAGGTCGCTCGCCCGCGTGCTGCGCGCATCCGGCAGCCTGAACACGCGCAACGGCAGCGGGCCGCGCCGTTCGGCCTGCCCTGACGCCACCGATCCACACAGGACCAGCGCCGTCATGAGCAGAAGAAGGGCCAGGGAACGGCTCATGTTAACGGAATGCCTTTCGCAGAATCGCCTTGGTCGCCGCCGTGCAGCTCTCCAGCGCGCCGGGGTCGAGCGGGGACCAGTTGGCCGTCCGCGTTTCGTAGCCCCCGTAGGTGAAGGCCTGGCGGGTGGGAATGTAGCCGGCGTCCTCATTGCACTCGTGCGCGGCGAAGGTCAGGGCGGCCGGGGAGCCTTTCTTGAGTTCCAACTGCGCTTCGACGAAGGGCTCGCCGGGCCAGCCGATGATGGCCAGTTCGCCGAGGCGCAGCACCTGGATCTCGAAGCTGAACCAGGGGCGCCGCTCCTGCCGACGGGCCAGGTCGAGCGTGGCCAGCGCGTACATCCAATCCCACTCGATGCGGCTCTTCTCCGCATCCTTCCAGATCGGGTCCGGGTGCCGCGCGATCAGCCGTTGCGCGCGCCGCAGCTCCTCCGCGGGGATGCGGCGCATCGGGAGGCGCAGGCTCCGCGTGGCGCAGCGCAGAGGGGCGGCGGCCAGCGGTTTCAGGTTCGGCTGAATCTTGCGCGTGGTCTCCATCAACTTTTCGCCCATCAGGTACGTGTTGGTGCGGTAGTCCGGGTCCATGGGGTTGGAGTGGATGATATTGCCGCAGAAGCCGTTCAGGGTGAGGGCGACGCAGTTCCCGCCCAGGAGGTTTCGCACTCCCTGGGACCAGAAGCCGGGCCAGTCGGCGGAAATCCAGCGGTGCGGGTAGCCGTGGCAGGGGTGGCAGGTATGGTGCAGCAGCGCCGCCACAGGCTGCTCTTTCGCGTCGGTCAATACGGCGATGCTGGCCTCGGCGTCGGCGGGGCCTTCGGGGCAGAGAAGGTCGGGGTCGCACCGGCCCGGCTGGAAGCGGCCCGTGCCGTCGCGCGCGATGAAGCGGCGGTTGAATGAGACGCGCCCATCCACCCCGCGCGCCCCCTTCAGCGTCACCGGCCGCAGCGCCTTGACCGCCGCGCGCGCGGCCTGCAACGTCCGCTCGACGAAGAGCTCGCTGTAGCGCGTGTCGCCGCCGTGAATCCATTCCAGCCCCGGCGGGACCGAAAGCTCGTAGATCATGCAATTGCCGAATGAAGGGCCGGAGTGATTCTGCGTGGCGTGCATCAGGACGTGCGAGGGTTCCGTCCCCAGCAACTCCGCCACCCGGCAGCGCAGCGGCCATGCGTCGCGTCCGGCGAAGCTGCACAAGTCCGCCGTGATGATGCAGACGGAACTCTTCCCGCTGCGAAGCGCCAGCACGCGAACGAAGAGCGGGTCGCGAATCTGCTCGACCGGCCGATACCGGCCGATGTCGCCGGCGATTTGCGTCCCCAGCGGCGGGGTGATGTCCATCTGCGACGCCCCGGCCAGCAACTTCTCCCTGTTCCGGCTCACGTCGTCCTCCTCAACGCTGAATCAAGTAGTACATGGAAGGAAACGTCTTCCCGATCTCGAACCGCAGGGCGTCCTTCTCCCGGGAGACCGGCACTTCTCCGGTGATCAGACCCTCCGGATCAATGGACAACAGGCGCAGCCCGGGCGTCTCAATGGCCAACCGCACCTCCGCCTCGATGACCTCGATGAGCGTCGGCTCGTGGCCGATCTCCAGGCGCTGCGTGTGGTCTTCATTATACCGCGCTTCGCTGTTGTCGGCGCGCCCGATGGCGGTCAAAAGCAGATTGTCGGAACGGGAGATCGGCTCGTCGGTCAGCGAGCTGATGGCGATGACGGCGAAGGGGGTCTTCACGCTCAGGGTCAATCCCTGAAGTTCGATGGAAGCCGCTTCCCCCAGGAATCCGTAGGCCGCCTTCGTGCTGGGGGTGTCGATCCGGCAGATTCTCTTTGCCGGATCGCGGCACAGTTCGCCCGTGTCGGAGAGCCTGTGCGCCTCTTTGGCCCCGGGTGCCGCCTCTTGCGCGGAGTAGAGATGGTCTGCGCGCGCCGGATGGCCCGGCAGGATCATCCCGGCTTTGTGCCGTTCCGCGGCATGGAACAGCGCCGGGAAGTCGGTGACCTTGTGGCGGAAAATATCGTCGTCCTTCAGTTGAACTCCCGCGCTCTCGCGCGCCGGCGCAACATGCCCCCGCCGGAACAGCAGCGCCGCGTGGTAGAAGAGCCCGAATATCGCCGGGTCATTGAACGTCTCGAAGTTCACGCGGTATCCGGTGCCCCCCATCACGACCCCTCCCATGCCGCGCACCGGCCCGCCGGAACGATACCGGTACGTATGGACCAGCATGCCGCTCCATCCCTGGAACGCGCCGGTCGCCGCAATCATGAGCGGGCTCTCCCCCCGCCATTCGTTGGGCCAAACCTGGTCCCACTCCGAAACGAAGAACGGACGGTCGAGCAAACGGTATTTCGCGCAGCTCTGCGCCCAGCCGTATTCCTGGGCCATCATCACCTTGTTGTTCCCCGCCGTGTCGCTCCACATGTCCCAGTAGACGTGCACGTCGCAGAAATCGCGTTCTTGGTAGCTCGACAACCCCGGCAGGCCCGTGTTCCAATTCCCGCCGGCAATGGGGATTCTCACGCCGATCTCCCGCAGGTCGCGCGTCATCTCCGCGTAATACGCGAGTTGGAGATCGTGCAGGAACCGAACCAAGGGTTCGCCGCGCTGAGCGAAATCCACCTTGCCGGACTGGACCGCCACTCCCTTGTCCAGCGCCCACGCGCGGTAACGCTGCTCCAACTGAGACCGGTAGGGCTCGACCGTGATCGGCAGGCTCGTCGCCAGCGTATCGTTCTCGTTCGTGATCGCCGTCAACGCGACGGCGGGGTCCTCCTTGAAGGCGAGGCCCGTGTAGGGGTTCACATGCGTCCACAACTCGCGGTTGAACTGCTTCTGCAATGCCACGAGCCGGGGGTCGTAGTTCGCGTAGGGCTTGGCGGCATTTCCGAGCTGGTCGGCGGCTTCGACGCCGTCGCCGCTCTTGAAGCGCCGATAGGTCAGCAGGTCCAGATACACGTAAATGCCTTCCCTCTTCAGGCAATGAATCAGATAATCCAGCCGGTCCATGCTCTCCGGGTCGAAGCGGAGCGTATCCGGCTTGCTCTCGCCGCGTGTGAACTGGAAGAGGTTGGGGGTGGACCATTCCGCGTCCAGTTGGTGCGTTCGCACCATGTTGACGCCGAATCGCGCCAGGCGGCGCGCCAAGCTCTCGGCCTGCGCGTGCGAGGGGAAGTTGGCCGCCGAATTCAGGCAGGTCCCCCAGAATCGCGCTTCCGAGCCATCCTCGAAGGCGAACCGGTCTCCCCGCACCGTGAGGAAACCGTGTTTGCCCGCCGGTTGCTCATTCCTGAACAGGAAGGAGATGTCGATGGGCGCATCATCCCACGGGAGCACATAGGGCATCCATCGGGACTCCGGCGCGGGAACAGGCGGCATCTTGTTCATGTCAGACGACCTCGATCCACCCGGCGCAACTCCACCGGTCGCCAAAGCGTTCCTTGACGGCAAAACTCACGCCCGGCTTCTTCGTGGCCGGGTCGACCAGTCCGATGGCGAGCTCCACGTGGCCGGGTCGGAAGCCTTCCGGCACGGTGACCTTGCGGTCCAGCCAGACCTCGCCCGGCAGCCAGGAGCGGATGTCCACGTCCTCCAGGACAACGATCGCTTCCTGCTTGCCTTGCCGCAGGCGAACGGCGACGTCGTAGCGTCGGTAGATCGGCGCCACGCCCACGTTGTCGATCCACGCTTTGAAGGTGAACGCCCCCCGATTCGGCGCCTGCCGGCTCACAATCGTCTGCCGCAGGACGTAACGGTAGCCGATGCGATTGCAGAAGCGGGCCAGCTTCTCCAGCCAGGGCTCCGGCAACGCCGTGCTCTTGGGCATGAAATAGGTGGCGTGGTACTTCAGCCCCTGCTCAAGGATGAAATCAAGGTCGAACCCCTGCTGAAACCAGTACATGGGCACGTGCCAGGTCTCGAAGTGGACGGGGCCGCTCTTCCAGGCGTCCGCGGCGGCGGCTTCATACAGGCGCTTGGGGTAACAATTGAACATGTGATTCCATTCCAGGTGGAGCGCGACGTCCGGCCGGCTTCCGGCGCGGCGCAGGTCGCCGAAGGAGTCCGCGCGCCAGCCGCTCCCGCGCCGGATGCTCGAGCGCAACTGGTCCCCCGTGATCGGGTCGCCCGCAATGAGCGCCAGCCGCGGCGTGCGCGCAAACGCCTCCTGCCAGAGCGCCGCGAAGCGGTCGCACTGGTCCGGCCCGCACTTCCCGTCCCCTTCCCCCCACGGGCCGAGAAAGGCCACGTCGATGCTCTCCAGAAGCGGATGCGCGTCATAACGCCGGGCGAACTCCCGGATCAGGTTTCCCCACAGCGTGAAGTACTCCTTCGATTCGTAGTCCGGCACCTTCTCCCGCCAGTCGCTGTAGCTCACTTTGGGGTAGCGGTCGTCGTACCAGAGGGGGAGTCCGGGCTGGCCCGACGCGACATACCCAAACGGCATCAGCCGGACGGCCAGCGTCTGCCCCCGTTCGCGGCAGCACTCCAGCGCCATGTCGATGACGGAGAAATCGTACTCGCCGCGCCGCGGCTCCAATAGCTTCCAGAACCAGCGGCAATAGGCCACCGTCGTCGGCAGGTAGTGCGGGGCGGTCCTCTTCGGGTTGAAGCCGGGGATGTCGGACTTCTCGGTGGCGCCGGGCGCGAGCCCCCCCACCGGCCCCTCCTCGGACCAGGCCATCCCCGGATACAACGGATCGCCGTTGAAACGCTGGAAGGTGCAGAAGCCCTCATGCGGGTTGGCCAGGAACTCGTCGGTGGGGGTGAAGCGGAAATACTGTATCAGGTCCGGATTATCGGCGGCCACGTTCGGTCCCTTCTCTGCGCGGAGATGTCGGCGCGGGCGCCCGACCTGCCAGTTCAGGCTCCGCCGCACCTATAGAATGTATGAATCCATTTGTGCTTCACATTGGCGTTTCGGCATGGTAAGATCCAGCCGTCGGTCGCGTCGCCGGCGCACAAGCTGACGCTACGGAGATTAGCAATTGCCGGGTTGCCGGTCAACAGCCCGTTGTTGCGGCGAATTACCTATTCTTGCGAACTGGGAGAACGATGCGAAACCGATTCTTCACGCGCGCCATGCTGCAGATGCTCATGCGGCCGGAGCGATGGACTCTGGTCAGCGCGCAGTTCCCTTGCGGGGTCAAGCCGCTGCCTCCGGGCGCGCGGCTGAAGGGGAAGAAGAAGCACACCCACCAGCATGACCGCGTGGAGGCGCTCTTCGTGTTCAGCGGCGAAGGGGTGTTCGGTTACCGCGGCAAGCTGTATCCTTCGCGGCCCGGCACGGTCTTCTGCTTCGCCCCGGGCGAGGAGCACGATAGCGTGCTGTCTCCCGAAACATCGGCGGGGGAACACATGCTGATCGAGATATACCGGGACCGCTACATCGGCCGGTTTCTCGACGTGCGCGGCGCCTTCGAGGAGCGATGGACGCGGCTCTTCATTCCGGAGGAACTGCGCCTCTCTCCCGAGGCGTTCTTCCCGCAGCCGGGGATGGATGAGTGGGTCCCCGCGGGCGTGCGGCGCGCGACACTCCTGTCGGCGCTGGCGCTTCTGACCTGCGCTTTGGTCGAGCGGGGGTACTGCCCCAACGCCCTGCGCGAGAGGAAGAGAGACTTCCAGCGAGAGATCATCGGCGCTGTGGAAAAGCACATGCGTGAGACCCTTGGCAGGGAGGATTCGGTTGAGGAACTTGCGCGCATGGCCGGCTACAGCAAGTACCACTTCCTCCGGATGTTCAAGCAACATACCGGGAAGACCATTCATGAGTATGTGGATGGCTGCCGGGCGCTTAAGGCCAGTGAAATGCTCGCCCGGGGAACACTGAAACGGGTCGTTTCGGATACGTTGGGCTTCGCGCACTCCTCCGCTTTCACGCGCTGGCTGCGTTCGCATCGACTCGACTGAGGGCGGTCCTTCCGGCGGCGATCCCCGCGCCCCAAACGCCTCAGTTCCGTGCCGATCTCCCCCTGAGCGTGGACTCGAGGTGGTCCCTTCGTGGCGTAGGGCCCCGCTCCCACCCCGGATAGCACAATTGGGTAATTCCGCGCAAGAACGGATTCTTGACTTCATTTCTCACGCTTGCTAGTCTTGCGACAAGGAAGAGGAAGGCGGCGCACGGGGTGCGCAACACCGGCAAGGCGCCGGCCTGACTCGAAAACGTCGATGAAAGCAAGAATGGATTCTTGCGAGTCTGTATTTATGCATAGTGAGTCTTTCAGAGAACGGCGCGGCGTAAGATGACGGGTCGCTTGGGAGGCGACCGACAGGGGAAGGGTTTTTTTGAGGAGGGAGGGTGTCATGGCGCGAAGATTAGGCACGGTTGTTCGTACATGGTCCTCCGCGTTTACGCTCATCGAGTTGTTAGTCGTGATCGCCATCATTGCCATTCTGGCCGGAATGCTGTTGCCGGCGCTGGCGGCGGCCCGCGAGAAGGCGCGTCGCACCGCCTGCATGAACAATCTCAGCCAGATGAGCAAGGCGATGGAAAGCTACTGCGGCGATTACTCCAGCTACTTCCCCACCTGGCCGGGGGATGGCCAGCAGTCCAACATGGATGGTTCGTATCCCGCATACTGGTCGAATGGCGGCGGCACCTACTCTGACGGACGCCCGGACCCCGGCGGGGCAACGGCGGCTATTGTCCATACCGCCAACACGATGGGGCTGAGCTATGCCTATGGTCCGCATCGGTTCACGACCATCGCGTACGGACTCAATCCCAACGCCGCCGCGCAATACAATGCGGGCTATCTGCATACGGCGCCCATTGGCCTGGGCTACCTGGGCTTCAGCGGCTATCTCACGGACGCCCGCACGTTCTATTGCCCCAGCGTGGGCGACAGCCTGCCCTGGCACCGGGACTATAAGGCGAACTGGGCTCAGCCCTATCTGAAGACCGTGGGCGATCTCAAGGGGCTCGGCGGCTTCGACTTCGACCACATCAAGCGCGGCAACTATCTTCCCTGGGTGAGCAGCAGACCCCCCACCCCCGGCCCCAACACCTGGAACTACTTCCGCGCCTGGAGCAACGGCGGGAACGAGCCGGCCTGGCTCCAACCGACCAACACGCACACATGGCCGGATATCGCCGTCGAGTCCAACTACATGTACCGCAATCAGGCCATCGTCTATACCTATTGGAACAACGACGCAGCCAGTGCGATCAAGTGGGTGAAGCCCAGACTCGTGGCGCCGTTGGACACCAGTTGTGCGTATAACGCCGCCGCTAACAAGAAGGGGGGCAGCGCGGCCTTCAAGACGCAGAAACTCCTGGGCGGCCGGTCGCTGGTCACCGATAGCTGGATGCGCGGTCGTGGACGCGGCGCCACGTCCGAGACGGTGGCGCTCTGGCCGGAGCCCGGCCATGGCGTCTACGCGCATCGCGACGGTTACAACATCCTGTATGGCGACTGGAGCGCCAAGTGGTACGGCGATCCTCAGCAGCGGATCGCGTGGATAGGCCCGTACAAGGATGCTTCGGACACCGCCACGTTCGATGGCGCGGCCAATACCTGGGTCGGCTGGAATGCCAACAGCGGCGTGGATGCGCTGTTCCCGGGCATTTCCGAGGCCTATTATGGCACTGGGGTCTATCCGAACTCCTGTCCGGCTTGGATGCTCGGATTCCACCTCTTCGATACGGCCGCCGGCATTGACAATTGACGCACGGTTCGAAAGATGATGCCCCTTGCGAAGGCGGCCCTGCCGCCTTCGCAAGGGCGCAACCGGCCCTTCACGCAACTCCCTGAGTCCTTCCTTCTGTCCCCTACTGAAGAGGTATTTACGATGAGATCGTCTCGCATGCGCATGGCCAGCGAAGGTTGGCGACACGCGGGTTGGGGTTGTCTCCTGCTCGCGGTCCTGAATTTCGCATCCTACGGGGTCTCAAACGCCGATGACGTGACCGACCGCCTCAAGAACGATCCCATGATGATGCCGTTCTACACCGGCAAGATCCTTCCGACGCCGCAGCAGGCGACCTATTCCACCGAGTTCATCCCGCTGGCCAAGACCGCGATTCTGCTGGGCGCGGGCATCGCCCCGGAAGACCAGCGCGTCAAATTGATCCTCGACCGGATCACGCGCTATGGCGGGAACGCCGCCGTGGTGGCCTCTGCCAGCGCGGAGTGCGAGACGCTGATCTGCCTGGGCGACACCGCTCCGGGGCAGGGCGTCGCCGCGCCGGACAAGGAGGAAGGGTACGTCCTGCGCGCCTTCCTGAAGGATGGCAAGAACGTCATTGTCCTGAAGGGGCATGACGCGCGCGGCCTCCTCTGGGCGGTCGCGTCGCTCAACCAGCTCATCACGTACGACAAGGGGCGCTGCGTCGCGCAGAAGGCGGATGTGGTGGACTATCCCACCATCCACAACCGCGGCTTTGTCGGCGGCACCATACGGACGAAGGACACGCCCGTGATCTCCGGCTGGCCGCGCCTGAGGTTCTGTTCCCCCCTCGCCGATTACATCGTGGACTTCAAGCTGAACAAAGTCTGCTTCGGCCCCGGCGTGGTCGCGGACCGGACCAATCCGGAGCACTCGTGGAAATCACCGCTGCCCGAAGTGGTGATCGAGGACCTGCGCAAGACCGGAAAGTACCTGACCCCGCTGGGGATCGAGTGGTACGTGGAGATACAGAACCTCACCTGGACGACGCCGGACTTGCAGGTGCGCTCCAAGAATGAGGAGGATTTCCAGTGCGTCTTCAAGACGGCATGCACCATCATGGACGCGGGAGGGTACGTCGGCCTGGTCTATGACGACCTGCGGTACGACATGAGCCCGGAGGACGTCAAGGACTTCGGCAGCGCGCGCGAGGCGGACACCTACTTCCTGAACAAGCTTTATAACGCCCTGAAGAACAAGTATCCCGGCCGGCCGGTGAAGATGGTCTTCTGCCCGCCGTTCTACTATGGCCCCGGCGCCGGGCACACCTACCCGGAATCGCGCGAGGAGTATCTGGCGGCCCTCGGCGAGCGCCTGCCGCAGGATATCGGCATCTTCTGGACCGGCGACAGCGTGAAGACCGGCGTCAAGAGCAAAGAGTCGGTGGCGTGGATCAACAAGCTGATCCGCCGCAAGCCGCTGCTCTTCCAGAACACCACCGGGGTGAATCACGCCTATTATCTCCACTACTTCACCGACCCGGTCCCGGCCTGGCGCGACTGGCATTACGAGGGGTTCTTCGACGACATTGACACCTACATGCCGAACGTGAACTTCCCCGACAGTTCCGCGTCGCAGTTGACCTGCGCGGACTTCCTCTGGAACCCGAAGGCGTACAATCCCGAGCAGTCCATAGCTGAGGCGGCGAAGAAGTTGTGCGGGCCGGAGAGCTACCCGGCGCTGGTGGAGCTCAACAATCAGTTGTCCTACTTCGACCAGTTTGACGGGCGCGTCTCCCCCAATGCCGCCCGGAACCTCGCGACGATGGAGCAAACGATGGTGGAAGTCGACCGGCTCTGGGCGGAGGCGCAGGCCGTGCATCCCGCCGCCGTCGAGAAGTGGTGCGGCATGGGCTGGTGCATCCAGATTCAGAAGAACTTCATCGCCACCGTGAAGAAAAATCCCGACCTGGCCACCTTCGCCAAGAACGCCGACGAGTCCCGCGCCCTGGCGGTGAAGGAGGGACAGTTCAATCCGGAGAAGGACATTTTCCTTTCAGCGTATGACTTCACGGGCGGCTATCCGGCGCAATACTATGCGACGTTCTGCGAGAAGCGGCTGGCGACGTGGGTCTATGGCGCCCGCACCACCAAGTCCTCCATGACCGCCGATTTCGCCGTGGACCCGTGGCCCGCCGCCGCGGATTACCGGCTGATCATCTCCGGCCAGAATGACGACAAAGACAAGAAGAGCCGAATCCGAATCCGCGTGAATGACAAGACCGTCTTCGAAGGGGAGAACCCCTTCACTCGCCACGCCTGGTCGACGGCCACGTTCACCATTCCCGGCGGCGCGCTCACCCGGAGCAGCACGCTGACAATCCAGAACATCGAAAACTCGGACAACGTCAGCGGCGCCCCCTGGGTCATGCTCAACTACGCGGTGCTGAAGAAGGGGGAGTAGCGCAGGAGTGGGATTGCCCGGGGGAACCATGGACTACGCGACAGCGATTCGCGCGGTCCTCGGCTCCTCCGGCGTCTCGCCGGCGCGGCAGTTCATGGCCAACGACGAACCAATCACAACGAGGCGCTGGTCCGGCGCGGTCTTGCCGCTGGCAGCGGTATTCCTGTTTCTTATTGGCCTGGTCCGCGCGGACGAGGGACAGGGTGGAGAACTCAAAATCATGCAGCCTGCAACAGTCGGGGGAACGCCCGTTTCCAAGCAGCCCGTTTTCGGCTCGGCCGCCTGGGTCAAGGTGACAGACGCCGCGGCGTTCAGCCCTCGGGACACGGCGGAGGACGCCGTCTTTGATGGCAGGATGTGGCTGAGCAACGGCTACTACCACGGCAATGTCCTGTACCGCGACCTCTGGGCCTCGACCGACGGCCTCACCTGGGCCAAGATACTCGATAACACCCCCTATGACGGGTACAGCGAGATGGCTGTCTTTGATGGCAAGTTGTGGGCCGTCAAGAGCAGCGTCTGGTGCACGGAGGGGGGAGTCGTCTGGCGGCAAGTGCTGGACAAGACGCCGTTCGGGGAGCGCGGCTACGGCGAGCTGGTGGTTCATGACGGCAAGATGTGGCAACTGGGCAGCGGCGCGGATGTCTGGAACACCGCGGATGGCATTCACTGGACGTGCGTGTGCAACGAGGCGCCCTATGGGGACCGAGCCGCCTCCGCCGTGGTGGTCCATGACGGGAAACTCTGGCTCATGGGCGGCAGGCTTCGCGGCGAGAATACTCCGCCGGACAAGGGGTACAAGCAGTACACCACGTTCAACGACATCTGGTGCTCAGCGGACGGCGCCAACTGGGCCCGGGTCGTCGAACATGCCCCCTGGTCCCCTCGGATGTGGTTCATCGCGAAAGAATATGCCGGGGAAATCTGGATCGTCGGCGGCTATGACAACGCCAACGCCGCCAACCTGGGGGACGTGTGGCACTCAGCGGACGGGCAAGATTGGAAAGCCTTTGCGCCGGAGACAACGTTCTCGCCGCGGCACGAGCCGACTCTGTACGTGTACGACCACAGCCTGTGGGTGGTGGCCGGCAACTCATGGCCGGTGAAGAATGACGTGTGGCGGCTCACTTTGCCGGGCGCCCAGTAGGGAAACGACCCCATAAGGAGAAGCAGAGATGCTCATCCGAAAGAGGAAAACGGAGTACCGCGTCCTGAACCGCGAGGAGTGCGCGACAATTCACGCGGCGTCGCTCGAAATGCTTGAGCGAACCGGCTGCAGTGTCCAATCGCGCTCGGCGGTGGAACTCCTGAAGCAGGCCGGCTGCAGCGTCGACGGCGACCGCGTGCGCCTCCCCGGCAGCCTGGTGAAATGGGCGCTGCACTCTGCGCCGCAGAAAGTGGCGCTCAACAACCGCCTGGGCCGAAGGGCCATGATCCTCGAAGGCTCGAACACCTATTACGGCACCGGCTCGGACTGCCTTTACACCATGGACTTGGAGACCGGCGCGCGGCGCAGGTCGCGCAAGGCGGACGTGGCCAACTTCGCGCGGCTGGTGGATGGCCTGCCGCACCTGGACTTCGTCATGAGCATGGCGGTTCCGGAGGAGGTGAAAGAGGGCTCCACGTTCGTCCATGAGTTCCAGGCCATGGCCGAGAATACCACGAAGCCGATCGTCTTCACCGCCCACGGGATCGAGGACATGAAGGCGATCTATGACATGGCGGCGGCCGTCAAGGGCGGGGAGGAGGCCCTCCAGCGAGAGCCGTTCATCCTGCTCTACAGCGAGCCGATCCCGCCGCAGGTTCACTCGGAGATGGGGATCGAGAAGCTGATCTTCTGTGCGAAACGGCATATCCCGGTGACCTATCCGACCGGCTCCATGGCCGGCGCAACGGCCCCCGCAACGCTCGCCGGCGCCATCGCCCTCGGCAACGCTGAGACGCTGGTCGGGCTCGTGATCGCCCAACTGGCGCGCCCCGGCGCGCCGTTCGTCTGCGGCGGAAACACCAGCATCATGGACATGCCCACGGGTTGTTTCACGTACGGAGCGCCGGAATTCCACCTCGCGTTCTCCGCATACGCGGACCTGGCGAAGTTCTACGGCCTGCCCGTCTGGGGGCTGGCCGGCGCCACGGACGCAAAACTCCTTGACGCACAAGCCGGCATGGAGTTGGGCGTCCAGATCCTCATGGCGGAGCTCTCCGGGGCGCAGTTGATCCACGACGTCGGCTACCTCGACTCCGGGCTCTGTTCGAGCCTGGAGATGGTTTGCCTTGGAAATGAAATGGCCGCCATGGCTCAGCGCATCTCGCGCGGCGTCGAAGTGTCCCCGGAGACGCTGGCGCTCGACGTGGTGGACGAGATCGGGCCGGCGGGGAACTTCCTCGAAACAGAGCACACCCTCAAGCACTATCGCAACGAATCCTGGTTCCCCGCCGTGCTGACGCGTTGCTCGACCGCCGAGTGGAACCGGCAGGGCAGCCCGGACGTCCGCCAGTTGCTCAACCGCCAGGCAAGGGACATCCTAGCGCACCATCAGCCCGCGCCGCTCTCCGCTGGAGTCCGGGAGAAGCTGGCCGCCATCGTTGCGCAGCGCGAAGCATCCCTCTAGCGGCTGCGGCATCCAGGAACCCGTCTGCACAAATCTTCAGCACTGATGCGAGGCTGATGACTAGGAGTTATCCTTGCACTCCTTCGAGACACTGCACGTGCGTTGGATGGAGGGAACGCTACTGTAATCAAACTTTCTTAAACTTATGGACAATTGCCGGGCCGGCGCAAGTTGTTATCAAGAAGCGCGCCTTTGGAGCGCCTTGCGCATTGCCTCCAGAATCATCCGAACCCCTTTATCCCCCAGTTCCTTCGATGCCTTCGTTGCCGAGCGGGTGTACCAGGCCTTGGGATCATGCAACTTCATTTCCACCGTTTCGGGGCAGAGAGCCATCATCAATGAGGTCTCCCCCTCGCCCGCGTGGTCGAAGGGATATTGCGCGATGATCCCCGGGGTCATGAGCGGGTGCCCTTGAATCCAGTTGAACGGATCATCTCCGGCGCTCTGTCGGGCGTAGTAGTCGGCCATATTGTTATTGCCCCACCACCCTTCGCCCCTCTCCTTTTCTAGGAACTCCATGATCGCCTGCCGGGCGGCGAGTTTGAACGCGAGGTCCGTGGGCATACCGGCGGCGAAATTCTCGGTTTGATGGTGAATGAAGAAATGGATGTTGCGAAAGCCGATCCGCAGGAGGCTGCGGAAAAGCCCCTTGGCGAAGGGCAGGAGTTCGCTCGAATCAACGTGGATGGTGCCACTTCCTTCCGCGAGCGCCACCGCGTAGCTGGCCGCTCCGTAATAGAAGGGCGGCAGGATGATCAGCGGCATCTCGTTTTCAAGCAGTTCGACCGCCTTGACTACGGCCAGTGTGTCCATGCCAACGGGAAGATGCTCGCCGTGATATTCCAGCACGCCCAACGGAAGGATGGCGGGCCATTTCTCGGCGATGGCCTGCCGAATCTGCGAAGGACGCATCAGTTCGTATCTCATTCCGTGTTTCCTTATCCGGGGAAGCCCATGACCGTGTAGTATGCCAAATTTGGCTGCCGCACGTCGGCCCGGCCGATCTGGCAGATTACCGGCACGCTGCTCTCCAGCTTCAGGGCGTACTGCCCGCTGGGGATGAAGAAGCCGTCGAATCCCTCGTCGCTGCGAATGCAGCGCACCCGCCGCGCCCCGACGCTCAGCACGGGCGGCTGCTCCGGCTCCCGGTCGGTATAGTACACCGTGAGGGTGATTTTTGCCTCTTGGGCGTTCGGATTGAGGATGACGAGGGATTCATGTCCCTTGAACTCCCCATGGCCCGCCGGAGGGATGTCCCCGTCCGGAAAGAACCACACCTTCTGTCCCAACATCTTCTCGGCCATTCTTTATACCTCCACCATCTTCATGTACTTCCTCGAGAGCTTCTCCACCCCGCCCTTCTTTACCCGCACGCCATTCTCCCAGCGCAGCCCGAAGTCCTTGTCATAGAAGAACGTGTCCACCTGGAAGGTCATGTTCTCCTGCAAGTCGTAGGTGGAGGTGGATTCCATC
>CAIUPP010000063.1 GCA_903901045.1 uncultured Planctomycetota bacterium
CCTCCCGGGTCGCGTCGTTCCCCACGACTCGCTTCGCTCGCCGTGGGCTACTATCCATCACCCCCTGCGGGGGTTCGCAGGAGGATTTCAACAGAGCAAACTGGTTTCACAACAGTAGCGCGGGTTATCAAACCCACGAAATTGTTGGCGCCGACCGTTCCGTCGGCGCGACATTTGAGTTGTGAAACCGGCTCTAGCGCGGAGACGCAAGAGGGGCGCTCTGCGATCCGGGGCGAAGGCGGGTGCGGACCCTCACGTCAATCAGCGGCCGATTTCAAGGCCGATCCCGAGGCGACCGACAGGCCGGCTTCGTGGGCCGTGTTATGCGCCACCGCGTAATTGAGGGTGGACTCACGCAACACCAGCCTGGGCTGGAGCAGTATCTGCCTTTGCACGGTCGCCTTGGAGAACGTGATGGCCTCGTGGAGGATGCGCACCGCCTCGCGGGCGACTTGCTCCTTGGGCTGCTGAACGGTGGTGAGGGGCGGGCTGGCTTTGGACGCATCGGCAATGTCGTCGCACCCGGCCAGGGCGAGGTCCTCGGGAACCCGAATGCCGCACTTCCTGGCTGCCAGGAGGATGCCGATCGCGCACAGGTCGTTGTGGGCCAGGATGCCGTCGGGGACCCGTCCGGCGGAGAACTCCTTCATTGCCGCCTCGTAGCCCGAGCCCAAAGTTCCGATGGCGGGAACGATCAGATTGTCGAGCGACTCGCGGGGACGAAACTCGGCGCGGAAACTCTCCACTCCCGCAATGCGTTCGAGCGGATTGCCGTAGCCTTTGAACCCGAAAAACCGGATCGTGCCGCAGCCGATCTGGTCCAGATGGCGCAGCGCTTCGTAAGCTCCGGCTCCGACATTCACCGTCACATAATTGGCGGGGATGTGCGTGGTGGTGCTGACCACCACGCAGGGATAGGCAAGTTCTTCAAGGGCGGGGGCAACCTGGTTGAATCGGCCGTAGACGGGGCCACAGATCAGGCCGTCGATGTCCCTGTGCGCCAGAAGAATCTCCCGCACCCGGGGCACCGCATCCGGCTCGGTCAGGCAAGCCGATACGCAGAGCGAAGTCAGGTAGCCGCGGTCATAGAGCTCCCGCTGAATCCCGACGAACTCCTCACGGATGTAAGTGCCTTCGTCGAACGTGAGAAGGAGAACGGACTTCTTCCGCGTTTGCGCGGGGCGCGCGTCGGGCGGCTGAGCCAGCGTGGTGCGTTTGCCTTGGCCGCGGTTCAGAAGCCCCTCGTCCACGAGAATGTCCATCGCTCTGCGCAGCGTGCACAAACTCACCCCCATGTTCTTCGCAAGGAGGGAGGCAGGCGGGAACAGATCGCCGGGCTTGTAAGAGTCGCTGATCTTCCGGCGGAGTTCTTCCGCCGCAAATTCGTATTTCTTCATCGCGCCCATGTCGCCCAAAGACCGCCTTTCAAATGCCCGTCAACCTGCCGACTTCAGGGGTATATGGCATGGCCACGAGGTCAGTACTAATACGAATTCCGTAATAGTATTTTACTATCGGCAATTCGCAGGGTCAATACTCAGCGATCCGCGCGCCGGATTGATTGCAGCGTGGCAGCCGCTTTCAAAACCTTCCCCGCAGACAAAGCGGGCAATATCCGGATGGGCGATATGCGCCCTGAAACAGCGGATATTTCAACCATTTCGTGGCCTCGGTGGTCATAATCGAACATATACTAAGACACTATTGACATGTTCGATTAAGATGATATCATATGATTCGCCATCTGAACCATGGCGCGAACCATTATCATGCGCTGCATGAATAATATAACATATTCGAATATGTTTGGCCCTGGTTCATCAGGATAAGAAACCAGCCGAGGGCCAGAGCTGTTTCGAGGACGTTGGTTGTTACGGCGTTCCCATAATAAATTGTGGAGGTACCGCCCAGCGAACTGAGAACCGGTCGAGGCTGCGACGGCGCGCGGGAGTATGAGCCGATGCATTCAGTAGGAACTCATGTAAGGAGACAGTTATGTCCAGGAACCTGCATGCGAGCGTAAAGATCGGGGATGCCTGCTGCCTGCTCTTCGTGCTTTGCCTTCTGATCGGGAGCGTCTCCTCCGCAAATGCCGTAACGGTCAACATCCGGGATTTCGGAGCCACGGGCGACGGCGTCACGAATGACACCTCTGCCATTCAGAGCGCGATGGACTATCTCGCAAGCGCGGGCGGGGGCACGCTCTATGTCCCGGCGGGGACCTATCTGATTGACAATGTCGGGAACGCCTGGGGGGCCATGTCGTATTGCCTGACGTGGACAGGGACGACCACGCTCACGGTGTTGGGGGACAGCCCACCCCGGCGGTCGCGACCGCGATTTGCCCCAGCGCCGGTTCCTGTTGTGCGATCTGGAGAATGATGGCGAACTGATCCCGCTGATTCAGGAGCCGCGGGCTATGGCGCCCTCCGTGTCGCCCGATGGGACCGTCGTCTACTATTTCCTTGATCACACCGAGACCGACGGCGGCCATGTGACTCTGATGCGGGTGGGTATCGACGGTTCACGTTGCGAAACGCTTTTGACCATCGGCTGCCCCTTGTCCGGCAGCTCCTACCGGATCGGCAGCGCGCCGGGCGCGTGAATCATCAGGTTAGCCATAGAAAGTGCAAGTGGGATACTGACACATGAAAACAACCGAACCTCCTCTGTCTTGTGGTTTCACCATGGGAAATCGCCTTGACCGTTTGCCGGTTATCGCGAACTCCGATGGGTCTCTGTGCGTGCGGTTCCAGGCGGGACCGGGCCTCTATCAATTCTCCGTGGTGATGGATGGCCGGGAGTTCGACTGGGAACATCTGTATGTGGAGATGAACGCGTTCGGCAACAAGGGGCAACGCACCGGCCCCTGGGATTTCTCGCCGGTTGCCGGCCATGTGCCGCTGGTGCCAAGCTACTGGGTTGAACTGGACGGACATGTTCTGGGGCAATGGTTCATGCAGCGGATTTCGCTGGAGGACCTCGCGCAGCGCCGGTTCCGCGGACGCATGGCCTTTGCGCTCCGCGCAGGCGGCCGGCATGAATTGCGCTTCCGCGCCCGCAGAGAGTTCTCCGTCCGGTGGGTGTCCGCGCGCCTGGAGGAAGATCCCGAAGACAGCCTTGCGCCGGTCCCCGCCGGTCTGCGGCCGGCCGGCCCCGACTTGCCCGCGGCGCGCTGGAACGATCCGGCTTTCTGGCGGGAAAAGCGCGCCAGCTTGCGCTCCACGCATGCGATGTACCGGCAACCCTTGCGGGAATCGTTCCGGTGGGCCGTCCGCCAGTCCGCGCCCCGAAAGATTGCCAAGGCTTCGCTATCGTTCTCGGACGACCTGGCGCTGCTCATCGCGGCGTATCGCCTGGGAGGCAGCGCCGCCGCGGGGCGGCAAGCGGTGCTGGTTGCGGACGCTCTGACGAAAGCGCCGGCATGGGGCAACACCAACAAGGACGCATACGGCCACAACGGCGACATGAACGTTGCCGCGGCGATGCGTCAACTGGCCTGGGCCTGCCATATGATCCCGGATCTGCTGGGGCCGAAGCGGCGTCGCCGGATATTGCGCAAGCTGCAAAAACAGGGAAACCTGTTCTATGACCTGGTTCTTCTGAACCGCGACTATTGGGGCGGGTCCGTTCTTCAAGGACACGGCTGGGTGTCGCTTTTCGGATTCGGGACCGCGGCGCTGAACCTGTACGGCATCCTGCCCGACGCCAAGCGCTGGCTGGAGTACGTGATGCCTCGCCTGCGGCGCAACCTGGAAGTGCTGGCGCCGGACGGCGTCACCCCGCAGCTTGCCCATCGCGGCCTGCGGAATTACCTGGTTGAACTGACGTCGTACGGGGAAACCTTGCGGGCGATGGGGGGACCTGACCTCTTCACGCTGCCCCCCTTGCAGCGGGTCATTGACTTCGCATGCACGGTCGCGCTGCCGCAAGAGTACCTTCTTGTCGCCACGGCCAACCAGAGTGTCTCGCAGCATCAGGAGTATGGCGGGCATGAGTTCTTCAGTCTCATGGCCGCCCGGCATGGCGACGGCCGCGCCGCATGGCTCAACCGGCTGCTCGTGAGCACCCCGTCGGAGCGCCTGCCGGGGTCGGCGCCGGGGAGAGCTTACCGGGGCCTGATCTGGGGCTTCCTGTCATTCGACCCCGCCGTGACGCCGACGCCGCCGCATTTTGAGCCGCGCCGGCTGACCCATTTCGAGGATGCGGGGCTGATGCATTATCGCGAAGAGAAACACAATGTGACGGTGGTGGCGCAATGCGGCCCCTTTTCGGGATATCAGGCCTATCGCAGTTTGTCCGGTCCATGCGACCGGCTGACCGGAGTGCCGGTCGCGGGCCATTTCGGCGTGCTGATCGGTAGAAAGCCCATGCTGGCCTCGGTTGAGGGGGCATACCGCCTGACCTCCCTGAGCGGATCCATCCTGCTGATCGACGACCGCGGCCAGCTCGGCGATGTCGGCTATCCGATGTCCATTCCCTCCGAGCCCTGGCATGGGGAGTCGATCCGCGCGACCCGCTGGGATTCGGCGGCCGGCTCGGGATTTGCCGAGTTGGACCTGAAGCCCGCCTACCCGCAGGAAGCCGGGGTCGTCCTCTATACCCGCACCCTTCATTTCCAGCGCAATGGCGGCATGATCTGCCGAGACCATCTGGTTCTAGACCGCCCGCGCCGGTTATCCTGGCTGTTCCAGTACCGCCGCGCCAGCGGGATCGTGTTGAAGGGGCTGGCGGCGCGCATCGGCGGCCGGAGCGGGCTGCTGATCAGCCCGCGGGCGGTCGGCGTCACGCTTCAGGCCGGAACGGCGCCCACCGAGACAGTCTGGTCCTATGCCAGCTCCACCGGATACGCGGCGGTGGATCACATTCGATATGACAGCCAAGCGCCGGCGCAAACCGCTCTGGTGGATTTTGCGCTGCAGTGGCAGACAGCGAAATAGTGGAGCCGGGTCCCGTTATATACAGAAAGAGCGAAGTCATGACGACAGCAGAAGTTGTCCAGCCTCAACCGGTTTCCGCCGCCACCCGCGATTACTTCCGGCGGGACAAGCGTCCGGACAAGCGGCTCTTTATCGATCGCATTCAAGGCCGCCCCGTGAGCCGCCTTCCCTACTGGGAGAGCACCATCGACACGCAGCCGTGCGCCACGATTCTGGAAAAGCCCCTTCCCGCCAGGCTCCAGTCCGGCTGTTTGTCCCCGGATGATCTCGTGGAACTGGCCAGGCGCACCGGCCTGTCCGGCATCGGATTTGGCATTATGTACTCGCCTTGCCGCGGGGACAAGCGCTTGCAAACCCGCGAAGGCTTCAAGCAGGTCCAGAAGGAAGGTCCGCCGGACTTCACGGAGGCGCTGGACCGGCTGAGGGCATACAAGAAGGCGGTGGCGGGGACCGACATCGGCTTGTGGGCCTATACGCACGGGCCGCTGGACCCGATCTACCTGGGGATGGAGTTGGAGAAATTCTGGCTCCTCACCATGGACGATCCCCAGTTCCTGTATGAGGTGGGTGACTACATCCTGGAGGTCAATACGTGGCTGGCGGAGCAGCTCATCTCGTGCGGCGTGGACTGGCTGCACATCGGCGACGACGTGGCTTTCAAGGGCGGGCTGATGGTGAAGCCGGATTTCTTTTTTGACTACTATCCCCGGCGCCTCCAGACGCTGATTGAGCCCGCCCGGAAGGCCGGCGTCCCCGTCACGTATCACAGCGACGGCAAGGTGGACCTGATCGTTGACATGCTCGTGGACGCCGGGATCGAGGCCATGAACCCGGTGGAACCCTATAGCAACGATATCCTTGAGATCGGCCGCCTGGCCGGGGGAAGGATCGGCATGATCGGCAACGTCGAGCTGGCGCGCCGTTCCCCGGAAGAGGCCTCCGGCCGCGTCCGCGAGCTCATCGCGAAACTGGGCTCGCGCTACGTGCCGGCCAGCAGCCATTCCGTGACCAATGACGTTCAACCCGACACCTACGCGGCGTTCCTGAAAGCCATTCATGAGGGGGCCTGATGTGTCCGAGCTCTTCCTGAATCCCCCGCGCGAGTTCTCGCTCCTGCCGTTCTGGTTCTGGAACGACGACCTGCGCGAAGCGGAATTGCTTCGGCAGATGGATGATTTCCGGGCGCACGGGGTCTATGGCTTCGTGATACATCCACGCGTCGGCCTGCCACGCGAAATCAGCTTCATGTCGGAGCGGATGCTTCACTTCGTGCGATTCGCAGTCGAGGCGGCCGCGGAACGGAACATGCTCGTGGTCCTGTACGATGAGGGGATGTATCCGTCCGGCTCCGCCTCCGGCCTGGTCGTCAAGGAAAACGCCTCGCACCAGTGCCGCTGCTTCAGTCGCCGGGAGCTGATCGGGCGGTCCGAGCCTTCGTTCAGGCCGGGGGAACAACGAGTGGCCGTCGTTGCGCGGCGGAATGGGGAACGGATCGCCGTGATGGACCGGCCCCTGGCCTCCACGATGCGGGGGCTGCACTACATCGGCGACGGGCCGGAAGAGGAGCGGCCTCCGGCGGCGGATATCCTCAATCCCGACGCCGTCCGCAGCTTCATCCGCATCGTGTACGACGGCTATTTCGCCGCCGTGGGGGATCACTTCGGCAAGACGGTGATGGGCATCTTCACGGATGAACCCAACCCGCTGGGAAAGCACTTCGACGAAAAGGATGTCATCCCGGGAACCACGGGTTTCCTGGACCGCGTCAGCTCCCTCCTGGGCTACGATTTCACGCCGCATCTTCCCGCATTGTGGTACGACGACGAGCCGGAGGCCGGTCATTTCCGGCGTGAGTACGCAAGGGCGGTCAAGCTGCATCTGGCCGAAAGCTACTACCGGCCATTGCGCCAATGGTGCGAGGCGCATGGAATCTCGCTCATGGGGCACCCCTCCCGCGCAAGCGACATTGGAATGGAGCGCTTCTTCCACATTCCGGGCCAGGACCTGGTGTGGCGCGCCGTGATACCGTGGGAGGCCAGCGGGCTGGAGGGCGAGGAGTCCACACAGGCGAAATGCTCCTCCTCCGCCATGATCCATGGAGGAGCGCGGCGCAACAGCAACGAGTGTTTCGGCGCCTACGGCCACGGGCTGACTTGGGAGGAAATGAAGGCGCTGGCCAACTGGTGCTTCGTGCGCGGCGTCAACATGCTCATACCGCACGCCTTCTACTATTCCATCCGCGGCCCCCGCCGGGATGAACGCCCGCCGGACGTCGGGCCGCACAGCCCGTGGTGGGACCGCTACCGCGACTTCGCCGGGCACTGCATGCGCCTTTCCTGGTTGAACACGGATTGCCGCCACATCTGCCATGTGGCGATCCTGGCCGAAGCGGATTCCCTCCCCTGGCGCGCCGCCCGGGCATGTTTCCAGCGCCAGCGGGATTTCAATTACCTGGAGCTGCAGGACCTTAGCGGGCGAGCGGTCGTGACGCCGGAAGGGGTTCGTTTGGCCGGCATGGAGTATCGAGCGATCATTCTCGAAGAGCCTGCCGGCGCGCGGCGCATGCCGGCCGAAGCGCTGGATTTGCTGGACCGCGCGGGACGCCTGATCCGTTACTCGCCGGAGGATGATCCCGAATCGCTCATCGCTCGGATGGATCGCCTCATCCCGCCGGACGTCGTCGTTGCGCCGCCGCAACCCAGCCTGCGCTGCCGCCACGTGTGGAAATGCGGCGCGCATTATTACCTCTTCGTCAACGAGAGCGCCGAGGCCGTCGAATTCGTGCCGTCGCTGAGTGAAAGAGGACCCGCGAGCGTGGTCGATCCTCTGGCGGGGAGGACGAGTCCCTATGAACCGGAGAGGGCGCTCCGGCTGGAGCGCTCGGATGTGCGGGTTCTTGTCATTAGGCCTGAATGAGCGGAGAATGGACGCATGAACAGCAAAGAACGTGTCCGTGTCGCGCTGGCGCGCCAGGAGCCCGACCGCGTTCCGGTCAACTACAAGGCCAACCCGGGCATTGACCAGCGGTTGAAGAAGCATTTCGGCCTCGCCGGCGATGACCATGAAGGGCTCTGCCGGGCGCTGGGGGTCGACTTCAGGGGCGCCGCCGCACCCTACACCGGGCCTGTTCTTCACAAGGAGATCCCCGGCCGCCGCATCGACGCGTGGGGAGTGCGCACTCGGTGGGTCGAGCACGAATCGGGCGGGTACTGGGACTATTGCGATTTTCCGTTGCGCGACGCGACGATGGAGCAGGTGGAAGCATGGCCGATGCCCTCGCCGGAGGACCTCGATTACGCCGCCTTTGCGCGCCGATGCGGAGAACTCCGGGAGCATGCCGTTGTCCTCGGCGGTCCTGGCATCGGTGACATCATCAACAGCATCGGCATGCTGCGCACCATGGATCAAGTGCTCGTGGACCTGGTCAGCGACGACCCCGTCGGACTGCGTCTCATCGACCGGAAGTTGAACACCCAGGTCGAAATCATCCGGCGTTCGCTGGAATCTGCCAAAGGCCTGGTGGACGTGCTTTGGATCGGTGAGGATCTCGGCACCCAGCGCGGGCCGACCATCAGCCTGGAGTTGTTCCGCAGGCACATCCGTCCCCGGCACCAGAAATTCGTGGACCTCGGCAAGGCGTATGGCGTTCCGGTGGCCATCCACTCCTGCGGCTCCAGCAGTTGGGCCTTCGACGACTTCGCGGAGATGGGCATCCGCGTCGTGGATACGCTGCAACCTGAAGCCACGGACATGGCACCGGCGTACTTGAAGAAGCGCTATGGTGGGAGACTGGCCTTTCACGGTATGATCTCGACGGCCGGGCCGGTGGCCGCCGGGTCGGTGGAGGACGTGATTCGGACGGCGCGCGAGACGCTGGAGACCATGATGCCCGGCGGGGGCTACTGCTTCGCGCCGACGCACGCGTTGCAGGACAACTCTCCCACGGAGAACGTGGTCGCCATGTACCAGACGGCGGAACGGCACGGACGCTACTGAGATGCGAAGCGCAGGCGCAGCCGGGGTTGATGCAGGCCATGGCGCGCCGTGGATTATCGATAGGAGGCGCTTGAGGTGAGTTGGAGCGAGGCGTTGAATCGCAAGCTGTTCCCGACGCGCGCGGAGGCGGAGCTCCTGGAAGTTCTTCGCCGGGCGCTCCCGAAGTTCCGCGCGCCATGGAACTTATAGGACAGAACTACTCGCGCCCCATGGCTCTCGGCGATCTGTCAAGGCGCGTCAGCGTCAGTCCAAGCAAGCTCGGCCATGCATTCAAGGAGCGGATGGGCATCTCCCCCATCGAATACCTCATCAACGTGCGCTTGTCCAAAGCCGTTTCATTGATGGAGAGCAACGGCTCCATGAAGTTGGCGGCTGTGGCGCGGAGTTGCGGCTTCTCCGATCCCCGCTACTTCGCCCGGGCTTTCCGCAAGCGGTTCCATTGCACACCCAGCGAGTATGCCCCGCACGCGGCGCGTGCAGAATAGTCCACTCCCCCGGCAACGTAAAGCCTCTCCCGGCTCCGCCCGACCTTCTAGAACGTCGGCATTACGTTCATGTGCCGGCGCATGTCAATTTCTGTCTGTCCAGCTCTCGCGGGCTAGGAAGCCGGGCCGTCCAGGTGCCTGGTGAAGAAGGGGACGGACTTGTTCCCCGCCCACCCGTGCTCACCCGGGTGCAAATCCAGCTCCAGCCGCTCCGGGTGGCCTGCGGCCTGGTAGATGGGGCGGAGTTTGCGATAGCACGCCATCGAACTGTCGAGTGTGAAGCAGGTGTCATGGACGCCGATATCAATGAGGAGCGGCCGCGGCGCAAGCAGCCCCTGCAAGTCGGGCAGGTCCACCAGTGCAAAGAGCCCCGGGGCCACTTGCATGCCGCAGTAGTTGATATCGCGGATGCCGAAACAAGCCCACAAGTCGCTGTAGCAGATGATCTCGGTCGCCTTGAACCGCTCGTCGCACAGGGACATCCAAAGCGCCATCACGCCGCCGCCGCTAAGCCCCATCACCCCAAGACGATCGGCGTCCACCTCGGGGAAAGTGCACGCGAAGTCCGTCGCGGCCTTGCCGTGGCTGACGTTGATCGCCAGCGGGGTCGTGCCGAGCATTGTGGCGTGAAGGTAATAGAGGTTGCACCAGTCGCGGCTGCCGTTTGTGTTGAGCCAATTCGGCTTGCCGTTGTCGTTGCGCTCTCCGAACCCGATCCAGTCAATGGCAAAGGTTATGAATCCCTTCTGGGCCATGACGTGGCCGTAGTTGTACCCATGGGCGCGGATCGTCTCGCGCAGGGCGTCGGAACTGTCATTGCCCATCACCGGCTCTTTCCCGTAAGGGCCGTGACCGTGGCAGCAGAGCAGGGCGGGGCGCTTCTCCCCCTTCGTCAATCCTTTCGGTTTATTGATCAGGAAACCGGCGGAGATATGGCGCCCCACCTCGATGAGCCAGCGTTGCTTGATCAGCCCGTCGTGCTCCCATTCGGCGACCTGGACAGGGGCCGGCGGCACGCGTTCCGGGAAGCGGCCGAGCGTGGCCAGCGCCTTCGGGAGCGTCTGACGTTTCCAGCGGCTGAACTGCGCGCGGGTCTTGCCCTGAAAGGCATGGCTCGGCCGGTGCCCTGCGGCCAGTTTGAGGAACATCTCCTGAGGGCTAAAATTGCGACGCATAGTGTCACTCCATCGGATTGAATGGGACCTTCTCACAGCCATTTCTGGAAGAACTCGAATATCCTGTTTCCTTTGAACGCGTGTGCTCCCTCAAATTCCTCCACCCCCAACCGGTCTCCGGCGCCCGCTATTTCGTACAGTTTCCTCAGCTTTCGATACGACGCCCGGCTGCCTTCAATGGGGAAGATCGGGTCGTGGGCGCCGAACTCGAGGAAGAGCGGACGCGGGGAAATGAGCCCGGCAACTTCTGCGTGGTCGCCGTACCAGAGCAGGTTGGGGATTATCTGCGAACCGCAAATCTGCCCCTTCATCATAGGGAACACCTTCCACGAGTTGAAGTACCCGCTCACTCCGGCCACCTTGATCCTCTTGTCATAAGCGGCGCTGAACAGCGTCGTCGTCCCGCCTTGCGACAAACCGACGCAGCCGATTCGCCCCTGGTCCACCTCTTTCATGCTCTGCAGGAGGCTGATCCCTCTGCCGATGTCAAAGATATGCAAGGACAGCATGTTGTACCCCAGCAGCATGCCGAGGTCAAAGTTGATGTCGCACCAATGGTCGCCTTCCAGTATCTCGACATGTCCGTAGGCCTCCTTCGTATCGTCTACGCGCTCGCCGAAGCACCGGAGGTCCGGCGCCAGAGTTATGTATCCCCGTAAGGCGAATTGCTCCGCATAATTGTAGTTATAGTTCGCGAGATGTTTCTTCTCCCAATCAGCATGCGCGATTCCGGAAGGGTCGGCTTTGCCGCGTCCATGCCCGTGGGGGCAGATCACGGCTGGAGTCGCGCGGTCAGCGCCCCTGGGAATGAAAAGGTACGCCGGAATCCGGGAATGTTCGTCGGCGGTGTAGTGAATCTTCCGTCTGACGTACCTTTCCGTTTCGGTTTCTTCCACAACCTTCACGTCGAGCGCAAGATTTCCCGGCGGCATCCTGCCGACGCATTGCAGGAACCTGGCCCGGAAGGCGCGCTTCCATCGCTTGTACTCCTCGAAGGACCCCGCCTTGAAGGCGAGAGCGGGTTCGTGCTCCTTGTAGCGCGCCCGCCAGTACTCCAGACAAGAGAATTCTTTCGGGACCACTTGTTTGCCGCCTCCAACCCGGCCTGTTCCGGGCTCCAATGGAAGAGAGGATGCTTCTGCGCCGCTGTTCACAGAATAGCGCCCCCTATCGTTTGGCGAGCTCTTCGTACACCTCGTTGTAGTAGAGGCAATTCTCCAGGGGGGTATTGGCAGGAATGTGGTTGCCGACGGCCATGAAGAACCCCGGACATTCCTTGCCGATTCGCATGCACCGTTCCACCTCAGCGCGGATTTGGCCCCGCGTCCCCGAGAGGAGGATGCGGCAATCGGCGTTTCCGATGAAGCCGTGGGTCCGGCCGTACTTCTTCGCGAATCCTTCCATGTCGCAGCAGGGCTCCATCACGAACGTGTGCGCCCCGCACGCGACGAGATCGTCGAAAAACTCCGTATAGTTGCCGTCACTCGTGAAAACGAGGCGCTTCCCGGCGTCAAGGATGGGCCGCCAGCACCGCTTGTAGGCGGGGAAGACGTACTCGCGGTACCACGCCGGCGAGAAGACCGCCCCGGCAGTCCAGGTTATGTCGTCGTGACACATCACCGCCGGGACGCTGCTTTCCGCCAGCGCCTCGAAGTGCGGCATGACCCATTTCTCATACCGGCGCGTCAACTCGCCGAACCGATGGGGGTCCGTGCCCATGGCCAGGAGCAGCATGTCCCAGCCGAAAATCGCTAGCAGCCCGGAAACCAGCGTCGTGTACACCCCGGACATGTTGACCGCGTCGCTGTAGAACTCGCGCCTGAGGCCGTAGTCTTTTTCGAAGGCGGCGATCTGCGCCTTCTTGTCAATCGGGCCGTACTCCGCGAAGGGGTCAAACGCCAGGACCTCTTCGGGATCGGTAAAGGGGCAGCGGATGCCGGTGTCAAAATCGCCCCCTCCCGCCACGTACGTAGCGTGCCCCATGTGGGTGGTGCGGCCCTTCTTCATGTACTGGTCATTGACAAGAATGGACCAGACGAAGGAGAAGCTCCACGCCTTCAGGAAGGCCTTTTGCGCCGCATCGTTCACCACGGCGGGGCTGTTCGGGGTCAGGCGGATGCCTGTGACCGCCGACACCAGTTCGGGGTGATCAACATACTCTGTGCGTGGAACCCGGGCCGGCATCTCCATGTTGAGCGCGGCCCAGCCATCTATGTATCCCACTTCTGCGCACCTCCCAAACAGCCGCTTTTCAGAAAATCTTGGCTACACCTTGACACGGCGCGATTTACACGATAGAATTCCTGCAACCGGTTCCGGGAGCGCTCCCACTCAGTCAGGGACGGAGTCTAACATATGCGACCAGCCCACGCAACCCTTGAGAAAATCGCGGAGATATCCGGGCTTTCCCGCTCCACCGTGTCGCGCGCGCTGGCACGGCATCCTGATGTCAGTGAGGAGACAAGGGAGATAATCAAGGAAGTCGCCAAGTCCATCGGCTACCAGCCCGATTGGGCTGCCCAGTCACTCGCCAGGGGGCGATCCAACCTTGTGGCGATGGTTCTCCCCGGCACAGGCGAAATGTGGACGAGCGAACTTGCCGTCACGGCCGCGAAAGTCATTTATGCCGATCACTATCTGCCGGTCTCCTTCCCCACCAACGGGCATGTGGAGTGGGAGACCTCTCTGCTGGAAGTGGTGAAGTCCCAGCGCCCGGCGGGAGTCCTCTGGCTTCCCTGCCTGCAATCCCAGGTCCCGGAGACCGTCAACGCGTTCGCCTCCCGCAAGATTCCTCTCATTGTCGTGGACCGGCATGACGCGGGCTGTCCGGCCACCTTCGTTTATACGGACGACCGGAACGGCATCGGTTCAGCCGTCAGGCACGTGGTCGAGCAAGGGCACCGGCGGATCGCACTGATCGTAGGGCCGATGAGCGGGACCATGCGCTTGCGAAAGGAAAGTTTCCTGGAGGCCATTGCGAACGCCCATATTGCCCCGCAGGATACAACGATCGTCGAAGCGCCGCTGAAGTCTTCCGAACCGTGCTACCAGCGCTGTTACGATGTCGCACGCGAGATGCTGGGCAGGAAAGACCGCCCCACCGCGATTCTGACCTGTATGGACGAGCAGGCATGGGGGTGCCTGGAAGCCGCGCGCGACATGGGCATTGCGGTTCCGCAGGAACTGCGGATCATCGGCTACGGCAATTACATCCCTGCCCATTTCACCCGGTGCCGCCTCAGCACGGTCGTTCAGGACCGCGAAAAGATTGTTGTCGAGGCGATCAACGCGCTGCTGGGTTACATGCGGGACGATTACGAGCCGAAATACCGGTCCATTATTGTGCCGACAAGCTTGTTGATCCGGGATACATGAGACGATTCCACACAGGCGTGGCTGCCCCGAGCGCGACAGCCGCCGGCAACTCGTGAAAGGAGGGTAATGACGACTTCCCGGGATCGCATATCCGTCGCATGACTGCAGAATTGTGAGGAGAGGAGTTGTCACGGCCACTATTTGGAGGGCAGAGAGATGCGTACGATGCGAAACGCGCTGACAGGCGTATTTGCCCCGTTCTTCACGCTGATTGAGCTGCTAGTCGTCATCGCTATCATAGCCATTCTGGCCGGAATGCTGCTGCCGGCGCTGGCGGCGGCGAGAGAGAAGGCGCGGCGCACCGCGTGTCTCAACAACCTGAGCCAGTTCAGCCGGGCGTTGGAGAGTTACTGCAGCGACTACGGCGGGTACTTCCCGAACTGGGCGGCGTGGGGCAAGCGCGTGGGATATCATGCGCGCGCCAACGGTGCGCAGGAAGACTTGGGCATTGTGAAGGATGCTCGTACCGGCCAGGAAGTGGACACTTTCACAGGGGAGGGGCTCGCCTCCCCGGACTACAGCAAGTACTATAACCCCGTGATCAACTTCCGCACCATCTTTGCCGGGTACAACCCCGCCGTGGGGCTGAATGCGAACCCGAATCCCGGCACGACTCCCACCATGAATGCCGTGGGCCTGGGTTACCTGGCCTCCTGCGGCTACCTCGGCGGTATGGGCAGCTACTTCTGCCCGAGCGCATCAGGCATGCCGACGGACGCCCTCATGTTCGACGCAACCCATTCGGCCGTGGCAGCCAATTCCCTTGCTGACGTGAAGCGCGCCGGCGGCATGGATCCGGACAAGATCATCCGCGGCAATTACGGCTGGCTCGGCAACTGGTGCACCGAAAGCGGGGACGTCCTTTCCAAGGTCGTCATCTCGTCATATAACTACAGGCTGTTGCCCACCTACTTGTTCCCGGATGATTCTCTCGGGGGAGACTGCGATGCCGCCAACGCTAATAATGATGCCGCCCTCTGGAACTTGACCTACGCGGCGCTGCTCGTGCGGCCGCGGAACATCGAGCTGGCCGGCGCGCCGGTATTCAAGACCCAGAAGCAGTTGGGTGCCCGCGCCGTGGTCTCGGACACTTGGAGCAAGAACCTCGCGCTGGGCTCCTCCATGACGGGCGCGCTGCCGGAACAAGCCGGACTTGGCTTTTACGGCCATCGCGACGGATACAACGTTCTGTACGGCGACTGGAGCGCCAAATGGTATGGCGATCCCCAGGCCCGAATCATGTGGTGGCGGCCCATCGGCATCGGCAACAGTTACTCCACCGTTGCTGGCTTGTGGTATGACAACTGCCGTTACGGAATGACCGCTAACTTCGTGTCGGACTACTGGCTGCCCTTGCAGGCTGCCGGGCAGGCATGGGGGACACTCCCTGCCAGCGCGGGTGGCTCGGGGAGCAACTATCAGGCGCCGCTGGCGCGCGCAGGTGCGACGCCGGTTGGCGTCCCCCCGATTGGTGCGGTGGGCATTTGGCACCTCTTCGATACGGCCGCCACGATTGACGTGGGCACGGAGAAGGACTCCTACTAACATCCACGCGGAGAAAAGCAGGGGGGGCCGGAGGGGCGGCCCCCCCCTTTTTTGTCTGGAGGGCTCTTTCCATGTCGCGACTGATTCTGGCGGCACTGTTCGCCGCTCTTGCTCTCAACGCGCGAGCGTTGGCCGGGGACGTGATCTTCTATGCGCCGTTTGAGAACTCCCTCGATGCCGCCGTCGCAGCCGGGTCAACGAAAGCGACCTACAACGGCAAGCCAACGTTTGTGAAGGGAGCCAAAGGCCAGGGCGTGGAGTTGACCCACGAGAGAATCAGCTTCTCGACCAGGAACAATCTCGACGTGCAGCAAGGCACGGTGACGTTCTGGATTGAGCCAAAGACGGCTTGGAAGAGCGTCAAAACGCACAACTGGTTCTTCACGGCCGGCGACTGGGTCAATACCGGCAACATATTGGTGTACTGGCTGATGGAGCCTGACAACAAGATGACGTTCCTCATGGGCAAGAGTTCCGCGAGCTATAGCTCCATCACCAGCCCGGCGCGGGAGTGGCCGGCGGAGCAGTGGTACTTCATCGCGGCGACATGGGACAAAACGGGCGCAATCAAGTTGTATGTGGACGGCAAGCCTGTCGCCGAGTCCCAGGTTGGCGCCGCAAACCGTCCGGTGGACGTCGGCGAAACCATGTCGGTCGGGACCGAAGTGGCCACGGCCATGGATGAGTTGACGATCTACGGCCGTCCTCTCACGGCCGAGGAGATACTGGCGAAATACTCGGAATTCCTGAAGGACCTGCCCAAGGGCGCTGCGGACGTGGAAAAGGAAACGCTGGTGGCCCACTACACGTTCGACGAGGGGCAGGGGACGGTCGCGAAAGACAGCAGCGCGTATGGGAACGACGGCCAGATCCATAACGCCGTGTACGTCCCGTCGCCCCGCGGCCATGCCCTGCAATTCAACGGCAAGGACAGCTACGTGGATTGCGGAAGCAACCCCATCCTGAACATCCGCGGCGACATGACGTTCGAGGCATGGGTCAAAGTGGCCCTGGACACCCCGCCGGACAATTGGAATGAGAAGTTCCTGTTCGGGGACAACGCCGGCTTGACGGTCAGCCGCGACTTTATCGTGACGACGAACAACATGCGCCTGATGCTCCAACACGGAAACGGCACTGCGAGCGAGGACTTTCTCTCCGAGGGAAAGGTGTTCGATGGGAGCTGGCAGCATGTCGCCGTCGTCTGCGAGTTCCCGACTTACTATATGTTCGTGAACGGCCGGCAGGTGGCGACCGGGGAGATGAATCTGCCGATCACGCCGACGGCGATGACGCCGCACCGCATCGGAGGATGGTTCTGGGAGAATGGGTTCTTCAAGGGCGAAATGGACGAAATCAAGGTGTACAACCGGGCGCTCCCCGAGAAGGCCATCCGCGAACATGCCGGCCTGGCGGCGCAAGCCGCCGACGTGAGCATTCAGAAGGTCGTCTCGGCCGTCCATTATCCGCGTCAGGAAATGGTGATCAAGGTCTTCTGCCAGCAGGTCCAGGCGGACCGCCAATCGGTGATCGTCAATCTCTTCAAGAACGGCGGCAAGACGGTCCTGAGCAAGGTGGAGCCGATCAAGGAGACCCGTCCGGGATCTGGGCGCGCCCTGGTGGAAGTGGTGTTCGACACGAAAGGTCTCGATCCGGCCGGCTACATGGTGCAGGCGATGATCAAGGATGCGGAGGGGCGCATCGCAGCCGAAGCGCCTGCGCAATCGGTTCTGTATCCCGAGAAGCCGGAGTGGTTCGGCTCCCAGGTGGGGATCGGCGACAAGGTGTTGCCCCCTTACACGCCGATCCAGGTGGATCGAAAGGGAGATATCGCCTCAGTGCGGATGTGGGGAAGAAGCTATGACATCGCTCCGGGTCTCTTCCTCTCCGGCATTCGGAGCCAGGAGAAGGACCTGTTGACCGGTCCGATGCGGCTCATGGCCAAAGCGGATGGAAAAGCGCTGTCATTCTCCACGACCGCGCCATCGGTGGATGCTGGACCGGCGAAAACGACGTTGACGCAGACCAGCACGGCGGACGCTGTGAAGGTCTCCATCAAGACCACCGTCGAGTATGACGGCTTCGTCCGCATGGACATGGCACTGAACGCCCTGCGGCCCATGACGATGGAGAGCCTGACGGTGGAGATTCCGCTGGACGCCCGCTCTGCGCGGTATCTTGTGCTCATGTCACACCTGGGACACTTGAGCGGCTCTACCCCCAACGGCCTCATGACGAAGAAACAGTACGATCTTTCGTTCCAGCCCACCATCTGGCTGGGGGACGAGGAGAAGGGACTTTCCTGGTTTGCCGAATCGAGTGAGAACTGGTACCCCGCCGCGGCCGGCCAGGCCATTCAGATTCTTCGGGACGAAAAGGTGGTCACGTTCCGCCTCAACCTGATCGGGCAAGCAGTGAAGATGGACCCGGCGAAGCCCCTGGCCTACACCTTCGGCCTGCAGGCGACGCCTCTGAAGCCGATTAAGGAGGATGCGTGGGACAACCGCATCTATGAACTGTGCCGCGGCCCCTATGGAAACGGCACGGACAACACGCTGTTCCTGCGGGTCACCGACCAGGTGCTGGACGACCTCGCGGCGAAAGGGATCAAGACGGTCCTCGCCTTTGAACAATGGACCAACCTTCATAATTACCCCAGGACCGAGTACGAAGCGGACCTCGACAGCCTCGTGAAGCGCTGTCATCAGCGCGGGATGAAGGTCACCGTCTATTTCGGCTATCTGATCTCCGACATGATCCCCGAGTGGCCCTGGCTCGGCGACGATTGTGTCGTCGGCCCCAGGGGCGGAATGACGGACCGGCTTCCGTTTCAGAACATTTACCGCGTCTGCCTGCACAGCGCCTATCAGGACCTCCTTGTGGACGGCATCGCGCGCGTCATGGACCGGTTCGACATTGACGGGGTCTACCTGGACAGCACCACCATCCCGTACGACTGCATCAACCGGCTGCATGGCTGCGGCTATTATGATAAGGACGGCACGCTCAAGCCCACGAACCCCGTCTTCGAGATCCGGGACACCTTCAAACGCATCTACACGGTGGTCAAGCAGCGCAAGCCCGATGGGATTGTGGAGGCGCACGTGTACGACTGCATGAACACCCCCGCGCTGGCCTTCTCCACGTGCTACCTCAACGGCGAACAACTCTACCCGGCCTATTGGAACGGGGATGAGAACACGCCGAAGGGACACCTCCCGGACGTCATCCCCCTGGACCGGTTCCGCGCGGAGATGATGGGATATAACTGGGGCGTTCCGGCGGAGTTCCTCTATCAAGTCGCCGCGCTCGGTGGCGGGCACCGCATTTCCAACGCCATCACGCTCCTTCATGGAGTGCGCTGCAACGTGTTCTTCCGCGGGGATGCCCTCGACCTGGATGCCCAGATCGGTAAGTTGATGAACGACTTCGGGCGCCATGAGGCGGCATTCCTGCCCTACTGGAAGAACGCCGATGTCGTCACCGTCCAGCCCGCCGAATGCTACGCCTCGCTTTATCGGCATCCGAAGAACGGCGTTCTGGTCATCCTCTCCAACCTCGGCAGGGGCGAGGCAAACGTCGTCGTGAAGCTCGACCTGGCCCGCCTCCAATTGGCCGGAGCGCCGGCGGCTACGGACGGGTTCACCGGCCAGCCCGTGGAAATGAAAGAGGGAAATTTCAGCGTGAAATTGTCCTCCATGGACTGGAAGACCATCTGGATCAAGCCGGCCAAATGAATCCGGTCAGACACAGGGAAGGCTCCACTTAATGCTTAAGAGAAACATGTTCTGCGCGCTCCTGCTCGCCCTCAGCGTCGGTTCGGTCTGGGGCGAAGAGGGCCTGGTGGCCCGGTACACTTTCGACGAGGGGCAGGGCGGCGTCGCGACCGATTCCAGCGGCAATGGGCTTGACGCCAAAATCGCGGGTGCGCCCAAGTATGTGAAGCACAACGATGGATTCGCCCTTCAATTCGCAAGCACGGCCGACGGGGTTGCATGCCCGAACTCCCCGCGCTTCTCCATCAAGGGGGACATGACCATCGAGGCGTGGATCAAGACCCCCACGGAGAACAAAGGCAGGGACCAGGTCATCTTCGGAGATTCCGCGGGCATGGCGGTCGACCGGAACGTCAACTTCTTTGCGGACAAGGGGGAGTTGTGGCTGGAGCATGGCAACGGCTTCGCCAACGAGACGCTGAAGGTCGCCGCCCCCGTGTTCAGCGGAGAGTGGCAGCACGTGGCTTTCGTGGCGGAATATCCCAACTACTACTTCTACGTGGACGGCCGACTCGTGAAGCGCGGCCGCATGAGCTTCGACATTACTCCCACCCAGGGCGGGCTGCGCCGGATCGGCGGCTGGCCGTACGGCTTCTTCGACGGACAACTCGATGACGTTCGACTCTATAGCCGTTCACTGGGGGAAGGAGAGCTGGCCGCCCACGCGGGGGTGAAAGAGCAGCGCAAAGTCGCGCTGGACATTTCAGCGCGGGCCCTCTGGTCCGAGAAGGCGGTCGAGGTGGGACTCTGGGCGGCGGGCTTGCCTGCCGCCAAGGCAACGCTCCGGTTGAGCGTCCAGTCCCCTGGGTCAACGGCCGTCGAAACGCAGGATGTCGCGCTGGCGGAAACGAGGCCCGGCTCCGGCAGAATGGTCGCAACAGCCGCCTTCAAGTCCGCGAAACTCGCCAAAGGCGAGTACCTGATTCACGCGGCTATTCTCGGGAACGCCCAAGCCGTGCTGGCCGAGGGCGAACAGAAGTGGTCCTGCGGCGGCATCCCCGCCTGGCTCAACTCGCAGGCCGGCGTCACGGACAAAGTGTTGGCGCCCTGGACTCCGGTGACGGTGGGCAAGAAGGCCGGGGCCGCCGGACAGGTTCAGTCATTGGATGTGGGGGTATGGGGAAGGAGCTATCACTTCGAGAAATCATCCTTCCCCGCGCAGGTGACCACGCACGGCAAGCAGATATTGTCCTCTCCTGTCCGGGTCATCGCCCAGGTTGGCGGCAAGGAGATCGTGTTCGACGACTGCGCGATTGCTTTGGACGCAGCGACCTCGTCGGTGGCCACAGTCTCGGCTTCGGCAAAGGCCGGAGGACTGGCCCTTACGGCGCGGCATCGAATCGAATACGACGGCCTGATACGGACGGACTGGAAGCTCGCCGCTCCGGCGGGAGTCCGTCTGGAGGCGTTGACTGTCGAAATTCCATTTGCCTCCGCCGATGCCAAATATCTGTACTGCAACGACACGCTCATGTACAACGCCCATGACCCCACCTGGAAGACCGGAAGCCTGGCCGTCGGCGTGAGCATGTCCGCGTTCACCCCATTCGTCTGGATCGGGGATGAAGAAGGCGGGATGGAATGGGTCTGCGAGTCCGCCCGCAATTGGCTCAACGCCGCCCCGGCCAAGGCCATTCGCGTTATCAAGAACGCCACCAGCGCCACTTTGCGATTGACGCTGGTGGATCACCCGGTGGACCTGGCGGCTGGCGAAACACTGGACTACACCTTCGGCCTGCAGGCCTCTCCCGTCAAGCCCATGGAAAGGGATGGCTGGGATGACAGAATCGTCACCACGACCATCATTAACTATGGCAAGGACTACGCTGGCCTGCTGAACAAGAAGGTCGGCGACACGCCCGTCCTGGACTACTACGCGCAAGCCGGGGTGCGGGCGATCATTATCTGCAACTGGAGCAAGACGCTTGCGTACACCCGCCCGGTGGGACATGAGGAGGAGTTGCGCGCGTTGGTGAAGGAGTGCCACGCGCGGGGCATCAAAGTGATACCGTACTTCGGATACCAGATCTCGGAACTCGCCCCCGAATGGCCGGATTTCCAGCAGGACGTGGTCAAGCTGCCCGCCCAGAGCAGTCCCGACCGCTATCCGGGCGAGGACCCGCAGATCATGCATGTGGTCTGCCTTCGGAGCATGTGGAAGGATTTCCTCGCCGACACGATCTCGCGCCTGATAGATGAGTACGATGTGGACGGGGCTTACATTGATACCGCGATCCATCCCTATCCGTGCATGAACGTGGACCATGGCTGCGGGTATCTCGATAAGGAGGGGATACTCAAGCCCACCGTCCCTCTCTTTGGCGTGCGCGAAGCCATGAAACGGCTGTACGCCGTGATCAAGTCACGGAAGCCCGACGGCATTCTCGACTTGCACGTCTGGGACTCGATGAACCTGCCGGCGCTGGCGTGGGGGACGAGCTATTGGGATGGCGAGCAGATGTTCGGAATAACCCCTGATCGCTGGAAGGAAGGACTGCCTCTGGACAGGTTCCGTGCTGAGTTCATGGGACGCAATTGGGGCGTGCCGTCGGACTTCCTTTACACCATCCTGGGCCTGGGGTACCGGCATTCCCTTGCCATCACGCTGCTTCATGACGTGCCCATCAGACCCTTGGGCGGGTCCAAGGCCGACCTCGACCTGATCTCAAGCCTCTGGAAATTGCGCGAAGCCTACGGGGTGAAGGAGGCGACGTTCCTTCCGTATTGGAAGAACGCCGACGTCATCACCGTCCAGCCCGCCGAATGCTACGCCACTCTCTATCGTCACCCGAAGAACGGCGTTCTGGTCGTCCTTTCCAACCTCGGCAAGGGGGAGGCGGACGTCACAGCGAAACTCGATCTGGCCCATCTCCAACTGTCCGGGGCGCTGACGGCCTCGGACGGACTGACCGGCCAACCCCTGGAGATAAAGGACGGCAGTCTCATTGTGAAATTGCCCTCCATGGATTGGAAGACCCTCTGGATCAAACAGGCAAAGTGAGAAGAGAATGAAGACGTGCAATTCCCGTTTGCTGAACCCGGCCGAGTATCCCGACTACACGCGCCGCCGGATCCGTGTGCCGACCTGGAAGACTTTCGACCACCAGACGCAGTTCACCACACTGCGCGTCTTCTCCCAGCGCAAGGGGAAGCTGGTCAACTTCGAGGAGGACCTGGACCTCTACCAGAAGTTCAACCTCGGCCGGATTATCTGGCCCGTGATTCAGACCCTCTACGCGACTAACTTCAACGACCTTGTCGCCTCGATCAAGCGGCGCGGCCTGTATCTCTATGACTTCTGGGGCCACATTCCAGGCGCCAACACGGAGCAGATGTGGGGCCACCACACGCCGTTGCCGGGCCAGGTGGCCTGCCTGGAAAAGACGCTCGGCAGCCGCTTTCTCGGCATAGACAACGGCGAACAGGACGGGCGTTACGTCGGACTCTACGCGCCCCAGCAATGCCCCTGCCCGCAGGACCGATACGAGCAATTCCTGAATTTTCACCGTCACTTCGAGCGGATGGGCGACGACCTCGGCAACCACCTGACCGTCCTTGTCTCCCTGTGCTACGGGCATTACTTCATGAAGGAGGGGAACCACATCCTCATCGGGGCGGAGACGGCCCAGTGCCTGCCGAACAGCCAGGTCTATTACGCCTTCATCCGCGGCGCCGGCAAGCAGTACGGCGTTCATTGGTTCGGCAATGCGTCGATCTTCAACCGCTGGGGATGGAAGACATACGAAACGTCCGGCGAGAGGGGCGGATACAAGTATGGCCCGGAACAGGGCACGAGCCTTTCGCTCCTGAAGCGGCTGCTGTACAGCCATTACCTCTACAACAGCGTCGCCATCGGATTCGAGAACGCCTGGATCGTGGGCGACGACGTGGAGAAGCGGCTGCTCGGCCAGCCGGTCCGGATGGAGACGGACCCCTCCAGCCGCGTCCTCAGCCCGGTGGGGGAGATTCAATCGGCGGCCGCGGCGTTTGTGAAGAAGCATGGCCAGCCCGGCGTCATGCAGACCCCCGTCGCTCTGATGACGGACTTCTTCTCCGGTTGGGCGATGCCGCGGCACGCCTACGCGCGCAATTACGCCTACCAGGTCTGGGGCGGGATGCCGTACGACGCCGGAGACCATCTGACCGATATGGTTCTGTCCCTGCTCTATCCCGGCTACGAGGACTCCGGTTACTTCCATGACGAACGCGGCTACATGACGCCCACGCCGTACGGCGACGTGAGCGATTGCATCCTCTCCGACGCGGCGCCCCAGGTTCTGCGGCAGTACGGTTTGATTATCGTCACCGGAACACTGGCCCCCGGAGCGGAAGTGCGGGACAATCTGCGCTCATTTGTCGAGGCAGGCGGGGAAGTGATTCTCACAGCCGCCAACGCCTTCCTGGCGCCCGGGCTTGCCGTGACGGGCGCTCCGGCGCGGTTGCCGGCCGGAACGGCGGTCCGCTGGCATGGCGGCGAACGCGATGCGGAGGCGGACGCTTTTGAACTCTGCCCGGCGGTCCTCCCGAAGCGCGCGGAAGTCCTCGCCCGTTGCGGGCGCGCGCCGGCCGTCGTGCGAGTGCCCGCGGGAAAGGGAAGCTACACCGTCCTTCTGTCCTCCAGCGGGTTGAACGTTGAACCCCTCGTCAAGGGCAGTCTGCCCATCGCGGCGAATCAGGCCTATGGGGATGGCCGCAAACCGTCCAACAGCGTGGACGATCAGCCGCTGCCGCGCCCCTTCCGGCTCTTGAAACATGTGCGGCGTTTATTGGATGCCGCGCTGAAATCGCAGCGACTCTTCTCAGCGCCGGAAGGCCTCACGTTGATCACCTGCCGCAAAAAGAAGGGGGAATACACGCTGGGCCTGTTCAACAACCACCTGAGCGCGCATCCCTTGAAGATCGAATCGCACTGCGGCGCCATACGGTCGATGAACGAACTGCCACTGGGGCAATCCGAGAAAGGCAAACCCGGCTACTGGCCCACGCTCACGCTCACGCCGGACAACGACGGCGGCGTAAGCGACAGCGCGACCATTGCGGGCGGCGACGTGCGTCTCTTCTCCGTTCGCGTGCGCGAGCGCGGTGTCCGTTCTCTGGCGCCGGTCAGCTTCCCGGCCCGGCCGCGTGGGCGCGTGCTCAGCCTCCGTCCGGTGGGAACCCTCCAGGAGGCGATTCTCCGGCGGCCGACGTTCTTCCAGCATTTTGACGGCGTCAAGGTGGACTGGACCTGGCTGTGGCGGCGCGATGCCGCGCAGTTGGAACGTGAAAGCGGCTGGCTCCAGCGTCAGCAACTGCGCCTGATCGTGGACTTCAGCCATGGCTGCAATTTCTATCCTGATTTGGCGCTCCTGGACACGCACATGCCGCGATACAGGGAGTCCATGGGGACGATGGAAGACGTGCTTTCGAAGATGTCCCTTCTCGGCGCAAAGGATGCCGTGCTGAGTCTGCACCGCTGGCCCGATGACCATAGTGTGGACGCCGCCCTGGCCGATGCAAGGTTCCTTTCCGGCATTCGAGAGATATGCGGCAAAGCCTCCCGGCGTGGCGTCGTGCTTCACCTGCAGACCCATCCGCACAAGTGGCACGCAACCACGGAGCGGACCCTGCAGTTCATCGAGGAAGTCGGCAAGCCCAACTTGCGCTATGCGCTCAACACCAGCCACCTCGCCATGCTGGGCGAGAACCTGCGCAAGAGCCTTGCGTTGTCGAAGAAGCGATTGGGCATGATTCTGCTGAGCGCTCCGGTCTCCGATATGTTCAACCAGGCGCTCGACGCCCACGCCCCGGTGGCGGGCTCCGGTCTGGACCTTTCTGCGCTGCGCGCGTATGGCAACGTGCTTCAGGTGCTCGACGCCGATTTCAAGAGCCTGGACGAGGAATATCAGGATTGCCGCGCGGTCTGGGAACGCTAAGTGCGACGACCGTCTCTGTGACCATGGACTCGCTCAACGGGGAATCCCCTTTCATTGGAAAGGACGCAACATGAATGCGCCAACGCCTCTTCCGCGCGTGGCGGAATACGAGAAACTGGCCTACGGAATGTTCATTCACTGGGGGCTCTATTCGCTGCTCGGCCAGGGGGAGTGGGTGCAGTTCATGCACAAGATCCCCGAGTCCGAGTATGCGAAGATGAAGGAACGCTTCACCGCAGCGGCCTTTGACGGGCGGGCCATCGCTCGCACCGCCAAACGCGCCGGAATGCGCTACATCATTCTCACCACGCGCCATCATGAGGGGTTCTCCCTCTACGACACGCGCGGCCTCAGCGACTTTGACGCCCCCCACAGCGCCGCCAAGCGGGACCTCGTGGCGGACTTCGTTGAAGGATGCAGGAAGGAGGGGATCGTCCCCTTCTTCTACCACACGACCCTCGATTGGCATCACCCCGCGTACAAGAGCGACTTCAACGCCTATCTGGATTATCTGCACAAGTCCGTTGAAGTTCTGTGCACCCAGTACGGCAAGATCGGCGGTCTCTGGTTCGACGGCAACTGGGACAAGCGTGACGTCGACTGGAAGGAAGACCGCTTGTACTCCTTGATCAGGAAACACCAGCCCGAGGCGATCGTCATTAATAACACCGGGCTAACCGCTCTCGGGAAATTGGGTCATCCCGAGATCGACGCGGTCACGTTCGAGCAGGCGCGAGCCACGCCCATGAACCGTTCAGGCATGCAGAAGTACGTCGCCGCAGAAATGTCCCAGACGCTGAACCTGCACTGGGGGATTGCCCGGAACGATTTCGGCTACCTCTCCGTCAAGGACGTCATTGAAGACCTGTGCGCCTGCCGCAAGGTGGGGGCCAACTATGTTCTGAATGTCGGGCCCACGGGGGAAGGCGCCATTCCCGATTGTGAAGCGGCGTTGCTGCTTCGCGCGGGAGAATGGGTCAGGACGCACGAGAAGAGCATCTATGACGGGAAGCCCTGCCATGTGCGGGGAAATGGGGCGGACTTTGCGCTTGAGGACGGCGGCAGCGTCTTCCTGTTCGTCCACAACCTGCCCATCAACCTGCCGATATGCGGGAACTCCGGTTCTCAGGGCGCGCCCCGGGCGTTCAGCGGACTCAAGACCGGCATCAAGTCCGTGCGCTGGCTGGACAACGGCGAGGAACTCGCATTCTCTCAGAACCTGGATTCCGGCGTCTTTTCGCTCAATGCCACGGGGTATCCCTATGGCACGAATCTGGTCGTCCGTGTGGCGGAACTCCTGCACAAATAGGAAACGGAGAACCTCTCGTGAGCAACGCATTGAAGTGGTGGCAGCGTCCTGTGCGGATGATGCGCAGGGATTACATCGGCGATTTCGCGCAATTCATGAACTCCGACCTCGACCAGCTTGCGCGCGAGTCGCGCGATCGCTGGCACATCAACTGCGAGTGGGTCATGGCCACGCACAGCGTTTCGCCGGATGGCACGCCGATTCCGGCCACGGAATTCTTCAAGGGAAAGCTCGCGGGCGTCCGCATATATAACCGCGCGTTGACGCCGGCGGAGGTCAAGGAGCGCTACGCGAGCACCAAGGCGAACGTGCAGCCCTAGGGCGGGTGCGACGGCCGCATAACCATATAAAGAGTCCGGACGGCCGGCGCCAGATGAAGGCGCGGCGAGTCATGAAAGGGATACTCTGTAATGAGCGAGGCAATGCGGATCACGAAAGCTGATGTCCGTCTCTGTGAGCAACGGTCGTCATTCCATGCACAAAGAATGGCGAGGTAACCATGCGTGTGATCACCAGGCTGGTCCTGTTGCTGATGTGGTTTGCCGCCACAGGTTACGGAGCAGAAACGCTCTGGCTCGACCGGGCGGATATCATTCGCCCTTGACTCACTTCAGCCTCCAACCGACTCAAAGCCACTTCTTGCCTTTGTTTCAGCGGGGTTCCATAATATACGCACGTCGCCAGTTGGTCCCCAGCGGGCGTCTTTGGACGCGCTTTTGGCGCAAGACGCTTGTTGTCGCCGGTTACTTCAGTGCAAGCTTGCGCCATCAGCGCTATGTTGGCGCGAATATGAAGAAAGGGAACGAAGGGATATGAAGAAGCTCACGACGGTCCTCGTGCTCCTGTCGGCACTGTGTCTGGCCGGTGGCAGAGCCAGCGGCCAGAACGCCCCGCCCCCCGCCGCCGCTTTGGGAGATAACGCCGCCTTGCGGTACTGGCTCGCCTTTGCGGTGATGCCGCAGTGGACGCCCGAGCAGGACGCGATAGTGGCGAATTGGGAAGTGGCTGCTCTGGACGGCACGGCCAAGGCGGTCCTCGACCAGGGCGCGGAGGCTCTTGACCTTCTCCAGCGTGCAGGAGAGCTTAAACAATGTGATTGGGGGCTTGTTGCCGATGGGCCGCAGACCCTCATGCCGCATCTGGCCAAAGCGCGGCAGCTCGCCCGCCTTGCCGCCTTGCGCATTCGTTATCGCCTCCATCAAGGCGATGAGACTGGGGCTGTGACCGACACGCTGGCGCTCCTGACACTCTCGCGCCATCTGGCGTCGCACCGGTGCATGATCGAGTTGTTGGTGGAACAGGACATCGAGCAAAAGGCGATCAACGCCATGGCGGAGAATCTCAAACGCCTCCACCGTGAGGCGCTTCAGCAGTTGGACAAAGGATTGGGCGGATTGCCGGAACCGGGGAGCTTTCGCGATGCCGTCTTCAGCGAACGCGATGACATGTTTAAGTGGTTTGCGGAGCGACTTAGGTCCGGAGACAGCCGCGCGGCTAAGATGTTCGCTGAGACGATGGGCATAACTCAAGAGAACAACCTGAACGCCAAGGACGATGCGGCTGCCCGGACGCCGGTTGAGAACTACATCCACGAGTTGGAGAGAATGCAGCGGTTTTATTCCCAGTGGGCGGAGATGGGCAGCCTTCCCTTGGAAACCTTTGACCGGCAGGCTCCTGTGCTTGTCGAAAAAATGAAGAAGGACTGTCCGCTCGTGGCCACGCATTTTGTGTCCGACTTGCCGAAGCTGCGCCATGAAGAGGCGCACGCGCAAGCGCAACGGGCGATGTTCAAAGCGGCCATCGCCGTGGCCATGGAGGGTCCTGAGAAACTGCAAGCTTTCAAAGACCCCTTCGGCGAAGGGCCTTTCGAGTACCGCGAGATCGGCAATGGATTTCAGCTGAAGTCGAAGCTGCTATACAGAGACGCCGGCGAGGGGCTGACGGTCTCAGTGGCGCCATGAATTCGGGGGCTCTGCGGCGCGCTGAACACGCAGGAGTGTTTGGACCTGTCGGGCTATCGCACCACCCACGGCCTTGGGTTTTCGAAGTACTCCGCGCGCACGTCGGGAAGGTCGCGGCGGAGTCGCTCCGTGAAGTTCCGCAGGCCGATGTTCTCGCTGACTTCATGCCCGGTCTCGATCATGGGCACCCCCGCGTCGCGCGCGAAATGCATCCCGTAGGTGTCCGTCTCTCCGGCGATGAACAAGTCCGGCTTGTGGCGCAGCAGGGCGGCCTGGTAGTTGACGTTAACGAACAGCGCCGTGCCACCCCAGGGCAGGCCGATGCGGCTGACTTTCCGCGACAAGTCCTCCCCGCCGCTGACGCGGACGGAATCCAGAAGGAGGCGCTGCTTCACCCGGTCGATCATTTCGCCCAGAGGGGTCGGCTCTATGGCGTAGATCCGGATAAACCCTCCTTCGTCCACAACCGGCTTGCCCAGACCGAGCGCGCGCGCGAAGTCGTCGTGGATGCACAGTTTGTCCAGCGCGCTGTGCAGCCGGAGGACTGCCATGCGCCCCTCGGTGTAGAGGCGGATGCGTTCGCGGTTCGGCGCCCAGGAGAGGCAGTCTGTCGGCGGGGTGCCTGAGCGGATGCCCGGATAGGGGAAGAAGGGGGCCTCGTGGACGAGCATCAGGTCCGCGCCGATGCGCAGGGCATTCTTAGCCGCGGCAACGTCTCCCATCCAGGACACCTGGATAATTCGGACCTCGGCGGTCGCGTCGCCGAACATGATTCCCTCCTCGGCGCCGAGGGAGTTGGTGAGGCCGCGCAGGTAGTTCTGAAATTCCCAGACTTTCATGTCGTGCCTACTCCAGGCCGGGGAGCTTCACGGCATTCTCCCGGGCCGCCTCGTTGAGGACGCGGTCTTGCCATCGCCGTCTTGTGCTATACATGATCGGATAGCTGAAGTATAGCCAGAAAGAAGACATTCGTCAAACAACTGACATACCGGCGTTTGTGCATAAAGGCCCTTATTTGTCTTCATATCTTGACATGCTTCGTACATCCGCTATAATGACTAGCATAAGACTCGGTTGTGATAGTCGTGTGTTGGGTTGACGTGGGAGTGAGGCATGTCGCGAAAGATGAATGATGGTGCTCTCTCTGAACCGCCCAAGGTGCTGCGCGGCGCGAAATACCAGGCGGTCAGTGAGGAATTGCGTCGCAGGATCAAAAGCGGCAAATACGGTGTGGGGCAGAGGGTCCCATCAATAAGGGAGTTGAGCCAGGAGTTCCAAGTGAGTTCCGTTACAGTCACCCGCAGCATCCAGGAACTCGTGACGGAGGAACTCGTCACCTGTGGGGCTGGTTCTCGGGGTACTGTGGTTCTGCGGCAGGATAAGTTGTCGTCGGAGGTGGCGCAACGCACCACCTTGGCCTGTCTCTTCCGCCCCCATCGTCCCCGAAACGAAGTTGACAACTTTGGTCTCGACGTCCTTCAGGGGATTCGCCAGCAAATATCCGCCCACGATTACCGCTTTGTCTACCATTGTTTCGATGAGATTGATTACCAGCGAAAGATGCTTGTCACCGCCTTCTCCCCGTGGATTGCGGGGATGGTGCTCGATGTCTATACCCCCACAGATTTCCTGCATCGATTGGCGGAGAAGAAAATTCCCATGGTGTTGTTCGGTCGCGTGGAGGTCATGGATGGGCTGTCCTGCGTTGCTCCGGACTATGAGCGGTGCGGACGGGAGAGCTTCCGGATTCTCGCCGAGAAAGGATATGAACGCTTCGGATTCTACGGTCCGCCTCTCCCCGAGGAAGCAGGTGCCGCGCATATTTATCCCCTGGACAGTTTTCACCGCGGTTTTAAGTCCGCGGCGGATGCTGCCGGCGTCCCTGCGGATCGGTTGGTGTGTTTCCTTGAGAATAATGTTACGGAAGGCAAGGTTCTGCTGGACCCGGAAGATTTTGGATTGCCCCGGGCCAAAGATTCTTCTTGGCGCCGACTGGGAGTCTTCTGCTCGACCGACACGCGTGGCCGGCGTTTCATGGATGCCGTGGCGAAGACCGACCTCCGTGTGGGGCAGGACGTGGGCCTTATCGGCTACGGGAACCTGGAATGCAATCTCCGGGGCCGCCCTCCATTTGACACCTGGCATTCGGATCGCCTGGGCGTGGGTATCGAAATAGTCAATGAACTGATGGCCCGGATCGAAAACCCGTTACGTCCTGCGGCAATCATCAAAATGTCCCCGCAGTACGTTGACCGCGGGAGTGTCTGACCGGAACAGGCGCGCGCAGCGACTTGCCCGTGCGACCTTTAAGCGGCGCGGCTCATCCGAAAATGTCTTGACAGAAAGGAAGCCGGAGAGCAAATTACCTGCGGTCGGTGAAACGATAGCGGGCAACGCTGGAGAGCGCCCCTGTGTCTCTGAAAACTCCGAGGTCTGGGGTGGAGCCCAGGACCTCGTGAACGCGGAGGCTTCGGATGGTCCGGAGTCTCTTATCGGCGTGAGGCGTTTGTCCATTTCACGCTGAAGCAGGACAGTCCCGCTCGTCAGGCTGAGGGCCTTTGAGGATCCGCGACAATGAAACATGTGGGAATCGTGGCGTGGGGTGCAATGATCATCTGCCTCTGCGCCTGCAGCGTCAAAGCCGCCTGCACGTACGATGCGCAGAAGAACGCGATCTCCGTTGTGGACTACCCGGAGAGTGTCCCCTGCACCCTGAATGGCTTGTTGACGGCGGATAAGATGAATGGATGGGGCAAACTCAGCTATGACCAGGCGGCGGACACTTACACCGTCGCCTGCGACCTCATCGTGGGGGCCAATAACGGCACGCACACGTATCTTCAGGTCGGAAGCAAGGAACACCCCAATGAAGTGCTTGTTCTTCGCGGCAGCCTTGTCATTCCGCCCTATTGGGTCAAGGACGTGAATACCCAGCCGCAGCACATGGCCCCGAAATGCGTCAATCGCGTGACGCTCGGTCTGGCGAGCGATCCGAGCATCAAGGCGAGCTTGAAATTCGACTGCCGGAAATCCGGCGAGTTCGGACTGAGCGTCGGCAAAGACCTTTGCCTCGGCGGGCAGTTGCACGTCTTCAACAGCACCATTACCTCCACGGCTCAGAAGCCGGGGCTCGGCTGGGCCGGGCCGCCTCCGCTGCCGCACCCGTTCATGGGCGGGGAGAGCTTCGTTTTTGACCACGCCACGATTGCATGGTGCGAAGGGGCATTTGGCTATCACATGAACGCGCGGGCGGCCCAAGTGAAGGACACGACCTTTGAATATGGCGAGTCGGCCAACTATGGCGGAAATCACCTCTGGAGAGGATGCACATTCCGTCACATGAAGGAGGCCATTTTCGACTCGGGCGGTCTCGACATGACCCTCATCAATGGCGTTTTCGAGGACAACGTGCGCAACTGGGCGCTGCCCTACACGGACAAGGGATTGACGCTCATTGATTGCACGATCAAGCCGCCCACGGCGGGCAACCGTATGGCCTGCTGGAAAAACGAGGGGAAGACTCGCTACCCGAACGTCTGGATCAAGCATCACGTCGTTGTCGAGGCGGCGGATGCCGCCGGTAAGCCCGTCCCCGGCGCGCAGGTGGAAGTCGCCTGTGAGCAAAAGGCGGAGAACACGGTGGGCAATGCCAAGGCTCCCACGGGTGCGGATGGGAAGACGCCCGGCAAAGAGGATGAGGCCAAGGCGATTCTCCTGACGGAATCGCAGGAAAAGGCTACGGACGTTGAGAACAAGACGGCCGTCACGGAATATACGTACGAAATCAAGGCATCTGCGCCGGAGGTCGGCACGGTTTCGGTCAAGGGATTCAAACCCACGGAGAATTGGCAGACGGTCAAGGTCGTTTTGGCAAAACAGTAGGAGGGAGTGCCATGCGAATGTTGCGCAAGTGGGCGTCGGCCTTTACGCTGATCGAACTCTTGGTGGTCATAGCCATTATAGCCATACTGGCCGGAATGCTCCTGCCGGCGCTGGCGGCGGCGCGGGAGAAAGCGCGCCGGATCTCATGCATCAACAATCTCAACCAGTTCGGCAAAGGGCTGGAAAGCTATACCAGCGACTACGGCGGCTACCTGCCGAGCTGGATCGGCTGGGGCAACTCGGATTACCGGAGCTACTGCGCCGGCAGCTCCTCGGCCGGCGGCGCCTGCTTGAGCGGGAACCATGCCTCCATGGGCACGCGATATAACGAAACCGCGAGTACCATGAGGCGCTACGCCTACACCGCCATCTCCGCAAAGGGCAAAACCTACATCGATCCGACCTTTGTAGCTCAATGGCGATGCATCGCTCACGGCAGTCAGCAAGTCAACTCGAGCGGCGCTGATATCAGCGGGTTCGCCCCTTTGGGGAGTTCGAATACCACGGGCAACCTGATCCATGCGCCCAACGGTCTCGGCATGCTGCTGGCCTGCAATTATGTCGGCAACGCCAGATCATTCTATTGCCCGAGTTCGGACGGGATGATCTCGCCCTACTATAGGGGGCCGACTGTCAACAAGGCGCCTTCCTCAATTCGTGACTGGCAGAATGCCGGAGGGTATGACGCGAACACGATGTTGTATGGAAGATGGAGCGGGATTGGTGCCAACACCAGCACCATCTACTCGCATTATGCCTATCGTTGTGTGCCGCTGGCAGTTTATGCCGGATGGCATACGGACACCGACGGCTCCCCCGACAGCCGCTACATCACCGGCGTCAAGCCGCGCATCGGCGCGCGCATCGGGCAGCCCCTCTTCCGAACGATGAAGGATATCGGGAACCGCTCCATTGTGACCGACGCCTGGGACAAGGGCTGGCAATATGACGCGCTGGGAAGGGACCTCGAAACCGACATTCTGCACACGGCGGGTGGCTCAGCCGCCATTGCCCTCAGCCAGACCGCGGCGGGAATGGGAATTGCAGCCCACCGCGACGGCTACAATGTTCTCTACGGCGATTGGAGCGCCAAGTGGTGTGGCGACCCTCAACAGGGCCTGATCTGGCACGCGCAAGGAATGGGATCCTGGGGCAGCGGCGGCCCGGCCCCGACGAACATCTATTCATCCTCCAGATCAAACTATTTCTACTACGGAATGCTTGCCATCAATGGCGACATTGCCGCCACCGACGTCGCGAGTTATCAGGTCAATGACCCGGGCGGCATTGGCGGCCTCTTCGGCACCACGGCCTCGTCCCGCACGAAATGCTTCCCGGTCTCGGCGCTGTCCATCTGGCATGGCTTCGACACCTTGAACGGGGCGGATGTCGGCGTGGACGGCCTTTAATTCTGCGTCATAAGGTTTTCGGCTATTGTCACAATGCGGCCCGCCGGCCGGGGTCATGGCTCCGTTCGGAGAGGCGGCCGTTTGTCTGATCATGTGTCCAGCGGCACGAATCCGGCCACAGGCAAGGAGATAATATGCGCACTTTGGGAACAGGGTTATTCGGGACGCTGGCCTGCGTATTCGGACTCTGGGCCGGCCAGGCGCTTGCCGCTGAACCGACGTTGCCCGAGATCACCATCTCGAAGTGCGCCAACCCGCCCGTAATAGACGGACAACTGGATGACCCCTGCTGGAAGACCGCCACCCCCGCGGGGACCTTCCATGTGATCAAGGAGGGCGGCACAAGCGCGAAGCACAAAGCGTGGGTGACGTATGACAACGAGTGGCTGTACGTAGCTTTCGACGTAGCCCAGTCCACCTTGGAACGCGACAAGACCCGGTATTTCAAGCACGACGAAAACATTCAGCGCGAGGACAATGTTCAGGTCTCGTTTGACCCGGGCACCGACGGGGAACTGTACTATCAGTTCCTGGTGAACAAGGCGAATACACGCGCCGACTTCCGCATGACGCGCGCCGCGGGTCGCGAGCGGGAGAACTGGAACATCCCGTGGCGCTCGGCCACGCGCGAGACCGAAACGGGCTGGCAGGTGGAGATCGCGCTGCCGTTCTCTCTGATCCTGACCCACGGCGACCCGAGCAAGGCCCGGTTCAACCTCATCATTGACACCTTCCTGCTTCAGCGCGACGCGCAGATGGCGCGCATGGGCGTCAAGAAGATTGAGTTCAGTTGGGCGCCGATCATCGAGCAGTTCCACGAGCCGGAGCATTTCGGGCGCATCCTCGGGATACAGGCCGCCGACCTGCGGGCGCCGTTCCTGCCTTTCGTGACAGCGGCGCAAGTGGCGGGCTATGAAATGAAGGACGGCCAGTATACCTACGGCGTCCTGGCGGACGTGCAGGCATTGAGCGGACGCTCGGGAAAGGTGCGGTTTGACGTCGAGGACCAACCGCTCTCCGGCAAGGCGACGGAAACGCGTGAGACGGTGGATATCCAGGGCAACAGGACCGAGAAGATCCGCGTTGCCGTGCCGGTGCAGTCGCTCTCCAAACGAACCGCCGTCCTCTCCATGTGCGACGCCGCGTCGGGCGAGGTCCTGCAGCGGATCACATTGGATGAGACCTCGGCGCTGGACCTCTTCTCGGCGTACCTGGACCGCAACTATTACACCAGCGAAGACGCCGCCGTGGCCGTCTGCCGGATCGGGCTGCCGGAGAACACGCTGAAAGGAATGTCGCTGGTCGTCACGGACAAGGCCGGCCGGACCGTTGCGCAACAGAAGGACCCGCAGCCCCGGACCGACTTCCGCATCCCCCTGGCCGGTCTGCCCCTCGGCATGAACGCGCTGGTCGTGGAACTGCACGACAAGGAGGGGGCCGTTTCCACCCGCCAGGAAGTCTCGTTGCTCAAGAAAGCTCCGCAACCGGGGTGCGAGGTCAAGGTGAACCGCGTGGACCGCACTTTCCTCAAGGATGGCAAACCTTTCTTCCCCTTCGGTCTCTTAATGGACTCGGTCTTCCCCGAAAGCGAGTGGGCTTTTCAGGAAGTCTCGGAAATGGGGTTCAACACGGTGGTTCAATGGTATCCTCTCCGGTATGCCAAGAATCCCGGCATTGACCCGGTCGCGGACATGCGGAATTACCTGGATATGGCTGCCAAATACAACTTGGAGGTCATCGCATGCCCGGACGGCACCTACTCCAAGGGCCTGCCCCTGAGCGACCCGAACCATCTTCTGCAACCGGGGGACCTGGATTCCCTGAATGCCCGCCTCAAAGATTCGGGCAGTCTGAATGTTATGAAGGCACTGGAACTCACGCACCCGGCCCTCACGCGCCTCTCAAGGTCGGATCGGTCCACGTTCTTCACGCAGCTCTATGAGAGCAACCTGCCGAGGATGGTCGGCGGCGTCGAAGGGGCGAAGAACCACCCGAACCTGTTCGCCTATTTTCTGTTCGACGAGCCGATTATCGTGGAATTCGAGGAATATATCGCAGGACGCGACTGGAACCGGAGACTCCATGAACTGGACGGGTACCATCCGACGCTCGTCCTTTATTCTTCCGAAATCCCGCCGGGGATTGAGACCGTGGACTGGTGCGACGGCCTGGGCACAGACCCCTATTGGGTGCCTGGCACCTCCGGTTGGGGCACCCGCGGCACGGTGAACTTCGTCTCCAAGATCGTCTCGGAAACGAAGCGCCGCGCGGACGAGATGCGCGAGGTGACCTACACCGTGGAGGTGATGGAGCGATGGAGCGCCACCAAGAAGCGTCCGCTCATGCCGGTGGAACAGGCTTGCCAGACCTATCTGGCCCTGATTCACGGCAGCAAAGGCATCTTGTACTTCCACTATCCGTTCTTCACCCGGTCCACCAACGCGGAAATGAAGGTGCTGACCGAGCAGATGAAGACGCTCGGCCCGATCTGCCTGACGCCCGACGTGCCGCAAGAGGTATCCTATTCCCCCGGCGTCCTCAATCCGGCCAAAGATCAATTCACCGACGTGCAGGTCTCTCTGCGGAAGGACCCCGCCGGCGGCTACGTCCTGATCTGCGCCAACACGGCCTGGTGTCCCGTGGACACGTCATTCACTGTTTCGCTCCTCGGACGTGACGGCGTGGTCACGCGCCTTTTCGCGGAGGACAAATACCCGGTGAAGGACGCCGCCTTCGACGACCGCATCGAGGCGATGGGAACGCGCGCCTATAAAATCGCCGGTCCTGACACCGTGACCGCGCCGGTGGCGATTTCCGTCAAAATGACGCCGCTCAAAGACCAGACCCGCTATGAGGATATCCAGCCGGAGCTTGCCACTGGGAAGCGAAACATCCTTCCCAACGCCAGCTTCGAGGAAACGGCCGTGCCCGGCTGGCCGAATTTCTACCAATACACCGGCTCCCCCCTGGTCGGGGAGGAGCGCGTCGGCGGCAAAGAGGCGTGCTGGAGCGTCGTGGAAGATCATCCGTTCCACGGACAGAAGTGTCTTAAGATGGTGGTCAAGAAAGGGATGAAGATCCGCCGCGCCACGTACAAGGAATTCTACCTGGTCAGTGACGTGGCCACGGATTACGTGTTGTCCGTCTATTTGCGCGCCAACCGCGAGGGCGCGTCCGCGGTGATCGACCTGCGGTCACCGACCGACCGCAGGGAGAAGCAAGTGGCGCTGACCACGGAGTGGAAGCGGTACGACATCGCCTGTCCCGTTCCCGCGAAGAACTCCTCCGAGAGCCACTTCTTCGTCTGGGTCGGCGACCCGAACGTCCGCGAATTGCCGGAAGACACCATTGTCTGGATGGACGCCATTCAGATCGAAAAGGGGTCGGAGCCGACGGAATTTCAACCGTAGAGTGGAAACAGACATGCCCCCGACGTCCTTGCAGTTGCTCGCGCCGTCTGAGGAATACCGCGCCGATACGGCGGATTTTCTTGGCAAGGTGTTCTCGGCAGTCGGATACTACCGTGTTTTGAAGAACTATGAGAACACCGTCTGCACCAGCTATGACGAGCGGTCCAGCCGGATCGGCCTGAAGGACGGCCAGATCGTGACGCACTGCGGCGTGAGCCGATACACCATGCGCGTCGGAAGCGCGCGCTTGTGCGTCGCCGGGATCGGTGGCGTGGGGACGCGCCCCGACTGCCGCGGTCGCGGATATATGAGCGAGACCATGCGCGGCGTTTTGGAGGGCGTTCGGGACCGCGGGTACGACATGAGTCTCCTCTTCGGCGTGGAGGGCATGTATGGGCGCTATGGTTACGTGCGCGCGTGGAACGAGACATGCTGTCACGTGGCTTATCCCGACCTGCCGGAGAACGCGCAGGTCAGCAACCTCCGGCGTTTCGTGCCTGCCTGGCGGGCGGATCTGGCCGCGCTGTACAACCGGTTCCACCGTGCCGCCACCGGCTCCGCCGTGCGTTCGACCCAAGAGCGCGGTTGGTTTCACCCCCAGCCCGATGCCGCCGGATATCTCTGGACCGGCAGATCGCGAAGCCCCGCCGGCTATGTGATCGCGAAGGTTGAAGGCGATGTCCTGAACATCCTGGACTTCACAGGCGACCCGCTGGAGATTCTCGGCGCGGCGCGCCGGGTCGCGCGCATGCGCTCGTGCAGGAATCTCTGCTTCTCGTGCGTCTCGGAGGCCGACCCGCTGACAAAACTGCTCCGCCGCGGCACGTGCCGGCTGGACGTGCGTTGCCGCCGGTGCGGAGGCGCCATGGTGCGCACCATTAATCTGGCCGCCTGCCTCCAAAAGATGGCCGGCGAACTTTCGCGCCGGCTCGCCGCGTCCCCCATGTGCGATTGGCGCGGCTCGCTGCTGGTGGCGGATGCATGCGATTCCGTCTGCCTCCATATTCGGAATGGAAGCGTCCGCCCGGGGGGGGCGCAGAGTGTGAAGCATGCGCTTCGCGGCGGCCCGGCCATCGCGCAACTGCTCATCGGCACGGACAACCCGGACGAAGTGATTGACGCGGCGCGCATTCGGACATCCGGCGATGCGGCCAGTCTGACGAAGGCGCTTTTCCCGCGCCAGGACCCGCTGCTTTCGCCACTGGACCGCTTTTAGAGAGAGCCAATCGTGATCTGGAATCAAATGACCGGGCCGGAAGTGCTGGAGTTTGCGAAAGCGACGCAGGTTGCGCTCCTGCCCATGGGGTCGATTGAAATGCACGGGCCGCACCTGGCCACCGGAGTGGACACCGTCGCCGCGATTGCGTTGGCCGAGAAGGCCGCGCAAATCGAAAAGGCCATCGTGCTTCCGCCGATTCATTACAATCTGAACGCGCCGATGAAATGCTATCCGGGCACGCTATCCATGCCGGTGCGCATGATCGCCGACATGGTCATGACGATATCCGCCGAAGCCGCGCGTAACGGCTTTGACCGCATGATCTGCGTGATCGGCCACGGTGGAACGCAGCTCCCGGTCGGCCTGGCTCAGCAGGACCTGCTTGAGCAAAGAACCGGCGCGCGAAATTCCACCGAAGCGCGGCGCATGGTGTTCTACGTCTATTTCGGCGCACTGTGCAAAGAGGCGTGCAAGTCGGTCCTCGAAAGCAAACCGATGCACGGCTGCGAATACGAGACCTCGTTGACGATGCAGATTCGTCCGGACATGGTCCGCCCGGAGAAAGCTCATTCCGGTCCGTACGTCCCTGATGGCGTGGATGCGGCGCACGTTGACGACTGGAACCGCATGGTGCCTCTCGGCTTCGCCGGCGAACCGCAGAAGGCGACGGCCGAAAAAGGCAAGGCGCTGCTCGACGAGGCGGTGGAAAGCCTTGTCAAGGTAATCCGCCAGGTCAAGGCATACAAGCTCGAACCGGACGGGAAGTAGTTCTCTTCGCGCGGACAGTCTCCATCAGCGATAGGGCGGCCATGCGTGACAGCCACAAGTGGGAAGAGCTTCTTCCCGAGGAGTTCAACGAGGAGTTCCGCCGCGCGCCGATTGCGTATTTGGCATGCGGAGGGATGGAAGAGCACGGCCTGCACAATGCCCTTGGCGTGGACCTCCACATCGCCTACGACATTTGCCTTCGAGCCGTCGCCCTTTCCGGCGGAATCCTTTTTCCGCCGGTTCCGTTTGTGCCCGCCGGCTCGCCCGCGTTGTCGCGCGAGGCGCTCCGGAGCGGCAAGCACGATCTCTTTCCGCCCAGCCTTTGGGTCAGCCGCGAGCTCTGCGAGACCCTTTACGTCGAACTGCTCGAATCCCTTGCCGACCTCGGCTTCAAAGTCTGCATTGCGCTGGGGGGCCATGGCCCCGCCTTCCTGCTTCTCCGCGAAATCGAGAAACAGCGCCAGGGTCGCGTGGGAGACATGAAGTTCTGGGGCGGCTCCGAGCGCGTCAGCCTGGACGCGATTGGAATCGGCCGGACCCGGCCGGAAGACCGCGACCTTGCCGTTCACGCCGGCATGCTGGAAACTTCCCTCATCGCCGCGTGCCGACCCGATTGGGTGGACCTCAAGCGCGTTGAGCGGACGCTGAGCAGCCCCTTGCCCCTGCAACTGAAGGCCTCGACACGCGAACAAATCGCGCTCGTTGCCGGGGCCAATCCCGAATTCGGCGAGGCGCGGCTCCGTGTCGTCAGTGAGCGCATCGCCGCTCATGCGCAGGAATTGCTGAAGGATCAATCCTGAGCATCCCGGCCTGACGTGTAATGGCGTCCGTCAATCCAGAAAGAGAGAGGATGCATGCGCAAATCCGGCGGCGATAGGTCGCAGTCCGCTCGCGCACCACGCAACCGCGGCAATCTCATCTGGGCCAATCTGCTCCACCTGGGCTTCAACATGTGGTGCGACCGGAACGCGGAAGTCTACAAGAACCTCGACGCGGGCGTTGCCAAGCCCTTCCTCCGCTTCGACCAGGACCTCTGGGATGACCTCCTCAAGGAAATGGCCGACGCCGGAATGAATATGGTGCTCATAGACCTCGGTGAAGGGGTGAAGTACGACAGCCACCCGGAACTGGGGGTGAAGGGTTCCTGGACCCCGGCCAAACTCCGCAGGGAGCTGGCCAAAGTTCGCGCGCTGGGACTGGAGCCTATTCCGAAGCTCAATTTCTCCGCCGCCCACGACATCTGGCTCGGTCCCTATTCGCGCTGCGTTTCTACCGACAAATATTACACGGTCTGTCGCGACCTCATCGCCGAAACTCTCTCCCTCTTCGACCGCCCGCGGTTTCTCCATCTCGGAATGGACGAGGAAACCGCCAGCCACCAGCAGCACAGCAACTATGTCGTCGTCCGCCAGCATGAACTCTGGTGGCACGACCTGCTCTTCCTCGTCGGGCAGGTGGAGAAGGGCGGCTCGCGCGCCTGGGTGTGGTCGGACCAGATCTGGCGCGAGCCGGAAGAGTACGTCAAGAAGATGCCCCGTTCCGTGCTTCAGAGCAATTGGTACTACGGAGGCGTTTTCAAACGCAAGCTGCGGACAGGCAATGACTACAAGCCGTATGACCGCGCCGTCGAGTCATACCACATTCTCGAAGAGCACGGGTTTGACCAGGTCCCTTCGGGGGCGTGCACCGATCCCTACAATTATTTGAGGATGGTGGATTACTGCAAGCGGCATATCGCGCCGGAGCGCCTGCTGGGTTTCATGCAGACGGTGTGGTATCCCACCCTCAACACTCAACGCGCTCGTCATCTGGACGCCATCGCCAAAGTGCGCGTCGGCATGGACTGCTGGAACGGAAAAATCCGGAACGTGAACGTCGAAAATCCGCGGACGCCGCTCGACATTCCCGATAAGCCCGGAATCCGCGTCGGCGTGTACGGCTCCGGCATCGGAGACTTGGGAATTTTAGAGGCGCTCGCCGGCGCAAAGGACCTCAATGCCTTCAGCCTGCCCCGGCTGGACCGGAAATCGCTTTCCCAAACGGAGGTTCTTGTGATCCCCGTGCCGTCGTCGCAGGCTTTCTATTCCAGCGCGAAGAATCTCCTTTGCAGGTGGGTGGCAGGCGGGGGACGCATCATGCTGCTGCACAGCGCCGTCGGTTACCGCCATTTCTCGCCCCTTTTCCCGAAACTCGCGAAAGCGCTCACGCATCCGAGAAGTCAGACGGTTCATGTCGTCGCGCGGCACCCCGTCACCGCCGGCCTGTCGATCGGCGAGAAGTTTGACCACAGCTACAAAGACCACGTTGCAATGAAGCCCGGCGCTGGAGCGCGCGTTCTGGTCAAGGACGAGCAGGGCTATGGCGTCGTGATAGCCGGAAAGGCCGGGCGCGGCAAGGTGCTTTTGAACGGCATGATCACCGGCTACGCCTCGGTGGGGCCCGTTGAGTTGGATCAGGCCCCCCAAGGCGGGGAGCGTGACGTGTTGATCAACGGAATTCGCTGGCTGGGAAGCCATTAGACCAAGGAGAACCCGGATGAAGGTACTGGAAAAACCGATTGCCGTCCTGGGCGGAGGCGCCTGCGCCCAGACTTTCGCCGCAGAACTCAGCCTGGAAGGATATGACGTTCGACTGTTTGAACTGCCCGAGTTCGCGTCGAAAACATTGGGGGCCGTTCTACAGACCCGGACCATTGAGCTCGGGGGACCTCAGAGCAACTTCAAGTGGTTCCGCAGGACCGGCGTCGCCAAAATCGCCGTCGTCACCACCGACATCGCCGAGGCATTGCGCGGGGCGGGCGTCGTCATCGTCGCCCTGCCGGCCAAAGGACACAAGCCGTTCTTTCAGAAAATGATACCGCATCTGGAGAGCGGGCAGATCATCAGCATCTTCCCGGACAATTTCGGCGCGCTTATTCTCCGCAACATGATGATCCAGGCGAAGTCGAAGGTCCGGGTCATTGTCGGGGGCTGGAGTTCGATGCCCTATGGCGTCCGCATGGTCGAGCCGGGGAAGCTGGACTGCATCATGCGGACGAAGGAATTGATGGGTGACGCACTGCCAAGCCGGGATGGCGCAGCCTTCTTTGAAACCATGAAGTCGTTGCCGGTTTTCGACGGCGCCGTGAATCTGAAGCGTGCGGACACGATTCTCGCCGCCGACCTCTCCAATCCCAACCCCGTGGTGCATGTGCCCGGCTCTCTCCTTAGCGTGGGTCCCATGGAAGTCTCTGAAATGGAAGGCACTCTCGGCATTCCGAAGGGGAAGTTCTCGATGTACAAACATGGCATGTGCCCTGCCGTGGCCCGCACGCAACTGGCATTCTACCGTGAAGAACAGGCCATTGCCGCCGCACTCGGCATTCGCATGGTCGAATACCAGGAGGAGCAGTTCTTCTGGAAAGGCGGCGTCATGGGAATCGAGTACTGGGTTCCCTTCGTGGATGTCATCATGCCGCCCATCACCGGCCCCGATTCCGTCGAACATCGCTACTTCACCGAGGACATCCCCGTGGGGACCGTTGTCCGCTATCATCTGGCGCGGAAATTCAACATCGAAGTCCCGGTCATCGAGTCGATGATCCGGATCGGCTCCGTCGCCTGCGGACACGACTTCCTCAAGGAGGGGGTCTCTTTGGAACAGCTCGGCATTGCCCACTTGAGCGGGAAAGCGATTCGGCAGTTCGTGCGCGAAGGCGGCGCGAAAGCGTCGTCCCGCTGAACCGATTCATGACATCATTGTCACCGGGAGAGCAGACCGCCTGGGTCCGCAGAGGTGGAAGGAACCGGAATTGAAACGCCCGCCGGAAGGCGATATCAGCGCACCGCCGCCTCAGCCCGCGGAATCATCCTGGGCATTCATGGATGAGCTGCAGTCGCCCGTGCACAGGCCGATGCATTGGGCGGGCGGCACGGCGCACCGGAATGAGCTCGGCCTTGCGGCGGGCGCAAGGATTGTCGAGTCATTCTCCGACCCCGGCGGGCTTCTGCAAACCGCCTATGGCGACCTTCGCGCTTTTCTGAAAATGGGGGGCGTTCTCGAAGGGCAAGGCGTCCCGATCATCACCCGAAAAGAACGCACCGGCCTCTTTGAGGAATACTCAATTGCCGCGTCGGATTCGGAGGTGCTGGTTTGCGCCGCGGACACGGAAGGCATCCGGAGAGGCTTGATCCACCTGGAAGACATGATGCTCCGGCGCGGCGGGCCTTTCCTGCCAAAAGGCCGGCTTCGCAGGAAGCCCATCATCCAAACGCGGATTTCCCGATGTTTCTACGGCCCGATCAATCGTCCGCCCAAGCATCGCGACGAACTGGCCGATGACGTCAACTACTACCCCGATGAGTATCTCAACCGCCTTGCGCACGATGGGGTTAACGGCCTCTGGCTGACGATTACTTTCCGCGATACCGTCCCTTCCCGCATCATTCCTGAATTCGGCAGGGACTCCGCCCGCCGGCTTGAGAAACTGCGCCAAACGGTCCGCCGTTGCGCGCGCTACGGGATACGGATTTATCCTTTTTGTATCGAACCAGCCGGGATATCCCTCGACAGCCCTCTGCTTTCCGCCCACCCGGAGATAGCCGGCCACCGACGCGGCGAGCAGGTCGCCATCTGCCCGAGTTCAAGAAAGGTGCAGGCCTACCTGGAGGAAGCCACCCGCACGCTCTTCTCGGATGTGCCGGGGCTGGGAGGACTCATTGTCATCACCGTGGGTGAGCGGTTGACGCATTGCTACTCCGCCTCCGGCAGCAACATCAACTGTCCGCGGTGTTCGAGCAAGAGGCCCCGGGAAGTGCTGGCGCTCGAACTCTCGGCCATGGAACGCGGAATGCATGCGGTCGCGCCCCGGGCCGAGCTCATCTCATGGCCCTATTCGCAGTACATCGTCTGGGGTGAAGCCATGACGCGCGAGGCCGCCGGGCACGTTCCGCCACGCGTCGCCCTGCAGCACAATTTCGAATCGGCCGGGCGGAACAGGCAACTTGGCAAGTGGCGCAAGGCCAATGACTATTGGCTGTCCTACGTCGGCCCAAGCGACACGTTCCGCCAGTGCGCGCGTCGTGCCGTGCGTTCCGGGCGGCGCATGTTCGCCAAGCTGCAGGTCGGCTGTTCACACGAAGTCGCCACCGCCCCGTGCGTCCCTGCCCCCGGTATCCTCTACGCCAAGTACCGTGCGATGCGGGACCTCGGCGTCAGCGGGGCCATGCAATGCTGGTACTTCGGGAATTTTCCCTCCATCATGACCCGCGCGGCGGGGGAGTTGTCCTTCGCGCCCTTTCCGAAGAGCGAGCGGGAATTCCTTCTCGTCCTCGCGCGCCGCGACTGGCAAAAGGACGCGCCCTCCGTGGCCCGGGCCTGGCGCTATTTCAGAAAAGGATACGAGCAATATCCCACGTCTCAATTCTTCGGCTATTATGGGCCGATGCACGATGGCCCGGTCTGGCCCCTGCACCTGGAACCGCGCAACCTGCCTCTCGCCCCGACCTGGAAACTTGAGTATCCGCCCAGTGGAGACCGCATTGGGGAATCCTTCCCGCAGAGTCATTCCTTGGAAGAGGTTCTGATCCTGTGCCGGCGGATGGTCTCGAATTGGCATCGCGGAGCGGAAATACTGCGCAAGTTGCGGCCTCGCTACCTCTCAGACCCCGACCGCACCCGCGACATCAACACCGCCCTCGCGCTGGACCTGCAATTTCGCAGCGGGCTGAACATCCTCACGTTCTACGCCTTGCGCGAACGCCTGATTGCGCAGAAGGGTAATGCGAGGCTCGTCACGCTGGATCGTTTGCGCGCCGTGGTCGAAGAGGAGTTGCGGATTGACCGTCAATTGCTGCCCCTCTGTTCAGACACCTCCGCCCTGGGATTCCATTCCGAGGCGGAAGGATACAAGTATTATCCGGAACGAATCCGATGGCGGATGAACCAACTCCGCGCGTTGCTGAAGAGGGAGTTCCCGCGCGTACGAAAGCAATCCCGGTCAGGCGCGCCGCTGTTCACGGAGTACACCGGAGCCAACGCCGGGAACGCTCTTTACGTGTCGCGCCTCCTCAGCCGGAAACCCTCAATGAATGGCATCCCCCAGGGCGGGGTCTGGGATTCCATGCCGGAAGAGGTTTGCCGGAAGTGGACCGACTGCGAGGGGAAGATGCTTTCCACTCCGCCCCGAAAGGAATACGAGCGATGGGCCGCGCACTGGCGGGTGGGTCACGACCGGCGCGCCCTCTATGTGGGCGCCCGCTGCGACGTCCCGGACTTGGCGCGGTTCCGCAAGAGCCTGGCGCAGCAGAAAGGCCACGACGGCTACTGGTCCACGCAGATCGTCCTCCGGATAGAGCCGCGGAGGCTTTTCCCGGGCTACTGGCTCGCCGTCACCCCGAAGGGCTCCAGGCTGTACCGGGACTTTGAGGGCGGAACCGACGAGCAGTGGTCCGTCGCAGCTCATGCGGGCGACGATCAATGGTCAGCCACTTTCCGCATTCCGTTCGCAACTCTCGGCCTCGATAGGCCGCCGGACGAACCCATCCGGTTCCGGATATTCAGTATCATCGGCGACTTCGAGTGGGGGCGATTGCAGAACAGTTGGGTCAAGCCCCATCCGCTCCCAGGGCGATTGGCGTATGGCGAGGAGAATCCCGCCACGGACTTTGGATGGCTGAGGTTCGAAAAGCGGCGGCCACCTTCTTCAATGAATCGAAGGGATTTTCCATGCGATTAGTTTCGCCGGTTGGGGGGGACGCAAAGGCGACCATCCCTGCCTGGTGGCATGAGGCGCGTTTCGGCATGTTCATCCATTGGGGCCTGTATGCCCTTCCGGCTGGAACGTGGAAGGGGGAGCAGATTCCAAGTCTGGGCGAATGGATCATGCGGAACGCGCGAATTCCCGTCCCCGAGTACGAACAGCTTGCCCGCCGCTTCAACCCCGTGAAGTTCAACGCCGATCAGTGGGTCTCGCTTGCGAAACGCGCGGGGATGAAATACCTGGTCATCACGGCCAAACACCACGACGGTTTCGCCATGTACGATTCCCCTTGCGATCCGTTCAATATCGTCAAAGCCACGCCCTTTGGCCGCGATCCTATGACCGAGCTTGCTGAGGCCTGTGGGAAGCACGGTATTCGGTTGTGCTTTTACTATTCCCAAACGCAGGACTGGCGCCACCCCGGCGGCGCCGGTCACTGGAGATTTGGGGAGAAGTGGTCGAAGGCTTTTCCCCCGCCGGAGGCATTTCAGGATTATCTCGAAAAGAAGGCCAAGCCCCAGGTGCGCGAACTCCTGACACAGTACGGCTCCATCGGACTCATCTGGTTCGACACCCCGCTCTGCATCACCCGGGAACAAAGCCTCGACCTCAAACGCCTTGTTAAGTCCATCCAGCCCGACTGCATCGTCTGCGGCCGTATCGGCAACCAGGTGGGCGACTATGGCACCATGGGGGATAACATGATCCCCGCCGGCCGAGTTGCCGGGTATTGGGAAACGCCCGCCACGCTCAACGATACCTGGGGTTACAAAAGTTACGATCACAACTGGAAAAGCGCAGACCGTCTGCTCGGTCTTCTCGTGGATCTGGCCGGCAAAGGGGTGAATTACCTGCTGAACGTCGGACCTACGGGGGAAGGAGAGTTTCCCCCGGAGAGCGTGGAGCGACTGGAGGCCATAGGGGAATGGATGTCGGTCAACGGAGAAGCCATCTACGGCACTCAGCCAAGCCCCTGCCCGTGCGAGCTGCCATGGGGGCGCATCACCTGGAAAGGAAAGCGCGCTTACCTGCACGTTACCAAATGGCCTGAAGGGCCTTTGCGTATCCACGGTATTCGGAGCTCCATATCCGCCGCCCGTTTCCTGGCGGATCCCGGGGCCCGGGTGACTTACCGGCAGCAACATGACCTGGAACGTGACTGGCACACGCTGGAGTTGACCTTGCCGCCGCAGGCGCCTGGGGCGCACGTCGCCGTCCTGGCCCTGGACTTGGAGGCGCCTTTGGACATGGACGACACACCCATCCAGCAGTCCGATGGCAGCGTAACGCTGCTTGCCCACCTGGCGCAGGTGAATCCGCCCGATGCCGTCGCCTTCGAGCGCAATGGCACGACCGAGGCTTGGCACACGACCGAACCCGAACTGAGTTGGCACTTCAAAGTGGCAAACGGCGGACGGTTTACCGTGGAGATAGTCCATTGGGAGGCGCCCGGCAAGGAGGCAGAGGGTCATCATGAGGTCTCCTTGCGCATCGGTGACACCAGCCTGGAGGGGCCTCTGCTCCGCCACCGCGACCTTGACAGCTTCCGTGCGCGTCGCGTCTCCCCGGAGGCCGTGGGCATCCTGGGTGAGATTACGCTCCCGGCGGCGGGAAGCTATGAGGCCGTCCTTCGTGCCACGCGCATTCGTCCGGATACGGCCGGCATCATGCTGTCGGAGGTGCGCCTCCGATCCGTTGCAACGCCCGACTGATGGATTGTGCCTCTCGAAAACTCCATCTGACAGCAAAAAGCCGCGATAGATCGGAGCGTCTTGGAGCGCCATAGGGGCGAAGCCCCTGCGGGATGATGTACTTAGTGGAGTGTTCAGCGCATGCCGATCCTCGGCTCGATAATGCGGTTTTTCCGCCGGAAGGGCGCGGGCGGGGAAGGTCCCGACCCCCTTCCTCCGTCTAAAATCAAAACCTATCACTGCGGAACCCTCACGTACACGAAGGCCGGGCTTCTGGCGATCTTTGCCTGGCTTCTGTGGGGCGACTTCTGTTACACGATTATGGAATCGGTCGTGCCGACCGTTGTGCCGATCAACCTGAAGGGGCTGGCTTGCCCCAACTGGCTGATGGGCCTGATCATGACAACGGTCCCGGGCATTCTGAACATGACGGTCTGTCCCGCTGTCAGCTTCAAAAGCGATCGACACCGGGGCAAATGGGGCCGACGGATTCCATTCATTATCTGGACCCTGCCGTTTCTTTGCGTAAGTCTGGTTCTGCTCGGGTGCAGCCACGACATCAGCTCCTGGCTGCAAGCGCACATGACGTTCCTGCAGCAATTCGCGCCCGCAACGGTCACCATCGCGCTCATCGGGCTCTTCATAGCCGCGTTCCAATTCTTCAATATGTTTGTCGCGTCGGTCTTTAACTGCCTGCTCAACGACGTGGTGCCGGCGCCGCACATGGGGCGTTTCATCGGGTCGTTCCGGATCGTCGGCAACCTGGCCAGCGCGCTGTACAGTTACTTTGTCTACCAATACGCTGGAACGAATATGCGGGAGATTCTGATCGGCGCCGCGCTGCTGTACTTCGTCGGCTTTACCGTCCTGTGCGTGATGGTCAAGGAAGGCGGGTATCCCCCCGTGGAAGGCGAGGAGGTCGGCGCCTCCCGGGGCTTCCGGGGCGTGAAGACGTACCTCAAGGAGTCGTTCTGTCACAAATGGTACTGGGTGTTCTTCGGGTGGAACACCATCAGCGCTATCACGGCCGGCGTCGGCATATTCGACGTATTCTTCTACCAGGAGATGGGCCTGTCGCTGGACGACATCGGAAAGCTCGGTGCCATCGGCGGGATCGCGGGCATGGCCGCGATGTATCTGGCCTCTGTATTTGTTGACCGTTGGCATCCCATGCGCGTGCGGGTCTATGTCAGCATCTTCCTGGCCTTTGCCGGGTTTTCAAACTGGGTCTGGATATTCGTCACGTTGCCCGGGAGATACTTCTTCTGGCTGTCCATGGGCTCGGCCGTGATTGGATGCCTCTTCGTCTCGTTGACCATCGTCAGCGGCGCCCCGCTCCAAATGAGGATCTTCCCGAAATCGCGCTACGGCCAGTTCTGCTCGGCCCAGGCGATGATTCGCGCCATCCTCTCGCTGATGTCCGGCGTCGTCGCCGGGCTGTTCATTGATGGCATCGTGTGGCTTTTACGCAATTCCAACTGTGGCCCCAATTTCTGTTACCGTTTCACTTTTCTGTGGTCGGGCCTCTTTACGGCCATCACAGGACTGTTTGCCATCTGGGTCTATGTGTATTGGCACAGGCTCGGCGCAGCCCAGTATCAGGCTCCGGCGCCATGGAATCCCAACAAGATCGAAGCGCAGGAAATCGTTCCCACCGTCGGCCCGCAATCGCGCTGGCTGAGCTTGTCTCTGCGGTTCTTTGACGCGATCATGTGGTTGTCAGTGCTCGCCCTGCTGCCCATGATGTGGTGGATGCATCAACGCGGGGCCACGATTGCGTTGCGAGCGTATACCACCTTGGTTCTGCCCGGCCTGGTGGGCGTGTGGATCGCGTGGAAGTTTCTCGAGCGCGGGATTCGGCGCGACATGGCCCGAAGTCTCAGGAATGAACCGCTCCAGAACGGAATCCCGCACCATGGCGTCCTGCTGGTCGTATCCATCCAGTACCTGCTGGCCCTGGGCCTTTGGGTCGCCCAGGTCATCGTGACGGTCCGGTTGAATATGGAATGGGAGTGCATCGTTATCGGGATGTCCGCCGTCGTCGCCAATCTTCTGTTGATCGCCGCCATCTGGGTGATCTGGCGGATGGAGCGCGGACGGTCCGGTGAACTGGATGTGGATACCCGAGTCTCCGCCTCTTAGTGATCTCGCTCGACGGGTGGGTCTCGTCTTTGTATTCGTCACAGAACGGAGTCTTTTCGAAACAGCAATGAGAGGATAATTGGTTCTATGAGACTTTGACGTCAACCCCCAAGACCTGGTCCAGAATGGATGTGAGGAATGTTGTAGAGTTTGGCTTTGGTTCAGTCGAAAGGAGGATCATCCGTGCTGATTGACATGCATGTGCATTGCCGCAAGAATCGGTTTCCCTTTGTCCATGGGCGCAAGGCAAAGACCTTCGCGCAGCCGCACGAACTGCTCCGCATGATGGATGCGGCGGGGATCGACAAGGGGGTTCTGCTCCCCTCCATGAACCCGGAGTGGCATTGGGGCTACATCACGCCGGAGGAAACGCTCGAGATCGCTGCGCTTTACCCGAAGCGTTTCATTCCCTTCTGTAGCCTCGACGCGCGCATGATCGGCAATTCCCCCAAAACCGATTTCCGCCCCATGCTCCGGTACTACAAAGAGGCCGGTTGCAAGGGGGTGGGGGAGTACATGGCGAATCTGCCGTTCGACGACCCGATGACGATGAACCTCTTCCGGCAGGTGGCCGAGGTGGGGCTGCCGCTGCTGTTCCACATCGGCCCCACGCGCGGCGGCTGTTACGGCTGCTACGACGAAAAGGGACTCCCGCGCCTTGAGAAAGTCCTCAAGGCCATTCCCAACCTCATTCTGATCGGTCACTCCCAGCCCTTCTGGGCGGAGATCGGCCAGGTTACCGAGCAATCGCGCAAGGGTTACCCGACGGGCAAGGTGAAGCCGGGGCGCCTCGTCACGCTCATGCGCCGCTACCCGAACCTCTGGGGCGACCTCTCCGCCGGAAGCGGGCACAACGCCATCGCGCGCGATCCGAAGTTCGGCTACAAGTTCCTCGAAGAGTTCCAGGATCGCCTGCTGTTCGGCACGGACATCTGCTACTGCCCGCAAGTGCTGCCGCAGGTGCCTTACTTCCGCAAGGTCAAGTCGGAGAAACTCATCTCGGACACCGCCTTCCAGAAGATCACCTGGAAGAACGCCAACCGGCTGCTGGGTCTCGGGCTGACCGAGAGTTCACCTTCGGAGATCAAGAAGGAGCCGGCGGCCGGCATGTTCTGAGGTTCGCGTTCCGGCAGGCTGATCGGAATTGTTGGGCGCGAATGGCGCCAGGCAATGCCGTGGCAACCGAAGGTCTCCATCCTGTCAGGGACGGCGACGACTGGCGAAAGCGAAGCTACACCGTTGTCGGTCTATCCTCATTGTGAGCGTCAACCGATATCGCCGGCACTTTATGGCACGTCCCCAGTCAGCATCGTGCTTCCCAGAACGGCCTTGGTTCCCTTCCCGTAGAGCAGGAGCTTGAAGCCTCGGAGCTCGTCCTTGGCGCGTTTGAGAGCAATCGCTTCCGTTTCGCGCCCAACGACGAAGAACTTTACGTCGTCGGCGCTACGGGCCACGAGGCGGTAGGTCTGCCACTCCTGGGTGTTGATCTTGATCACGGCGGCGGGATTGACACCGTCGGCCACTCCGTCAGCTTGCCACTGCACCTGCCACGCGCTGGGCTTGCAGAGATAGAGCAAGCCAATGGCGCCTTTGGGAGCGAAGCTGCATTTCATTCGGAACTCCATCACCATCGGGAGTTCGGACGTGGCGCCATAGGGGCCCATGACCATGCCGAAGGCGTTGTCCGTCTCGCTTATGAGGACCAGTCCCTCATCGGTCATCTCCGCGCCCGCGACATAGACGTTCCGGTACGCTTCCCACGCTGCGGACTTTTTTGCCGCGCCCTCGGCCGCGCCATAGGTCTCCTTGATGCGAATCCCCGGCCGCGCCAGCGGGTTGCGGGTGCCGAGCTTCGCTGTCAATTCTTGTCCGCTCGCCGGCGCCTGTGCGTCGTCATACCAAACCGCGCCGGTGATCCCACCTTCGGGTGTGTTGCCGCTGCCGTAGAACTCGATGAAATTCGACTTGTCGGGCTTCTCGTTGGCCAGGCAAGCCACTTGCCGTTTTCCGGCGAGCGTGCTGTCGTGGATAACAAAGAAATCCCGCTGTTGGCTGTCCATGGCGGAGATGAGGATAGCGTCGGTCTCACCTTTCAACGCGCAATGTTCAACGGTCATGCTGCACGAGGATTCCTGTCCTTTCCCGTTGTGCATGTAAAGGGGCTGTTTGGCTTCGAGGAGCGAGTCCTTAATGACAATATGCTGTCCCGCCCACAAGCCGATGCCGAAAGCCGTGTTGTAGTCATTGGCCGGGGGCGTGCGGCGAAGGATGCAGTTGTCGACCGTGAGTACGTAGGGTCCGCCGCCGTCGCTGTGGATGCAGTACTTGACGTCGCCGCCAAGGAGAGTCAGGTTCTTGATTGTGCTGGTCGTCGTCGCCCAGATGACATGTGTGCGCGTGACTTCTTCAGCGGGCTTGCGCGAATAGCTCAGGACGCACTTGTCACGATCTTCTCCGACGAGGTTTACCCAGTTCCTCGTCGTCACCATTTCGTTATACGACCCGGGCTTGATCAGAAGGGTGACCGGATTTTCCTTCGTGGCGTCCTTGACTGAGTCGAGCGCTTCAGTGACCGTCTTGAAGGCGCCCGTGCCGTCCTGCGCTACGATGACTGTTCGTTCCGCCGCCAAACTGCTCAGAGCCGTCAGAAGAGTGGCGATTGCGGCCAGCAATATTCCATGCGCGGCGCGGGGCATCCTTCTCTCCTTAACTTGATTGTTTTGTCCAGTTCAGCGCGGATTTCCGCGTCCTGTGTTTACGGCAGTTCGCCGGCGAGGGTGGTGCCGGTCAAGGTCGCCTTTGTGCCTTTTCCGTATATCAATAACTTGATCGACTGGGCGTCGTCTTTGCCCGCCTTGAGCGTGAGAGCCTCCGCCTCGCGGCCGACGACGAAGAACTTCACGTCGTCCGGGCTTCGTGCGACGAGTCGATAGGTCTGCCATTCCTCAGTGTTCACCTTGAGCACTGAGGCGGGATTGGCGGGATCATAAATCTCGCCGGGACGCCATCCGCACATCCACATGCCCGGCTTGCAGAGGTACTGCATCTCCGCGAATCCCTTGGGGACGAAGCTCCACTTCATCCGGAATTCGAAGGCCATCGGCATGGCGATCATGGCGCCGTAGGGGCCCGTCACCATGCCAAATGTCGCGTCCGTCTCGCCGGTCAGGACCAACCCGTCGGCAGTCATTTGGGCGCTGGAAACATAGGTGCTGGTGTACTGCTCCCAGATCGCGGATCTTTTTGCCGCCCCTTCCGTCGCGCCGTAGGTTTCTTTCACACGAACGCCGGCAGGCTCGGCGGCAATAGCGCAGGTCGCCACGGCGAGCAGAAACAGCGACATAACTCCAATTTTCGGCATACGCATGACGCGTCTCCTTCTAACCTGGACAGTGGAAGCCCTTCCGATACATCCCTGCCTTCCCGTAAGAGGTGCGGAGTAGAGACCTCCGTCCCCGCGGGGGCGTTCGCTCCGAAAGCTGCTTAGCGCTCGTTCAGTACAAGGGAGTGTTTTCCCGGAGGCAGCCGACGCCCGTCGCGGAGCACCCCCGTGGTTTGCGCCGGAACGGTGATTTCGACGTTCAGCGATTCCGCGTCGCGCCGCGACCATTGGACTGCGATCGGACCCTGCGGGGTTGGCGCCTGGCCACTGCACCGCTTGAGACCCAGCGCCTGAGGTTCGAATGAGAACTCGGCGAAACCGGGGCGGAGCGGACGGATGCCGAGCAGCACGGTCTGCATGAAATACAGGGGCGCACAGGAGAATCCGTGGCAGAGGCTTCCGGCGCCGCCGAATCCGTCCCGGCCGCCGCGTACTTCCCAGACGGTGAGCGAGTTCTCGCGCACCATCTGTCCCCACAAGTCGCGAATGCACACCAGGGCCTCCTTTGCCTTCCCGCCGCGCGCCAGGGCGTTCAGCACGAAGTACTGATAGTAGTACTCCGCCTTCACCAGGGACGGATCGAGCAGCGCGTCGAGCGAGGCAGCTCGGTGAGGTTCATCGAGGAGATCAAAGTGCAGTCCGACGGCATGGGGGTGCTGGCTGAAACTGCGCGCGCCTAGCGGCGGCTTCGTGCAGTCGTAGAACTTCCCCTGGTCGGCAAGCCAGAACTTGCGGGCGATGGCGCTGGAAAGGTCGCCCGCCCTGCGCGCCAGCGCCGCGGCGCGCTCCGCGCTTCCGGCCGATTGGTGCATCCACGCCGCGCGCTTGCAGGCGGCGGCAATGAGCATGTTCAAAACGGAGGCGGTTCCGCCCAGAGCGGCCGTGTCGGCGTTATAGCCCCAGTCGATGAAGTTGGTGTACTCCTTGTGATTCGGGATGAGTCCCTCGGCGTCGCGCCATGCCTCGTACGTGTCGAGACCGAGGTCCACGGCGGGGAGCAACTCCTCCACCAGCGCGCGATCTCCGGTATAGAGGTAGTAATCGCTCAGCGCGATCGTCCAGAGCGCGGAAATGCTGGTGTACACGACGTGCGGATTGTTGTGATCCGAGGGGTAGACCGCCGGCATCATCCCGTCCCGCACCTGTCCGTCCGCGCCGAGCCGGAGCGAGCGCGTTGCCAGCGCCCGGTCCGAAGTCAGCGACAGGTAGAACGGCGTCTCAGCCACGATGTCGCAGAGCCAGAACGCCTGTTCCCGCCAGGGGCAGTCGATGAATGTATCGGTGGCGCAGGCGGTCAGGGTGGTCGCGCACATTTGCCAGAGTTGGTTCAGGAAGGGGTCGTCGCACTCGAACGCGGCCTGAACCGGCGTCGGATAGACGCGGTGGACTGCCTTCAGCGAGTGGATCGTGACGGGTTCCTGGAAGTTCCTCAGCACCAGTTGCAGCAGGCGGAAGCCCCTGTCCTGGAGGCGGTGCTCGATGCGTTGGCGTCCCGCGCGCAGAATGTACCGGTCCGCAAATCGATAGGAGTACCGCCGGGTGTTCACGCGACCGTCCTGCAGCGACTCGGAATAACCGATATCCAGAATGGTCCCCGCGGGAGCTTCCAAGTCGATCAGGACGCTGCCGATCAACTCGCGCTCGAAATCGACGATGCAGTATCCTCCGCGACCGGTCCTGGACGGGATCACTTTCAGCGATCCCTCCTTGGACTGAAAACTCGGCAGGCCGGCTTTGAAGTGCAACTCCGACTGCATGAGGTCCGCAAAGTTCGTGTCCTTCTCAACGTCCCCCTCCGCCCAGGGCACGCCGCCCGCGGCGATCATGCGCTGGAATGAGTGCTCCCCGGAGGTCAGGGCAGGAATGTCTCTCGGCACAAGGGCGCGCCCTCCGAGATCATTGGCCCCGCCCAGTTCTTCGGCCTCCGCCCATCCCTCGCCGGAATCGGTGAAGAGTTGCCAACCGACGATCTCCTTGCGCATGTCGCGCAGTTCCGAGAACCCGGTCTGCTCCGTATAGAGCGGCGAGTCGGAGCGCCGCGACGGGTCGGGACGCACTTGCCACGACGCATCCGTTTGCGCGATGCCATCGAGCTGCACCCAGAGCGCGGGGGTCACCGGCGCGGCGAGGTACGTGGCGATGACGGAGCAATGCACCTCGGCGGCGAGGACATTCGAACCCGCGCGAAGCAGCTTCGCCACGTCGATGCAATCATAGAAATAGCGCTTGTGGCTGTGCTTGACGGGTCCCACGCCGACCAACTGGCCGTTCAGGTACAGCGTATAGCGCGAATCGGCGCAAGCCCTCAGAAGGGCCTCCGCGGGTATTCGCTCAAGAGCGAACTTCTTTCGCGCTAGAAAAGTGTAGTTCGGCTTCTTCTCTCCGCGCGGCGCAATCCAGCGCGCGCGCAGCGGCTGCGCGCTTTCGCCTTCCGGCCGCCACGATCTTTGTGAAGAATTGGAAGTCATGGTGCGCCTTGTATCACAAATTGCGCCGATGCAAAATCTGAGAACCCTCAAAGTGAGACCGGCCCGCCGATCGGAGGCGGGCCGGTCAAGAGCTTCACGCAATGCAACGTCTGGCGCGCGACTACCACACTATGTTCTCTTGGCTTCCATAGCCCGGTCCAGCCGGCGGCGTGGCGGAAGAAGTGCCATAGCCGGCGGGCATCGTGTCTATGCCGGCCGCCAGATCGAACTGATGGGGTATGAGCATGCCCTGCGAGCAGCCGGCGTCCGTGACGGTATCATAAATGGCGTAGGCGACTCGCGTCGATCCGGCGTACCTGGGCCCATAGACGTCCGCGGGCGTCTCGTTCGGTTTTCGCTGCCACATGATCCGCTGTTGCGGGTCGCCGTACCACTTGGCGCTCCAGTCTCCGTAGAGCACGTTATAGCCGTCCCGGTGGCCGTAATAGCCGTCGCCGGGGATGGCCGTTCGCTGTGCGGTCGTCGTGCCCTGTCCGTAGTCAGAGGCGCCGAAGCGGTCGCTGGAGATCATGCGCCCGGCGAGGATCTTCTGAGTCTTGAACGGCGCGCAGTTGGCTTTGGTCATGACGCTGGGTTTGGTGTAGGGGACATAAAACGGTTGCGTCACCAACGCCATGATCGGCGCCGTGTTTTGCCTGCAGGTCACCGCCACCGGTTGGTTGCGGTACGCGTAGCTGCAGCCGATGGCCACGGCATCATGGCCGCACTTCAACTTGTCCGCCGTCGCGTCGCCGGGGTTCTCCCAGCCGTTCCAGTTGTAGTAAACAGTCCAAGCGGCCACAGATGGCGTGTTGCCTGTGCCGGGTGTGCCATAATTTCCCGCGATGAGCGCGAGTCCATCACGACCGCCCAGCGCCCGGAGAGCCTGAGTGGTGGTGTTGAGGATGCCGGCGCAGTAGTTCGTGGAGGGCCGGCTGTTGGCGAGACCGGCAGCCATGATTGTGGCATCAAGTTCCGGCGTCGTGGGACAGTACAGCCCGGCGATGTCTCCGAGATAGCCGGCGGTGGCGAGCATTCCCAGGCCGACAGGCGCGGTGTGCAGCGAGCCTGCTCCCCAGTTGCCAGCGGTGCTGGTTGCCTGGGCGGCAGCGATGACACCGTACGCGCTAAACATATGCGAGCTGTTGGACCCGTAGGCATAGTAGGGCTCGGGCGTGTAGAGCGTGACGGTCTGCTGAGCTCCCTTGATGTTTGTGGTGTAGGTTGCGAACCCCGGCGCTGCGCCATCCGCCGGCCAGGTGGGGAAGTAGCTGGCGTAGTCGCTGCAATACGACTCAAGTGCCTTGGCCTGCTGGTTGAGATTGTTCAGGCAGGCGGTCCGCCGGGCCTTCTCGCGCGCCGCCGCCAAGGCGGGCAGGAGCATCCCGGCGAGGATGGCGATAATGGCTATGACGACCAGAAGTTCGATCAACGTAAACGCGCTCCACAGTCGCTTAAACATCCTTTTCATCGGTCTTCCTCCTGTCCAATGGAACTACGCCACACGGGACACGCATGCGGACGGCTTGTCGGCAATTTTCCTCCTAACGAACCGAGACGGAAATGAGCGAGCCTCGCTCAACCCATGCACCGGGGATGGCGATGTCTCTCGCGGGCCGACGCTTATCGCGGCAGCGCTCAACGACTTCCTCCACGGCAGTCCTGCCGATACATGATGGCTCAAATCGGAAGGTCGTGAGCGGGGGAACAACCTGCTGCGCCAGAGGAAGATCCAGTGTCCCGACAATAGAGATGTGGTCGGGTATGCGCTGGCCACTTGCGGAGAGATTCATGCAAGTCATGTTCGCCAGAAGGTCGTCTGTGCAGTAAATGGCCGTCGGGACGGGGACGGAACACACGATCTGCTTGATGAATTCCTTGAGGCCATCGTCCGGGATCTCATCATAATACATGCCTACGCGTTTGGCGGGGATGGCCAAATTCGCCTCATACATTGCGGCGAGAAAAGCATCCGCCGCCTGGTGGCTGTTCCAGGTATCGCGGCATATGCAACTGACCACGCGGTGGCCGTGCGCGACGATCTGCCGCGCGGTCTCGCGCGCGGCCTGCGCATTGTCGCGATAAACCGAACTCACGCCGTCGACCGGGCACTTGCGATCGATCACCGCCACCGGTCGGCCGGTAGCCGCCATTTGCGCGACCACATCGTCGGGCACCCAATCGTCCACAACGAAGCCATGTGCGGAATGTTCCACGAACTGCCGTACGACATCCGCCGCTATCTCTCTCCCCTCAAACGAAGGAGTGAAGAGAACCGTCTTATGGCTGCCATCCGTCAGCGCCTTCTGGATGCCATGGAACATGCCCAGTCCGTAATTGTCCCCCTGCGTCCATGCGGGTACCGCTCGGAAGATGACGCCCAGTTCCATTGAAGCAGGCACCTGAAAGGGTCCCGATCCTACTACGGTCCCCACACGAGGGTGCCGATGCACCAAGCCTTCGACTTCAAGTGTGGAGAATGCCGCATGAATGGGACCATAGCTAATGCCCAATTCCTGAGCCATGGTTCGGATCGATGGCAGTCTTTCGCCGGAATGAATTCTTCCCGACAGAATCAGTGCCCGGTAGTGCTCCGCTACCTGCGATGCTACACTGCTAGCGCCGGTCTTTAGAACGAGAGGCATCTGTTATCCTGAACAAGGCCTTGACTCAACGGCTGCTATTATGCTATATGCATCCCATCGGTTTGTCAAGTCAAAAATGAGGAGATTCCTGTGGGCCGGATTTCATTGACTTGGTTGGCGGTCATTGTCACGGGGTTGCTCATAGTGCGAACTTCTGAGGCGGCAGAGTTGCCGCCCTACTTCGGGGCCGTGGTCCTCCCGGCGCAACGGCTGCCGTGGACCGCAGAGGCGTCGGCGGACTTCGGCGCGCTTCTGGGTCGATTGGGAGAACAGACGGCCCTGGATCCCGCTTCGGTGCGCGTTGTGGATGCCGCCGGCACGGTGCTCCCGACGAGGTTCGAGCCGGACAAAGGCGCCACCGATCGTGGCATTGTGCGCTGGAACGTGCCGGCCGCGGCGGTCGAGCAGAAGGTCGATTTCAAGATCTGTTTCGCACCGAAGTCCAGCCAGAAGTGGCAGGCCGTTCAACCTGAGGTGGTGGGACCGGCCAACCTTCTGCCGAATGGGGACTTCGAGACGCCCGACGAAACGGGCAAGCTCCCGAAGTACTGGACCAGAATAACGCAGAACGCCGAACTCGTGAAAGACGCCAAGCGCGCGCACTCCGGCGAGCATTGCATGAAACTCATTCCGTTCATTCGCGAAGGGCAAACGGCCTCCGAGGCGAACATCCAGACCCCCGGCGTTCCCGGGATAGTCGTTGAAGGCGGCAAGAACTACAGTTGCCGGTTCTGGACGAAAGCGGAGGGCGCGGCCAAGGGGTTGGTCTGCGCTGCGGCGGTATATTTCTATGACGCGGAGAAGCAATACATTCTCCACGACGGCATCGGCGCGACGTTCGATGGCGAATATGACTGGCTGGAGACCTCGAAGACATTCCAGTCGCCCCCCAAGGCGCGCTATGCCATGTTCTATCCGATGTTCTACTCCACCAGGGGGGCGCTCTACCTCGACGATTTCTCGATCTCCCTGGCGCAAGCGCCGCAACTCGATTCCGCGCAGAACGCCGATGGGAGCAAGAAGGCGTCTCTCGGCATGGCGGCGGCGGGGGTGAAGCGCTTCGACTTCGGCCCGGAGAACGCCGCGGTCTGGCCGAACTTTGTGGCCGTGACGCCGAAGATGGCCTACGCAAAGGAGCAGGGATTCGGATGGGTCGGCGACACGCGGCCCATGGATGGCCTGCGCGACCTGCCCGACACTCTGGCGCGGACGTTCGTCTTTCCGGTCAACCCGTGCCGCTTCGCTGTCGACCTGCCCGATGGCGACTACAAGGCGTGGTTCCTCATCGGCGACAACGGCCTCGGCGAGACGATCATCCCGACGAACGTCAACGAGTCGATCAAGCTCGGCGGCGTCGAACTCTTCGGCTACCATCCCGACGCGAAGAGCTGGTACGAGACGGTGGTCTTCCGCAACCTGAACGACTGGTGGACGCCGGGAATCGACGTCTACGAGCGCTTCATCGCACCGCAGTACTCGGAGAGGACATTCGATCTGAAGGTGACGGGCGGACAGGCGGCGATTGAGTTGCAGGGCCTGCCGGTTGGCGCGCTGGTGGTCTACCCCGCGGCGCTGGACGCGGCCATGCGCGATGAATTAGCCCGCCTGCGGGCGGACCGCAAGCGAAGCGTTCCGGTGCGCTACAATCCGAGCGCACCGGAGGCGGCGACGGCCCTCAGCCCGGCGGAACAGGGACGCGGCTACGCTCTCTTTGCGCGCGACGCCGCCAGGGAAGTTTTCCCTGCCAGCGCCCCGCAGGAAGGAGAACTCGTAACGAAGCTTTCGACCTTCGCCGCGCCCGGCGAGTTGAAGGGAGTCTCCTTTGCGCTCTACCCGCTGCGCGACCTGGGGGAGGTCTCCGTCACCGTCTCGGACCTCAAGGGCCCCGGGGGACTCCTCCCGGCGCAGGCCGTCGAGGTCGGCGTTGTGCGCTACGTCGAGTCGCTCCTCGACAGCAAGGAATACCGCTACACCGTCGTTCCAGGCCCCATCCAGCCGCGCAATCCCATGCCGGTTCCGAAAGGAATGACCGTGCGCTGGTGGCTGACGTTGCGCACGCCGGCGGAGGTGAAGCCGGGCGACTACAGCGGCAAGATCACCATCGCCCCATCGAAGGCCGCAAAAGCGGAACTTGACCTGACCGTCAAGATTCTTCCGATCCCCCTCGACTCTGTGCCGATCACCGCCGGGCTGTACCACTTCGACCGCACCTACTGGTACATCTACTGGTGGCGGGGATGCTTTGGGGCCGACGCCTGGCTGCGCGAGGCCACGATCCAGCACGAGAAGGAGGATTTCCGGCTGCTCAAGGAATTCGGGATGAATTCGCTTTCATTCTGCGAGGACAACCGCGGCATGGCATGGAACGGCCAGGGGTGGGTCTTTCCGAAGGAGGATCGTTTCACCCTCTGGATGGACCTCTACAAGGAAGCGGGGATGGGACCCATGCCGTGGTATGGCTTCGCGGGTCTGGGCATCCCGTATCTGTCCGAGGGGCTGTACACGTCCGGAAGAAAGCTCGAGATGTTCTCGCCGGAGTGGGAGAAGGCCTACAGGAGCATGATCGACTGGGTGCAGAAGACGCGGGCCGAGCGCGGCTGGCCGGAGGTGATCTTCTACCTCTCCGACGAGCTTTCCAATGAAGGCGAAAAGGGCGCGGAGATGGGTCGCAAGCTTGTCCAACTCACCAAGGACATCCCCGGCATCCGCACGGTGGCCTCCATGAACGGTCCCTTTGAGAAGGTATTGCTCCCCGGCCTGAAGATCGCCATGCCCAACCATGCCTTTCCGATCAACGAGGAGACGATAGCCCAGGTGCGCAGGAATGGCGATGAACTTTTCGTATATAACTGCGGCAACAGCCGCGTGATGTGGGGGCTCTATCTCTGGCGCATCGGAGCCAAAGGGCGCTTCCAGTGGTATGATCGCTACGCCTACGGCGAACCATGGAACGCTTTCGACGGGAACAACGACTACAGCGTCACGTGGGTCACGCCGGGCAAACCGCTGCCGAGCGTCGATCTGTGGTGGATACATGAGGGACTGACGGACCTGCGCTATCTCGCGGCGCTGGAAAAGGCCATCGCCGTGGCGAAGCGGTCCGGCAAGCCGGCGGCCGCGCAGGCGGCGGAGGCCGGCCAAAAGGCGCTGGACGCCCTGCGCGACCTCGTGCCCGAAGAGGCGCGCCTCCTCACCGGGGCCATGGACCCGCGCGAAGCGGGCAAGCCTGCCGTCGGCAAACTGGCCGATAGCGCATTCCTCGATCAACAGCGGGAGAGCATCGCCAACTGCATCGTGGCGATTCAGGCGGCACTTGGACAATAGAGGAGAGGACTATGAAACGCATCGCCGTCGCACTGGCCGTGGGCGCAATTCTTCTCGCGGCCGTGCGCGCTCAGGCGCTGGACCTTATCCGTGACGGGCGGCCGGCCAGCACCATCGTTCTCCCCGATAACGCCACGCCGCTGGAGCAGGAGGGTGCGCAGACGCTCGTCAAGTATCTGAAACTCGCCTCGGGCGCGGAGTTGCCGATTGCGAAAGAATCGGACAAGCCCGCAGGAACCCTCATCTCCATCGGCCACACGAAGCTGGCCGAGCGCGCCGGGGTGACGGAGAAAGGGCTGAAGTTCGACGGCTATCGGCTCGTTGCGAAGAAAGGAACGCTCTACCTCCTCGGCCGCGATCAGGAGATCATGAAGGCGCCGCCGGGCCAGGGCGACCGGATCGGCGCTCAAGGTTCCCGGTGCGCCGCGCTGGGGCTGCTCGAACAGCTCGGTTTCCGCTGGCTGGCACCCACGCCCATGGGCACGTACGTGCCGGAGATGAAGACCGTCGCCGTTCCCGACGACCTTCAGTACATGCACGAGCCCGCGTTCATGTACGTCGCCGGGCGTCTTTACACGTGGGGGGACTGGTCGCTGGCCAACAGTTTCCGCAAAGCCGCCAGGCTCTTTTCCACCGGCGGCCATACCTGGAATGAGGCCGTGCCCGTCTCAATGTGGCAGGAGCATCCTGAGTACTTCCGCATGCAGGGGGGCGTGCGCATCCGCCCGACGGAACTGGACCACCAGCTCTGCCCCTCCAACCCCGAGGTCGTCCGCCTGATCACGGAGTACACTTTGAAGCGTTTCGAGGAGGGACACGACATTGTCGCTTTGGGGCATCCCGATGGCTGGAAATCCTGCGAGTGCCCCAATTGCCTGGCCTTGGGCAAGGGGGAGGCCGCCGGCGATCAGGTCCACCGGACCAACCTGAAAATCATCGAAGCCTGCCGGAAGAAGTACCCCAATGGCTATGTGCATATGATCGTCTACGGCCCAACGCAGACGCCTCCGGTGGCGTTCAAGAAATACCCGGCCAACACCATGGCCGAGGTTGCCCCGCCGACCAGTGAGAATCTTGAACTCTGGAACCGCATTATCCCCGGCGGGAACACCGTTTATGTCTACTACATGGGACCCTACCACCAGACCGGGCTCTGCCCGATCTACACTCCAAAACAGGCGACCGAGGACGTGAAGATGCTCCTGTCGCGCGGCGTTAAGGGAATCTACTACTGCGGCGCGGGGGAGAACTGGGGGGCGCAAGGGCCCGTCTGTTACGCCATCGGCCGCGTCGCAACCAATCCCGATACGGAGTGGAGCGCGGCCCTCGATGAATACTGCAACCTCACCTTCCGCAACGCGGGCCGGACCATGCGGCAGTACTACGACCTCCTCTACGCGCGTCTGGAGATGAATATCGAAGGGGAGAGCATTTGCGACACCCTGACCGGCACCTATACGCCGGAAGTGCTCGAGCGCCTGGCCAATCTCCTCGCTCTGGCAAAGACGCAGGCCGCCGGCGACGAGCGCGCCCTTGGCTGGATCCGCCTGACCGAGCTTTCCTGCACCCAGTTCACGCTCCTGGCGAAGGTCTTCCACATCTACCAGGTCTACCAGCTTCAGCCCAGTGTGAGTAACCTGGAGCAGATGCGCGACGCGGTGGCGGCTTGGCATGCCTTCTGTAAACAGATCGCCGACCTGCCGAACAAGGAGCCCGCTTTCTGCGTCAATTACTTCCCGAACGTCGGCGCGTGGGACGGTGGATTGATGTCCACGAATTACAACACGCTCGCCTCCCCCTTCACCTGGGACTTCGACTCCCTCCTGAAGACCGGCTACCTGCCCGGCGCGAAGCGCACCCAGACCGTTTTCACCCGGCTGAAGAACGCGCCCGTCATCGACGGCGATATCTATAAAGAGGCGTGGAAAGACGCCCCTTGGATCAATGTCAAGGGCGTCGCACTTCAGAAGATGGAGGCCGTGACCCGCGCCAAGCTCGGTTATGACGAGAAGAATCTCTACTTTGCCTTCGAGTGCGGCGAGCCGCTCTTCGACCAGATGAAGATCACGCAGTGCGGCCGCGACGGCAAGGTCTACAATACCGAGGATATCGAAATTCTCCTCGCGCCCGACGGGGTCGGCCAGAAACGCATCCAACTCTGCGTCTCGCCTGCGCCCGGGTCCATTTGGGACGGACGTTATGGCTACATTGACGACCCTCTCAACCCCCTGAATGTCTACAAGATGGCGGACGTCTCCTGGAACGCCAACGTGTCCACCGCTTACAAGCTCGACGCCGCAAACAAGCGCTGGACGATGGAGATTGCCTTCCCCTTCAGCGAACTGGATGCCGCCTGTCCCTCCGAAGGGGCGCGCTGGCGAGGGAATCTCGGACGCGAACGTCACCGCAGCGTCTGGGACAGCGCAAAGTGGAGATTTGACGAAGATGAAATCTACCTCTGGGCGCCGAACCTCCAGGGGGCCGGCATTCCCGACCCTGCCGCCTTCGGCGATCTGTTCTTTGGCCGGATTCCACAGACAGAAGCCCCATGAACGATCTGCCTGAGGCGATGACGGTATTTCGCCAGAGCATTGAGCAGGGGTATGATATGGCGGCTGGAGACCGGAGGACCGTTCGGAGGAGGTTGTCTGTGAAATATGGCCCGGTCGTTCTTGGCGACCTGGGGCGATGCCGGCCCGCGTCGCGCCTCTCTGAGCAATGCCGGCGCGGCAAGTGGCGCACGATTCCGTATGAGACGAACGCCGGGAGCGGCACACTGCTCTTTGCGCCCGAAGGCGCAGCGCCGGGGCCGGTGAAGCTGCCGCTGGGGGTTCGCGGGCGGTTCAGAATCTATGTGGGGTTGCCGCCGTCGGACTGGAGCGAGAGCGCGTGCGGCATCCGTGTGCGATTGACCGGCGAACCTTCTTTCCGCACACTGCTCTCCACTTCGTCGCCGGGCTCGCTGAACGAGGTCTTCTGGATGGAAGCCGATGTGACGGGGCGGGAGCTGGAGGTCGCCCCGCTGCGATTGTCCCACCCATTCCCTGCCGCACAGGGGAACCCGGTTTCCGGCATTGCGCACGTCCGGCTCGAACCGTCAAGCTCGGCGCCCGAGCCAAAGAAATGTCCGCTGGAACTGGCCGCGTTCATCGATGGCCACAGTCTGCGCTACTGCTCTCCGCTGCGCTCGCCTGCGGACCTGAAAGAGCACATCGCCGCGTTCCGCGATACGCCGTTCCGCCGCGTGTACTGGTGCACGCTGATCGGCGACGTCCAGCAGTACAAGACCCCCGATAACAACAGCGACGCGCGCCGGCCGGTTTATCTCAACGACGGCTACCGGAACGTGGACCAGGCGTTGCGCGCCTTCCAGCGCCGGGGGCTCGATTTTCAGCAGGTTGCCCGGGACGCGGTCAAGGCAGCCGGTCTGGAGTTCCACATCTATCACCGCCCGGGTCTGGTGCATCCGGAGCCGCCGATTGACCAGGACCTGCAGGCGTCCCCCTTCGTCCTGGCGCATCCGGAGTGGCGTTGCCGTGACCGCGACGGGCGCTGGATCGCGCGGCTGAGCTATGCCTTCCCGCGCGTGCAAGAGCGCGTCATTTCAGCCTTCAAAGAACAACTCCGGTACAACATTGACGGCATCAACCTCGCGTTCTGGCGGGGGGTTCCGCTGATGCTGTACGAGAAGCCGCTCCTTCAAGCCTTCCAGCGCGCGACCGGCAGGGACCCGCGACGGCTCCCGCCAAACCATCCCCGCTGGCTCCAGTTCCGCGCGGACGCGGTGAGCGACTATATCCGGCGATTGTGCGGCGAACTTCAGGCCGAAAATGCCCGACTCGGCTTCGGACGTCTGGTCTTTTCAGCCGGTGTCCTGGCCCATCGCAAAGCCAACCTGTTCTATGGTCTCGATATCGAACGGTGGATCCGCGATGGGTTGGTCAACGTCGTCATCCCGTACCAGGAGAGCCGCCGCGTTCCGCCGGATGAGATGGACGTCGACTATTACGCCGACCTCAAACGGCGCACGGGCTGCACGCTTTGTCCCGAAGTCATGTCTACCCGCTCGTGGCTGACGCCGGAACAGCATTACTCCTATTGGGCGAAGAAACTGTACGCGGCAGAGGTGGATGGCCTGTGCTTCTGGGACGGCGACATGCGCCAGGTCCGCCCGCTGGAGTGGGAGATGATGAAAGCCATGGCCAGTCCCGGCGCCTTCAAGCGCGAAGCGCGCCGCCTGACGCGCGAACACCGCCGCATGCCGCTGCGGTCCCTGGGCGGGATGGCCATGGACAAGTACCCGACGATGTGGACCTACTGAAGGAATGGATCTCATGCGGGTGGAAGTCCTTTCGGACGCAGCCGTCTCTCCGAATCTGCGGAACAGGGATGGCTCCGCCTGTGCCTACGTGCAGTCGGCGCGCCTGGGAAGCGATGTGGTCTGCCTCTACCGCCGCGGTTCGGCCAAGCATGGCCCCGACGGAACCCTCCAATTGCAGCGATCTTGCGACGGAGGCCGGAATTGGTCGGAGCCGGTTGCGGCCTATGACCGCACCCCCCGCACCCCGCCGGAAAGCGTGATCAATGGGGCTCTCATGTCGCAAGGAAACGAACTGCTGGCAGCCGTTGCTTCGCTCGACATGGTCAACCCGAACGTCTACGTCTTCGGGGAGGAGGCTGCGGCGTTCCCGCATTACACGGGACTGTGCCGCAGCGCCGACGGAGGGCGCACCTGGGACGAACCGGTGCGCGTCGACACCTCCCCGTACGGCGGGGCGCGAGTGGGAATCGCCACGAATCCCTATCGGCTCGCCGACGGCGCGCTCTGCCTTCCGCTCGAAGTGTGCCTCGACTGCGGACCGCAGGCCACCGCCGCCGTCGTATCGCGCGATGGAGGGTGCACGTTCTCGCCGCCGCAACTCCTCGTGGGAGACCTCTCCGGCGCGCTGAGTCTGTGCGATGCTCGCCTCACCCGCCTGAGTGATGGAACGTATCTGATGCACCTCTGGACTTTTGAGTACAAGGGGGAGAGAACGCTTCACGTTCATCAAAGTCGCTCCACGTACGGCCTGGTCTGGTCTTCACCCGAACCAACGAACATCCGCGGTCAGATATCCCATCCGCTGGAGGTCGAGCCGGGGCTGCTGATCGCCGTCTGCAACCACCGCGAGCCGCCCGAAGGCAACCAGCTCTGGTGGTCGTTCGACCAGGGCCGGACATGGTGCGAGGCGCCAGTGCACCTTTGGGACGTCGCTGCGGAACGGGTGCTGGGCCAGCCGGCCGCCCAGGCGGGGGAGGCTTGCCGCCAGGAGGTATGGAACGCCCTGCCCAAGTTCGCCTTCGGCACGCCGAGTCTGCAAGTACTTGAGGATGGATCGGTGCTGCTGCTCTACTGGGCGACGATCGGCGGCGTGATTCACATTCGCGCGTGCCGCTTCAAACTCCACCCCTGAGGGCCACCCCCGCCGTCTCCGACGTGAAGTCGGCGCATGGACGAAGATATCTTCCGACGTTCGGAAGTCCATCGTGCCGACATTGTTGATACCATGAACTATGCGCAAGAAGCCGCCCGTTCGGTACTCCTATTGACCTTTGCGTAACAAATGGAAATGCCCGATGGC
>CAIUPP010000064.1 GCA_903901045.1 uncultured Planctomycetota bacterium
CCGACCTGCCGGATGTCGCCGATGTTTGGGCAATGCCAGAGCGCAGTAAGTTCTTTGCGCAGGCACTGCTCCAGCCGCTGGCGGGCACGGATCGAGCCACTGCTCTGCAACAGCTCCAGGCTGGCCAGCGCCGCCGCCGCGCCGAGCTGGTTCCCGGTAAAGCTGTGACCGTGGAAGAAGGTCTTGAACTCGTGGTATTCACCTAAAAACGCGTCGAACACGGCCTGCGTTGTGAGGGTGGCAGCCATCGGCAGGTAGCCGCCGGTCAGCCCCTTCGCCAGTGCCATGAAATCCGGCTGCACCCCTTCCCGGTGGCAGGCGAAGAGCGAACCTGCGTCCGGCTCTCTGGTCGGAGGGGTTTCGCCGGCGCCGAAAACGTGAGATGCGCGGCCACCCCTCACCCGGCCTGAAGGCCACCCTCTCCCCATCGGATGGGGAGAGGGCCGGGGGTGAGGGGTTTCGCCCAAAACGGTGCCCGTGCGCCCGAACCCGGTCATGACTTCATCGGCGATCAGCAGCGCGCCGTAGCCGCGGGCGATCTCGGCGGCGCGGCTCAGCCAGCCGGCGGGCTGCGGGATCATGCCCGCCGCGCCTTGCATCAGCGGCTCGACCACAAACGCCGCATAAGGGTTGCCCTTCTTCTTCTGCGCCGCGAACTTCTGCTCCAGCTTGCCGAGGCATTCCCAGTTGCACTTGCGGTATTCCCTCGCGTCGGCGCGCTCGGGCTTGGCGCGGTTAAACGGGCAGCGATAGCAGTAGGGCGCCATGACCTTGTCCGTCTTGAACAGCAGCCCCGCGTAAGCCTTGTGAAACAGGTCGATGTGGCCCAGCGCGACCGCCCCGATGGTGTCGCCATGATACGCGCCGTCCAGTGCGAGAAACTTCGGCTTGCGGCTGCGGCCCGTGCGGCGGACGAATTCGTAGGCGAGCTTCAGTGCAACTTCCATCGCCGTCGAACCGTCGTCGGAGAGGAAGACTTTGCTTAACGCGGGCTGCCTGTCCGGCTGGGGCGTTTTGCCTTTCGTGTTACGCGTTGACAGCACGTAGCCGCCGACGTGAGTCGGTGCCATCTCTGGTCCAGAGAGAATGCGCCGACTCACGTCGGCGGCTACTTCAAACAACTGGTCCGCCGCCTCGATGAGCTTCGCCGCCAATAACGACGCGGGCTCATTGGCGAACCCCAAGGCCGAGCTGTGGGCGATTTTCCCCAACTGCCGGCGAATGGCGGCGTTGATCCGGGGATGATTGTGTCCATGCAGGTTGGTCCAGATGGAGGAGTTGGCATCGAGATACTCCTGTCCATGCGCGTCGCGCAGCACCGCGCCTTCGCCTTCCACGATGACGATCGGCTCGCGCTTGACCCAGTCGCGCATCTGGGTGAACGGGTGCCAGAGGTAGCGGTGGTCCAGTTTGGCGAGCGGGTGCATGAAGTTGAAGGCTAAAGGCTAAAGGCTAAAGTCCAATGACTTCAGCGCGGTGAGCAGTTGGGCGAGGTCGGCTTCCGTGTGGACAGCGCTCAGGGTCAGGCGGAGGCGAGCCTGGCCGCGGGCGACGGTCGGGTAGCGGATGGCGGGGATAAAGATGCCCTGCTCGCGCAGCGCGGCTGCGGCCGCAACCGCGTTGCTTTCCCCACCGATCATGATGGGGATGATGGCGCTGCGGGTAGTTGGGGGAGCGATGGGAGGAATGGGACGAATGGGGCTGACGTTATGGCCTCCCCTAGTGCTGAGTCTGGAAACGTTCTGCCACAGTTTCTGCCGGCGCTCCTCGCCGGCGCTGGACTGGACAAAGCGCACGCCCGCGGTAGCGGCCGCGGCGGAGGCGGGCACGGGTGCGGTTGAGAAGATGAAGGTCCGAGCGCGATTGATGAGGTAATCCACGAGCGCGCGCGAACCGCAGATGTAGCCTCCCGCCGCGCCTAGCGCCTTCCCCAGCGTGCCCATCTGGACCTCGATACGCTCGCTCACGCCCAACTCCTCGGCCAGGCCGCGACGGTTGGCGCCGTAAAGCCCCGTCGCATGGGCCTCGTCCACCATCAGCCACGCGCCGTATTTCTCCTTAACCGCGACGATCTCACGTAGTGGCGCGTGATCCCCGTCCATCGAGAACACGCTCTCCGTCACCACGAGCGTGCGCCTCTTTCCACTTCGGCCTTCGGGCTTCGGACTTCGGACTTCCCGCTCCGCCTCCCGGAGCTTCTCCTCCAGGTCGCCAAGGTCATTGTGAGCGAACACGCGCACAGTTGCACCGCACAAACGGGCCGCATCCACAAAGCAGGCGTGGATCAGTTTATCCGTGATGATGACATCCTCCTTGCCGAGCAGGGCGCAGATCGTACCGACGGCGGCGGCGTAGCCGGTGGAGAATGTGAGCGCAGCTTCGGTGCCTTTGAAGGTTGCCAGCGCTTCGTCCAGCTCCTGATGGGGCGCCAGCGAACCGCAGACCAGGCGCGAGGCGCCGGCGCCGGCGCCATAGCGCTCTACCGCTTGGATGGCGGCCTCTTTCAAGGCCGGCTCATTGGCCAGACCAAGGTAATCGTTCGAGGAGAAGTTGAGCAGCTCCCTGCCTCCAACCTCGACTCGCGGGGACTGCGGCGAATCCACGCGCCGCAGTTCGCGCAGCAGCCCTTGCTCGCGAATGGCGTCGAGCCGCTGCATCAGTTCATGGTTGAAGTCGTTCATCCGGCTCCATGGCCCACTCGCCGTCAATCATGCTGGCCGCCACGTCGCCGGCATGATGCAGCACTCCGTCGTAAATGTCCGCAGCTTTCCCGGCGAAGGGAAGGGCGATCAAGTCGGCGAAGCAGCCCTCGGCCAACTCGCCGGCCTGCCCGCCCAGACCCAGGGCGCGTGCGCCGTTGAGCGTCGCCATCTGCACAATCTGCCTGGCCGACAACGAAGGCTCGTTCGTGGCCAGCGCGCGCATCTCCTCGAAGAGGTTCAGTTCCACCTTCTGGCGCCGGGTCTTATAGACACTCGCCAGGCTATCGGTGCCGAGGCACACATTCACCCCCGCTCGCGCCAGCCGGCCCAGCGGGAACTTGTCGTGGTGGAAATAGAAATGACAGCGCGGACAATGCACGACATGCACCCTGCGCCGGCCCAGTAGCGCGGCGTCCCCCTGCGCCAGGTAATTCACATGCGCGGCCAGCAGGTTATCGCTGAGCACACCGCAGCGCTCCAGGTGTTTGACGGGCGTGCCCAGGCCGCAATCCGACATGTCGCGCCCGCTGCGCTGCAGCCAATCGAACATTGGGCCCCTGCCCTGCTTGAACATCTCGAATTCGAGCGCCGACTCGGCCAGGTGCGTGGTCAGGCGCCAGTTGCGCCGGCGCGCGGTTTGGGCGCTCAGACGCAACAGCTCCGGAACGGTCGAGTAGGGCGCATGTGGCGAGAGGCCCACGCCGCCGCGAGCATGCTTCAGGGCCGCGATACGCGCCGCAGCCTCGTGAACGACGGCGCGCGGTTGCTGGGCGCCCTTGATGCCGATCAATTCCAGGAACGAAAACACGCGCAGTGGGGTCCCCTCCCAAACCTTCGGCAGCAGTTGCGGCACCGCTTCAATGTCCGCCACGCTCGTCGTGCCGGTGCGGACGAGCATCCGGGCGCCGTTCAGCCAGGACTCGAGGTAGTCGGAATAGCCCCAGCCGGCCTTGGCTTCGGTGATCCCCTTGAGCCAGTCGCTGAACACCTTCGGCGGCGGGAACTGGCCCGCCATGTCGGTATAATCCAGGTGGCAGTGCGCGTTGATCAGCCCGGGCATTAAGACTCGGTCGCCCAGGTCGAGCGTCTCCTTTGGGCTGCGCGAGGCCAGCTCGCGCCAGCGCCCCACGGCGGCAATGCGCCGTCCGACAATCAAGGCTGCGCCATCGCGAATTGGCGGCCGGGAAACCGGCAGAACGAAGCGCGCGCGCAGGAGCAACGGTGAGCTAAGAGCCCGGGGTCGAGCGCTGGGCGACGCAGTCATCCAACTAGCAACTATCCCCTCTCCCCATCAATCAACCACTGCCCTCACAGTTCCTCTTCCTGGCGGCTGCGTTTGCCGCGGGCGGCCACTGTGTGCTTGCGGGCCTTTAATTTGTTATGCCGCTTGCGGATTTGCTGCTCGATCTTCTTGGCGACCAGGTCAATGGCAGTATAAAGATCGCTTTCGACGTCTTCGGCAAACAGG
>CAIUPP010000065.1 GCA_903901045.1 uncultured Planctomycetota bacterium
CCCCCCCACACACACACACACAAAGAGGGACCCCATGAAGAAGAACATCAAGGCGTCCGGATCAGTCTCGACGCCAAGCATCGAGGAGCGTCGAAAGCGCGCCGTGAAATTGACTGCCCATCTCATGGCGGCAGAGCATCAGCGGCGGTTGCGTTGTGGAACTCAGACAGAGGAGGTGGAGCCCGTCACAACGGCGGGACCGGCCCGTTGAGCACCGGTCTCCTCCGGCTGTTGCTCGATCAGACATGACGTGCCGACAGGGGCATAGGCATCCGTTCTGCTCTGCGGTCTACGGGCGGCCTCGCAACGAGGCCGCCCGTTACGGCTCCTCACTTTAGCCATCCATCACCGAGGAGACGGGGTTACCTACGTCAAGCTGGTAGACGGGGCATACTGCCGCCAGTCAAATTTCTGACCACTCCCGGCCGTTCCACAAACCTGCGTCGACCAATACACCGGAATTCCCATCGAATCAGCGATCAGAACTATCGTTCCTCTACTGTTTCGAAAGTATTGCCTTAAGAATCCTTTTCTCCTCGCCAAAAGATATTCGTTCTGAAGCGGCGATTCGCGGCAGTGCGGCATGTGACAATGGCCGTGCCATCCAAAGACAGGTCGTCCCGAACGGTCGCGGGCTTGCTGCGACCGACGACTCCGGTTCCTGTCATGAGCCGAATGCTCCCACGATTTCCGCCAGCGCCTGCTCGCGGCGGCGATCCAGCGGACTTCCGGGGTTCTTGCGACATTCGCACACGCGCTCTTGCGCGAGCCGGTAGGTGTCCTTGGAGCCTTCGGCCTTCCATGTCGCATAGGGGCTGCGGACGGAAATGCGCGGGGAAACATACTCGTCGGAACGCAGGTGGCGTACGGTGTGTTCCGCGGTCAGGAACTGTCCGTGAGGGCCGAGTTCTTTCACCAAACCGGACGCAATCGTCTCGTCGGACACCCTGAGGCCTTGTGCGATGCGCCGCGACATGGCCGATATCTCCTCGTCCATAATGAGCTGTTCATGGCTGCATGTCATACCGGTGGCGAACATGCCGCAATTGACAATGAGATCATTGCCGGCTCCCATCGCGCAAAAAGTGCTGAGAGCCTTTTCCCAGGCGTTCTGCTCGTCGTGGGCATGGTTGTCGGAGTTCGGGGCCGTGGTGTGGGAGGGGACGTGGTAGAAGCGCGCCAACTGCGCACCGGCGATCCGGCAAATGGTCGTCTCCGTCGAGCCGACGAGCGCCGCGCCCGTGCGCATGTCTGCCGTGGTCCACGAGTTTGCATACAGCACCTTCGCTCCGGGTTTCAATAGTTGCGTCAGCACCAGGCCGGAGAGGCATTCCGCGTTGTTTACAGTGATCAACCCGGCCAGGGTGTAGGGGGCCGAAATTCCCGCGATCGGCTCGGGCAGGATTGCCAGAGGCACGCCCATGTTTACAGTTTCCATGAGCGCCTGGATGACGCCGTGCTCCCAGAAGAGCGGACTGGTCGGGGACAATTGCCCAATAGCATAGGCTTGGCGATTGAAGTCGCCGGCAAAGGCCGCCTGTGCCATGTGGATAACGGCGCCATTCACTTTCGCGCTGTCCGTAGAGAAGAAGATGGGCTTCCGGCTGTTCTTCATGACCGCGCGGACGCCGTGGAGCAACGTGGCCTTTGAGTCCGGCACGTCCTGTGGCATCACAGGAATGCCGATCATGTCAATACACTCCAACTGATCGCAGAGCCGGGCGAACTGCTCGACGTCGGAAACGGTTGACGGTCGCCTCTCGCCTGTCTCCGAGTCTACCCAGAACACCGCATTGTGCCCCGCAGCGATCCTGGATTCTCCCCCACCTAGGGCGAACACGTGTTTTCCCTCGCGGTCGAAAACTTCGAAGCTCGAGGGAACGGAACTCAAGGCTTCTTCCACACAGGACCGGCTGAATCGGACCCGCCGCAGTTCGCGGTCAACCGCGAGCCCTCTTTGCTCCAGAAAGGAGAGCATCTCCGCGTGCTGAATCTCCACGCCACAGTCCGCCAGGATGCTCAATGTCGCGTTATGGATCTGGCTGATTTCCGAGACCGAAAGCACTTGAAGTGGTGAAAGCTTCATGCACGTCCCTTTCCAAATCCGAGTTAACCCTCAGTTTGCCCGTGAAGGTGAACACAACCTCCCTGTGCCGCGCAGGCCACGCGTCGGGCCGTGGGATCATCTCCGTCTCTAGGTCTACGGCGTGTTCGGCCTTGTATGCTAGGTGAATGTCCCCGTTCTTCATTTTCGCAATGCGCGCGTCCAGGTCGCTCGGCGAGCGCCAATCATCATTGGAGGGCATCTTCCCTTTGCGCTTCCGGTCGAACCGGCGCAATTGCTCGTCAGTGGGATTCTCGATGCCCGCCTCCAGTGCCAGCCGCCCGACGTATTCCTTTCAGTCCTCGCCGTTGCCCTTGCGCACGATGCTCTTCATCGCCGCGTTCACTTTCCGGAATCCGCCATGGCTTGCGGAATTGCTCGGCCACCCGGTAAAAGGCCAGTTTCGGTTCGCGGTAGGCCGTAAGAATGCCCTTGTTGTTGTATTCACCCGGGCGCGTCTGCCAGAGCGCATCGCTGCTGCGACAGTCGCAGAATTGCCAGAGGATCGCCCCCGCTGCCAACCCCGATTGGCGGAGTCGCTCAATGACGCGGGTCATGAGCTCTGCCTGATACTCCTCCGTCCACCTACGCAATTCGAAAGAGTGCGCGCCGGCGATCGCTGCCGCTCCGAACTCAGAGAAAAGGATCGGCTTGCCTTTTGACACGCGCCGTGCGGTCCGGAGAACTTTCGCGATCTCCATTTCCAGGTTAGCCAAATCCCCATTGTACCAGCCCGGATAGGTGTTGATAGAAACCACGTCGAGCAGACCGAAACACTTGTCCCTATCGGGGTGACTGCTGCCGTAGGTGATCAGTCGTGTGGAATCGAGTTTGCGGAAGCGGTCGGCAAACAACTTGAAGGTTTTAGGCGCAACGGGATGGAAGGAGTGCGCCTCATTGAGCATCCCCCAGAAGATCACGCTCGGGTGATGGCGGTGCTGCGCGACCATTTCATCAATTTGCGCCAATGACTCACGACGAAAGTCCGCGCGGGCCATTTCCCCGGGCGTGGCCTGCCAGTGAGAGAGTTCCTCCCAGAACAAGATGCCGTTCTCATCACATAGGTCGAGGAAGAATGAGTCGTTGGGGTAATGGCTGCCGCGAACGCAATTGGCCCCGAGATTCTTGAGAATTTCCATGTCGCGCAGATGGGCCGCCGGGGGCAGGGCCGGACCGAAGTCGGGATGGAACTCATGCCGATTGACTCCGTGCAGAATCAGAAGCTTGTCGTTCAGCAGGATTTGCCGGCCTCGCACTGCCAGTGTGCGAAAGCCGACGCGCTCTTGCCAGAGGTCATCACCGATGCGAATGGCCGCGGTATAGAGACGTGGGGATTGCGGCAACCAGCGTTCGACTTTGGCCATCGGCACACTGGCTCTGCCTCGACCTTCACGGTTCAATGCTATCTTTCCTACAGCCTTTCCATCCACCAGAACTTCTGCGCATTTGGGCAACGCCTCACCCTGGGTCCTCACTTGGACCTGGCAGGCCAATTCCCATCGGCGGCCGTTGAACTCCGGCAAGGCGCACGCGGAGGTGATATGCGAAACAGGCAACGCCTCGGCATAGACGGAGCGCGGGATGCCGCCATAAATGTGAAAATCCACATCGTGACGCAGTAAACTTAAGCCCGGGCCCGGGCGGTTGTCCGCCAGCACCGTCAGACGGTGGCGGCCGGGCCGGACTTGTGGGCAGCAGAACTCGAAGCCGGTATATGCGTTGCGATGCGAGCCCAGGAACCGGTCATCAAGCCAAACCTTCGCCGTGTGCGACACGGCCTCAAAAACCAGGCGCAGCGCTGTTGCCACGTCCCCTTGAACCTCGAACTCACGTTGGTAGCAGCCAAAGCCGCGGTGGCGGAAATGCCGGAAGGATGCCTCCCACACGCCGGGGACGGGAAGGATGTCGTCATATTGCGAGTTGGGCAACGGGCGCTTGGGGGCAGTATCAAGTGCCTTGAAGTGCCATACGCCGTCCAACGATAGCCGACGCCGTCCGGGAAACTGCTGAATGAGACGTGACACGCAACTTCTCCTTTTGCCGGCGGCTGGGCCGATCAGATTAACTAACCAGCACATCGGTGTAAAGATAGACGCAAGCTAGTTCGTCGACTACCCCCACGGCAAGCGTTCTTCCGTTGGGAGAAAGGGCTACGGTCGTCGGCTGGGTGTTGCTACAGACAAAATCATCCGCCGGGGCGTAAAAGGTGCGGCCGATCTCCCGCAGACCTGTCTCATCGTCGTAGTGGAAGAGATGGCCCAAGTCTTGGGAGTCTCCTGAAACGCCAAAGGCGCTTATCCGGACGGCGTCAGTGACGATCTGGTGCACCGGTCCGTGCAGGCCGACTGCACCGAGCGAAAACGTCCTGCCGGTTTGCGGATCAAAACGTGCCACCATTCCGTCGCGGCTGCCCACAAGCCATTGGCCACCCTTCCACGGCGCCCAGCACGTGGGTTCAGCCAGGTATTGCCGCCCCTGGCGCGATGGCAGGACGGCTGTCGTCAGAATGGCGGGCATACCCTCTTTTCGGGGGCAGTCCATTGCGCCATCCGTCCGAACCGCTATTCTGGCGCCGCGGATGCGCAGACGACACGCGCCGTTGGGACCGCACCATACCGTGAGGCGCTCATCATTTTCCCACTGCATGGCAACTACCGCTGCGGCGCCTCTGGAAAGAGTCTCCCACAACCTGATCACCGATGTGGAACGAGCTTGGATCGCCGTATTGGCCTTGTCCAGCAGGAATTGGTTGGACTTTTCGTAATCACAGGCAAACTTACGATATTTTTCCGTGTTTCTTTCGTATTCTGGGTCTGCGGAAAGTTTATGGGCGTCCGCGAAAAGAAGGTAGGCGGCCACGTCGCGTGTTTTGACGCGCGCTTCGGCTGAGATCAACCGGCGGGTATCAACGGCCAGGATGCCCGGCGGGTCATCGCCATGGTTTGTGTCCGCAATGTGGAGTACGTCGTTCTCATCCATCAGCATTTCACTGACGCATTCCGTTGCTCTTCCCGGCGTGCCGAGCAATCCCACATATTCTGGCTTCCCGCCTTGGAGAAGGTCCCACCGGTGCAGGTGACATAGACTTCCTACGACGACGGTCAGTGGCTGCATGGTCACCAGCCACAAGACGCCCTTTGAATCGAAGGCCAGTCCCTTCTGGGCGACGGGTGGGGCGCAAGCGAAACTGGAAGGCAGAAAACTAGGGGTCCGCTCGATCTCCAGCGTCTCAGGATCAATGACATAGAGATAGTCACTGTAACGGAAGGAAACGTAAAGTCGCCCATTGGGACCTTGGTCGTGATGGCCGAGGATTCGTTGCGTCTTGCACAAAGGGTTAGTTTCGGGTGCTTGCGTGGGAATCCCCATGTGCGTGATTCGACGCGTGTCCACGTTGATGTGATAGACGTGTCCCGTACGGCTGGCGGTGTAGAGGTGGCCAAGCCGATCCTTGCAGATGCAATAGGATCCATACTCTGTGATCTGACCGAAATCTTGCAACTCCTTTGACGTGAGATCGAGGCGGAAGAGGTGTCCCCTAAGATAGGAGGTGAACCAGAGCGCATGGTGTCTGTCATCGTAGATGGCGCCATAGATGGTGTCACGTGCGACGGGCATGCCTAAGACCTTCGCTTCCCGCCGCTGCGGGTCCCATTCGATGAGATGCGACCCGGGGTAGCCTTCCCAGATGTGGGTGTAGTACGAATCGAGCATCCAGCAAGGGTGGACCGGCGACCTCGCCGTGGTATGAGTGAACATGATGAGCTTGCCGTCGCGCGTGGGCTGCATGGACGTGTGAATCTTGCTGGGCGGGATGATGCGGGAATTGGCCATCGTCTCCAAGCCGCCGTCGAAGCAGAACCGCAGCGCGCCGTCCGCGGGCAAGTATTCGTACAGCCGCACCGAGACCGACGCGCCGAGCTCTCCGCACAGGGAGGCATACATCGTCTTGCCCGGCCCGCGGGCGATGTCCCAGATGGAATTGTGCGGCAGGGCGTCGGGGAACCTCGAGTACCGGACCGCAGACTGGGGTACCATGTCAAAATAGTCGGCGGGAAACTGATCTACCCGGTACGGAGCTTGATTGCACTCGCTCATGTTCTTATTGTTCCTGGGGGTGGGAGGGTTCAATCACGGCAATGGACATTGGAGGCAGCCGGAGCGTCAATCGCCGGGAACGGGTATCGGCCATTTTGCCCGTTGAACTCCAGACGCGAATTCTTTGGTCCTTCTTGCCCTCGCAGGTGCGGGGAAGTATCTCGAAGTTCAACGTGCGCCGGTCCCAGTAGTTGATGGCCACGAAGCGGCCCGCCTTTGCGGTGTCCGCGTATGCGATGAGGTCCTCGCGTTCATCCGGGGAGAGGCCGCGAACCTCGAAGGCGAGCTTGCTTTCTACAAAGCGAGCGATTTCGCGAAAGAACGGACCGAGCGCCTGCCGGAGTCCGTTCTCATAGCTGCAAGAAAGGACCGTGTACACGGTCCCCTGGCCGACGCGATGACGCACGGTTATAGGAGTGCCATTGGCCTCGTGGACGACCTCGCCTCCGGCCAGTTTGACCGGATAAGGGAACAGCCCCAGCGTTTCACCATATTGCCGGCGCTTGAAAATCCGGTCTTTGACCGCCGTGTGACGGATGATGCCGCGACGGACCGGGTGCAGCGTATACATGTAGGAATAGCCGCCGAGTTCCAGTCCGCAGAAATCCTCGACGTGCCCGGCCCGGTAAAATTCCTCCGCGTGCGGCGTGGCCCAGGAGACGATTCCCTCCTTCTTTGCCAGGTAGTGCGCGCCGTTGGCGATCAGGATGCCGCCCGCGCGGACGTAGTCGCGCAGCTTGGTCATGAGTTCGTCGTCCATCGTGTTCCACTCGAACAGGACGATCACGTCATAATTCTTGAGCACGTCCGGCGACGCGTACCATGGGATGATGTCCATGTCGCCATAGGGCGTGCCGCTGAACGCCGTCTGATACCACTCTTCTCCGGCGCGCAGGCGAGGATAGAAGACCGAGAACATAGTCTGCTGAGTCCAGGAGAAGATCTCCTCGCCTATGCCGCTCTCTTTGTACCAGGGAAGCGACCAGCCGAAGTAGCCTTGTCCTTTCATGAACGCGATCCGGATGTCGGGGCGCATCGGGACAGGGTTTTCCCGCGTGAACTTCCGAAAAGTGCGGAACCCGTCAATGGCCGCTTTGCTGGGCTTCCACTGGTCATGCAGGCAAAGTTGCTCATACGCATAGGTTGTCCCGCCGCCCGCCCAACTGACGATCGAGGGCAGGAAGTAGACATAGCCTGGTTCGTGGCCTGCGACCTTGTCCTTGATGAGGTGTTTGGCCTCACACTTGACATCGCGCACCCAGTGGTAATAGCGCCAGGGGCATGGGCCGACGCCGTATGGGCTGCCGTTGGTCCGGCCGATGCCGCGCGCCTCGGCCAGAGCTGGAGAGTACTCGCGGCCGTTGTACTCAGGGAGATAGCCGAACTCCTTGCAGCCCGCAGCTCCCATGGCGAATTTCAAACCGTGGAAGCCCGACATGTCGTATCCGCCGAATTGGCGCGTTCGGCGTGTGAGGCCGGCCCAGTCCACCCACCAGCAGAAACGGCCCTCGCCCATCGCCTCACGCAACGGCTTCAAGTATTCGCCGAGCACCTGACGCCAACATGCGTAGGCCTCGTAGGGATTCTCAATCTGTTTCGGGAAAGCCTTGCCGGTGTGGAGGTTCTTCGTCAGGTCCATCCACAACGTCTCCCCCGGCCAGTGTTCGATCCGGTCGGTGCCGAAGTCCGGGAAATTGAATTCCCACCGAAACAGGCCGAGGAAATGGGCGTCGAGGCTTTTGTCCCGGCGTAATTCACGAATGAAGCCTGCATCGAAAGTAGTGGTCGGGAAATCCAGTTGAAGCATGAACTTCAGTCCACGTCGCGAGCTCTCTCTCATCTGGTGAAATGCCATGCGGCCATCCTTGGCCGTGTCCGGACCGCACAGCGAAACGAAGTTGAGGCCCAGACGTTTGGCGGTATCCAGTTCTCGCATCGCGCCGCGACGTCGCGTTTCATAAGGCTTCTTCGCGTCAAGCCAGACCCAGTCCGTGTAGGTCCCGAAATAGTACGGCGAAGTCTTTCGTCTGGCGCTCTTCTCAGTCATGGCGTCGTCCTTTCGGCGCGGATCAATAATTCCAGGCTTCCGAGTCCGGTGTGAGGCAGTCGTGTTCTTCATCCCAGTCCGGGGCGACCGAGTAGGCGGTGGGCCATATTCGCCGGTATTCCTCCACTGATCGCGGGCGAATCGGGCACTGGTGGCAGGGCCGGAAGCCGTCTTTGCCGTCGTTCAGAAGTTCGAGGACCAGCCGATGGCAATCATCCAGCTTGAACAACGTGCAGTGGCTCTGGCCGACCACTGTCTGGCGATGCAGCCCCAGCTTCTCCATTTCGGGGGCATAGAGGGGTAGGGCTTCATCCGTCAGCGGGCAAGGTTCTTCGCGCCAGCCCCAGCTCCTGCCTATGACCCGTCGGCCATCCGGGAGTGCGACGTGATAAGCGAAGGTGCGCACACCAATACAGGGTGATTTCAGGACGGTCGTCGTAACGTGGTGAAAGGTATTGCAGCCATACGTCGTGCCGAGAAACAGGCCGCAACCGCCATCCTTCCAAAGCAGGCCCAACGGTGATTCAGTTCCCATCGTGAGCGTGCGATGATGAAGGCGAACGTAACGCTCGGCGTTCTTGCCCCACGCCGCGAAGGCATGGGTTGGGTTGAGACTGCGCAGAACTCCGGGCAGCCGCCAGAAGAGATCAGGGATCGCACCGTTGGTCGTCCGGGTCGCGCGCGGGTCAAAGCAGCCGGGACCGCCAGCCTCGAAGGGTTCGCCGTGGTTGAACGAAGGCATCAGGATCGTCCCATCGGGAGTGATGACTTCCATCAACGCCTCGATCACCGTGCGCGCGCCGTCTTCCACCCGGCCGAAGCTCTTCAAGGAAGAGTGCACCATGACGCCCATGCCCGCCCGCACACCGAGTCGGCGCAGACCGTCGGCGATCTCCCGGTGCGTGACGCCCGGAACGCCCGATTCAAGCCTATTTACTGGTTGCTTATGTTCCACCTTCATATCCTGCTCTCATGGAAGAGGGTCAGGGCGCCAGCAAGTGGACGGCAAAAGTCAGACGCGAACGGTCGGAGTCCAATTCGTTGGCAAAGCGAATGGTGTAACGATCCGATCCCGCAGCGGGGTCCGACGTGAACTCCGCCCTGACGAAGGAGTAGAACGGTTCGCCATGATGGACCGTGTAGACCGCCAATTCGTGCCGTCCCGCCGGCAGGAGTTCATGGAGCGCAATCCACGGGGTGGTTGTACCCGGCCAGAGATAGTCGGTCTTTTCTGGCTTCGCCTGAACGAGGCCTCTTGCGCTCACGTATCCTAATAGTTCTCTTTCACCGGTCGATCCGACCTGGACGAGTTCGTTCCAATTGTCGTAAGTGTCCCACCAGATCGAATCCTCCCAGACTATCGGCAACTGGGGCATGGCCAATCGAACAAAGAGGTGTTTGCGCGGTGACGGCTCGAACCGCGCCTTGCGGAGAGCTTCAATTTCGGCATCATAAGCGCGCTCGGCCGGTCCGGGTGTCGGGTATGGTTTCCGGAAGGCTTCCAGCGCCGGCTGCCATGCGGCAGGCCGGGGAGTCAGGAACCAGCCCACCACTCCATACCCGGGCACCGCCGCTTCAAAGGCGGGCGGCACAGGTGCCGTGGTTGCCCGTGGTGGGTTGGCATGCGGGTTCAGTCGCACGGCGGTCCAGTTGCTCTCCGGTTTCACGCCGGTCGCCGGCCACTTCGCCTCGACCTTGATGCTCCTTGGTGCGGCGGAGAAGTTCGTGGCGAGGAGCAGAACGGAGCCGTCGTGGGTCACGAAGAGACATGCGGCCGTATCGTCCGAATCGGTTAGGAAGATGTCCGACGTATTCTGCTGGTGGAGGACTTTCAGCGCTTCCTGCCCGCGCAGGATGCCCCAGAGCTTCCAGACCGGCCGGGCGAAGGTGACCACCCCCGGCTCGCAAGGATGCTGGAGTGAGGAACTCCCAATCTGCGTGCCAAGGCCGATGTGTGGAACTTGCCCGATGCTGGCCAGGAAGGGGACCGCGCGAGGCGTCTCGTAATCCGGGAACGCCGCCGTCCACATCGTCGGCGCCGCTACGCTCACGCCGCTGAAGTAGGCATGCGTGGTGCGATTGCTGAGGAGGACTCCGCGCTCCCCTTCGCCCGCGACGTAACCGTCCACAAGGCCGGTCATGCCGCAGGCGGCAAAGAACGGTCCGGCATGGCTGAAGAACACTCCCCGCTCCCCCACGCGCTTTCGCACTTCGCGCATAGCAAGATAATACTCGCGAAACGCGATCCGTCCGCAGGCATAAGTCTCATCCTGACCGGCGGGGTAGATGATCGGCGACCCGTAATCCATGTAAAGGCCGTCGTAGTCGCGTTGAAAAAACTCGTCAAACCAGTCGGCGTGGTCCTCGCGGACGGAGGGCTCGTTGCCGCGGACATAGACGGCCATTCGCATCCCCAGTCGATGCGCGCCCTCGATCACGCGGCGGAACTCCCGCTCGTCGTTCGGTGCTGCACCGTTCTGCACGTCGGAGCGCCAACATTCATGGAGCACGAGAAGGTCGGCACCTTCCTCGGCCATCTTCTGAATCTGAGCGTCCGTCGGGAGCTTCGAGGAATCAATCCAGTGGTGAAAGCGCAACGGGGGATGTCGCCGCGTGAGCGGGGCGCGGCACATCGTCCAGCCCCATTGATTGCGCCACTGCCAGAGTCCGCGGGGACTCGTGCGCCGTTCGCACAGAAAGTCCCATTCCAGTTCCGGCGCTTCCGCGTTCCACCGCACGGAGGTTCGAACATTCTGCGGATCGCCGCCGGGAGAATTGGAGCCTTCAAGGAACCACTCCAGGTGCTTGTCCCTCCGCCCCTCATGCCCGAAGTCGAAACTTACGAACGGCAAGAGCATCCCGTCCTTGACCACCTCATTCCCCGGCTGGAGGAAACGCTTAATGCCGCCGAGGGCTTGAATGATGTCCGCGCGAGTGAAGTCGGGGCGTTCCCAGTAAGCCCAGGAGAGATCATTGTTCTTCTCCGGGGAAACCGGCGGTCGTAAGCGGAAATGACTCAAATCCGGTGTCGAATTCCCAGCGGCCACAAAGAAGCTGCGTACAAAGCAGACCCCATCAGGCCAAAACTCATAGCGCTGGGTGAGCCGGAAACCCTCCAGCACCGATCCATCTGTCTTGCGCCATGGCAGATTACGGAACTCGACGCGCTTGGCTTCGCCCACATCGGTGACGGTTGGTTGATACTGCTCCGGCCAGAAAGGTTCTGCACCACTTCCATCGGGGAGTTCCACGGTGAGCCACGGTCGCGCAGATTGTGAAATAGTCTCTCCGCCTTCAGCGCCTGAGAACCCAAGCCAAGTTGGGAAACCACCGCCGGAGCGGCCAAATAGGACCGAATGCGCTTGATGGCGAACGGCTACAGGCATTGCCCTCATGTTCCCTCCGTAAGGCTATTGGGGTATGTGCATACTGGGGGCATAATATCAGCAGGTATTTATTCTGTCAAGGCTGGCATAAAAGCGCAAAAATACTTGACATAACCTATGCCCGTTGATATAGTGCGCAACGAATAGGCGCATAGTGGCCGCACAGATTACGCTCATGCTGCCGTCCCGCGTAGCGCGGACGTTACGTGGGGCATCAAGTGCTAAACATACTGCACCCGCAGGCACTTTCCGGGTGCCAGTGCACCGAGTGAATAGCGGTCTAGGAGAACGTTTCATGGCGACGGCGACAGTTGCGCGCAAGAAGACTGAACGTGTGATCGAATATCTTCTTCAACAGGTCAAGAGATCGGAGATCCGGGTGAACGACAGGTTCCCTTCGCAGACGGAACTTGCCCAGAAACTCAATGTGTCTCCGGCGACGGTCGGCATCGCTCTGAGCCAACTGGCCGAGCAGTTGCCCATCGAGGCCATTCCCGGCAAGGGGGTGTTTCTTCGGACGGAGAGCATCCGGCAGCGCACGTTCACCATTGCGATCATCGGCTTCTTCGCCAGCCGAATGGGGGCCAGCGGCGTTCCAAAACAGGATACCTACTGGCAGGGCATCCTGCACAGTCTCCACCACGAAGCGCATCTCCATAGCGAGGCTATTGTCTGGATACCCGGAACGGACCACGAACCGTTGGACGTGGACCGAATGCTCATGCACCGTCCTGACTGCGTGGTGAGCTTCGGTGTATCCCTCAGGCCGGAAACGGTGGTTGAACTGCGCCGACGGCACGTGCCTTTAGTGTCAGGAAACCGCCAGTGCGAGGAAGATGGCCTTTCGTACGTGGACTATGATACCAACGGCGGGTTCCGCCGCGCGGCGGAGGTCTTCCACGAGCGAGGGCATCGTCGCATTGCCGCCCTGGTGTATAACGCCGGCTTCGCCAATTTGAATGCGCTGTACTATCAGACGTTCTGCCAGACGTTGGTGGAACGAGACTGTTTGTATCGGTACGCCGACTACTGGCGCGAGTTTTGCGGGCGGGTGGACAACCTTTTCGAGGCGCATGAAATCTTTGCACAGCGGGAAATGGGCGCGCTGCTGGACCTTCCAGAGCCGCCGACGGCGGTGTATTGCTGGAATGAATTCATGGCCCGAGGCGCTGCGAGGGCGGCCGAGGATCGGGGGCTGAAGATCGGACACGATCTCAGCGTCATCATCACCGGCTGCAAGGAAGATAGCGCCCCTTTCAGCAAGTTGGAGGAGCCACATGATGAACTCGCGCGGACCTTGCTGAAAGCGGCCCGCGAACTGGCCGCCGACCCTCATATAATCCGCCAGATCAGCATTCCCAAACCGTTTATTGATTGCGGTACGGTGGCCCATCTGAACGCAGCCGCAACGATTGGCAACGGCAAGTGATGCTTCAGAATGATTGAAGGAGAGTTGGTAATGGCCGGTAGTTACATCGCAAGGATGGGCGTGGTGTTTGCGTGTCTGGCATCATTTCTGAGCAGTAACGTCAGCGTAGGGGCCGTGCCGATCTCGATTCAAAGGGTGAACGCGGTGGGGCAGAAGCCGGAGCCACAACCGGCGATCTCAGGGCCGCAAAGCTTGAGTTGTCCACTGCCTGCTGTTGGCCGCGCCCTGGACCTCACGGTGCGCATGGGAAGGCCCAAGGCTGAGTGCGAGTTGAAGCTTAGCGGCACGCAGGGCGCCAGCTGCTCGCTCGATCTCGCGGCGACCGACGAGGCATTCCTGAACGTTGGAATGTCCTTCGCGGACAAGTCGCCTTACTACCGCATGCCGTACTATCTCAAGCCGAACCCGCGGTATTATGTGGGAGAGAAACGGCGCGACGGCTTCCCCTTCAAGTTGGCCGACCCCACGGCTTTCACCGAACAGGCGCAGGTTATGGCGCGCTATGCGGAATTCCCTTCGGCGCTGACGGCGCCAATTACGGTGCGCTTGGAGCGGACTGAGGAAGCTCTTGCCGTCTGGCTGGATGGACGATTCCTTGCCGCGCTGCCGGCGGACATGAAGTCGGCGGAACTGGCGTTATCCCAGGGGAATGAGTTCTTGGGGGCGACGGACACTCCGGCGCTGCGCTCTGGCTTCTACCAGCCGTTGGATCTCAGTTATTATACACGGCCTGGCGCCGTGCGTTTCGCGCCGAAGGTTTCGGGCTTTACCCCGGAAACGCTCACGGACCTTGGCCGGATTCCGTTCTTGCCGCTTCGCGCCGACCGCGACATTGACGTGGGACTGAGTCGCTGGCTGGAGGAAAAGATAGACCCGTCCGATTTCTGCGACACGGAAACGACACGCAGCGCGTTCGACGGTTGCCCCGAATCCATCATCCTTCAGGTCCCGAAGGAGAACTACGTAGCGGCGCACGTGCTGTGCGTCGTCGAACCGAGTGACACGAAGGTCCCGGCCCTCACGTTGCGTGTGACGCGTTTCGGCAACCATTACGGCGACTCCGGCGGGCGCCCGGACCCGGCGATGCCGTACACCACCGTCTATCTGCCGGCGGACCCGGCCGCTGCGCTGCCGCCAGGCATTCTGAAGGTCGGCGAGGTCACGGCGGCGGAACGGAGCCTGCCGGTCTATCTCGTGACCGTGCCGCTGAAGATGGGAGAGATCACGGACCTTCTCGGCGAAGAGGCGCCGACCTTTGGCGACCGCGGGCGGCGCTACTTCGACATTGAGCTGACAAAAGAGATGCGCACGGCCGTCCATTTCTTCAACCTTCAATCTTGCCGGATCAGGCCCATCGGCCCGGCCAGCGCGGTGCATGTGCTGGGGATGACGCTTGAACGCAGCCCGGTGGACGTGGCGGTGACTTCCAGCCAGCCCGGCAACATCTTCTACGCGGCCGAGAATCCGGTGCTCGCCGTTAAACTGACCAATACCCGCCCTGAATCGCAGAAAGTCACGTTGGGATGGGAGATCACCGACTATTACGGCGCGACAACGCGTGGCAACAAGAACGTGACGTTGCCGGCGCACGCAGATAAGGACGCGGTAGAAGTCCCGCTGCCCCTGACGCAGCCGAAGTTCGGGTATTTCGATCTGGTCATCACGGTCAAGGACGCCCCGACCGGGCGTGAGTTATGGCGTCAGCCGACGAGCTTTGCGTTGCTGCCGCCGGACACCCGTCAGGTAGGGAATGAGTCTCCCTTCGGTTGCTGGTGGTTCCAGAAGGGGCATGGCTGTTGTGCCGAGCTGGCGAAGGTTGGACCCATTCTCCAGCGCATGGGCATGCGCCACACGTGTCCCCAACTTGATTCGCCGTATCAGGAAAAGGACTTGGCGGCGTACAAGGTGAGCTACAGCATGGCAAACTGGTATGGTCTTGATGAAACAACCTTGCCGGCGTTTCTTGACAAGAACCCTCACATCCGCCTCGGCATGATCTTCCACGAGATCGGTATTCCAGACACGAAAGTGCCATTTCCGGAGTTGCTCGGCCAGCCCAAGCCGGACCTGTCCAAAGAAGGAAAGCTGGAATTCGACAAGCGCTGGAAGCAAATGGAAGTGCGCGGCGACTTCTACCGCTCAAAGTACCCGAACGTCACAATCAGCTTCGGCAACAGTCCTTCCGACATCAGCGTTCAGTTCATGCGGTATGGTCTGCCCAGGAAGTATGTGGATTGCTTTGGCATGGAAGGCGTTGGAGTCTGGTTTCCCACGGAGGGGCAGCCGAGGCGGGGCGGCATGCAGGAAGTCTGGTGGCTGGCAGAGATGCAGCGCCTTTACGGCTATACAGACATTCCCCTCTCTTCCGGCTATGAGTACATCTGTCGCTGCACACAGCCCGGAGGATTGACCGAACGTCAGCAGGCCGACCTGTACGTCCGGGATTCGCTCCATTGCCTGGCATACGGCTACCAGAGCATCAACATCGGCCTGTTGGATGACTGCCCGGATTCCTACTCGACGACCATCTACGGCGCATCCGGGTTTGTCCGGCGCACCCCGCTCCTCACGCCGAAAGTCTCCTATGTCGCCTATGCTACCTTGACGCAAGCGCTCGATTCGGCCAAGTATGCCCGGTATTTGGAGACCGGTTCTCGCAGCCTGTATGTCCTGGAGTTCACGCGAGGCGGAGAGCATGTCTATCCCATCTGGACAGCGCGCGGGCGGCGTGAAGTCGCACTGAAGTTGCAGGCACGGGCTGACGCGACCCTGACCGACGGCATGGGCAACAGCCGGAAGATCTCCGGCGACGTCCTAAACCTGACGGCGACCCCTTCGCCGATGTATTTGACGGTGTCAACAGCCGTCGCTTCAGTGACGCCGGGCCGTTCCGCCTTTGACGAAACCGAGCCGGCCAAGGCCGCGCCCGTCAGTGACATCAGTGATCCTGAAGCCTTGGAGATGGAAACGGCCCCCGATCATTACCTGGAGACGTATGCTGAAGATATTCCGCACGCGCTGGGCAAGTTCAGCGTCGCCGGCGTACAGGACGAAGAGAAAGGCAAGTGCATCGAGCTGACACTTGCGCCGCAGCCGGAAACGCCGAAGATCGTCATGCGCTACGTCGGCCTGAAGCTGAAGAATCCCGTGAAAGTTCCCGCTGAAGTCGGCAAACTGGGTCTGTGGGTGAAGGGAAATTCCTGCTGGGGCCGGGTCTATTTCGAGTTTGCCGACGCCCACGGCGAGAAATACTTCTCCGCTTGCAATGAAACGAGCGGCTGGGACGTGAGCGACTGGATGGGGAAGAGCGCCATCAACTTCGACGGGTGGTGCTTCGTTTCGCTTGATCTTCCGAAGCGTTATCCCGGCGGCTTCCACGGCCCGCGTGATCGGGACTGGAGCTATAGCGGAGGCGACGGGGATGGCGTGGTGCAGTTCCCCATCACGGTCACACGGTTCGTCGTCGGCATGCGCGACTGGCAGGTGTATGTGAAGGACATGGTTCCATCAAAAGGAGGGACAATACGATTGAAAGGCCTTGTTGCGGGGATGTGACAGCGTTGGACGACAGGCGACGAAGGAGTGTAAGGGTCGTCTTCTTGGAGGCCTGAGTTCAATGCAGAGTCTGCTACTGACGTTGCGGTCAACCTTCATGTTGGTCGGGTTGCTCGTCGTAATCGTTGCGATTGCTGTTCCGGTGATACGACAGGCGGCGAAGAGTTGCAGGGGGTGTTTTTATGGAGGAGGCTTGACTTCAATGAGAAGCTTGCGGGCGTGGCTCTCGGCTTTTACGTTGATCGAGTTATTAGTGGTCATCGCCATTATCGCTATCTTGGCCGGAATGCTCCTGCCTGCCCTGGCGGCGGCGAGGGAAAAGGCCCGGCGCACGGCTTGCCTGAACAACATCAGCCAGATGAGCAAGGCGCTGGAAAGTTACTGTGGCGACTATTCGAGCTACTTCCCCTGCTGGCCCGGTGACACGAAGAATGGGGTTGTGTCCGTGGGCGGCCCGTATTGTGAAGTGCCCTTCTCTCCCGGCATCTATACGGACAAAGCGGGCGATTCCGTTGTGACCGGCATCCAAGGCGCTCCTGCAACGGGGACCTTGACCAACTTCAATTACGCCTCGTTTGCGCCCATTACTTACTGGCGGACTATCTACTGTGGCGGGAGCAACTGGAATGCCAACCGGCAGGACGTGAACTACGGCGGCGTGACGGACATCCGCGCCAAGGGCCGACTGAATGCCGCGGGCGTTGGCTTAGGCTATCTGCTGCAATGCGGGTATGTGGGCGATGCGAAAATCTTCTTCTGCCCCAGCGGAGGCGATAACGTGCCCGTGGACGCCGGCCCTCATTATGACACGGATTCCACTGACAACGACAACCGTGGGTTTAGGTCGAGTACCGACGACCGGGCGGCCGTCTGTAGCCTGCATGACCTTAAGACATTGGGCGGGTTCGACGCCTATGCGTTGGCCTACGGAGACTACGCGAGCTGGCTGAAAGGCTTGAAGTGGGCTAACGATTCGCTAGTGTGGTCGGGGGGCAGTGGGGCCGCCGGCGACTGGACCGGCGGCATCGGCGTGCAATGTCATTATAACTACCGCGGCATGCCCGCATTCGGCGGCCAGGAGCGCGATACCACGACGGTCGGCGCGAGCGGTGTAACTCCCTACCAGATGTCTTCCTTGGCCCGGCACATTCTGAAATATCCGAAGCCGCTGCTCGCGCTGGAAATCGGATGGGCGACGTTCAAGACGCAGAAGATGCTCGGCGGCCGCGCGCTCATCTCCGACACTTGGTCGAAGTACAACCACAGCAATGCCCCTACGGACATCGTGCGAGCTACTGCGCCGGGGATGGGCTGGTACGCTCACCGCGACGGATACAACGTCCTCTATGGCGACTGGAGCGCAAAGTGGTACGGGGATCCCCAGCAACAGATCATGTGGTGGGCGTATATAACCCCCCAGTACTACTCCACCACGTCCGACAGCGCCAATGACTGGCCGGCGCTGGCACACACCGACACGCAGCGGTGGGCGTACCCCGGGGCGAGCACCTATCAGAATGACACCGACTTGCTGGGTGGTTCCGACACCGTGTGGCACATGCTTGACACTGCGGCCGGGGTGGATGTGCGATGAGCGGTGAAGGGAGTCTTGTCGTTCGGTTTGTTGATGCGATGGAACGTGTGTATCCGGATCGGGTGCCGACGCCCGATCCGGACGCTGCGCGTCTTCATGCCGTGCGCGGCGGGTGCGCGGCTGTCGTCGTTGCCGTAAGAGTGCGGCAGCCAGGGGCGATTTCCATTCGTTTTGACGGTTGGGGCGGGCGGATGGATTGGCCGGCGCCGAAAGTCCACTGGATGAAGCCGGTTCGCGTCCAGGCGAACACAGTGTGTGTCTGCAAGCCGGGCCGTTGGGACCCTGAGCAGGCACAGTACCTGCTCAGGCGTGCGCCGTTCCAGGTGTGCGAGGCCCTCTGGCCCGGTCAGGAGTGGGAGACGGCGGGCGGCCGGACGGAGGCGTTCCTCCTTCTCTTTGAGTTTCCGAGGAACGCCCAACCAGGGAAGAGCGCCTTCCGTGTTTCCGTGAGAACATCTGCCGGAGCGAACATTCTAACTGGCACAGTAGCGGTCCACGCCGCCTGTCTGCCCGACCCTCAGCGGCTGAAAGTGACCCAGTGGCTGGGGCTGCATCGCTTGCTTCATCCCTATTCGGGCATGGCGCCCTGGTCGTCGCGGCATTGGCGGATGATCGAACAGGCGCTGACCATGGTGCGTCGAGGCGGCCAGAACACGATCCTGTTGCCGATGACGGCAAGCACGTTCGAGAAAGACGGTCATCTAGTGGACGCCGCAAGGATGGGAGAGGGTCGCTATCGCTTCGACTTCCGCAGGTTCGACCGGTTTGTGCGGTTGGCATTGCGGCTGGGATACCGGTACCTGGAAGGTGGACACATCGGCGGCAAGAAACTGAACGCCGCGGGGAAGTGCAACCTCAAGGACCCTTACGTCTACATCCAGATCCCGGATTCGGACGGAAAACCCGGCAAGCAGATTTCGGCCGAAAGCGACGAGGCGAAGATATACCTGCGCCAGTTCTTCGGAGCATTGCGCAAGCACCTGGCGCGGCGCGGCTGGCTGGAGAACTTCTGGCAGTATGTGGCGGACGAACCGTTCCGCGCTTCGGCCGAATCGTATTGCCGAATGGTTGACTTTGTGCGTTCCGTCTTCCCGGGAGTGCGCTTGGCGGATGCGGCAAGCGATCACTCCGCCGGGTACGCCTTGGACATGCCTGTCCCGGAGATTGACTACCTCGACTCCTTCCCGGATTTCTACCGGGGACTGAAAAAGCAGGGGAAGGAGTACTGGCTCTACGTTTGCTGCGCTCCCATCGGACCGTGGCCGAACCGGTTCCTTGACTTCCACCTGAACAAGGGCGGGCTGCTCCCATGGTTCTGCTTCCATTATGGAGCGACGGGCTTCCTGCATTGGGCTGCCGCGCAATGGTATGAGAACTCCGACCCGTACGAGGAGTCGCATTTTCAGGGGGATGCGTTCATCCTCTATCCCGGCCCGAACGGTCCGGTCGGCTCCATGCGCTGGCTGGCGATGCGACTGGGTGTGGAAGACTACGAATTGATGGCGGCCTTGGCGAACGAGGGCGGGCGCGCGGCCGCGGCGGCGCAACGGCTCTGCAATGAAACGATCCAGGACGGCACCCATTATACCTATGACACCCCCTCCATCCGGGCGGCGCGGATTCGTCTACGAGGGCTGGCCGCTCGATACTTGGACTCGTAGGAGACAAGTCCCCCCATGATGATTAGTTTCCATAACCTGCCGGACTCTGTTTACCGAAGTGCGGCGGAAGACGTGGATGTAGTCCGCCGACTTGCCTCCCTCAAGGGAATACGCGTGCCTGGTCTGCGCCTCAGCATTGTTTCCCTCGAGAACGACAGCGTGCCCGCCGACTTGCCGAAGCATCATGTTCAACAACCTGCAGCGGAGCCGCCCGTCGTATTTCGAGACCGATGCGACTGGGAAACGCTGCGCCAAAGTTTTCAACTTCTGCGCAGGGGTGACGTCCTTTGGGTCGTTGCCGGAGGCGCGGAAGGCGCGCTTTATGGCGTTGATGAGGCCCTGGAGAGATTGACCGGCGTGATCTGGGCCGGCTTGCGAGACGAAGATCTTCTGTTCGGGCCTGTCCGCGCGTTGCCCACGGGCGTCCAAAGCCCCTCCTTTCCGTACCGGTTAAGCTACGGAGGCGATGACCATGATTACGTTCGTTGGATGAGTCGGAACCGGTACAACGGTTGCGTACGGAGCAGCGCGGCGTGGGCCACGCGCTTGGCAAAACAGAACCGCGAGGTGGTCCGGCAATACCAGAGACGGGCCATGCATATCATCGTTGGCGAACATGGCATGGAAGGTTTTCTGCCGGAGGAAGAGTTCGCCCGGCATGCGGACTGGTTCGGCATGCGCGACGGCCGACGCGTGCGCCAAGCCCCGGTCATCCTGCCGGACTGCCCTCACCTTGACGCCACATTGCCCATTCAGCCCTGCTATTCAAATCCGGAGGTGGCTGAGTTCATTACCGACCGGATGGCCGCCTTGGCAAAGGAGTATCCCGATATCGAGATACTCGGACTCTGGCCCCACGACGGCGTCAACAACTGGTGCCAATGTCCGAAATGCCTGAAGCGAGTCCCCTATGAACATATGTATGATTTGGCTTTGCGCCTAGCGAGGAAGACGCCGAGTCGTTTGGCGATAGAACTGATTGCGTATTCAAACCTGCTTACTACGCCCCGAGGCCGTCTGCCGAAGAGCGACCGGATCATCTCGATGTTTTGCCCCTACCTGCGGCATTACGCGCACCGGACGTATGACCGGGGCGGACCATCGCTGATCACGAGCACGCTCTACCCGAAGCCGGACCGCATTAACCCCGTTGATGAGCGCGAATACGGCAAGTTGTTCCGGAAATGGCAGCCGATCTGGAAGCAATCCGGATCTACGCTAGGCATTTTTGAGTACGGCGGCAACCTGTGGCCAGACGAAACCGGGCGCACGGATCGGCAGCGTTTCCTCTATCACCCGTCGAACGCGATCCGGTTCGACGAAGCGCGCTGGTATCGGCAGCGGGGCGTAAGGTACTTCTGCATGTGCGCGCACTACTCGGCTTGGCCTGACGCGGTGCAAACGCTTGGCGCCGCGCGGGCGTTGTGGAATTGTGACGAGTCCTCGGGATCATTCGAGTCGCGTTACTATGCCGCGCTGGCGGGACCCAAGGGGCGGTGCTTGCGTTCGGCGCTGCGCCGGGTCTCGGATTGCTTGAGCGGCGGGCATTCGCCATTGAAGGCCCTTGCGCGGCTCGGCGCGGTGGCGAAGTCTGTCCGAGCGCCGCAAGCCAGACAATATTCCTTGTGGGGCCGGTACCTGTCGCTGGCGTGGGCAAGCCGGGAAGCGGAGGAGAACGGATGTATCCAGGAAGCCATCGAGCGCGAGCGGGAGGTCGAGCGATTTCTGAAGGGAATCCTCCCGAAGATGGGGAATGTTGTCAGCGCCCGTTCGCTTCTGGGATACGCCACGAGCCGGCAGGAGCGGTTGGCTTCCAAGATATCGAAGAAGAACGTCACCGACTACCGTCTGTGACAAACCCGCCACTGTAGAAAGGAAGTTCATGGGCCGCGTGGAGATGGCGCGTTTCAGGCAACTCGCGACCGCTTGCACAGACTGGCTTATCCACGTCAACCAGAACGGAGATGGAAGCTTCAAAGACAGCCGGAGCATCCATTGCGTGTTTGAAATGGGCCAGGCGGTCGTTTCATTGCTCAAGTTCGGTGAGATGGAGAAGAACCAGGAGGCCAGCGACAGCGCGGTCGCGTGCGGCGAATGGATGCTGAAGCACCAGATCCGTTCGAAGGACAAGAATGCGGATGGACACTGGACCACACCTGAGTACGGGAAGAACCTGATCGTCATTCCCGATACGATAGAAACACTGAGGGGCCTGCTGGAACTTTACCGTTACACCCGACGGAGCCAGTACCTGCGGAGCGCTTTCCGTGCGCTTGAGGCCGTCAAGAGGGCAAGACCCTGTACGGACCAAAGCCGCTGGGTCAGTGGGGGAGGCATCCGGGCGCGAGTCCGTATGGATTACGACATGCGGACACGGAAGTATTCCGTGTGCCTCCACAGGATCGGCGACGACGCGATATGGTATCTGCTCGCCAAGCTTACGGGAGACCGCGCGCTCCTGCGCGAGTTCAAGTTGCAGTGCGATGAACAGATGAAGTACCAGGCATCCGATGGCGGGTTCTACGAAAGCTATTACAGCGAGCACCACAACAACATCATGGTGGCCGGGGCAAGGTGGTCTGTCTATTGGGCTGCTTATCCGTATTTTTACGCCTATCAGGAATTCAAGGAGCAAAAGTATTTGGACGTCATCGCTCGCAGTTGTCGCTGGCTGGCTGACCGGCAGGAAAAAGACGGCGCCTTCCACGCGTGGTATTTCGCCAACGGCGATGTCGCTTACGACCGGATTGACCCGACTTCTCCCGCCGTCGCGATTATCCTGTGGAGCAAGTTCATGAAGGTTGCCGGAACGCGGAAGTATCTGCCCCACTGCAAGCGCGCCTTGTCCTGGCTGATCCAGGCCGGTAGCGACCCGCAGTACAGCCATCGCGCGCCGCAACTCGGCGTTGGTTCAGCCGAAAGGTCGGGATTGTTCAATACCAGATCTGCCGCATTCACCATTCGAGCTTACTACGATCTAGCAGACATGGTCGGGCGCCAGGACAGCGTCTCCTGCACCCCGCGAGATTCACACTGTAAGGCGAGGAGGTGACAGTTAACATGGTCTTGAAACTGGCCAAAATATGGTTCTCACGCTTGGCACAAGCGCGGCGAATAACTTCTATTATCGTCGTTGCCTGGGCGACTGGTGCGGCATTCGCCCAACCGCTGACGGGGCCTCGACTGGAAGTGGCCACGCAGCGTTATTGGCGTCCCGACCAGGTGATCTACGTGAATGACCACCTGAAATGCTTGATGGGGCTCTACGAGTCGAAGGGAGACTGGAGCCGGATCGTATCCGACATCAGCCTCCGCGCCGGCGAGAAGGAAACGCCGTTGCTCGCGTGGTGCAGCCCGGCGATGCAGTCTGTCGGCGAGACGGCGCAATTGCCGCGCGCGGAGGGAAAAGCGGGAGGGTTTGTAATCACCCTCGCGCCCATCCCGTCGGCAAAGTCCGACTTGCCTGCGGTGTGGAAAACCAAAGGCGCCATGCTCTTTGACTCGAACGCGGCCGATTTCGGCGTTCGCGAGGAGATCGCCGTGACGCAAGCCTGCACCGATGAAGTCTCATGTCTCCGGCTGGCCACTCACCCCGCAGCGCCGGTCACAGACATCCGGGTCTTCAATGGTGAAGTGACACGCCCGGAACTTCCAGAGAAGGAGACGCTGAATGAGCCAGGCACGGCTCTGGCGCTCATCGGGCCGCAGGGGATCACTGTGGTGTCGCTGGATCGCCAGGCGACCTCGCCGGAACTGCTGGTTGAGCCTCCGAGGATTATCGTGCGGCCGGCCAACGGACAGAGGAGTTGCTTCTGGACTTTCCATGTGACCACCCAGGGCAAGCAGGCTTTTCACGCGGAATGGCGGGTGCGGTTGCTCCCGGCAGACACGCCGGAGGAGGAATTGGGCCGAATCCTGTCGCCGCAGAATGGAGGAGAAAGGAAATGAAGAAACTGATTCAACAAGCGATTCTGGTCGGCGGGGTCGTCATCGCGTCAGGGACTTTCCTGCAGGCGCAGTCTGTTGCGGTTTCGTACAGAGTGCGGAATCCGCTCAGCTACGGCATCAGCCAGGAGCCGATCACGGCGAATGTTCCCGCGGGAGACCAGCGAGCGTTGGTGTTCTATGACCCCCGGACCAAACAGCCGTTGCCGAGCCAGTGCGACCGGCTTCCGGATGGCCGGGGGGAACTGGTCGGACTCGTCAGCCTGGCCTCCGGCGAATCCGCCGACATCGAGGTGCGCGAAGGGCCGGCGGCGCCGGCGGTCAAGGGCGCTCCCACGGCCACGGCCGGGAAGGAAGGAATCATCTTGGCGAACTCACTTTTCTCCTGCCAGGTGAATATTTCCGGTCCGGGGCAGCATGGCGTGATCTTCTGTCCTGTGGACACCTTCAAGTTCGAGCCGGGCGGTGTCCCGGCGGGCGCGAAGAAGCTGGCCGGCGGTTTTCAAGTCGGCGGTTTCAAGGGCGAGCCGACCATGACGCTGCGCAGCGGGCCTGCCCGCGCGCAGGTCATCCTGGAGGGGCCCTCGGAAGCCTGGTATGACAAATACAGTGTCCGGGGACGCACTCGCGCCGTGTTCTCCATCTACGCGAATCGGACGGTACTGGACTGCGAGACGACCTTCATTCCGCAGGAGGAGAATGCCGACGTGTGGCTGGTCAGTCCATGCGCGCTCGAGGTGGATACGAGTACCGGTCCGTGGAAGGTGTCGTCGCTGGACTATAATTCGCCAGATAAGCTCGAACGTTATGAAGTGGATTTCGGCGTGGATGCGTCGGATCGAAAGCATACGGGGCACTTGTGGTGCGCTGCGCGCGGCGAAGCCGGCGCTCTCTCTTATGTCTTCGATGAACGGAACAGCACCGTCGGGATGACGCCCGGGCCCACCGGCGCCATGGTGTCGGACCTTCGCTGGCTCACGTGGAACTTCTCAAAAGAGATGAATTACGTTCGGCCGGACCTCTTCGGCGTCGGAAGTAAAAGAGATGTCCCTCTAACAATACGAATGCGCCTGGGTTTGTACCCGCAAGCGCAGGCGGACGACCGCTTTGCGAGTCGCGACTGGGAGATACTTCACACCCGCTTTCTGTCGCCCCTTCTTGTGAAGCAGCCGACATCCTTTACGGGTTCGGTGGCGCTTTCGGACGAAGCACGCACGCGGATCGGAAGGCTTCTCCGCCAGCGCGACGTGGCGATTGTGGCGGGCGAGAACCTCTCGCCGGAGGCCATGGTCGGGGTGCGGCGACTGGCCGATCTCTGGCAGGCGCCACTCTTGACTTCGAAGGGACTGGGGCAGTTCCTGACCCGCCAATATCCCCGGTACACCTGCGACGATGTGGTATGGGTGCTGGCCGGCAGCCCGCAGGAGAATTCCATCGTGGACGCGTACAATGAGAAATACGGGTTTGTGGACAACTACTATCCTGGGGCCGGGAAAGGTCGAATCGCGATTATTGAGGACTTTATGGTTCCGGGTCGGCAGGTCGTCTATGTCGGCGGCGGAGACCCTGAAGGCGCCGTGCGTGCTTGTGAGGCATTCGCGGAATCCTTCAAGCCTGAGACCCTTACCTCACCCCAGTTGCGCGTTCTCTCGACCGAGGCGCGCGTTCGGCCGTGGATGCGCAAGGCGAGCGCCGCGCAGACGGTGAAGCTGACGGCCTGCCGTGGTGAAACAGCGTCGGCGCACGTGCTTCTTTATGCTCCGCAGGAATTGCGGGATGTGAAAGCCATCGTGACACTGAAGGGGCCAAAGGGCACGGAAGTGCCTGCGACGTTATCGCACATCCCCTGGCACTTTGCGCGACTCGATGGCAAGGGTGGCGTCTTCCTCAAGAGAGAGAAAGGAGAATTCATCTGCCCGGAACCCCAGAACGACGCCCTGTGGGAAGGCGTGCCGGCGACGCTGACCGCCGAAAGCCAAACGTCGCTTTGGGTTAACATAGAGGTCTCACAGGATCTGCCGGCAGGAAGCTACAGCGGGGCGGTCCAGTTGAGTTGGGTGGGCGGCGCGATCTCTTTGCCCTTGGACCTGACCGTGGTCAACGTGACGCTGCCCTCCAAATGGGCGATGGATCTCTTTTTGATGTACGGCATCTATGGCAACGACGGCAACCAAATCAACCTGTATCTGAACATCCCGCAAGAGGACAAATCGATGTACCGGCAGGCCCTCGCTGGGTTGGGCGGCTTGCTCGTTTCGCATGGGGCCACGGTCGCGAGCGTATCCGGATATGATTTCCGGGTGGTGATTCTTCCCGACGGCGCGGTCCGTATCCTGCCTTCAGAAACCGACCTTGAGATTGAGGCCTACCGGCAGGGCGGGTGCAACGGGCTCTTTGAGATACAGGGCGCCTACTGGCAAGCGATGATTTCGCTGATCGCGCAGATGCGGGGAGTGTCGGAGGACGAAGCACGGAAAGTCTTCGGGGATCTCTTCCGGCAATGGGCGCGAGAGCGCGGTCTGGAAGGCAAGCTCGTGGTACGAGTCGGCGATGAACCCGGCGACATTGACAAGTGGGTCAAGGAGGCGCGGCCTCTGAAGGACTGCGGGATGGCGATAACCGTCGCCTCGAACAAGTGCGACATGCCTAGCCTGCGGAAGATGATCAGCACGATAGACCTCTGGTGTCCGAACTGGATATTCTTCATCACCCGCTACGGACATCCCAAACCTGACAATGATCCGGCGATTTTCAACGCTCAATTCCTTGCTGAGCGAAAGGCTGCGGGCGACAGGGTGTGGAATTACACCTGCAAGGGCGGCGCGCCATATGTTGACCTGCGCGAGTCGCCCACCGAAATCCGCTATCTCCTGTGGGACAGCTATTGCAAGGGGGCCGAAGGCGTCGTCTATTATGGCGGCGGCAACTGGTCGCACAATTGGGGGGGTGGCGAGATCCCTGGAAAGAACGTGACCGAATTGCGCGACTATTATGCATATGACGTTCTTGCCGGCAACCCGGAGTACCCCGGCGGATGGGTGTCCGGTACAGAGGTCTTCTATCCCGACGTCGCGCGGCATCGCGTGATCGCTTCCCAGCGGTTCGAGCTGTTCCGGAACGCTCAGCAGGATCTCAAGCTCTTCAGTCTGTTCCGGCAGAAGTTCGGGGCGGAGGCGCTCAACCAGTTGCTGGCGCCTGTACTGAAGACGGAGTACGAAGACGTCACGCCTCTGCAAACTGACGCAGTTCGGCAGGATGCTGTTCAGCGGATTGCGCAGGCCATTTGAATTCGGAAGGTGGGTAAGATGATCTGCTTGTGGATAACTTGGGTTTCGCCGGCTGCCTGGTGTTCCTCACGCGGGTAATCTCGGTTTCCGTGGCACACTGAAGGCGAAAATGTCACTTCCCATCAATCGGCGGATTCGCACATGGTGGCTGGGCGAAGGCCATGCAATGCCCGGCGTTGCCGAGAAGTACGTCTGCGGCACCCTCCACTACACTCCGGCCACGCTGGCGGTATTGTTTGGCTGGTTGTTGTGGGGGGATGTGACCATGACGTTAATGGATTCTCTCCCGTCGTTGCTTGTCATGCAGTTGAAAGACCACGCGATCAGCAATCAGGCCATGGCTATATTAATGGGCACGCTTGCCACGACCTGCAACTTCGCGCTCAATCCCGTCATCAGCTATTCGTCCGACCGGCACCGCGGCCGATGGGGACGGCGTCGTCCAATCCTGCTGTTCGCAACTCCTTTTGTCACCCTCTTTCTGATCTTGATCCCTTGGGCGCCAGAGATCACCCAAGCGATCTTGAGAATCCATTGGATCCGCGCGCCTCTACAACTGTGTCCCGTCGCGCCCATAGTGCTGGTGTTCGGCCTCCTGATCGGGCTCTTCCAAATCTTTCACGTGTTCGTCGGGGCAGCCTACAGCTACTTGATTCCCGATACTGTCCCGGAGCCGTTCCTGGGCCGGTTCTATGGAATGTTGCGCATCTTTGGGACCGCCGCCGGTATGCTGTTCAATTGGTTTGTGTTTGGGCAAGCCCACGCGCACATGCGCTTGGTATTCGCCGTTTTCTCGCTCATCTATTTTGTGTCCTTCATGATGATGTCTTGGAAAGTGCGGGAGGGGGAGTATCCCCCGATCCGGGAGGAACGTGGCCACTGGTTCTCACCGGTCCGCAACTACGTGAAGGAGTGCTTCGGGGAACCGCGCTACTGGCTCATCTTTGTGATCTACGGTGCCGCTGGAGCCGCGTGGGCGGAATCGGCGGGCGTATTTGGATTCTTCTTCTGGCGCGATCAGATTGGCTTCACCGAGATGGAGATCGGCCGGCTGTCGGCGATTACTGATATGGCCAGTTTTCTTCTCGCCGTTCCATTAGGCATTCTGATTGACCGGTTAGGCAGCCAGAAATCCATGATGATTGGTCTGGTCAGCGTCATAATAGGCAATCTTCTGGCTTTCCTGTTGATCCATGATCGCACAACGGCATACGCCATAATGTTCGCGAGGCGCATTCCCATGTTCATGATTGCCCTGTCGTTTGGGAAGTGGACAGTGGACATGTATCCGCGCGCGCAATACGGCCAATTTGGATCGGCGGGGGCTATGGTGGGCGCGCTGGGCTGCATCTTTTTCGGCCCTCTGGCCGGCAAGCTGGTGGACCTGTGGGGCAATTTCTATCGTTTATGCTTTGTGTTTCCTGTCGTATTCCACAGCTTGGCCCTGATCTGCAGTGTTGTCGTGTACTACTGGAAGAAACCGAACGACTTGGAGCCGACGAACGACAAGGTGGACACACCCGTTCTATCCACGGAAACCGGCGGTCAGTAAGATGGGACCGGCTATTGTTTATGGCCCGTTGGCCGATGTCATGTCGGCAACCTCATTGAGACGGCCGATACGGCGTCCTCGACGACTGGCGCTATCGTCGCGCCCGTTATTCCGTCACGGGCAAGTACGAGTTTCTGGACGCGGGCTGGGGAAGAATCCGATGATGCTGGCGAGTAGGTTAACGATGGTCGTTGACCGTTAGCCATGGGATATTCCGGTTGAGATCTGAGGGCGTGCAGTATGGCGAAACAACGCATTGTCGATACCTTCGGCGCATTTCACTATGACGTAGCCTATCAGAAGACCTTCGAGGGCTATCTGCCGAGATCCTTCGCCGCCATCGAGGCGGGGCTGGACCTGCTGGCGAATCACCGCGACTACGTCTTCGTGATCGAGCAGGTCATTCTGGCGCGCGAGTACCTGCGCCGGAATCCCGGCCGCAAGGCCCGCATGCGGCGATTCGCGATGGAAGGACGTCTCGTCTTCGCGCCGGGCATGTTCACGATGCCCGACCTGAACCTGCCATCGGGCGAGTGCTTCGTGCGCAACTTCCAGATCGGGCGCGAGTGGCTTCGGCGCGAAATGGGCGTCGAACCGAAGCTCTGTTGGATGGCGGATATCTTCGGCCACCCGCCGCAGACGCCGCAGCTCGCGCGCCTGTGCGGATACGTCGCCTACATGTTCGAGCGCGGGCGCGCCGGCGGCGAGGACGCGCTCTTCTGGTGGCGCGGACTCGACGGCAGTTGCGTCCTGACGCAGTGGGAGGTGGACTCCTATTACGGCATTGCGTTGTACCTGTCCGACTTCAGCGTCCGGCGCGACGACCACACGACCTTCGACCGGACGGAGCGCGCGGTGCTCGATCCGCTTGCGGAACGCTCACCCGTCGGCGGGCCGCTGCTGAGCGCTATGGGCGGCGATTTCCGCAAGCCGGACCCTGCCGACCTGGATGCTCTGCGGCGCTATGACCGAGCCGGCGGGCCCTACCACATCCGCTTCCGTTCGCCGGAAGAACACTTCGCGGAAATCCTTGCCCGTCCGCGCCGCCAGATTCCTGAAGAGCGCGCGGAGTTCAACCCGCTCATGCAGGGAGTCTTCTCGTCGCGCATCCGCCTGAAGCTGATGCACCGGCGTCTGGAGGCACTCGCCCTCGCGCTGGACCTGTTGACCTTGCCGCGAGGGACCGGGGTAGCGAAGGACTCGGCGGACCTCTGGGAGGCGCTCTCCTGGAACGCCTTCCACGACATCGTCTGCGGCACCGTCGAGGACCGGGCCTATCGCGAGGCGCTGCGCAAGTACGCCGTCGCGGAGCGGCGTGCGGAGAGGGCGCTCCTCCGCTTCGCCGTGCGCCGGACGCGTCTCGCGCCGGGCCGGAAGGGTGACGACCCAGCGGTTTTCAATCCGTTGCCCTATGCGCGTGAGGAGGTGATTGACGTGCCGTCCGCCGGCACCAGGGCAACCTCCCTCGCTCGGGTGAAGACGCCGCCGGCGAGCATTACGCCCGTCGCGGGGTGTGTGGTCGCGGTCCCGCGAGGCTGCGGGGCGAAGGCGCATGTGGACCTCCTGGAGAACCGGCTGCTGCGCGCGGAGTTCGCGCTCGACGGGACGATCCGCTGCCTGATCGACAAGCAGACCGGGGCGCGCTTCGGTCCCTTCGAGTCGCGCCCGGACGCGCCGGGCATGGCGGACTTCGTCCAGCAACCTGACGACGGCGACCTCTGGTCGTATTACCAGCGTCCGGTCAACGGTTCGCTTCTCTACACCGCGCCGCTTCATGACCCGAAACCGCTGTCATCCGTCGAACTCGTCCGGCGCGGGGCGATCGACCGCAAGGGCGCCGACGCGGAGTCCATGGCGCTTCCCTCCCGGCGCGTCATCGAGTCCAGTCCGGTGCGCGCGGCCATCGAGATCGCGCGGGAGAAGCCGGAACTGGTGACCGTTGTGTCGCTCTGCGCGGAAGAGAAGATGCTCCGCTTCACGACGCGCTTCACGCCGCGCGGGCGCCACTATCGCCTGCGGGTCGCCTTCCCGACCGGGATTCCACGCGGACGGATACGCTTCAGCGTGCCCTGCGGCTTCACGACGCGGCCGGAGGGCGAGTACGCGGCACAGGGATGGGTCGATTACTCCGACGGCCGTAAAGGCCTGTGTCTCCTGAATCGCGGTCTGCCAGGGGCGAACGTCACCGGCGGCGTGATGATGCTCTCGCTCTTCCGCGCCATCGCCATGGACGGCGTCGACCGCCGGCCTTGGTATGAGGAAGGCGTCGAGCACGTTTTTGAGTACGCGCTGGTGCCCTTCGATCCGCGTGACCGGCACTACACGCCCGAACGATTGGCCGCGCGGTTCAACAATCCCGTCCGGTTGCTGCACGCGCCGGCGGGCCGGACCGCGCCGGAGATGGCACCGCTGCTGTCTCTCGACGGTGACGGGGCTGAACTCATGGGCTTCCGCCGATTACATGCGGAGGTGGAACTGCACCTTCACGAGAGCGCGGGTCGCAGGAGCGAGGTCGCGCTAACTTTTGACTCAGCCGTAGCCCGTTGCCTTCGGACCGACTTCCGCGGTGTCCCCGCCGCCGAGCAGAGACTGACCACCTCGGGTCGGCACGTGCGGCTGCAACTGCGGCCGTTCGAGATCGCGGCGCTACGCCTCGCCTTTGCCGAACGATAGGGATCTGCTCCTCGTCCCGTGCCGCGTGCTGTCCAGAATTTCATCCTGGTGTAACCACCGGATTGAGCGTTGGTTCTGATATCCTATTCGGTCTCCCGTGGTGTCCAAATATTCGCCCGCGATGAAAACTGCACAAAGCCCTGGCATTCTGCGCGAGTGCGCTACCGGCACGTTTGCGTCCCCAAGGAGGCGGAGAATGGGCGATCGTGAAGGTCGCCCGCGCGTGTAAGAACACACAGAACGCCGGCACAGGACAGCTATGCCGGGCTCTTTATATATTGTAACTGGCTTTATAGCTGATATTTAGCGCCATACGGTTCTTCGTTTCAATGGAAGGGCGCAGATCGAAAATGCCCCTGAAGCGGGGACGGAAGGGACGAAAATCGGTCCGAGATGGACGGAATTCCGCTCCGGGGGACTGGATTTTGGGGTACGGGGCCGCGGCGATTTCAAGTGTCCGTTCGCAGGTGGTTTCTGGGGCAGGTGAATGGCTATGCCGCCAGTATACAGGATGATAACCGATACAGGGGTCGAAATGAAGTGAGGGCATGGCCACTCCGGTGGGAGCGGGTTGCCGGACGGAGTCATGAGTTCGAGTTCCTGACAGCTATCCAACCCGTCAACATATACTACCCGGGTTCCGGCCCCATATTAAGGTGTGGGGCAGAGCGAAAACGCCCGGTAAAGCGGCCGTGAATTCGTCGAGTTCATCTTATACTAACCTCGAGTCATCGAGTAATTAAGCTCCACCGCAGCCGCAGGAAACTCCTCCCTATAGTACCCGGTTTCCATCCCCAACTTCAGTGCGGGGGAGGAACACTGCGAGGATATGCCGGATATGAAGTGGGGAGCGGTTACCCTCTGCTACCGCAGCGTCCGGTGTTCTGAATCTGGGCACCCGTAACATCGGACGCCGCGCAGCGTCCCTCAGACCGCGGAGTCGTCGGGAGTTCACCCAATGTTCTACGGAAGTGCGCTGCCGGCACGCTTGAGGAGGCGACCTTGTCAGTCCTATGGACTGGCCGGGCCGCCTCCGCGGTCCGGCCCATACCGGAAAAGGAGGCTGTCATGCCCGCCACCGCACTCTCACTCGTGGAAGCGAAGTACCAGAGCCTGCTGCCCGATCTCTGGAAGCTGGCCCTCGTCCGTCATCGTTACCTGCCATACCATGAGCGCGAAGAGGCGCTCTGTGAGACCCTGGCCTACAGCTGGCAGTGGTGCTTGCGCGCCTTCGAGAAAGGCAAGCTCGACCAACTCACCGCGCGCATGCTTTCCTTCTACGCCGCCAAGCTCTTTCGCAGCGGCAGGCGCTTTGCCGGCGGCACCCGGCGCGATGTTCTCTCGTCCCAAGCGAAGGCTGAAGGCGCCGTACGTCTCAGGTCCATCGAGCGTGGTCCTGACGACGAGGAGGGTAAGCCCCAATCCATGGCCAACCTGCTCATCGACAGCCGGCATGTGGCCCCACCGGAAGTGGCGCGAGTCAACCATGACTACCCGGTGGCGCTCAGGAAGGCGAAGCTCTCCAGAAAAACCCGTAAGTGCTTCCGTCACCTGACCAGGGACAACGGTCCCGGCCATGTCATGCGCATCTCGCGCACGCTGCACGTCTCGCCTGCGCGCGTCTGTCAGTTGAAGGGTCAGTTGCGCAGCGCCCTGCGCGCCATCGACTACGGTCCCTCGCCTGCCGCCTGATCCCCACTTCCTAGATCAAGAGTGTATTTCAGTCGGAAAGGAGGTGGTCACGCCCTTACAGTCAAGAAACTACTGAGCGGTGTTTATCGTTGACGATCTGCGTATGCCACGGTCCGCATGGTGCGGCCGTGGTTTTTTCGTTTCTGCTCGGAAAGGAGCATCGTATGAGAGTCGAAATCTTTCGTTTGACGGGCGAGCCGGTGAGCATCGAGGTGAAGGAAAACGGCACGGTGCGCGACGTGTTCAGCGCCGAGGGCTCCGGCAAGGTGCTGGGTCATGACGGCACGCTGATGGAGGCGGCCGAGGAGCAGTACGGCTCGATCAGCCAACTCGGCACGCTGCGGGTCAACGGCGCCTCGGCGACGCTGGACACTCCCGTCCGGGCCGGCGCGACCATCCTCATCATCCCCAAGGTCGAGGGCGGTTGCCGCTGAGGCGGCATTTCCCACGGGGCCGGCGCTCATGAAGGGCGCCGGCCCCGCCTTCTTTCATGGAGGATACCATGGCGATACCCGATATCCGCATCGACACGTGGCCCAAGCTGCTCCTCCCGCGTGAGGAGATCAAGGCCACGCTGCAGTACCTGGCGCATAAGACCGGCAAGCCGGTCAGCTTCCGATGGTTTACGGAGAATGAAGGATACTCCGACCAGTCTGTCAGCGTCCGAGTCTTCGTCAATGACGACCTCGCCGCCACATACAACCCCAGTCACGTCATGATCAATGGACAGTCCTGCGCCGTGGCCTCCACGCAGCGCGGCATGGCCGCGGCCCTGGTCCGGGCGGACTGGAAGAAGATCGCCGATGACGAGGACCAGCTCATTGGCGCCGTTGATCACAATCGCATCATCCTCCCCCTGGAGATCACCGCTGCCGACAATGAAGCGGCGCGGGCCATCCTAGCCTATGTGGTGGAGAAAGCCGTTGACCTCCTCGACTTTGATGTGGCCGACATGGTCAGAAAGCGCGAGGAGGATTTCGCCCGGCATTTTGGCGAGGCGTTCCGGAAGAGCATTACGACACGGCTGGAATCGAGGCAGGAGGAATTCGACACCCGCAAACGCGAGGCGGAGCAGGCGTATTACACCTTGGTTGACTTCGAGCGGGAGCGGTCGGTGTTCGAGCAGGAGCTCGCCTTCCTGACCGGCCTTGCGGAGAAGTCCTGCGCGAAGACGGCCCGCAAGCAGGTGCAGGCATTGCTCCAGGTCCAGAGCAGCGGGCAATACACGCACATCGCCTTCGACGGCGAGGGGGTCCTGCACGCAACCACCGCGCCGGTCACCATTGAGCACGAAGGTTATGAAATCCCTCTGGGCCGGTACGAGGTGGAAATCCCCTCCAACGGGGACGTGCGGATCAAAGCTCTTGACGAGCACCCCACCGCCGACCATCCACACCCGCACATTGCTCATGATCATCGGCCCTGCCTGGGAAACATCTCAGGCGATGTGGCCAAGCTCATCGGCAAGCTGCGATACGCGGAAGTGCTGCAACTTCTTCATTCCTTCTTGTCCAGTTTTAATGCGGAAAACCCGTACGAACGTCTGGGCCACTTCGATCCCAGCGGTCAATACCAGGACGAAGACGACGATCCCTGCGAGAGCTGTGACGAGAAATGCACGCCATATTGCGTCTTCTCTTGCGAGCACAATTCCGACATCTACACTTGCTCGGACTGTTGTGAATATCGCTCGGAATATTGCTTCACCGAGTGCGAGCACAACGCGGATTTTGAACGGTTCCATCCGTGCGAAAGCTGTGAGCGCAAAGGGACTCAGGAGTGCCACCTGGAATGCCTGCACAACAAGGAGTGGCAACTTCAGAATCCCTGTGACGAATGTGACGACGAGGAATGCCGCAAGGACGAATGCCCATGTTTCACGAAACGACAGGAGCTTGAACATGCAGAAGCACGATCGTGACGGCGATCTGCCATCCCGGAGCGAACCGGCGGTTGTCCTCGACATCCCGAGGAAACCGCAATGGCCTGCCGGAATCTCGGTCTCAAAGTCTCACACTCTCAAATGCTTCGTCCCGGACGGCCTCCAGGTGGTTCTGACAAAGGAGGCCTTCGAGCAGCTCTTCGGCTATGCCTACGCCACAAACCGGGAGATCAGTTGCATGGGCGTCGTCCGGCGTCACGGCAGCGCCTTCATCGTGGAGCGGTTCCACCTGGTGGCCCAGGAAGGGGGAAGCGCGCATACGGAGATGGACCCCGTAGCGCTGGGCAGCCTCATCGAGACGCTCCTGGGGGAGGGGAAAGCCGACGAGGTCAGGGCGATCAAGTGCTGGGCGCACAGCCATCCCGGGATGGGCTGCTTCTGGTCGAAAACCGACGACGACACGTGCCGGCTCCTGGCGACCGACTTTCTGATCAGCCTGGTCGTCAGCGACGGCTTTGCCATTCGCGCCCGGCTTGACGTCGGCGGGCCGGTGCCGTTCACGGTGGACGAGGTGCCGGTGATCATGGAAATCCAACCCGATGAGGAGGTATTGAAACGCTATGGCCAGGAGGTCGCGGAAAAGGTTAAGGAGGCGGTCGGTCTTCCGATGGGGAAAACGCCCCGTCCTGAGAACGCCGGCGGTTTGTTCGACGACGGTGTCTGGTCGGACTATTACGGACGCACGTACGGGTTTCTCGAAGAGGACGAGACCGCCGTGCTGGATGCTGTCGCGGACGACCGAGAGCCCTTCTAGGAGATGACGCCATGACCGATACGGCCTCACGTTTTCTCCGGCAACTGGATATCCTGCCGCCGGAAAAGCTCACCTTTCCCATCACCGTCATTGGCGCCGGGGCGGTCGGATCGGCCGCGGTGATCACGCTGGCGAAGATGGGCTGCACGAACCTCACCGTCTGGGACGACGACGTCCTGACCGAGCACAACGTACCCAACCAGATGTGCGCCCTCGATGCGGTTGGATTCCCCAAGGTCGAAGCGCTGGCCACGCTCGTCATCGAGCTCACCGGCACGTCCATCAAGACCCGCCGGGAGCGTTATCGAGGTCAGCGGTTGGACGGAGTTGTCATCGCCGCCACGGATAACATGCAGGCCCGTCTGGAGGTGTGGAAGCGCGCGAAGATGAACCGGTCCGTCCCGCTCCTCGTTGACGCCCGGATGGGCGCGGAGTTCGCCCGCGTCTACACAATACACCCCTCCAACCTCGACGAGGCGGACTTCTACGAGTCGAACCTGCATCCCGAAGATGAAGCCGAACGCCTGCCGTGCTCAGCCCGGGCGATCATCTATTGCCCGGCGGTCATCGGGGGATTGATTGCCCTGCAGGTCAAGGCGCACGCTATGAGCCAGCCGCTTAAACGCGAAATGCTCTTCGACCTGCCGCGTCTGCAACTCATCACCCAGTGACCGTAGAGACTGCACGCCCCAATTTCGGGCCATTTCCAGTTACGCCGGCCGTCATGATGCCCGTGCATCGTGGTGGCCGGCGTTCTTCTCTTGTCGGAGACCGATGCCCCATGTGGATCTTGATCGTGATCATCGTTCTGATTGTTCTGTATTTGCTCGGACGCGGCTGCTCACTATGAAGGAGTTCTGCTGTGCAAGACGAAATAAAGGCCCGTCTCATCGTGGCGCTGGTGAAATTCGTGGTGATCATGGGTCTCTTAGCCGGGGCCGGCTACTACATTTACCACGCCATTCGCACGCCGCCCAAACCCACCACGAAGGAGGTTATTGAGGTGATTCGTTCCGAGGAATTATCGTTCCTGGTGACCGACCGGTTGGTTACCAAAGCGGTGGTCGAGTCGAAGGAAAACAATCTGTTTCTCGGCGCCCGGGAAGGTTACTTGCTTGCCACCGTCCGCGTCTACTTTGGCATCGATCTCAAGAGCCTGCCCGAGGACGCCGTGCAGGTCACCGATGGCATCATATATGTCGTGGTGCCGGAGCCGCGCGAATTGGATTTCAGCGTGGACCTGGATTCGGCGCGCTTTCTCTCGAAGCGCTCCGGGCTGGTCGTCCTGCGGGATTTCCTCCAAGACCTGAATTTCCAGCAGGAACTTGAGCGCCAGCTTCACCATGCCGCTCAGGAGATGCTGCGTAATGAGAAACTCTTGCCAGGCCGGGAGGAGATCGTCAAGCGGCTGAACGGATGGGCGCCGGCTCTGAGCAGCCGGTGCAACATGAAGGTCATTTTTCGTTAGCAGTGGGGCCACGCGTGTGGAGTGGTCACATCGCCCGCCAGACCAGGCCGAGGACCTGCCCGACTTCCTCCACATGGCCGCGGATCGCAGCGCCATCGTCCAGTCGGACAAACGCGCCTCGGGGCGTGCGCCGGGCCAGCACAAGCTCCCCGGCTTCTTTTCCCTTCGTGGAATGCCGAAGCACAACGATCTGATGAGACGTCGGTTTCGCCTTCTGGTCCATCAGGAGCAAATCACCCCGGCGCAGCAACATTGCCGGCGCGTCGAAAGAAAGCTCCAGCACGTACGGCAGAGTGGCCTCGGCCAGCAGCGGCACCGCATGTCCAGCGACCTCCGTACCGTATCCCGTGCGCGCCGGCGACTGAGCCGGATCGCCCAGGCACGGTTCTGAGAGGGTATGCTTCAGGGACGGAGGGATTTCGGGCCCGGCGAGCGGCTTGGCCACTGTCCCTTCGCCATGAAGCAGCCAACGGGAGTTGACGCCGAACTCGTCAGAGAACCGCCGCGCAAACAGTTCGGACAGAAGCCTGTGGCCGTTCTTGACGTCGCTAAGGTACCCCTGTGGCACCGCAAGGCGCTCGGCAATCTCCAGTTGAGTGAGTCCCTTTCCGGTCAGGTCGTTCAACACCCGTATCAGCCGCTCCTGGCGCTGTTTGCGAACGACTTCTGGCGTTGGTTGGGGCATATCATGCCTCTCGAAAAAAAGTTTCCCAAAACCTCGAAATCCTCTTGACACTTACCGTAAAGGTAATTACAATTATCTTGACGGCATGGAACAGGGTAGCAAACTAGGACACTTTTTACAAGAGGAGGAGAGAAACATGGACGCTAGGAAACGCAGTTGCGTGCCGGTTGGCTATGTTCGTTGCTCGACACTGCGCCCCGGTCCGTTGGCCGAGCATTGTTCGAATTGTGCAGCCGTGGAGTGCCTTTGCAGGTGCTGGTGACCGACATCGGCTGCACGGGCATGAGCGACCGCCCCGGTCTTCGCCATTTGGTCAAGGCGGCGGAACGGGGTCTTGTGAGCGAGGTTGTCGCGATCTCCCCGTCGCGCCTGGCCCGCTCCCATGTCGAACTGGCGCGCCTGCTGCGTCGCTTCGACCAGTTAGGCGTCCGCGTCACGTTCGCCTCGCAAGCCGCCTCGGGCGCGAAAGCGCATATGGGAATCTAAAGGCACGACAAGGTGGAGTTTTGGAGAGAAAAGATGAAACAGAAAGAGGAAACGATCGGTACCGAAGTCCCCGCCGAAGGCGAGCCTCGGGGGGATGCTGAGGTGTACCAGAGCAGTTCCAGTTGCGCCGGCATCGGCTGGCTGTATTGGTCCGCGCCTGCTGAGGAACTCATCCGTCTCGCGTTACCCGTCATCCGCATAAACGTGGCGACGGAACTCCTCAAGCGACCGAACTCTTCCGTCCAACCCGGGCGCACCTCTAAGATCGTGACCTCACGGGGGGTGGTCACATGAACGAACTCCCCAAGGGAGCGCGCGTTGCCATCTACCTGCGCTGCTCCACCGACGAGCAGGAGTACTCCGTGGACGACCAGTTAGAGATGATAAACGACATCGTTACGGAGTTCTCCCTCGAGGTGGTCCGCACCTATACCGACGAGGGGGAATCGGGTGGAACTTTGGAAGAGCGCCCGGAGATAGCCGAGTTGCTCAAAGACGCGAAAGAAGGGCTCTTCGACTACGTGCTCGGTTACGATGTGTCGCGATTCAGCCGCGGCGGCAACACGGACCTCTGGTGGTTTGTCCGGGAACTGAAGAAACGTCGCGTGTTGGTCTACAGCTGCCAGCACCGCTCCACGATCACCGAGGATGAGTCCGCGCGCTTCAGCAATGAGGCCAGCCAGGCGAGGGCGCACAACTACGACATGGCTCGTGACGTGGCACGCGCGATGATCCTCAACGTTACCAAACGCAACTGTGACCCCGGGCGTCGGGCCCCCTTCGGGTACGACCGATTGTACGTGGACGAGAACGGGGACCCGTATCAACAACTGCGCATGTTGCCCGACGGCAGAAGACAAATGCTCGACCCGAGGACAAAGCTCGTGCTGACCACCATTCCGGCGGGTGCACGAACCAACAAGATACGGACGCATCAGGTACTTCTGACACCTGGCGACTCCCTGCGCGTGGCGACCGTGAAACGCATCTTTACCCTTGCGGTGACGATGTCGCCGACGTCGATTGCCGACGTGCTCAACCGCGAAGGCCTGGTCGGGCCGAAAGGTAAACGCTGGACGGCCAGTTCGATCCGCGAGATTCTGCGCAATGTGGCCTATATCGGCACGCGGCTCTTCAATCACCGCCACACTTGCCGCTACTTCAAGATCGTCAAGGGGCGTCCCGTGGCGATAGGGTACCTCGACGAAGGCAAGGTCAATGTGAAGATTAATCCGCGCGAGGATTGGATTGTTCTGGAAGATGCCCACGAGCCGCTCATCGAGAAGGAACTGTTCTACCGAGTGCAGGCGGCTATGGAGCAGCGGCGGTGTCGTTCTCTGGGGACACCACGCAGTAAGAAGAAAGTCTACCTGCTGAGTGGGCTGATCCAGTGCGAGCGCTGCGTGTCACCCATGACCGGCCATACCAAGACGTCCAGCAAGGCCAAGGGCAGCCGGGTGTACCCTGCTTATGCCTGTAGCGGGGCGAAGAAGCATGGGAAGAGCGTCTGCTCCTACTACAGTTTACCAGCCGAGCGGATGGAGGGCTTTGTGCTGTCTACGGTGCGGAAGGTTCTTTCCTCTCCGGCAGCGCTGGCGGCGTTGCGCGAGGGACTTGAACAGCAACTGGCCGATGCGGTGAAATCCGGCCGGAGTCTAGAACCGGTTTCATAACTGCCTCAAGGTGATGATGAGGCAAGCGACATGAAAGAATCCACTATAGATCGTCAGGGTGCGGTCCCAACGAACGACCAAACGGCGAAAGTTGTTGAGC
>CAIUPP010000066.1 GCA_903901045.1 uncultured Planctomycetota bacterium
CCCCACGACTCGCTTCACTCGCCGTGGGCTAGAGTCCGACGGCCGCTTCGCGGCCTGACAAGCGAAACAGGATGATTTCAACAGAGCAAACTGGTTTCATAACTGTGGCGCGGGTTATCCAACCCGCGAAATCATTGGCGCGAACGACGTTGCTCGCGCCCACCAATGGGTTATGAAACCAGTTGTAATCTGCAATCGCCGTTCACGGTCCCGTCGTCAGCGAAATATCCACGCTCCCCGTCAGAGGCGGCTTACCCTTCCCGTAGGTCGCCGTGATCGTGCAGGGCTGGGCCATCATGCCGGCCGTAGTGGCCAGCGCGCCCGTCTTGCCCATCTTGATCCCCTTCACCTTGGTGGAACTCCACTTGGCCAGGTTCGTGACATCCTGATCCGGGCCGAAGCTGGAGTGGGCGGTGCAAGTGAACTGCGCCGGCGCGCCTCCGCACATCACCGTCGTGGGTCCATCGACGCTAATGGAAGTCACGCTGCTGATCGCGAAGTCACTGGCGCTCGCGTCCGAGACGCTCCCGCCAACCGGGCTGACGCGAATTCGGTAGTCATTCCCATCGGGGTACGCGGTCGCGCCTTTGGGCACCGCCCCCACGGTCCACTTCAGCGGGCTCTTCGCCGCCCCGGCGGACAGAGTCCACGTCTGCGTTCCTCCCTTCACCAATTCCACCTTCACCTTCGCGCCGGCAGGCAGGTTCGTAGCCGACCACTGCACCATGCAGGTGGTCCCGCGCTGCAAAGCGATGCCGCTGTCGGAAGGATAGACCGCCGTAATCCCGGGCGGGAGAGTCGTCGTGGTGGTTGTCGTGGTGGTCGTGGTCGTGCGCGGGACCGTCGTAGTCGTCGGCGTCGCCGCCGTCACGGCGTCCAGCGGGCCCGCCGTCGCGATCAGATTGCCGCCAAGGCCCCATAATAGGATGAACGGCACAACCATCATCGCTCCAGAAAACCGCTGCCACGTGCTCTGCATAACCCACCTCCTGATTGAAAAGACCGGCGCAAGAGAACGACGCGCCGTTCACAATATGGCCTTGATGGCCACTCCCCGAACCCTCGGCAGTACGACACGCCGACTACATGACACTAATTAGTCCTACTCCCTACTCTTTCCTACTTGTCTACCAAGTGTACACTCCGCCTGATGCTGCGTCAAGACCCCTACCAAAAGATTCCAGTATAAATGGGGAAAATTGGCGGATTACGGAAGATTGCCCATGGCGGGAAAGTATGGTGCCCTTGGAGCCGCTATGCCCTGTGCCATTCCTGCCCGAACAAAGAAGCCGCGCGGCAGCGACCGGGCCGGTCATTGAGAAGGAAGCGCGTCAGAGGCGGCCGACAGGAAGATCACCACGTTCGCGCCAAGACCGAATGTCAGCTATCGACTTATTGGCGACGCTCACCCTTCGATGAACTCGGGGCCGCTTGTCGAGCGATGAGCAACGCCGAACGGCCCGCGATGACGGCCGATTCGGCAATCCCTCGTCCTCACCCCGGCTCCGTCTTCGGCCCCGGCTGCCCCCCGTTGCCCCCGCCGTGCTGCTCGTCCCACTGTTCGAGCGTGTAGTTCACTTCGCGCGCCTGGCTCCCTTTGTACTCGCCGACGATCCCCGCCTCTCCCATCATGTCGATGAGGCGCGATGCGCGCGAGTAACCGATCCCCAGCTTGCGCTGCAGAAGCGACACCGAGCCGCGCTGGCTCTCCAGAATGATCCGCACGGCGTCGTTGAACAGGTCATCCTCTGCCAGCTGCTCCTCGCCGTCGGTCAGCCCCTTCGGGTTCACCAGTTCCTGTTCGAAGTCCGGCGTCGCATGCTCCTTGAGGTAGCCGATCACGCGATGGATTTCATCGTCGCTCGTGTAAGTTCCCTGGCTGCGGATGAGCTTGGAGGAGCCGGGCGGGAGGAAGAGCATATCCCCCTTCCCGAGCAGCTTGTCTGCGCCGTTGCGATCCAGAATCGTGCGCGAGTCGATCTTGCTGGCGGTCTGGAATGCCAGCCGGCACGGGAGGTTCGCCTTGATCAGGCCGGTCACCACGTCCACCGAGGGGCGCTGCGTGGCGACGATCAGGTGGATGCCCACCGCGCGCGACTTCTGCGCCAGCCGCGTGATCGTGTTCTCCACCTCCTTCGCCGACACCATCATCAGGTCCGCCAGTTCGTCGATGATAATCACCCAGTACGGCATGCGGAAAATGATCCCCTCCAACTCCTCGTCGGGGGCCATCTCCAACCGCTTGCGAATCTCCTTTTCCCCTAACGCATTGAAAGACGCGATGTTACGCACGCCGACATTGGCCAGCATGCTGTAGCGTTCATCCATCTTCCGGCAGGCCCATTCCAGCACGGCGGAGGTCTTCTTCATGTCGGTCAGCACCGGGGCCATCAGGTGCGGCACGTCGCGGAACGCCGACAACTCCACCATCTTCGGGTCCACCAGCAGCAGCTTCAGGTCGTCGGGCGCCTGGGTCATCAGCATCGTCATAATGACCGAATTCATGCAGACGGACTTGCCCGACCCCGTCGCGCCGGCGATGAGCATGTGCGGCATCTGCGCCAGGTCGGCGATGAGCGGCTCGCCGCTGGCATCCTTCCCCAGCATCAGCGGGATCGTCATCTTCTTGCGGTCGAGCACCCCGCTGTCGAACAGGTCGCGCATCTGCACGATCTCGCGATGCGTGTTCGGAACCTCCACCCCCACCGTGGACTTCCCGGGGATCGGCGCGACCACGCGCACCGAGGTCGCTTTCAGCGCGCGCGCAATATCATCCGACAGCCCGGCGATCTTGTTGATCTTCACCCCCGGCGCCAGCTCCAACTCGAACTGCGTGATCACCGGCCCTCGGTCGATCTCCACCACCTGCGCGGCAATGCCGAACTCCTCCAGCGTGCGCTCCAGCACCTCCTGTTTCGCCGCGATGGAGGACTCCGTCTCCTTCCCCTTCGCCACCGCCACCGGGTCGAGCAGATCCAGCGGCGGGAGCGCGAACCCGCCGGCAACCGGCTTTCGCGGCTTCGGCTTGCGAAGGTCCTTCGGCTCCTTGGGCTTGACGAGCACCGTGGCCGCGTCGGCATTCACGGGAGGTTTCGCCGGAGGAGGCGGCAGCGGGACGGTCTTGAGAACCGTCGGCTCCTCGGCCAGGGGCGCCTCGGCTTTCGCCTTGGCGCGCTCCTCGATCCGTTTGCGCAGCAGTTCCTTCTGCTCCGCCATCTTGTCCACGGAGTCCTTCGATACCGGCTCCGTGGCGGGCTCCGGCGCCGGCGGCTTGGGGGTCTTCTCCCGCGCGGCAGGAGCCTCTTCGTCGCCGCGCATGGTGAGCACCTCAACGCCCTTGCGCCCAAGCCAGAGGACGAACGCGTCGGCGGTCAACAGCGCGCCAAGCACAAGTCCCAACAGGACAACGACATAGCCCCCAGTGCCCAACGAGAGGAGCATCCCCGGACCCAGCGCCCAGCCTATCATTCCACCGTGGCCATAGGGCGATCCGCCCGTCGTGAACAGCAGCGCCATCCCCGCGCACCACGAAAGAAGGAACAGCACGACGCCGGCCAGCCGCATCCAGCGGTCGGTGATCTGATAAAGGATGACCATGAACGACCCGATCACCGCCAGCATCAGCGCGATCAGGTAGCTCCCGGTTCCAAAGAGCAGCCGGAAGAGCCACGCCATGTGCGCGCCGACGGTGCCGCAGATGTTGGCGGGATGGTAATAGTAGACGGGGTAGTCCGACCCGGGTGGGTCGTGGGGGTTATAGCTGGCGACGCTCATGAACAGAATGAGCCCCGCGGCAAACAGCACCAGGCCGAGACCGCGGTGGTACACCTCTCGCCGTTCCATTAACTTCTCCCATTGGACGAATCGGACGGATAGGACAAATCAGCGCAATCGTCCTCACACTCCGGTATGTCCGAACCCGCCATGATTCCGGTCCGTCTCGGCCAGGTCCGCGCGCACCTCCCACTGGACGCGGGCCACGCGCTGAAGCACCAACTGCGCGATGCGGTCGCCGCGCTTGATGGTGAACGGCTCGCGTCCCATGTTGCCCAGGATGATCTTCACCTCGCCGCGGTAATCGGCATCAATCGTCCCCGGCGAGTTCACCACCATGATGCTGTTCTTCAGCGCCAACCCACTGCGGGGGCGCACCTGCACTTCATACCCCGGCGGAATGGCGATATGGAACCCCGTCGGGATCAGGCCGACCTGCCCCGGCGCGAGGGTCACCGGCTCCGTCACCGCCGCGCGCACATCCATCCCGCTGGCGTGTTCGCTCATGTACTCCGGCAGCGGCACGTCCGCAGTCCCCGGCTGCCGCTTCATGTGAACCTGAATCATCTCCATCGTCATGAACCGCCTTCTCCTATTCAGTTCCAGAGACAAAGGCCACGCAGCCTTTATAATACGAAACGCTCCGCACCGCAAGGGGTAATCGATTGCGGAGCAGGGCAAACGCATCTAAAGAGCGCCGCAGGCTGTGGCGTCAAGGGTCTGGATCGCGATGCATGATTGTGATCGCGCCGAGCGCAATGGTTTGTGGAGTGCGGCGGCAACGACGCCGCTTTGGATGGCGTGGAGTCCGGCGCCCTCAGGGTGCGCCCCCGTGAGTCGTGCGCTCCGTCATAGCCAAAGCGCCGCCGGCGGCGGCGCACTCCACGTTCTGCGGCGCTTTTTAGATGCGTTTGCCCTGGATTGCGGAATACAACATTGTGACCGCAGATGAACGCAGAAACGGCAGGAAACACTCCACCCGTCCGGCAACCACGTTGCCCGTTGTCCGTAGTTCGTTGGCTGTCGTTCGTTGGCTGTTGTTCGTTGGATGTTGGACGTTGGACGTTGAAAGTTGAACGTTGAATCCGTTCGCCCCGTTTCCTCCTTGCCTCGCCGCCACTGCTTGTGATAAGGTACGTTCGTTCATAAGGATGGCCGGAATGATCCGCACAACTTCAACCGATTCACACGAGGTATCAACCCCCAAGCGCTGCTTGGGGGTGTGCTTTGGACTCCCCCGCTAAGACCGGAAAAGGGGTCGGGCTACTTTTCCGCCGTTGGAAAAGTTGCCCGACCCCTTTTCCCCCCGGCATCCATACTAATATCAATCAGAAGGAGAACCCAATGCTTGGCAAAAAGATCCGGATCGAGCGAATCGTGAACCGCGAGTCAGGGCGCGCGGTCGTCGTCCCGATGGACCACGGCGTCACCGTCGGCCCCATCCCCGGCATCGAGGACATGCGCGAGATGGTCAACGCCATGGCCGAGGGAGGCGCCAACGCCGTCCTGGGCCACATGGGGCTGCCGCTCTACGGCCACCGCCACTACGGCAAAGACATCGGCCTGATCCTGCACCTCTCCGGCAGCACGGTCTGGAGCCCGGACCCGAATGCGAAGGTGCTGGTCAACAGCGTCGAGAACGCCCTGGCCAACGGCGCGGATGGCGTGAGCGTCCACATCAACATCGGCGCGGTGAACGAATCGGACATGCTGCGCGACCTCGGGATGGTCTCGGTGAAGTGCCAGCAATGGGGGCTGCCGCTGCTGGCGATGATGTACACCCGCGGCGTCAAATTCAAGTCCGAGCATAGCGTGGAAGGGGTCCGCCACGCCGCGCGCATCGCCGCCGAACTGGGGGCGGACCTGGTCAAGGTCAGTTACACCGGCTCGCGCGACTCCTTCTCCAAAGTCGTCGCCGGCTGCCCGATCCCGGTGCTGATCGCCGGCGGCGAGAAGGCGGCGAACGACCGCGAAATCCTCCAGGCCGTGCGCGATTCCCTGGATGCCGGCGGCTCGGGGGTCTCCATCGGGCGCAACGCTTTCCAGCACAAGCGCCCCGTCCAGTTCGTCAAGGCAATCTGCGCCATGGTGCATGAGAACATCAGCGTGAGCGACGCCATCAAGATCATTGAGGCGCATTCTTGAATCGTGGCGGAAAAGGGGTCAGGCGCCTTTTCGAACGGATGAAAAGGAGCCAGACCCCTTTTCCTTCCTTGTGCCGCTCAATCATCAGTCATCAATTATCAATCATCAATTTCTTTCGCCCTGCGTCTCTTTATAATCCCCGCGAAAACCGTTATATTGTTGAGAGTCCCGTGTTATCAAGGAGCAGGCCGGAATGAAGAGAGCGGTGGGGATCGTCGGCTACGGCGCGTGCGTGCCGCGTTACCGGATCAAGACGGCGGAAATTGCGCGCGCCTGGGGCTGGGACGCGGAGGGGTACGCCCGCGGGCTGGGGATGGTCGAGAAATCCGTCCCGGCGCGCGACCAGGATGCCATCACCCTGTCGGTCGAAGCCGGACGCGCCGCCCTGCGCCGCGCGCAGGTGAACCCCGAGTGCATCCAGGCGCTCTACGTCGGCTCCGAATCGCACCCGTACGCCGTCAAGCCCAGCGGCACCGTCGTCGCCGAGGCGCTGGCCACCTCCCATTGGCTGCACGTCGGCGACTTGGAGTTCGCCTGCAAGGCGGGGACCGAGGCGATGTTCGTCTGCGCCGGGCTGGTCGAGGCCGGGCGCGCGGAATGCGCGCTGGCGATCGGCGCGGACACCTCGCAGGGCGCGCCGGGCGACCCGCTCGAGTTCGCAACATCCGCCGGCGCGGCGGCTTTCATTTTCGGACGCGAGTCGCTGATCGCCACGCTCGACGCAACCGTCTCCTACACCACCGACACCCCCGACTTCTGGCGTCGCGAGGAGGAGCGCTTCCCGCGTCACGGCAGCCGCTTCACGGCGGACCCCGGGTACTTCCATCACATCGGCACGGCGGCGAAGCGGCTCTTGGAAGATACGGGCCTCGCGCCGAAGGATTTCGCGCACGCCGTCTTCCACCAGCCCAACGGCAAGTTCCCGGCGCGCGCCGCCAAGCTGCTGGGCTTCACTCCCAAGCAGTGCCAGGCCGGCCTGCTCAGCCCGCGCATCGGCAACGTCTACAGCGGCTCCTCGCCGCTGGGGCTTTGCGCCGCGCTGGACGCCGCGCATGCCGGCGAGCGCATCTTCATGTGTTCCTACGGCTCCGGCGCCGGCAGCGACGGATTCGTCTTCACCGTGACCGACCGCATTGACGCCGTGCGCCACCTCGCCCCCACGGTCGAGGAGATTCTCGCCCGGCCGACGGTGCAACTCGACTACACGGGCTATGCGCGGTTCCGCAGCAAAATCGCGCGCGAGGAGGATTGACCGCATGAGGGATGTCGCCGTCATCGGAGTCGGAATGCTGCGCTTCGGCGAGTTGTGGGAGAAATCTCTGCGCGACCTGTGCGTGGAGGCTTCCCTCGCTGCCATCCGCGACGCGGGGGTGGAGCGGATCGACTCGCTCGTCGTCGGCTGCATGGCCAGCGGGCTCTTCACCGAGCAGGAACATCTGTCAAACCTGCTGGCCGACTCGCTGGGAATGGGGCCGGTGCCCGCGACTCGCGTCGAGTGCGCCTGCGCCAGCGGCGGGGTCGCCCTGCGCAGCGGCCTCATGGAAGTCGCCTCCGGCATGAGCGAAATCGTCCTGGTCGTCGGGGCCGAAAAGATGACCGACGTTTCCGGCGAGGCCTGCACGGCCACGCTGGCGACCGCCGCCGACCAGGAATACGAGGCGTTCTGCGGCGCGACTTTCCCCGGCCTGAGCGCGATGATCGCGCGCGCGTACATGGAGAAGTTCGGCGCCACCTCGGCGCAACTCGCCGCCGTGGCGGTCAAGAACCATGCCAACGGCGCGCTGAACCCCCTGGCCCAATATCAAAGCAAGATCACGGTCGAAGAAGTGCTCAAGTCGATCATGGTCGCCGATCCGCTGCACGTGCTGGACTGCTCCCCCGTCAGCGACGGCGCCGCCGCCTGCATCCTCTGTCCGCTGGAGCGCGCCGCGAAACTCTCCAGGAAAGCCCCCGTACGCATCAGCGGCGTCGGCTTCGCGACCGACAGCATCGCCCTGTACCGCCGCCCCGAGCTGACGCGCCTTCCCGCAATCGAGCTCTCGGCTCAACGGGCATTCAAGATGGCCGGACGCAAGCCCTCCGACATCCAGGTGGCCGAACTGCATGACGCTTTCACCATCATGGAGATTTGCGCGCTGGAAGAAGTCGGCATCGTGGAGCGTGGCCAGGGCGCACAGGCCGCCCCCGCGGGGCGCACCGCGCTGAACGGGCCGATTCCCGTGAACACCAGCGGCGGCCTCAAATCCAAGGGGCACCCCGTCGGCGCGACCGGAGTGGCCCAGGCGCATGAGATCGTCCTTCAGCTTCGCGGCGAAGCCGGCCCGCGCCAGGTCAAGGGCGCGCGCATCGGGTTGACGCAGAACATGGGTGGGACGGGGGGATCTTCCGTAGTGCATATTTTCGAGGCCTGAGGATCGGCAGATGTAACCTAATCTCCTAGTTACCCAATCTCCCAGTCACCGGTCCTTCGGAGATGGAGTAGGTGACTGGGAGATTGGGAGATTAGGAGATTGGGACATTCATTCGTCACCCAACGCATACCGCATGCGCGAGTGAAGCAGGAATGCATTTGACGAGAGGAATCTTAACATGATCACCGCCCGCGTCTGGCGAGAGCGCCGGCAGCGTTACCTGAATGAAGCCGCCCGCTGCAAGGGGTGCGGGCGCATTCATTTTCCGCCGCGCCAGGTCTGCGACGCCTGCCGTGGCAGCGACTTTGAGGCCGTCCGCCTCGCCGAGACCGGGAAGGTGCTTTCCTGGTCGATCATTCGCGTCCCCCCGCCCGCCTTCGCGCAGGAAGCTCCCTACGCGGTCGCCGTGCTGGAGATGGATGACGGCGCGCGGATGATGGCGCAAGTGGCCGACGTCGCTCCGGAGGAGATGCGCACCGGCATGCGCGTGCGCCTGGAGTTCCGCAAGATCCGCCAGTACGGCCGCACCGGGATCATCGCCTACGGCCACAAAGCCGTCCCTGTGGCCTGATTGACGGACTCAACGTTCAACATCCGACGTTCAACGTTCAACTTCCAACGTTCAAGTGACGGCAACGACTACGGCAAGAGCTTGAGCATGGCATTTTGCTGTCGTTCATTGGATGTTGAACGTTGAAAGTTGGACGTTGAACGTTGAATCTGTTCCTTGCCTTGATGCCATCCCCCCATACGGGTATAATCCGGTATTCGTCTTGTGGCTTTTTTCGATTTCTAACATTGCGAAAATGAGGGAGTCCTCCCCATGCACATGGGTCATGTAAACCAGTGGCTGCGCACGAAAGCAACCTATTTTCTGGCCGGTATTTGCGTCATTCTCATGTGCGTCTGGATCATCCCCTGGCAGCAGTTGATCCGCCAGCACCCCGCCACCACCGGCAAGATTTTCGGCAAGGACGTTGACGGCGATGAGGTGAGCGACATCGCGCGCACCCTCAGCATGCTCCAGCAGCAGCGCGACAGCCGCACCAGCAACGAGGAGTTGACCGCGACGGCGTGGGAAACGGAGATCTACTGCGAAGAGGCGAAGAGCTACGGCATCACCGCCAGCGATGCGGACGTCGCCAACGTGCTGAAGGCGCGCTTCGGCATGACCGACGATTCCGCTGAGTCGCAGAAGTACCTGACGCAAGTCCTCACCAATCACGGCCTCACCCGCAAGCAGTTCAACGCCTCCGTCAAGTCGTTGCTGATCAGCGTCAAGCTGCAGAACAGCATCCTGACCGGAGTGCTCCTCCCCGAGAACGAGGCGTGGCTCTGGTACAGCCGAGAGAACCAGAAGACGCAGGCGGAGTACCTGGAATTGAGCGCCGCCGCGATCGCGCCGCTCGTAACGGTCACCGACAAGCAACTGGATGAGTTCTACACCAAGCACAAGGACCTTTCCCCCGAGGAGTCGCCCGACCACATCGGCTACCTCCTTCCGGAGCGCGTGAAGATCGAGTACGTCCTGGTGCCGACCGCGCCGTACGCCGCCAAGGCGGTGGTCACGCAGCGTCAGATCGAGCAGTATTACGACGAGCACAAGGAGCAATTCAAGAAGGCCCCCCCCGCCGGCACGGAAGAGAAGCCCGCTCCGGCCGAGTACCGTCCGCTGTCCGAGGTGGCCGCTTCGATCGAGGCGACCCTGAAGAACGAAGCCGCCGGACGCTCGGCGGATGAGCAGATCAGGGAAGTCCGCACCGAAGCGCTCAAGCAGATGGAAGTCCCCTGGGGCTCGCGCGAAGTGCGCTCCGCGGACTTCGCCGCGCTGGCCGCGAAGTTCGGCCTGCTCTGCAAGGCGACCGATTTCTTCAGCGCGGATGAAGTCAACACCATTCTCCCCGGCGCGACGGAACTGGAGCAGAAGGCGTTCGGCCAGGCCGCCTCCGCCAAGGGCGTCCCCAGCGCGCCGCTTTCCGCCACCGCGGGCAAGTTCATCTTCCAGTTGAAGGACGTGGATCCCTCCAAGCCCGCGCCGCGCGAAAGCATTGCGGCGCAGCTCGCCACCGATTGCCGCCAGCAGAACGCGATCAACCTCGCCACGGAGATCGCCGCCAAGGCGCGCACCGCCGCCACCTTCGCCGCGGCCGAGGAGAGCGTCAAGGCCTCCTTGACCGACGCCATCGCGAAAGCGGTCCCCGTGGACGGCAAGCCGGTCGAGAAGGACCCCGCGAAATACTACACCAAGGGAGAGACGCAGTTCTTCGGCCGGCCCATGGAGTTCTACGGCCAGCGCTTCGCGCGCGGCGCGGTCGGTCTGCCCGGGCCGGGGCAGCACCTGGCATTCATCGATGCCGCCTTCGCGCTGAAAATCGGCGAAGTGGGAATCGCGGACGAAGCGGTGGATGCGCGCGCGGTGTACCTGTTCGCCCGGACCAAGAACCAACCGGCCAGCCGCGAGGATTTCGACAAGAGCCGCCAGATGGTGGAGCAGATGCTCATGGCGCAGAAGCGCGAAGCGGTGCGCAAGAGCTGGGTGGATGACGTGCGCCGCCGGGCGAAGCCCTCCGAGAACGTCCTGAAATTCCTCAGGCTGCTCCCGGAGTGGAAGCAGGAGGCATAAGGGCGGCAAGTGTCTTTGCCGTCCATTGCGTCTATTTCGTCCATGCCGTCCATGCCGTCCATTGTGCCCTGGGAGCCCGGCGCGTCCCATGAAGATACTCTACGACCGTTCATCCGTTGCCGGGATCTTCCATCGCCCCAAGGTGACTCTGGGCACCTTTGACGGCGTGCACGTGGGGCACCAGCGCGTCATCCGCGATCTCATCACCTGGGCCCGGGCCACCGAAAGCCCCGCCCTGGTCATCACCTTCGACCGCAAGCCCGGCCGCGTGCTCAGCGGCCACCCCTTCGACCGCATCACCTCGCTGCCGCACCGGCTGAGGTTGCTGGAATCGCTCGGCGTCGACGGCGCGCTCGTCCTGGAGTTCGACCAGGCGCTCGCGGGCATGGAGCCGGAGGAGTTCGTGCGCGTCGTACTGGCCGAGGAGCTTCAAGTCGGCGGCGTCCTGCTCGGACACGACACGCGCTTCGGCCACAAGGGGCGCGGAGACATGGACCTTCTTGCGGACCTGGCGCGGCAGTGCCGTTTCGAGGCCTGCTCGGTGCCCGTGGTGCTGATGGACGGTCTCCCTGTGAGCAGCACGCGCGTGCGCGAGGCGGTCCGAACCGGCGACCTGGCGCTGGCGGAGCGGTTGATGGGCCGGCGTTTCAGCCTGCTCGGGCCGATCGTGCACGGCACGGCGCGCGGCGCGAAGCTCGGTTTTCCCACCGCCAACCTCGAACTTCAGCACGAGGTGCGCCCCCCGCAGGGGGTCTACGTCACGCGCGCGCTGCTGGAGGACCGCTGGTTCGCCGCCGTGACCAACATCGGCCGCCCCCCCACGCTCCAGGAGGGCGGGCCGCGATACCAGTCCGCCGGCGTGGTGGTCGAGACGCACCTGCTGGACTTCTCCGGCGATCTCTACGGCGGCGAGATCGAAGTGGAGTTCGTCGCGCGCCTCCGAGGCGAGAAGTCGTTCACCTCCGCCGCGTCCCTCGCCCGCCAGATCGCGCAGGACATAGAGAAAGCGCGGGAGTTGCTAGAGGCCGCCGGGTGAGGCGGGACGGGATGCGCATGAACGGTCATCGCGAGGAGTTCCATCCCGCAAGCGGGATGGAACGACGTGGCGATCTTCCGTTTTTCCGTCCGTTGCTCACTGGAATCAACTGTTCAACATGAAGATTGCCACGGCCCGCAGCAGCGGGCCTCGCAATGACGCTTTGTTAGATGCGCGCCGTTCCACGGTTGTTCTCTGCTGAAATAGTTTACGAGCACAAAATATGAAGATCACCGCCACCACGCCGCCGGGGCCGTTGCGGTCCATCATCATCCGCGGCGCGAAGCAGCACAACTTGAAGGACCTGACGCTCGAAATTCCGCGCGACCGCTACGTCGTCATCACCGGCCTGAGCGGATCGGGGAAGTCCTCGCTCGCCTTCGACACGATCTTTGCCGAGGGGCAGCGCCGCTACGTCGAAAGCCTTTCCGCATACGCGCGCCAGTTCCTGGAGCAGATGCAGAAGCCGGCGGTCGAATCCATCGACGGCCTGCCCCCCACCATCGCCATCGAGCAGCGCAGCGGCATAGCCAGCCCGCGTTCCACCGTGGCGACCACGACCGAGATCTACGACTTCATGCGCCTCCTCTACGCGCGCGCCGGCCTCCCCCATTGCTACAAGTGCGGCCGCCCCATCGCGCAGCAATCGGCGGAGCGCATCGTCCGCACCGTGCTGGGCGGAGTCTCCAAGGAGCACTCGCCGCGCGTCATGCTCCTCGCCCCGCTGGTGCGCGGACGCAAGGGAGAACACGCCGACGTGCTGCGCCGCATCAAGACCGAGGGGTATGTCCGCGCGCGGATCGACGGCATCGTCACCGACTTGGCGCGCATCTCCACTCTCGCGAAGAACAAGAAGCATGACATCGACGTGGTCGTGGACCGGCTCGCGCTTCAGCCCGGGGTCGAATCGCGGCTGACCGACTCGGTCGAGACGGCGCTGAAACTGGCCGAAGGAACGCTGGTGGTCAGCCAGGAGACGGAGAAGGGCTGGAAGGACACCCTCTACAGCGAGCGCTACGCCTGCCCCACCTGCGGCATCAGCTACGAAGAGCCGGCCCCCAACATGTTCTCCTTCAACAGCCCCTACGGCGCCTGCCCCACCTGCGACGGCCTCGGCACGCGGCTGGAATTCGACCCGGGGATGATCGTCCCCGACGAAGAGGCGTCGCTGCGCAACGGGGCGATTGACGTCTGGCGGCGAGGCGGCAAACGCATGGCGATTTATTACCACTACGTCCTCCAGGAGTTCTGCCGCGATTTCAGCGTAGACGCGGAGACTCCCTGGAAGGAGTTGCCCAAGGATATCCGCGAGGTGCTTCTCCTCGGGACCGACGCCGTGAAATCCCGCCGCTGGCCCGCGGAGTTTGAAGGGGTGATCCCCAACTGCACGCGCCGTTTCGAGAAGACCTCCAGCGAATACGTCAAGGCGCGCCTGCACGATTACATGAGCGAACTCCCCTGCCCCACCTGCAAGGGGGCGCGGCTGAAGAAAGAATCCCTCGCGGTGACGGTGGAGGGGAAGAACATCTACGACGTGACGCGTATGTCCATCACCGAAGCGCTAGCGTTCTTCAACGCCCTCGCGCTCGACGGAGAAAAGCAGCGCATCGCCGCCCCCATCCTCAAGGAAATCCGCCAGCGGCTCTCCTTCATGGTGGACGTGGGAATCGGCTACCTCACGCTCGACCGCACCAGCTCCACCCTCGCCGGCGGCGAGTCGCAGCGCATCCGCCTCGCCACGCAGGTCGGCAGCGGGCTGGTCGGCGTCTGTTACGTCCTGGACGAGCCGACCATCGGGCTGCATCACCGCGACAATGAGCGACTCCTGAGCACCCTGCTGCACCTGCGCGACATCGGCAACACGGTGCTGGTGGTGGAGCATGACGAAGCGGCCATCCGCCTCGCCGATTACGTCATCGACCTCGGCCCCGGCGCGGGGGCGCACGGCGGGGAGATCGTCGCGCAGGGGACGGTGGAGGAGATCATCGCCAACCCGCGCTCGCTCACCGGCGCGTACCTTTCCGGAAAGATGAGCATCGCCACCCCGGCGTCGCGCCGGTCGCTCGACCTGAAGGAAGCCATCCAGGTCCGCGGCGCGAGAGAGAACAACCTCAAATCGCTCAACGTCTCCTTCCCGCTGGCCGCGCTCATTTGCGTCACCGGCGTCAGCGGCTCCGGCAAGAGCACCCTCGTCGCGCAAATCCTCTACCGCGCCCTCGCGCGCAAACTCTACCGCAGCCGCGAAATGCCCGGCCGCCACGAAAAGATCCTCGGCGCAAACAAGATCGACAAGATCATCCAGATCGACCAGACCCCCATCGGGCGCACTCCCAGATCGAACCCGGCCACTTACACCAAGCTGTTCGACTCCATCCGCCACGTCTTCGCGCTCACCAAAGAGGCGAAGATTCGCGGCTACGGACCCGGGCGGTTCTCCTTCAACGTCAAGGGGGGCCGCTGCGAGGCGTGCCAGGGGCAGGGGACCAAGATGATCGAGATGCACTTCCTCCCCGACGTGTTCGTCACCTGCGAGGAGTGCGGCGGCAAGCGGTACAACCGCGAGACGCTGGACATCCGCTTCAAGGGGCTGAACATCGCCGAGGTGCTCGAACTGCGCGTGGACGAAGCGCTGGAGACCTTCGCCAACTTCCCCGTCGTCAAGCGCCTGCTCCAGACGCTCAACGACGTGGGGCTCGGCTACGTTGCGCTCGGGCAGTCCTCCACCACCCTCTCCGGCGGCGAGGCGCAGCGCATCAAGCTCGCCGCCGAACTGGGCAAAAAGTCCACCGGCAGCACCCTCTACATTCTCGACGAGCCGACCACCGGCCTGCACTTCGCCGACATCAACCGGCTGCTCGACGTGCTCAACCGGCTCGTGGACCTGGGCAACACGGTGGTCGTCATCGAACACAACCTCGACGTCATCAAGACCGCCGATTACCTCATCGACATGGGCCCCGAAGGAGGCGACGCCGGCGGCGAGATCGTCGCCAGCGGCCGCCCCGAGCAAGTCGCCCAGAACCCGCGGTCATACACAGGCCAGGCGCTGAAGCAAATCTTCGCGTTGGAACGGGCGAGGCAGGTGTAGAGCGGGCTTTAGCCCGCTGTGGTCGTGTAGCGCGGCAGGCGCCGGGGGCCGTCGTCGTGGAGAGGCAAGCCATTGCCTTGCCCTCGCGGACATTTCCCACATATTCCCGCGTGTGCTTCCTCCGTCGCCCCCAGCCCCTACTTGTACGCATCCTTCCGCTGGTCCACAGTGAGGACGAAGATGATCCCCCGAGTTTCATCCACAATATAGAACAACCGGAACCTGCCGAGGCGATAGCGCCACGTATCGGGCGAATAGCCCCGAAGCTTCTTGATGTTCGCGCCGAAGAACGGTTCCCCCTTAATCTGCGGGTACACGTGTTCCTGAAGCTTGCGCCGAACCCATGTCGCGTCCGCCGGCTGAAGCTTGCCAAGCGCCGCGAGAAACTCGCGCGTTTCGTACAGCCGGAATTCAGGCAAACCGGCCTCGCTTGGCCGCCGCGTCGCGCAGCCCCCGCTTCAGGCTTTCGTTGAGCCCCTTGTTGCGGCGAATCTCGGCCATCTCGAATTCGTCCGCAAACTCCTCACTGGCGATCGCGCGAAGCGCGGCCGTTTCGATGAAGTTCGACAACGGCCGGTTGTCCTGCTCCGCCAGTTTGCGGAACCGTCGGTACACGCGGTCGCTCAACCGCACGCTCACTGTCTTGGACATCGCTGGTTCTCTCCATTACATTGTGTGCTATTAGAATACAATTGCATACACTGCAATGCAAGCGCGACAGGGGCTGAAACCGCCTGCCTATTATCCCTGCGTCCAGCCGGGGCGCAAATGTCTTGACGTTCGGCAGCGCAGGCGCTATTCTTCGTGCATAAAGGAGTGTAATCCCGTGGGCTGAAGGCCCGCGACGCCTGACAAATGGGGCATGAGGGCAGAATGCTGAAAGCTTCCATACATGATATTCCTCTCCTTGCCGGCTACTTGCATGACGCTTATTTCAAACCGATGGAGACGTCTTTCAACCGGGAAAGCGCCCTTTTCACAATGCCCCTAACTCGCGTGTGGTACGAACGAGGCCAGCGCGGAAAACTCTGCTTCATTATGCCTGTCATTCGCTACCCGTGGATTCGAAGTCTGCTTACGATAACTGGCGTCACTTCCATGTGCCACAAGTGGAAGAATCGCAGTGATGGGTCAGACGACGTCCAGTTACTACTCGACTTGGCGACGAAGGACGAGAACTCCATCGAACTGTGGTCTGGCGACATGAGCATTACACTGACAGTCTGCCCACCCGTTGAGTTCAAGATTCGGGACGAGGCAGAGATGAATGCCGCAACTAGGCTGATCGATTTCGGCACAAGCATCTTCTACGGTCTCGACGAAATCGAGAAGCTCAGAATCGAGGACAGACAAGCAGGAACATAGGGACTACTGTCCCCCCGCCGCCCTTCTTCACGCCCCTGTCACAGGGCCGGCGTGTAAACTTCTCGGTGGAATCCGTTCCGCAAACCCCGTAGAATACCCACATCATGAACACTCTCGACAAATTCAAGAAGTACATGATCACCGAGTTCCTCAGCGAGGTCGCCCCCATCGTCGCCGACCACGCTGAGGGGGCCACGCTGACGGATGCGGCGGGGAAGACGTATGTGGACGCGTTCGCGGGAATCTCCGTATGCAACGCGGGGCACAACAACCCGGAGGTCGTCGCGGCGGCGCGCGCGCAACTCGGCAAGCTGGTCCATTGCGGGACGTACCTGCTCCCCCACGCCCCCGCCGCCGACCTGGCGGAACTGCTGGCGGAGATCACTCCCACGACGTCACAGCCGGGGGCGGCTGTGCCACATAGGCTGAGCAAGAGCTTCTTCGGCAACAGCGGCGCGGAGGCGAACGAGGCCGCGATGCGCCTAGCCAAGCAGTTCACCGGGAAGCATGGTTTCATCGCGCTCGACGGCGCGTTCCATGGCCGCACGCTGGCGACGCTGAGCATCTCCGGGCTGCCGAGCCGCAAGCGCGGCGGCGGGCCGTACATGCCGGATGTCTCCTTCCTCCCCGCCCCCTACTGCTATCGCTGCGCGCTGGGGCTCAAGCCGGAAAGCTGCAACCTCGCCTGCGCGGCGGCGCTGGAGGAGAAGATCAACTTCGCCAAGCACAGCGGCGTGGCCGCGTTGTTCGTCGAGCCGGTGCAGGGGGAGGGCGGAATCATCGTGCCCCCGAAGGGATGGTTCGCGGCGATCAAGAAGATACTCGACCTCCACGGCGTGCTGCTGGTCGCGGACGAGGTGCAGACCGGCTTCGGGCGCACCGGGCACATGTTCGCCATCGAGGCGGAGGGGGTCGAGCCGGACATCATCACGCTCGGGAAAGGGATTGCCGACGGCTTCCCGCTGAGCGCGATGGTGACGCGTCCCGACATCGCGGCGGCATTCCATCCCGGCGATCATCTCTCGACGTTTGGCGGGAACCCCGTCTGCTGCGCCGCGGCGCTGGCGACGATCCACTTCTACCAGCGCGAGAATCTTCCCGCCCAGGCCGCACGCAAGGGAGCCTGGTTGATCGGCGAACTTCGCCGCCGCCTTGAGAACAACCCGCGCGTGGGCGAAGTCCGCGGACGCGGCCTGATGATCGGCGTGGAACTGGTGGAGCGCGCTGTCCCAGGTGCGCCGTGCGCACCGCCCAGCGCGCTAAACCATGCAGCGCCGGCCCCCGACGCGGCGTTCGCTAAGAAGATTGTCAAAGATTGCCGCGAACGCGGCGTCCTGATCGGCCTCGGCGGGCGCGACGGCAACGTCCTGCGCATCCAGCCGCCGCTGGTGATCAACGACGCGCAACTGGCGCAGGTCGCGGACACGTTGGCCGCCGTACTGACCACCCCCTAGGGCGTTGGCAATGCGGGGCGTGAGGCCGTTGGCCCAAGTCACCCTGATTCTCCCTTGTGCATCCGCGACGCGAATGTTATCCTGCCCACGCATCCCGACGGATTGCGGTTCCGCCCGAAGTATTCTCACGGCATCCGGGAGTTGCGGTGTGTTCATTGTTCGCTGGATAAGGACGCTGGCCTCTCTGCCGATTCTCTGGCTGGGGGAATTGTTCGCGCGTTTCAGCGCGGCGCTCTCGGTTCCCCTGCTCAAGACGGCATGGGCCGTGGGACGCGACCCTGAGGTCGGGCGCGAGGCGCTCTCCATCGTCCGCCGTTTGCAGGGAATGCCCGCGTCGACGGCGCTGGCGGAAAGCTGGCTGGCCAGGTACCGCCGCCCGCAGTTCGCCGCAACCGCCGGACTGCTCGCGCTCGAACGCAATGATGTGGATCGCGCCGCACTCATGCTTCAGGCCGGCCAAACCCTGGGGGATGACCCTCTTGGCGGTCTCGATTGGCTGGAATACCTGATTGCCGACCGGCGGGGTGAAGCAAAGGCGGTTCGGCAGGCTATGGCATCACGGCACGATCTCCCGCCGCAATTGAGCCACCTGCTGCTGGTGGACGCAATGTACGACGCCCTCCTTCAGGGGCAGTTCGACCAGGCGCAGCTCCGCGCCATACGGTTGCTGGACATCGCCGAGGACCCGCATGCCGAGGCGGTGCTCTGGGCGCTGGCGCAGCGCGACCGGGATGCCCGCCGCGCGGCGGAACACTTCGACCGCGTGAGCTTGTCCCCGCCCGAGAGGACATTCTGCCAGGTCCTCGGCTACACGGCCATCGGCGCCCAGGCGGAGGCGGCGGAGGCGATGGCGACCCTGCGTGAGCAGGATGAACGGCTGGCCAAACGCGCGGAATTGTGGCTTATCGGAAGGGAACCGCGTGTCATTTGAAATGCTGCTGTTCATTCCGGGGCTGCTGGCCGGCATTACGGTGCATGAGTTCGCCCACGCATGGTCAGCCAGTCTGCTGGGTGACCGCCTTGCGCGACGGATGGGGCGTGTCAGTCTGAATCCACTGCGCCACCTGTCCCCGCTGGGGACGCTCTGCATGATCGTGCTGCCCTTCGGCTGGGGACGCCCGGTCCAGGTGAATCTCTACCAATTCAACAAACCGCGCCGCGACTATTTCCTCACCAGCCTCGCCGGCCCGGCGGCCAACCTTCTGATGGTGGGGGTCGGGCTGGGACTGATGCAGTTCACCCGGCATTCCTTCGCGTTCGGCTACGCGGGGGCGCATGCCCTGGCGATCCTGCACGTGCTGCTCACGTTCGGCGTGATCGCCAATGCCGTCCTGGCGTTCTTCAACCTTATCCCGCTGCCCCCGCTGGATGGATCGAAGATATGGCCGGTGGTTCTCAAAAAGGTCCGTCCCACCTTCAGCCCCGGCATGTACCGGCTCTACTGGATCGTCCTGATCATCCTCATGGCGACGCACGCACTGAACCCGGCGATCCGCGGCGTGATCAACGCGGTCGGCACGGTGACCCCCGCCCCGGACTCGGCGATTTTCATGCGGCATTACCGCGCCGCAGAGGATGCGATGAAGGCCAAGCGGTACCCGCAGGCGGAGAGCGACGCTACGGCGGCGCTGGGAATGTTCGAGGCCTCCGGCCGGGCGCACGCACAACGCGCGCGGGCGCGCCAGGCGCAGAAGAATTTCGCCGGAGCGGAGGAGGATATCCGGCGTGCGATGGCCATCACGCCCGGGAACCCGGAATATCCCGCAATCCTCGATTCGATCCTGCTCGAATCGAACATGCAGTCCACCACGCCGGCGCATTGAAACGCCGGCCGCAGTTCAGGGTTCGGCAATCGAGCGCCGCAAGTCCCCCATCTCCGTGCCTCGGTATCTCCGCGGTGATATTCCCTCGCCGCGCCTCAACTTCCCACGCGCAGGACGGCGGCAGCCTCCAACTTGCTCTCTTTGAGCATCCGAAGGACTTTGTTGGCCTCGGCCAGGGGGAAGGTTTCCACCGGCTCCGGCCGGCTCAATCGCATCGCGCGCATGGCAGCCTCCCCCCCCCGCGATACCACTCCCATCCGTCGGATCTGTCCAATCCGTCCGATCCGCCTCGTACGTTACTTCACCAGCTTGCGGTACCGGTTGCGGCGGTTGTCGAAGAGTCCCTTGCCGAACTGCCCGATCCGCCACGCCTCGTACTCCTGGTAGTTCCCCTTGAAAAAGCGTACCACGCCCTCCCCTTCGAACACCAGCAGGTGCGTGCTAATGCGGTCGAGGAAGAAGCGATCGTGGCTGATCACCAGGACGCAGCCGCTGTAATCGTTGATGGCCTCTTCCAGCATCCGCAGCGTGTTCACGTCGAGGTCGTTGGTGGGTTCGTCCAGCAGCAGCACATTGCCCCCCGCCTTGAGCACCTTGGCGAGGTGGCAGCGGTTGCGCTCGCCGCCGGAAAGCTCCTTCACCTTCTTCCCCTGGTCCTGCCCCTTGAAGCCGAAGCGCGAGCAGTATTGCCGCGCGGGAATGCGCTGCTTGCCCAGAATGATCTCCGACGCGCCGCCGCTGATTTCCTCCAGCAGGTCGTGCTCCCCCTGCAGCGAGGTCGCCTCTTGCTCGACATAGGCGAATTTCACCGTCGGGCCGATGACCATCTGCCCCGCGTCCGCCTTCTCCTGCCCGAGTATCATGCGGAAGAGCGTGGTCTTGCCGGTCCCGTTGGGGCCGACGACCCCCACCACCGCTCCCTTGGGAATCTGGAAACTCAAGTCCTTGAAGAGCAGCTTGTCGCCGAAGCTCTTGCCAACCCCCTTCGTCTCGACGACGAGGTCGCCGAGCTCCGGGCCGGGGGCGATCTGGATCACGGAGTTATCGTCGCGCGACTGCGCAGCCTCGCGCGCAACCAGTTGCTCGTACTCCGCCAGGCGTGAGCGCGACAGATTGGCGCGCTCCTTGCCGCTCATCCGAATCCAGGCCAGCTCGTGCGCCAGCGCGCGCCGCCGCGGCGAGCGCTCGTCATTCCCCAGCCGCAGCAGCTTCTGCTCCAGCCAGCCGGTGTAATTCCCCTCGTACGGAATCCCGCGCCCGCCATCCAGCTCCAGAATCCACTTGGTCACGTGATCCAGGAAATAGCGGTCATGCGTGACGATAATCACCGTGCCGGGGTACTCCTTGAGCTGGTTCTCCAGCCAGTCCACCGTCTCGGGGTCGAGGTGGTTCGTCGGCTCATCCAGCAGCAGCAGTTGCGGCTGTTCGAGGATCGCCTTGCAGAGGGCGACGCGGCGCTTCTCGCCGCCGCTCAGCGTGCCGATGAGGCGGTCGTCATCCGGCAGGAAGAGCGCATCCGCCGCCTGGCGCAGTTTCTGGTCCAGGTTCCAGCCGTCACACGCGTCGATCTTGTCCTGCAACTGCCCCATCTTGTCCATCGCCGCTTGCATCGCATCGTCGGACAGCGCCGTCGCCATCTTGTCCGCCAGCGCCTCGTACTCCTTGACGAGCGAGACGATCTCCGTGAAAGCCCCTTCCAGCGTCCGGCGGACGGTGAGCTCCTTGTCGAGGATCGGGTCCTGCATGACGATCCCCGCGCGATAGCCGCGCGAGAGCTCCGCCTTGCCGTTGAACTCCTTATCCAGCCCCGCCATGATGCGCAGGACGGTCGACTTGCCGGAGCCGTTCTCGCCCACGATCCCGATCTTCGCACCGGGATAGAAGCAGAGGTTGATGTCCTTCAGCACCTGCTTCTGACCGTAATATTTTTCCAGCCCCAACATTGTGAAAATGAACTGTTCAGCCATGAGTGATCCTTATATTGCGAGGGCGCTCACTGAAGTCGAGCGGGGATGACGAGGATGTGCCGACGAAACATAGTGTAACGCGGAAAGGGGAAACGGCGCAAGGCAACGTCAGCGGCGCTCCGGCCACCGGAAATAGATGAACAACCTCCCCCAATTCTTCGAGTCATTATCCACGCTGCGCGTCACCGCCCGCACGCGCGGCTCCTGGACGAACCGCTGAACACGCTTCTTGAGCTGGCCGGAGCCTTTGCCGTGGACGATCTGCAGGCACCGCGCCCGCGTCCGTTCCGCCCGCTCGAACGCCTCATCGAGCGCCCGGTCGATCTTGCCGGAGTCGTTGAACACGTCGTGGAGGTCAATCTTGATTTCATCCGCCATACCGTCTCTCCTCGCATAATTACGGAGCAATTGTATCCGAATACACCACCGGCGAGCTAGAGCGACCGCGTCGGGCATTATGGAGTGCGGCGGCCATGACGCCGCTTTGGCTATGACGGGACATGCCGCCATCAGCGACGCAGTCGTCCGCGCGAATTGTCATCTCCCACCGCGAGCCAAAGCGGGGCCATTGGCCCCGCACTCCAAATCTCGTTGCATCTTCCCCGCCGCGCTGATAGCATGTCAGTCAGGCGGAAAAGGGGTCTGGCTCCTTTTCAGCCGTTCGAAAAGGTGCCTGACCCCCTTTTCCGATTTCGGACCACACGATGAGCGAGATGGAGAAATACGTCGCCGGCCTCTTGGACCGCGCCCGCCAGGCCTCGCGGGCGCTGGCTATCGCCCCCACCGCGAAGAAGAATGGCGCGCTGACTAAGGCGGCCGCGCGGATCGAAGCGCAATCGGCCAAGCTGCTGGCCGCCAACGCGGAGGATGTGAAGGCCGCGCAGGCAGCGGGCATTCCCGCCGCCATGGTGGAACGCCTGACGCTGAACGCAAAGCGCGTCAAGGAGATGGCCGACGGCCTGCGCCAGGTGGTCGCGCTGGGCGATCCCGTCGGGGAGGTGTTGGCGGACTGGACTCGCCCCAACGGGCTGCGAATCGAGAAGATCCGCGTCCCCATCGGCGTGATCCTGATGATCTACGAGGCGCGCCCCAACGTCACAGCCGACGCCGCGGCGCTTTGTCTCAAGAGCGGCAACGCGGCGATTCTGCGCGGCGGCAAGGAGTCGCTTCGCAGCAACATGGCGATCCAGTCGGTTATGGCCGAGGCGCTGGCGGAGGCCGGACTTTCGAGCGACTGCGCGCAGATGGTGAACACCCCCGACCGCGCGGTGATGGATTTGCTGCTCCGGGCGGAGGGGAAGATTGACCTGGCCATTCCTCGCGGCGGCGAGGGACTGATCCGCGCGGTGATGGAGAAGGCGCGCATCCCCGTCATCAAGCATTACAAGGGGGTCTGCCACAGTTACGTGGATGCCTCGGCCGACCTCGACCTGGCGGAGAAAGTCTGCCTCAACGCCAAGCTGCAGCGCCCCTCCGTCTGCAATGCGATGGAGACGCTGCTGGTGAACGCGAAGGTCGCGAAGGAGTTCCTCCCCCGCATCGCCGCAAAGCTCAAGGCCGCCGGTTGCGAACTGCGCGGCGATGAGCGCTCGCGACGGATCGTCCCCGCGATGAATCCCGCAACCGAGGAGGACTGGTCCACCGAGTACAACGCGCTGATCCTCTCCATCCGGGTGGTGGACTCGCTGGAGGAAGCGATTGAGCATATCGCGCGATACGGCTCGCAGCACTCCGACGCGATCCTCACGCGCGATGAGTCCGCCGGGCGCGAGTTCGCCGCGCGGGTGGACTCCGCGGCGGTCTTCATCAACACCAGCACGCGATTCAACGACGGCGCACAGTTCGGCTTCGGCGCGGAGATCGGCATCAGCACCGACAAGCTCCACGCGCGCGGACCAATGGCGTTGCCGGAATTGACGACGTACAAGTACATTGTCCACGGCAATGGGCAAGTCCGCGACTAGAGCTGGTTTCACAACTGTGGCGCGGGTTATCCAACCCGCGAAATCATTGGCGCG